>DATJFY010000123.1:0-12008 GCA_035495415.1 Verrucomicrobiia bacterium
CTCGACAGCGTGACGAGCCTATTCGGTGGCGGAGTGACCACCCAGACCGCGCTGGGCGCCGGCAAGGGCATCCTGGACTCGCTGTTCGGCCCAAAAATCAGCAGCGTCGGCGACCTCATCGCACGCTTTGCCGGCGTCCGCTCGGAGTCAGCGTCGTCGCTGCTCGCCCTGGCGGCGCCGCTTGTCCTGCATGTACTTGGCAAGCAGCGCGCGTCGATCGCCCCGGGCGCGGCCTCCCTGGCGAGCCTGATCGGCGGGCAGAAAACCGTCCTGGCGGGCATGATGCCGCCGGGCCTCAACTCCCTGCTCGGATGGTCGGGGTTGACATCAGAGACCTCCGCCATCGGATCGAGCCCTGCCGGCGCCGCCTCCCGCGTCACGGAAGAGGTGGCCCGGGCGGCGCGGGGCGTCAGCCGCCCGAGCTGGGTCCTTCCGGTCATGGTCTTCGGTGCCCTGGCAGTGGGCGCCTTGGCCTGGCTGAGCTGGCCGACCACACCAACTGCGCCGGTGCCCCAGGCGGTGCGGAAGCTCAGTGAGCTCCAGCTGCCGGATGGCGTCAAGATCTCGGTCCCCGAGGGTTCCTTCAACTTCAGCGTGGCCAACTGGCTGGCCAGCACTACCGACACCAGCGTCCCGAAACGCTTTCTCTTCGAGGACCTCAATTTCGAGACCGGCTCCACCGGGCTGACGACGGAGTCTAACGCCACGGTGAACTCCTTGGTGGCCGTCCTCAAGGCATATCCCTCCGTGTCCGTGGCTCTCGAAGGGCATACCGACAATACGGGCGATCCCATCGCCAACACGACGCTCTCCGTTGACCGGGTGGTCGCGGTGAAGGAGCTGATGGTCAAGGGGGGCATCCCCGCGTCGCGCATCACCTCCGCCGGCTACGGACAGGAGAATCCGGTGGCGCCCAACGACACGGAGCAGGGGCGCGCGAAGAACCGGCGTCTGGAACTGGTCGTCCTGAAGCGGTAATGGGCGGGTCGAGACCAAGGGCACTCCGTCGCCTCGATCCCCGTCACCGCGCAGAACGCCGGGAGGCGCTCCTGTTCTATCGCCTGGCGCGGGCGGGTCGAGCCTACGGCCAAGACGGGGTGCATCCGCGACGGCACACCGCCGCCCGCCGAAGCGGTGATCCGTTCCGCGGGCACTCCCCTGGACACAAGGTAGGCCTTGGCGGCCCGGGGCCCGCTGCCCACCGGCTCGCGGTCCCCGACGCTGTCCGCATAGCCTTCGATCCGGAGGCACTGCGCGAGTTTGCGACCAAGCCAGGCCATCCAGGACCTTCGTATCGATGGCCGGATCTGCGTCGTCCCCGCGTCGAAGTGGATCGGAGAGAGCGAGTTGTTCGCCACGGCATCCGGCCCGGCCGCCACCGTCGAGACGATCGCAGCCAGCACCGCGGCCGACCCGGGGACAGTGGCAGCCTGCTGGGCCAAGGGGCCGCTGTGCTGGTCCTCGAGGCGGAGGCGGCTGCGATCGCGCGGAGCGCCCGCGTCCTCGGCAAGCTCCTCGGCAGCGCTGCGCCACCGATGGGGAAAGAGGCCCAGGACGCGTGTGTGACCGGTCTTGACCACGTCCGGTACCGACGCTAGCCTCGGCCCACTCGGACTCGCCATGGAGGGACCAGGTAAGAGGCCAATGGCCACTGAGATATTGCCCGAGGAGGGGCGCCCAGCAGGGGCCCCATTCGGCTGCCGATGATCACGGGTCACGCTGGCCGCCAGCTGTCGTGTCTCCTCATCGTGTTTCCTGAGGTCGACCGGCGCGCGGGCAACGGGAGCTGAAATGGCACGGCGCAAGCGCCCGCGTCGGGCGACGGGCCGGCCGAGGAAGCTCGAGCGGGCGACGCGCCTGCGCTTCGAGAAGCTCCTCTCGTCGCTGTCCGTCGGGTTGATTCACGTCAACGCTCGGGATACCAACGTGGCGATCGAGCGAGCCCTCCAGCAGGTCGTTACCTTCTTGGGCGTGGATCGAGGCGGTCTCCACGAGCGTGCCGAAGGCAGGCCGCGGCTCCAGGTCTCATGGGCGCGGCCGGGCCTCGAGGAGTCACCGCCGGTCACGGCTGAAGACCAGTTCCCCTGGGTGTCGGGGAGGCTGCGGGAGGGAGAGGTCGTCCGATTCTCTCGGCTCGAGGAGCTTCCCGAGGCGACGGCGGTCGATCGGGCCAGCTTCACGCGCGCGGGCACGCGCTCCAAGCTGTTGATCCCTCTGCGCGACGGGGGGTCCATCCTCGGCGTGCTCTCCTTCGCCACCGTGCGTCGCGGTTACATCTGGCCGGACGATCTGGTGGATCGGCTCCGCTTCCTGAGCCAGGCCTTCGCCGGCGTCCTGGACCGGCGGCGGATGGAGCTCTCGCTCGGCGAGCGTTTGCGCTTCGAGCAGCTCCTGTCCTCCCTGGCGGCCGCGTTCAGCCATCTGTCGCCCGCCGATTTCGATCCGGCGATCCAGCAGGGCCTTCGCCAGGTCGTCGATTTTCTGGGGGTCGACCGCGGTAGCCTGATCGAGTTCACCCGTGATGGCACGGCGGCCCGGTCATGGGCGGTCGAGGAATGGATGGACGTGGGGGAGTTCCCGTGGATGACCGCCCGGTTGCAACGTGGGGAGGTCATCAACGTGTCGCAGCTCGAGGAGCTGCCGGACGAGGCGGCGGTGGATCGGCAGAGCTATCTCCTCCACCGGGTCAAGCCCCAGGTCGCGGTGCCCCTGCTGGTGAGTGGGATCGTAGTGGGCGGGCTGGTCTTCAGCACGGTCGGTGCCGAGCGCGCGCGGTCGGACGAGTTGATCCAGCAGCTCCACCTCCTCGGCGAGGTCTTCGCCAATGCGCTGGCGCGCAAGCAGGGGGAGCTCGAGGCCCAGCGGCTGCGCCAGGATCTGACCCACATCGGCCGGGTCTCCGCTCTGGGCGAGCTCACCGCCTCACTGGCCCACGAGCTGAGCCAGCCGCTGACGGCGATCCTCAGCAACGCGCAGGCGGCCCAGCGCCTCGTCGCCGCCGAGGTCGTGGATCTCGAGAGCGTGCGCGAGATCCTGAATGATATCGTGGCCGACGACAAGCGGGCCGCCGCCGTGATCAGCGGCCTGCGCACTCTGATCAAAAAGGGCGAGCCCGAGCTCGTGCCGCTCGACCTCAACGCGATCGTCGGAGAGGTCGCGTGGCTCCTGCGAACCGATACGATCCTGCGCAACGTGTCGATGAGCCTCGAGCTCGCCCTGGACCTCCCGCGTGTGCGCGGGGACCGCGTCCAGCTCCAGCAGGTGGTGCTCAACTTGGTGGCCAATGGTCTCGAAGCCATGCGGGAGCCCCACGCGGGGGCACGCACCCTCGCCATCCGGACGGCTCGAGACGGGGCCGCCGCGCTCCGGGTTACGGTGCAGGACTCTGGGCCCGGCATCGCCGAGAAGGATCTCGCCCACATCTTCGAGCCGCTCTATACCACCAAGACCGACGGTCTCGGCATGGGCCTGGCGATCGTCCGCACCATCGTTCGCGCGCACGGCGGCACCGTGGGGGCCGAGAACATCCCGGGGGGCGGGGCGAGCTTCCATGTCACACTGCCGGCGGATCCGGAGGGGCCGCGATGACGGCAGCGTCGTCGTGGATGATCACCCTGCTCATCAAGCTGGGGGACGCCCGGCTCCGCGAGAAGGGGACGTACCTTACGAGCCCGATCGTAGGCTGGAAATCCATCGCCTGGCTTGAGGCGCTGCCGTTCCGGCGCGTCGCGCTCCGTGTCCCAGGCGCAAAAGCATTCAACGGATAACCGCGCTGGTTCCCTCCATGAGGAGCTGCCCGGTACGGATGACGTTCTGGCAGGCGTCGCACTTCTCGCCATTGCCGGGGCACCCCAGATGCGGGGGATGCCGTTGTGCGGGACCTCACCGCTGGCGAGCTTGCCTCGAATAACGTAGTGGAGACGGTCTCGGGCGGGCGCACAGGATGGGCCAGCTTCGCCGGGTGGGATAGCGCCCGCTACGCGGGTGCGCTCGCCTCGTGTCCTGGCGCCTGTCGTTCCGCGGCTGGCGCCTGTCCAAGCACCATTGGACTTTGGTCTCAACTCCCGACCGTGCTCATCACGGAAACCCATTACCTAGCAGAAGGTGTTACCGAGTCGTTCGGGGGGTACGCTGCCGGGCAGGCGGAGCTAATCGGCTACCCCGCCAGCCTCGCGCGCAAGGCATGACGCTTGCGTGAGGAGGAGTACCGTGTACCTCGACTATCGACGCCTCCGCGAAGAGCAGCTCATGCGAGAGAGCGGCCCGCCATGTGTGTGCGGCTGCCGTTCGTGGAGCCGGGAGCCGGTCCGGGACCCGACGCGCCGGCGCTTCAAATGCACCGCCTGTCTCAGGGTCCTCAACGTATCGGCCGAGCTCGTTCGTCCCCGAGTGGCCCAGGAGGGGCAGAGCCAAGCACCGCCCGGCCAGCCCGTCCGGCGCGAAGGCCATCAGCAGTAGACATAACCTGACGCGGTCCCGGGCGTTCGGCGTCAGGACGATCCGGGGCCTCTCGGTCTGCTCGACGAGGTCCCCCGGGCGGGTGCCACGCCCATCGCGGCCCTCAGCCGCACGGGGAACCTACGGAGGACCCAGCCGGTTAGAGAACACACTCACCCGCCCGATGTCAGTTGGTGAGTAGCCCCGGAGTACGTGCGCGAGACGTCCCGGGAGCTGGAAGCCTTGATCCGCGAGCTGCGGGAGTCGGCGCGCTCCGGCGCCTTCCGAATCCTGTTCGCCTACATCGCCGGCGCGAACGCCAGGGCGGAGAAGATCGCGATGACGGCGCCGGTCGCGACCGCGCCGCCGGCGGAAAAGATCCCGATGACGGCGCCGGTGGAGACCGCGCCGGGCGCGGGCGGCGTCCGCATGCGGTTCTTCCTGCCGGCGCGCTACACGGCCGCGACCGCGCCCCGGCCGACCGATGCGCGGGTCCACCTGATCCCGGTCCCGGAGGAGACGATCGCGGTCCTGCGCTTCTCGGGCCGTGGCGAGGAGGCGGAGCTGGCGCGGCGCACGGCAGCGCTGCGCGCCGTGGTCGCGCCGACGCCGTGGCGGCCGGTCGCGAACCCGGTGATCCTCTTCTATGATCCCCCGTTCACGCTGCCGTTCCTGCGACGCACCGAAGCCGCCGTCCGCGTGGAGCGCTCCGGTGAGGCCGCGCCATGAGGCCGCACGGCGGCGGGGCGGCGGCGCGCGAGGCACCCGTGCTCGTGACCGGCGCCACGGGCTACGTCGGTGGTCGGCTGGTGCCGCGCCTCCTCGAGGCCGGGTACCGGGTGCGCTGCGTGGCGCGATCGGCGCCCAAGCTCGCGGCCCGACTGTGGGCGAGCGACCCGCGCGTCGAGATCGTCGAGGCCGACCTGGCCGATGCCGACGCGACGGCGACGGCGCTGCGGGGCTGCCCGGCCGCCTACTACCTCGTGCACTCGATGGCCGCCACGGGCGCCAGCTACGCGGAGGCCGACCGAAGCCTGGCCCAGACGTTCGCGACGGCCGCGGCGCGTGCCGGCGTCGGCCGCATCATCTACCTCGGCGGCCTCGGCGAGCAAGGACAGGGGCTGAGCGAGCACCTTTCCTCGCGCCGCGAGGTCGAGCGGCTGCTCGCCGCGGGGCCCGTGCCCGTCACCGTGCTGCGGGCGGCGATGATCATCGGTGCCGGCTCGGCCTCGTTCGGGATCCTCCGCTACCTCGTCGAGCGCCTGCCCGTCATGATCACGCCGCGCTGGGTGACGACGCCGTCGCAGCCGATCGCGATCACCAACGTCCTGGCGTACCTGGTGGCGTGCCTCGCCGTGCCCGCCACCGTCGGCCGCACCCTCGACATCGGCGGGCCCGACGTCGTCAGCTACCTCGAGCTCATGCGGATCATGGCCGAGGAGCGCGGACTCCGCCGGCGGCTCGTCATCCCGGTCCCCTTGCTCACGCCGCGCCTGAGCTCGCTGTGGATCCACCTCGTCACGCCGATGAGCCACCGGATCGCCCGGCCGCTCGCCGAGGGTCTGCGCAACCCCGTCGTCTGCCGTGACGACGAGGCGGCGCGGCTGATCCCCCAGCGCCTGCTCGGCGTGCGCGAGGCGATTCACGAGGCCCTGGCGCAGGCGACGCGGGGGCAGGTGGAAACCGGCTGGTCAGATGCCGGCCCGATCCCGGGCGACCCCGACTGGGCGGGCGGCACGGTGTTCACCGACCGGCGCCAGACCGAGGTCGCGGCGAGCGCCGCCGACACGTTCGCGGCCGTCGCGCGCCTCGGCGGGGACACCGGCTGGTACGGCGCCGACTGGCTCTGGCGGCTTCGGGGGTCGCTCGATCACCTCGTAGGCGGGCCGGGCCTCCGCCGCGGGCGGCGTGGTGCCGAACGCGTCGCGTACGGCGACGTTATCGACTTCTGGCGGGTGACTGGCGTGGAGCCCGGGCGGCGCTTGGCGCTCCGTGCGGAGATGCGGCTTCCCGGCCAGGCGCAGCTCGAGTTCACGATCGAGCCCCTGCCCGGCCGGGCGGACCGCGTGCGCCTCGTCCAGACCGCCCGGTTCCGGCCGCGCGGGTTGTTCGGCCTCGCCTACTGGTACGCCGTGCTGCCGCTGCACCACGTGGTGTTCGGCCGTCTGCTCCGAGGAGTCCAGGGCGCCGCCGAGGCTCGAACGATTCGGATGGCTCCGACAGCTCGAGCACGACATGAACGATGACGGCCGGCGCTCGCCCTTCCGCCATCCCGCGTGGCGTGATGACGTCTCGATTGAGGGAGAGGCAGGACGCGCAACGATGACGCCGATAACTGTCCCCCTTCGCCGGGTACTGATGGCTCTATGCCGCCTTCACGGCCGGCGTCCTCCTGCTGCTCGCGCTCGACCTCGACGTGCTCCACCGCAACGCGCACGAGGTCGGCTTCCGCGAGGCGGCCGCGTGGAGCACGGTGTGGATCGCGCTGGCCCTCGCCTTCGGCGTGGCGCTCTACCGGTACGCTCTGTGGCCTGGCCGCTCGCCGTCATCGGCGCGCTACTCGGCGCCTCCCTCGTGCTGTCGCTCGTGATCGCGCCGCGTGGGGCCGCGGCCCCTCCGGTTGTTCCCCCGTCTGTCCAGCGTTCCCATGGCCACGACGACGCCTAGCCGTCTCGGTCGGATCCGGCTCGGGGTCTCCGCCTGCCTGCTCGGTGAGGAGGTGCGCTTCGACGGAGGCCACAAGCACGATCGCTTCCTGACCGACGTGCTCGGCCGCCACGTCGAGTGGGTTCCCGTCTGTCCCGAGGTCGAGCTCGGTCTCGGGGTGCCCCGGGACACGCTGCGGCTCGTGGGGACGGCGGACGCGCCGCGCCTCATGCAGGAGAAGACCGGCGAGGACCTCACGGCGCGCATGCAGCGGTATTCGCGCGACCGCGTGCGCGAGCTGGCCGCGCTCGAGCTCGACGGCTACGTGCTCAAGCGCGCCTCGCCCTCATGCGGGCTCCTCCGCGTTCGGGTCTACCGCGACAACGGGGTTCCCGCCGCCGACGGCCAAGGGCTGTTCGCTGGGGCGCTCGTCACCGCGCTGCCCGCACTTCCCGTGGAGGAGGAGGGCCGGCTCAACGACCCGGCGCTCCGGGAGAACTTCATCGAGCGCGTCTTCGTCGCCGCGCGCTGGCGCAGCTTCCTGAAGACCCGGCCGCGCGCGCGCGACCTCGTAGCCTTCCACACCGCGCACAAGTTCGCGGTCCTCGCGCACAGTCCCGCGCACTACGCGCGGCTGGGCCGACTCGTCGCCGCCGCCGGACAGGCGTTCACGCAGGCTCCGCTCGACGAGTACCAGGCGCTGCTCATGGAGGGCTACGCCGTCCGGGCCACGCGCGGCCGGCACGCCAACGTGCTCACACACATGACGGGCTACTTCAAGCGGGAGCTCGGCACCGACGAGCGGGCCGAGCTCGTCGAGGTGATCGACGAGTACCGCCGCGGCCTCGTGCCTCTCGTCGTCCCGCTCACGCTCGTGAAGCACCACGTCCGTCGGCTCGGGGTGCGGTACCTCGCCGACCAGGTCTACCTGAACCCGCATCCGAAGGAGTTCATGCTCCGCAATCACGTCTGACCGCTCGGGCGCCGCGCGCGCCACGGGGTCAAGAGAGTAACGTGCAAGAGGGCGCCGTTCGCCACGAGGATCGCGTCCCCGGCGTGTGGGTCGACTGCGAGGGCTTCCCGCGAGTTTCCGTCAAGGTCAACGCCAAGACCAACCAGATTTGTGTTTGTTACGATGACCCACACGGGACCGCGACAACGAATTCCTGGGTGGAGTTTGGGTGGGCGTCGTTGAGAGCACCGCAGCCAAAGCCGCGCGTGGTACCGAACCTTTTCGTTGGTGCGTACAGGGCCGCCATTCTCAGGACCTACCTCTCCGCGCGTTTCCTGTCTGCCGCCTCGAGCTCGTGATTGTGTCTGCCGTTTCGAGCTCGTGATTCGCCCGCCTCAGTCTTCGAGGATCGCGCCGGGCCCGGGCATCCGAATCAGCATCCCGGTGTCCGAGAACACGTCGTGGAGGCGCCGGGCGGCGAATAAATGTACCAGCCCGATTCGTGCCACGTACCTTCAATCCGGATCCGCCCATCGACGACGAACAGCTCCTCGCCGGCGGGATGGGAATGCGACCGGAAGCGCACCCCGGCCTCGAGACGAAGCAGCGTCGTATACTCCGCGTCACGGCTCACCGGCCATGGGCTCCTCCTCTGGCGGCGCCGATTGGCGCGCCGCGCCCAGACAGCGTTGACAATCGCGGTGCGTGGGAGACCGAAGCGTCGTATTAGTGAGCCACCTGCCGTCGCCGAGGCTCGGCAACCAACTCACGCAGGGGCGACTGCCGCTCAGGCGGCCGAGTCCCGTCCTTGGCCTCTGCCGCCTCCCCACCTTCTGGGCGGGCAGCATGGCGCTCGCGCGTTGCCGTCAAGAGCCGCGCACTGAGCCGGCCCCGCTCATTCGCCACGCCGCACCGGCACCGTGAACGTGAACGTCGAGCCCTTCCCGACCTCGCTCCTAACCCAGATCTTGCCGCCGTGGAGCTCGATGAACTTCCGCGACAGCGCCAAGCCGAGGCCGGTGCCTTCGACCTTCTTGGCCGCCGTTCCCACCTGCCGAAACTCCTCGAACACCGCGTCCTGATCCCCCGGTGCGATGCCGACGCCGGTGTCGCTCACCGAGACCTCGATGAATCCGTTGACGCGTTTTGCCCTGACGTCGATGCGCCCGCCCTGCGGGGTGAACTTGATGGCGTTTGACAGCAGATTGAGGAGGACCTGGCGGATCTTTCGCTCGTCACCCTGGATCTGCCCGAGCCGCTCATCGACGGCCCTCTGCAGCTCGATGTCCCTGCGCGCCGCCCGCTCGCGAACCAGCATCAGCGCGTTGTCGATCGTAGCGGGGAGATCGAAGTCCGATACTTCCAGATCCATCTTACCCGCCTCGATCTTCGAGAGATCGAGGATGTCGTTGATGAGCGATAGGAGGTGCTGCCCGGAGGCGTAGATGTCTTTCAAGTACTCTTCCTGCTTCTCGTTCAGCTCACCGAACATCCGTTCGCTCAGGACCTCGGAAAAGCCGATGATGGCGTTCAGGGGCGTCCGCAGCTCATGCGACATGTTGGCGAGGAACTCCGATTTATGCTGGCTGGCGACTTCGAGCTGGCGGCTCTTGTGCTCGATCTCCAGGAACAAACGGGCGTTCTGAATCGCCAGGGCGGATTGGGTCGCAAACGTCCGCAGAAGTTCGATGACCGCAGGCGGAAAAGCCCCGGCGACCTTGCGGATCACGGTCAGGCCGCCGAGCAGGTGATCCTCGCGCACAAGAGGCACAGCAAGCAAAGCCCGATATCCGGCGCGCACGAGAGCGCCACGCACCCGGCTCTCGGCAGGCGCTGTCAATATGTCGGGGACTTGGTTCGGCTCGTGTACCTGCGCGAGCCGCCCGGTCGCGCCTTCCCCTTTTCGGACTGGCGTCGCAAGCATCGTCTCTACGATGTCAGCCTCGAGCTGCTCGGTGGCTCGTGGTACGAAAATCTCGCGTTGCTCGTCGTACTCATAGATGACACCGGCGTCGGTGCCCGAGAGATGCGTGGCTCGCGTCACGATCGTGCTCAGCACGGTCCGCAGATCCAAAGTGGAACTGATCGACTGACCCACTTCGCCGAGGGCCCGAAGCTCACCCACCGAGCGCGTCAGCTCCATCGTGCGCGCTTGCAGCTCTGTAAACAGGCGCACATTCTCGATGGCGATAACGGCCTGGTCAGCGAACGTCTGAACCAGCGCGACCTGTTGTTCGGTGAAAGGCCGAACCTCCCGCCGCCACATGCTCAAGACCCCGACGAGCACGCTGTCGCGCAGGAGCGGCACGGAGAGGACCGTCCGCGCCTTCTCAAAATGCAGCGAGACTGGAGAAAAGCCGGGCTCAATCGTCATATCAGCTACATGGACCGTCCGTCGCTCTAGTGCCGCCAGCCGCGTTGGGCCCTTCCTGTCAGGTGTCAGGGGGTTGCGTTTCATGTGATCCACGAACTCCGAGGAAGCGTTGTGGATGGCGGTCCCGATGAGTTCTTCCCCCGACACTCGCCACAGCGCAGCCAGATTCGCGCCGCAGAGCCGGCACGCGTTGGCCAGGATGGCCTCAAAGACCGGACCGAGATCGGTGGGCGAGCCACTAATGACCCGGAGAATCTCCGCAGTCGCCGTCTGCCGCTCCAGTGCTTCGGTCGCCTGGGCGTGTGCTGCCGTAAGCGCGCGGTTCTTCTCCTGCAGCTCGGTAAACAACCGCACATTCTTGATGGCAATGACGGCCTGGTCGGCGAAGGTCTTCAACAACTGTATCTGTTGATCTGAGAACGCTCTTCCCACTTCCCGACCTACCGTGATCGCTCCAATCGCAAGTCCGTCTTGGAGCATGGGCACCGACAATACGCATCCGAAGTCGTTGGCACGTGCGAGAGCCTCGAGCTCGTATTCCGGATCTTCGCGTATATCGCGGATGTGGACGATGCTGCCGGTCAGGACGGCGCGATGGGTACCGCCAGCCCGGCCTGGGCGCGCCGGATACGCCTCACGATAGGCGGCGGCACCTTCCGACGACACCTGATGAAGAGCCACGAGATGGATCAGCTTGCCGTCGAACCGGAAGACGGTACACAACTTGGCGTCGCAGAGCCGGAGCGCAGTGGCCGCGATGGCCTCGAACACCGGCTGAGCGTCGGTGGGCGAGCTGGAAATCATGCGAAGGATTTCGGCGGTGGCCGCCTGCTGATCCGACGCCTCGCCCAGCGAGCGTCTCAGCCGCTCATTGTCGGCCTGCAGTTCTACGTGGAAGCCGACAGTGGCAGCGGCAGCGTCAAGCGGGGCCCCACACTTCAGGCAGAACTTGGCTGCCGATGGATTGTCATGCTGACACCGAGGGCACTTCATGCCGAGCCTCCAAATGAATCGGGCCGGGCGTCAGGGCAGGACGAAGGTAGCCCGCTGGAGGGCCGCCGTCAACGAACGGCGTTTTGGGGAAAGATTCCGCCAGGAAAGCTTTGGATTAGAAACCCAGTGGCCCCTCGTAACAGCGTGATTTTGCTTGGTCGCGTCGATGGCTTCGAACCCAGTACAGTGGGTTATGAGCGCAATGTTCCCTCAAAGGCCGTGGGCCAGGCGGGGTCGGCGACAGTCGATAATTGGGTTGCTCGACCCAACGCACGGATTCGACCCAAGCCGCGGCCGCAAACCCCCACGTCATTCAGTCGAAAATTATCACTTGTCACGTAGACGCCTTTGGCGCTCTGAGCTCTCGTTGGAAGCAACTTCCTGGGTAATTCCTGGGTGAAGCCTGGGTGCCGTGAAGTTGCTATCCCCGGAGAAAGGGCGATCCGATCCCCCGCGGTCTCTGCGATTCCGGTTCCGCCTCCGCCCGCTCTGCCAGTACGTCATCCCCACCGCGCCAAACATCGTCATCGCGGTGGCGAGGTGTGCCTGGCGCTCGCGCTTCTCCATGCGGCCTTCGGAAGCTCAGACTCCCGCGACGCGGACCGC
>DATJFY010000124.1:0-57624 GCA_035495415.1 Verrucomicrobiia bacterium
TCCGGCACCCAGGCCGCCAAGGAAGCCGGGAACATGATCGACCTCGACTCCAATCCCACCAAGCTGCTCGAGGTGGTCGAGACCGGCAAGCAGATGCTGATGACGCGCGGCGCCCTGACCACGTTCAGCATCGCCAACGACGTGGCCAAGTACTTCGCGATCATCCCGGCCGCCTTCGCCTCGACTTATCCGCTGCTCGGCGCCCTCAACGTGATGCATCTGGCCACGGCGGAGAGCGCCATCCTCTCCGCCGTCATCTTCAATGCCCTCATCATCCTCGCCTTGATCCCGCTGGCGCTGAAGGGTGTGCGCTACCGGCCGCTCGGCGCTGCCGCGGTGCTGCGGCGTCATGTCTGGATCTACGGCATCGGCGGCATCATCATCCCGTTCCCCGGCATCAAGATCATCGACATGATTCTGGTCGCGCTGCGGCTGGTGTAGAGGAAGCCCGACATGGTCGCGCAGGTACGCCCGGCCCTCGTCCTGCTGGCGGTGCTCTCCGTGGTGACTGGTCTCGCGTACCCGGCGCTTGTCACCGCCGTCGCCCAAGCGGCGTTCCCGTTCCAGGCCAACGGGAGCCTGATCACCCGGGATGGCCAGGTCGTGGGCTCGGCCCTGATCGGGCAGCCGTTCGACGATCCGAAGTACTTCTGGGGGCGGCCCTCGGCGACGGCGCCGTCTCCCTACAACGCGGCCGCGTCGTCCGGCTCGAACCTGGGGCCAACCAATCCCGCCCTGCTCGAGGCGGTGAAAGGCCGCGTCGACGCCCTGCGCGCCGCCGATCCTGGCAACACGGCCCCGGTGCCGGTGGACCTGGTGACGGCGTCGGGCAGCGGGCTCGATCCGCACATCAGCCCCGCGGCCGCGCTCTACCAGGTGCCCCGCGTGGCGAAGGCGCGCACGCTCGATCCCGGCGCGGTGCAAGCGCTCGTGGCGCAGCACACCGAAGGCCGCACCTTCGGAATCCTGGGCGAGCCGCGCGTGAACGTGCTCGCCTTGAACCTCGCGCTGGACGGCAAGTAGACTGAAGACGCTGAAAGGACGGTCGTCATGGAACGGGCAGAACGGCTGGCAGTCTGGATCCCGGTGGGGGCCCTGGGGGCGGTCGCACTGGGTATCGTGCTGATTCCGTTTCGGAGCTTGACCTCGGCCTCCAACCTCGCCTTCGTGTTCCTCGCCTACACGATCGTGGTGGCCGAGCTGGGCGGGCGCCTCGCCGCGGTGGGCACCGCCGTCATGGCCGCGTTGAGCCTGAATTTCTTCCTCACCGTGCCGTACCTCTCGCTCACCATCGACTCGCCCGAGGACGTGTTCGCCTTCGTGGCGCTGGCCGGCTGCGGCCTCATCGCCGCCGCGTTCGGGCGGCGGCGCGCGCGCTTCTGGGAGGCCTCCGCGCGCGCGTCACAGGAGCTGGGCTTGCTGCGACGCCTCGTCGGCCAGGTGCAGGCGGGCGTCGATCTCGGTGAGATCCTCGCGGACCTTCGGACGGCGTTCGGATTCCAGGCGGTGATCCTGCGTGACGACCGCGACCGTGTCCTCGCCGCCGCGCCGTCGGAGGGCACGCCCTCGGAGGGCTCGCCGGTGGAGCTCGCCTTCGACTCCTTCCTGCCCGTGCGCGAGGGCCGTCACCGGTTCGGCTCGCGCGGGCTCCGGGTGCCCGAGCGCGGCGGCCGCATCCGGCTCGCGACCGAGCAGGGGCCGATGAGCCTGGACATGTGGGAAGGCGATCCGCGCGGCCTCGACCTCGACCAGTGGCGCACGTTCTCCATCGCCATGGCGATACTCGGGCTCCGTCTCTCGGGGGCGCATGGGCGAGCATCGGCCTGACCCCGACTCGCTCCTCGTCCGCGCGAAGGAGGAGGAGGCCCGGAAGCATCAGGGGCGCCTGAAGCTATTCTTCGGCGCGGCGGCGGGCGTCGGGAAGACCTACGCGATGCTCGAGGCGGCGCGGGCGCTCCGCGCCGACGGCGTCGACGTCCTCGTCGGCGTCGTCGAGACACACGGCCGCGCCGAGACGGCGGCGCTCCTCGAGGGCCTCCCCGTCCTGCCGTCTCGCCTGGTCGAATATCGCGGGGCGACCCTCAAGGAGCTCGATCTCGACGCGGCGGTGGCCCAACGTCCCGCCGTCATCCTCGTGGACGAGCTCGCCCACACCAACGTCGAGGGCTCCCGCCATCGCAAGCGCTGGCAGGACGTGCTGGAGCTGCTCGACGCCGGCATCAGCGTCTATACCACCCTCAACGTCCAGCATGTGGAGAGCCTGAACGATGTGGTGGCGAAGATCACCGGCGTGGCCGTGCGGGAGACCGTGCCGGACTCGGTGCTGGAGCGGGCCGACGAGATCGAGCTGGTCGACCTCCCGCCCGACGAGCTGCTCGAGCGGCTTGCGGAAGGCAAGGTCTACATCCCCGAGCAGGCGCGGGAAGCCGTCAAGAACTTCTTCCGCAAGGGCAACTTGATCGCCCTGCGCGAGCTCGCCCTGCGCCACACCGCCGAGCGCGTGGACGATCAGATGCAGGCCTACCGGCGCGACCACGCCATCGGCAAGACCTGGCCGGTGGCTGAGCGCATCCTCGTGTGCGTGAGCCCGAGCCCGTTCTCGCCACAGCTCGTGCGAGCCGGTCATCGTCTGGCCCACCGCCTGGGCGCCGAGTGGATCGTAGCGTACGTCGAGACGCCCGCGCATGCCCGCCTGCCCCAGGCCGACCGCGACCGCGTGATCCAGACCCTGCGCCTCGCCGAGTCGCTGGGCGCGGAGACGGTGACGCTCAGCGGGCCGACGATGAGCGAGGAGATCCTCGCCTACGCGCGCGAGCGCAATGTGAGCAAGGTCGTGATCGGCAAGCCGGCCCGGCCGCTGTGGAAGCGCATCGTGCTGGGGTCGATCGTGGACGCGCTGGTGCGGGGGAGCGGCGAGATCGACATCCACGTGGTCAGCGGCGAGGGTGCCCCCGCGCCGGTGCGGCCCCTGCGGCCGCGCCCCCACGCGCCGCACTGGGGCGCCTATGCCCTCGCGGTCGCCGCGGTCGCGGGCTGCACCGCGGTCGCCTCGCTCATGTTCTCCCACTTCAGCCAGTCCAACCTGGTCATGGTGTACCTCCTCGGGGTGGTCGGCGTGGCCACCCGGTCGTCGCGCGGACCGACGGTGGCGGCGTCGATCCTGAGCGTCCTCGCCTTCGATTTCTTCTTCGTGCCGCCGTACCTCTCCTTCGCGGTGTCGGACACCGAGCATCTGTTGACGTTCTTCGTGATGCTGATCGTCGCGCTCGTGACGAGCGGCATGACGGTGCGGATCCGCGCCCAGGCGGCGGCGGCGCGGCAGCGCGAGCGGCGCATCGCCGCGCTCTACGGCATGAGCCGGGAGCTGACGAGCCTGCGGTCCGTCGAGGAGCTCCTGGAGTCCGCCCTCCGGCACATCGGCGAGGTGTTTCCCGGCCAGATCGCCATGCTATTGCCTGACGACGCCGGGCATCTGTCGCCTCGGTGGTCGAAGCCCGAGGGGGTGGGGCTGAGCGCAGCGGACGTGGGCGTCGCGCAGTGGGCTCATGAGCACAAGGAGGTGGCGGGGCTGGGCACTGCGACGGTGCCGGGCGCGCGCGTGCTGTGCGTGCCGCTGCGCGCGTCGCGCGGCTCGGTGGGCGTGCTCGCCATGCTGCCCCCCGAGGACCACGCCTTCGACAGCCCCGAGGCGCTCCATCAGCTCGAGACCTTCGCCAACCAGACCGCGCTGGCCATCGAGCGGGCCCAGCTCGCGAAAGAGGCGCAGAGCGCCGAGCTGCGCGCGGAGACGGAGCGGATGCGCAATTCGCTCCTCAGCTCGGTCTCGCACGACCTGCGCACGCCGCTCGCCACCATCATCGGCGCCTCGAGCGGCCTTCTCGAGGGAGGCGACCGCCTGTCGGCGACGACCCGGCGCGATCTCATCCGCTCGATTCACGGGGAGGCGAGCCATCTGGACCGCCTCGTCAATGGGCTTCTCGAGATGACGCGGCTCGAATCCGGCGCCGTCACCATCAAGGCCGAGCCACAGTCCCTCGACGGCGTCGTGGGGCCGGCGCTGCAGCGCCTGGACGCGCTGCTGCGCGATCGAATCGTGCACGTGAGCCTGCCCCCCGATCTTCCGCTCGTGCCCATCGACGCACTCCTGATGGAGCAGGTCTTCCTCAATCTCCTCGACAACGCCGCCCGCTACTCCCCACCCGGCTCGCCCATCGACATCGCCGCCTCGGCGGTCGGCGTCAAGGTGGTGGTGGAGGTCAGCGACCGCGGGCCGGGCTTCGCCCCGGGCGAGGAGACCCGCGCCTTCGAGAAGTTCTATCGCGGGCGCTCCTCCGGCGTGCGGGGGGTGGGCCTTGGTCTCGCGATCTGCCGCGCCATCGTGCAGGTGCATGGCGGTACGATCAGCGCCGAGAACCGGCCCGGTGGCGGCGCGACCATTCGCTTCACGCTCCCCCGCGGCGAGTCGCCCGCACTGCCGGACGTGAGCGACACGTCTGCCGAGACCGCCCACGATGCCCGCTGACGCGGTACCCGCCGCGACCACGTCCGGTCCCGTGGTCGTCCTCATCGAGGACGCGCCCGAGATCAGGCGCTTCCTGCGTGCGACACTCGTCGACCACGGCTATCGGCTGATCGAGGCGGAGACGGGCGGGGAGGGGTTGCAGGCAGCGGAGACGCGGCAGCCGGATCTCGTCATCCTGGACCTCGGGCTGCCCGACCTCGACGGGCTCGAGGTGATCCGCCAGCTGCGCGAGTGGACGGCGGTGCCCATTTTGGTCCTGTCGGCCCGCGGTCAGGAAGCCGACAAGATCGCCGCGCTCGACGGGGGCGCCGACGACTACGTGAGCAAGCCTTTCGGGGTCGGCGAGGTGCTGGCCCGACTGCGCGTCCTGCTCCGTCACGCCGAGCGCACGGTGCGCGACGTGCACGAGGAGACCTACGAGGCCGGCGACCTCCACGTGGATCTCGCCCATCGGCGCGTCGCGGTGAAGGGCGAGCACGTGCATCTCACCCCTATCGAGTACCGGCTGCTGACCACGCTGGTGAAGCACGCGGGCAAGGTGCTCACGCACCGGCAGCTCTTGAAGGAAGTGTGGGGGCGGCCGTACTCGGACCAGCCGCATTATCTCCACGTCTACATGGCGCAGCTCAGGCGGAAGATCGAGCGGGATCCTGCGCGGCCGCGTCATCTCCTCACCGAGCCGGGGGTGGGCTACCGCCTGGCCGCTGAGTAGCCGGGCGATGCCCGGCGGTCAGCTCCGCATCGCCTCGCGGAGCTCGCGGGTGAGCGCCTCCACGGTGCCGCGGGTGCCGCCGGCGAGCTTGGTCTTCCACTCGCCCTCGGTCTCGAAGCGGCGATCGCGCAGCCGCTCGCCCCAGGGCTTGACGGCCTCGCGGATGGCGTTGTAGTCGAAGGCGTCGCGCTTGAGCTCGCGGGCGCGCGCCATGACGTCGGGGGCCACGCGGATGAAGGCGCGGAGCGCGGCACCGGTCTTGATCGAGTACTTGCGCCCCACCCACGCGGTCGGGAACACGCCCGCCACCGCCTTCATGTAGTTGAGGAAGAAGCGCTTGGCTTCCTTGCGGAGCTCGCTCGTGCGAGCGCCGCCGCCGATCTTCTCCACCGTTTCGAGGAAGTCCACGATCTCCTCCGCGAGCGGCGCCTGGGACACGCGCCCGCGGCCGGTGCCCAGCATCTTGATCTCGCCGGCCAGCGGCGAGGTCTGGTCTTCGTTGAGCGAGCGGATGACGTCGTGGGCGAGGGCCTGGTTGGGATCGGGGTAGAGTTTGCGCCCGGCCAGGCTCACGATGTGCGACGGGTTCAGCCGGGTGTGCTTGGCGTTGATCGTGACGAAGAGCTCCACGATCTGCCGCGCGTCGAGGCGGTCGAAGAGCACGGCGGGCACCTCGATGCCGAGGTTCTCGCCCGCCTGGGTCAGGGCGTGCAGCGCGAGGAGGCGGTGCTGGCCGTCCAGCACGCGAAGGACCCCATGCTCTTCGGGGATCTGCAGCAGGCCGAGATCGTGCTGACTCGCCATCGGGGTGAAGGTGAAGCGCTTCTCGGAGGTAATGATGACGGCGCCGGGAATCGCGGGCAGCGTCCCCGCCTCCTTGCAGTCGCGGTAGTAGCCGACCAGCTCGTCGATCTTGCGGCGGATCACCGGGCGCTGATAGGCCGCCTCGCTCTCGCCGATACGCTTCTCGAGCATTTCCCAGTTCACGCGGGCGCGGTTGGCGCGCTTGGCCTTTGGGCCGGGGGCGTCTTTGCCGGCGTAGCCGAGTACCTCGAACTTCACCAGGCGGTCGATGTCCTTGGCGGAGAACGACGCCTGGAAGAACTCGACCCCGAACTGCTTCACCCGGTGCGCGGGAACCGTGATCATTCCGCCCTCCTACCTCCGTAGGGGCAACCTCGCCTGTGCGGGGCGTGGCGTTTGGGAACTACTGTACCTGAAGCTTAAACCCTTGTCAACATTGTACGTTTTAGCCTTGCCCCGTCAGACGGGCACCATATGCTGGGGCCAGCCGGCAATCCATCCACAAGCGGTGGGTAACGTGGGGACAAGTGGCCCTAGCCCCGCGCAACGCAGAGACGAAGGCGAGCAGGCCGAAGAGCCAGAACAGGGCCGCGGCCGACCAGCGCAGATAATGCATGGGTAGTCGCCCGGCGAGCACGGCGCCGCCGAGAACGGCAGTCCATCGGCAGCGAGCATGCCGAGCGTTGTGCCAAAGCGTGCGCCGAGCGCCACCGTTGCCAGCTGCCTCTTGTCCCCCATCTCGCCAGCAGGCGCGGGGGAATTCGAGCGGGCCATGCCCCTCGCCCACCCAGGACCGTCCACGGCCGCCCATAGCGCGAGGCGAGGGTGAGGGGCGAGGAGCTGCGTCTTGTCGCACATCTCCGCGAGCACGACGAGCAGGAACGAGCTCCACAGGACGGTGGGCACCTCCCGACATACTGCGAAGCGCCGCGTGCGTTGACCTTCCCCGGGTCGGGTGCTAGCCTGACCGCGCTTTTCGCCTCGGTGACCACAACGCGAGCAGTCCCCGGGAGCTCTCCAGGAGGATTCGCAATGGGCGACGACAGAGGGCGCAGGATGAACGGCTCCATCACCCGGCGCGGCTTCCTCGGCACGCTCGGCGCGGCCACCGCGGCCGCGGGCTTCCCCGCGGTGGCGCGCGGCCAGTCCCCCGTGCCGGTGAAGGTGGGCTACATCCTGCCCGTGACGGGCCCGCTCGCTTTCGAGGCCCAGCTCGCGCTGAACGGGATCCTGCTGGCGGTGGACGAGATCAACGTCGCGGGCGGGATCAAGTCCCTGGGGGGCGCCAAGCTGACGCTGCTCCCCGGCGACACGCAGAACAAGGTCGAGCTGGGGAAGTCCGAGGCGCAGCGCCTCATCGATCAGGGGGTCGTCGCGCTGATGGGCCCGTTCTCGAGCTTGGTCGCCTTCTCCGTGCGCCAGGACACCGAGAAGGCGCGCACGCCGTTCCTCCTTCTCGCCGCCGTCGCCGACAATCTCACCGAGGGCGGGCTCCGCTATACCTTCCGCATGCAGCCCAACGGCAAGGCCATGGCGACCTTGACGGTGGACAACATGCTGGAGATGGCCAAGGCCGCCAACGTCGCGATCAAGCGCGTGGCCATGATGCACGAGGACGGCAACTTCGGCACCACGATGGGCAATCACGTGGAGGGCTTCGCCAAGACCAAGGGCTTCGAGCTGGTGCAGCGCGTGCCCTACAACCTCCGCTCGCCCGACTTCACCGCCGAGCTGGCCAAGGTGAAGGCGGCGCGCCCCGACCTCCTCGTGATCAGCGGGTACTACGGCGACTCCAAGCTCATCGCGGAGACGGCGGCCAAGCTGCGCGTGGGCGTGCACGCGCTGGTGGGGCTCGCCAACGCCGCGTACTCGAACCCGCGCTTCATCGCCGAGAATCGGGAGCTCACCGAGCACATCTTCGACGGCAACTACTGGCACAACCCGCAGAGCCCGCGGGCGAGGGCGGTGTTCGAGGCGTATCAGAAGCGCTTCAGCTCACCCATGTCCAACCATGGCGTGCAGGGCTACCAGGTGACCTTCGTCCTGAAGGACGCGCTGGAGCGCGCGGCGTCCGTCGATCGCGACAAGGTGCGCGACGCCATCGCCAAGACCAATCTAACCGACCACATCCTCACCCAGGAGGCCATCCGCTTCGACGACACCGGCGAGAACCCGAACGCCATGCCGGCGCTGCTGCAGGTGCAGAACGGGCGGCCGACGGTGGTGGGGCCGGCGCGCTACGCCGAGGCCAAGCCGGTGTTCCCCGTGCCCAAGTGGAAGGGATAAGACCCGCCGAGCGCGGGCATTGAGCGGGCTCCTCCTCCAGGCCGTCGTCAGCGGGCTCTTACTCGGCGGCGTGTACGGGCTCGTGGCGAGCGGGCTCACCCTGATCTTCGGCGTCCTGCGCATCATCAACTTCGCGCACGGCGCGGTGATGATGCTGGGGATGTACGCGTCGTACTGGCTCTGGGTCTGGCTGGGGGTGGATCCCTACCTCTCCGTGCTGCTGACCGCGCCCGCTTTCTTCGTGCTCGGCATGGGCATTCAGCGGCTCGTCATCGAGCCCAACCGCCAGGCCGCCGAGCACAATCAGCTCCTGCTCACGCTGGGCCTCGCGCTCTTCCTGGAAAATCTCGCCCTCGTCCTCTGGCAGGGCGACTTCCGGACGCTCCGCGTCCCCTACGCCAATGCCTCCTTCGTGATCGGGGACGCGCTGGTCGAGGTGTCGCGGCTGGTCGCGGCGGGCGGCGCGGTGCTCATCGCGCTGGCGCTCTTCGTGTTCCTTCGCCGCACCGACGTCGGCAAGGCCATCCGCGCGCTGGCCGAAGAGCGCGAGGGGGCCATGCTGGTCGGCATCGACGTGGCGCGTATCCGCTCCGTCGCCTTTGGCATCGGCTCGGCGTGCGTGGCGGTGGCGGGGGCGCTCATCACCCCGTTCTTCTACATCGCCCCCGACGTGGGCGAGTCGTTCAACCTCATGGCCTTCGTGGTGGTGGTGCTGGGCGGCATGGGGAACTTCATCGGCGCGCTCCTGGGCGGGCTCATCGTGGGCCTGGCCGAGTCCCTGGGGGCCGCGCTCCTGCCCGGCTCGCTCAAGCAGCTCGTGGTGTTCGTGATCTTCGTCCTGGTCCTCCTCTTCCGGCCGGAAGGCCTCTTTGGAGGCGCCCGTGGCCGGTAGGGCGCTGGGCGCGCTCGCCGCCGCGGCGCTGGTCGCGGCGCCGCCCCTCTTGCCGAAGTACTCCCTCGAGATCCTGATCAGCATCCTGTTCTTCGCCTACCTCGGCCTGGCGTGGAATATCCTCGGCGGCTACGCCGGACAGTTCTCGTTCGGTCACGCCGCCTTCTTCGGTATCGGCGCCTACACCTCCACGCTGCTCCTCCTCCGCGCCGGCGTGTCGCCCTGGCTCGGCATGCTCGCGGGCGGGGCGCTCGCCGCCGCCTTCGGCCTCTTCGAGGGTTATCTCTCCTTCCGCTACGGGCTCCGCGGGCCATACTTCTCGCTCGTGACCCTCGCCTTCGCGGAGATGCTGCGCGTGGTGTCGGTGAACGCCAAGGCGGTGGGCGCGTCCCTCGGCCTCGTGGTCCCCACCGGGACTCCCGCCCCCTTGCTCTTCGTCTTCGGGGGCAAGCTCCCGTACTACTACGTGATCCTCGCGATGACCGGCCTCGCGCTCCTGATCACCGGCGCGGTCGCGCGGGGGCGGCTCGGGTACGCGCTGATCGCGGTGCGGGAGAACGAGGACGCCGCGGAGGCGGCCGGGGTCAACGCGCTCGGCAGCAAGCTCGCGGCGATGGCCCTGTCCTCGTTTCTCACCGCGCTCGGCGGCACCTTCTACGCCCAGTACTTCGCCTACATCGACCCCACCATCACGTTCGGCCCCGCCATCTCCATCCAGGGCCTGCTCCCCGCCATCGTGGGCGGCGCCGGCACCGTGTTGGGACCGCTCCTGGGCTCTTTCGTGCTCACGCCGATCTCCGAGCTGACGCGTGCGATGCTGCGCGGCCGCGCGGGCGCGGACATCATGCTCTACGGACTGATCCTCGTGCTCGTGATCTCCTTCCTGCCCCAAGGACTGATGGGCTGGCGGCGGGCCGTGCGCCGGTCTGCGCGATGAGCCTGCTCGAGCTGCGCGGGCTGGGCAAGCGCTTCGGCGGTCTCACCGCCGTGACCGGCCTCGACCTTGCCATCGAGCCCGGCGAAATCGTGGGCCTCATCGGCCCCAACGGCGCGGGGAAGACCACGGTGTTCCACCTGGTGGCCGGCTATCACCGTCCCACCACGGGAACCATCCGCTTCAAGGATGCGTCGATCGTGGGCCTCAAGCCGCACGCCATCTGCCGCCGCGGCCTCGCGCGCACGTTTCAGCTCGTGCAGCCCTTCGCCGGTCTCACCGCGGTGGAGAACGTCATGGTGGGCGCATTCAACCGCGAGCGGGACACCGCCGCGGCGCGCCGGCACGCGGAGGAGATCCTCGACCTCGTCGGGTTGGGAGGCAAGCGGTCCGTTCCCGCGCGCGAGCTCACGCTGTCCGACCGCAAGCGGCTGGAGATGGCCCGGGGCCTCGCCACCGGGCCCGATCTTCTTCTCCTCGACGAGGTGATGTCCGGCCTCAACCCGACGGAGATCGAGGCCATGGTCGGGCTGATCCGCGCCATTCACGGCCGGGGCATCACGCTCCTGATCATCGAGCACGTGATGCGCGCGGTGATGACGCTCTCGCATCGCCTCGTGGTGTTGCACCACGGGGAGAACATCGCGGAGGGACCACCCGCCGCGGTGGCCCGGGACCGCCGCGTCATCGAGGCGTATCTCGGTGAGGAGGATGGCGCGGCGTGAGCCTCCTCGAGCTACGAGGCGTGGACGTGGCCTACGGCGACCTGCCCGCGCTGCGCGGGGTGTCGCTCGCTATCGAAGAAGGCGAGATCCTCACCGTGGTGGGGGCGAACGGCGCGGGGAAGACCACCATGCTGCGGACCATCTCCGGCCTCCTTCGTCCGCGCGCGGGTGAGATAACGTTTGAAGGCCGGCGCATCGACCGGCTTCCGAGCCACCACGTGGTCGCGGGGGGCGTGGTGCAGGTGCCGGAGGGCCGCAAGATCTTTCCCAGCCTGTCCGTCCGGGAGAATCTCGAGCTCGGCTCGTACGCGCGCCGCGCCCGATCGCATCGCGCGGAGAGCCTCGCCGAGGTCTTCTCGCTGTTCCCGATCCTGAGCGAGCGCGCGCGCCAGGCCGCGGGGACGATGTCCGGCGGCCAGCAGCAGATGCTCGCCATCGCCCGCGCGCTCATGGCGCGCCCGCGCCTGCTGATGCTCGACGAGCCGTCGCTGGGGCTGGCGCCGCTGGTGGTGCAGGAGATCTTCCGCACCATCGCCGCCATCAATCGCGCGGGCACCACCGTGCTCCTGGTGGAGCAGAATACCCGGCAAGCGCTCGGACTGGCCCGGCGCGGCTATGTCCTGGAAAATGGCCGGGTGGTGCTGGAGGGGAGCGGCCGCGACCTGCTCGGCAACGAGCACGTCAAGCGCGCCTATCTCGGCATGTAGCGTCTCTCGCGAGGAGGACACGTCATGGCACTCGATCTCGTGATTCGCGGCGGGCAGGTCATCACTCCCCAGGGCGTGGGCCTCTGGGACATCGGCGTGGAGGGGGAGCGCATTTCCGCCATCGCCGCCCCCGGCACGCTGCCGGCCGGCTCCGCGCGCGTCATCGACGCCACCGGCAAGATCGTTACCCCGGGCGGGGTGGAGCCCCACGCGCATCTCGCGCACTCGATCATGTCGCACCCCGAGGAGCCGTCGGAGACGCTGGGACCCGAGGAGGACACCAAGGGCATGGCGTGCGGCGGCACCACCACGCACATCGACTTCGCCTACGTACGCCCGGACGTGGGCGACGTGATGCCCGTGGTGGAGCGGCGGGCCGCGCGGTGGAAGAGCAACTCCCACGTGGATTACACCTTCCACATCACGCTGGCCGGCGCGCTGCCGCTGCGCATCTTCGAGCAGATTCCCGAGGCGATACAGCAGGGCTTCCCGTCGTTCAAGGTCTTCACCACCAACGTGCTGCCCCCGCACCCCAAGCGCGCGGGCAATCGCATCGACTTCGGCCGCATCTACCACGCCATGGAGAAGGTGGCGCCCGCCGGCGGCTTGATGGTGGTGCACGGAGAGGACGAGGACCTCGTGCAGTTCAACTACGAGCGCTTCCGCGAGGAGAAGCACATGGAGGGGACGAACCTCCACCTCGTCCACACCAAGCTCTCGGAGCAGCTCGCCTTCCGCCGCACGATCGCGCTGGCGCGCGCGGCCGGCGCGGGCGTCTACTTCGTCCACGCCTCGGCCAAGGAAGGCGTGGACGCCGTCGCGGAGGCGCGCGCGGCCGGCCTGCCCATCTACGCGGAGACGCTCCACCAGTACGCCTGCTTCAACGCCGAGTATTACAAGACCCCGCGGGGCTTCTGCTCGCACACGTATCCGTCGCTGAAGTTCCCCGAGGACCAGCAGGCGCTGTGGGACGGGCTCGTCAACGACGCGGTGTCCACGCTGGCGACCGACGAATACCCCACCAACCTCGAGCTCAAGCTCAAGGGCAAGACCATCGAGGACGTGACGGGCGGCAATCTCGGCGCGGAGGCGCGCCTGGGCATCGCGTGGACCGAAGGGGTGGGCAAGCGCGGCATGACCCTCAAGCGCTTCGCCGACATCACCGCCACCAATGCCGCGCGGATCATGGGCCTCTATCCGAAGAAGGGCGTGCTGGCTCCGGGCAGCGACGCGGACATCGTCTTCATCGACCCGACGATCCGGAAGACCCTCGCCAAGGACGACTTCCACGTGTCGGACTACAGCCCCTGGGAGGGCTGGCAGATCACCGGCTGGCCGGTGCTGACCATCCTGCGCGGCAAGGTCATCGCCGAGCGGGGCAAACTGCTCGGCTCGACGAGCGACGGTCGCCTGCTCACCCGCAAGATCGACAATGTGGTCCTGGCCAGACCCGCGGTGTAGCCGCTCTCGTGACTTAGCGCCCGCGGCGGCGGCGGGCGGGCGCGGGGTCGCCGGACCACAAGGGCACGCGTCCGCCGGCTCCCGCTCACGCTAAGCGAACGGGTCGTCGTCTTCCTTGTCGTGCCAGACGTATTCCATGTTTCGGGCGGCAGCAAGCGCGGTGTCTCGACCGTGCAGTCTTGCGATGAGTGCCAGTGTCATGTCGATGCCGGCGGACACACCGGAGGAGGTGACGAGGTCGCCGTCGTCGACCCAGCGGGCCTTGCGGCGCCAGAGCACTTTCGGCCCCTGGGAGAGCACCCAGTCCCAGGAGATCTTGTTGCTGGTGGCGGGGCGGTCGTTCATGAGCCCGGTGCGCGCGAGCAGCGCCGAGCCCGTGCACACCGTGGTGGTGATGGGGGCGCGGCGGCTGATCGCGCCCAGCTTGGCGAGGAACGCCCCGTCGTTCACCGCGGTGCGCGTGCCGAAGCCGCCGGGCACGACCAGGATGTCGAAGTCGGGCACGTCGTCGAAGGCGTAGTCCGCGTGGGTGGACGGACCCTCGCCGCTCTTGATCGGCCCCGTGCGCTCGGCAACCGTGAAGACGTGGAAGAAGCGGTACGGCGTGCCATCCGGCTGGATCACCCGCGTGGCGCCGAAGGCCTGCACGGGGCCGTACACATCCAGCACGGTGAAGCCGTCGAAGAGCACCACCGCGACGCGCTTGATTGCGGGTAGCTGGGTCATGATTCCTGTCTCCTCATTGTCGACTCAGGCGGCCGCGCCCGACGCGCGCGCGAACCGGCGCATCGCCCGGTCCATCGCCTCGGCCGGGGCGGTGGCCGGCGAGCCCGCACGAAACGGTGGGTTGGGATCGTATTCGATCATGAGCTGAATGGTCTGCGCCACCGACTCGCCCGCCACGAGCGCGGCGAGACGCAGGGCCATGTCGATGCCGGCCGACACGCCCGCGCCGGTGATGACCTTGCCGTCACGGACCATACGCTCCTCAATCGGCTCAGCGCCGAACGCGCGAAGCGCGCCGAGGGCCGCCCAGTGCGTGGTGGCGCGAAGGCCTCGCAATAGCCCGGCCGCGCCGAGCAGGAGGGCGCCCGTGCACACCGATGTGGTCCAGGCTGTCGTGGCGTGGGCGCTCGTCAGCCACTCCATCACCAGCGGGTCCGCCATCACGGGCCGCATGTTCATTCCGCCTGGCACGAGGACGATGTCCGGGCGCGGCACCGCCGCGACGGGGTGCTCGGCGAGCAGGGCGACGCCGGCGTCCGTGCGCTTGGGCCCGGGCGCGCTGGCGACGGGGAACACCTCGGCGCCCGGCAGCGCGGAGAGCACCTGCAACGGCCCGATGGCGTCCAGCGCGGTCATGCCGTCGAAGAGCAGCACTGCGATCTTCATGGGCTCACGCCTCACGAGCGCCGCGGAAGTGGGCGCGGTAGTGCCCCGGGGTGACGCGCAGCGTGCGGCGGAACGCCCGGTGCATGGTCTCGATGGTGCCGAAGCCCGTGTCGCGCGCGATCTGGGCCAACCCGGCGCTACTGGACTCGAGCTGGCGTCGCGCGGCCTCCACCCGGGTGCGTTCCACGTAGACTGCGGGGGTCAACGACAGGTCGCGCCGAAACGCGCGGGCGAAGTTGCGCGTGCTCATCCCCGCGCGCCGAGCCAGCGACGGCACCGACAGGTTCTCGGCGGGATGGTCGGCGATGAAACCCTGGAGCTCGCGAAGGGCGTCGCGCTCGGCGAGCTGGCTCCCGAGCTGGGCGCTGAATTGCGACTGGCCGCCCGGCCGGCGGAGGAACAGCACGAGCCACCGCGCGACTTCGAGGGCTATTGCTCGCCCGAGGTCTTCGTCCACCAGATCCAGGGCGAGGTCGATGCCCGCGGTCACGCCCGCCGAGGTGGAGATGGCGCCGTCGCGGACGAAGATCGGGTCCTTCTCCACGCGGACGCGGGGATAACGGCGGGCCAGCTCGTCGCAGGCCGACCAGTGCGTGGTGGCGCGCCGGCCGTCGAGGAGGCCGGCCTCCGCGAGCAGGAACGCGCCGGTGCACACCGAGGCCACCCGGCGCGCGCGCCGTGCGACGCGGCGTATCCAGCCGACGACGGTCCGATCCTGCGCGGCCTCGTGGACGCCGGGCCCACCCGCCACGACCAGCGTGTCGACGGGCCGCGTGGCGTGCGCGAGGTCGCGATCCACCACGAGCCCGAGGCCGCTCCAGGTGCGAACGGCCCCCGCCGTCGGGGCGACCACCTCGATCTGATAACGCTGGTCGGCCTGTCGCGCGAGACGGCTCGCGATCGAGAACACCTCCACCGGCCCGGTGACGTCGAGCGGCTGGACCCGGGGGAACGCGAGCACCGTGACCTGTCGCATGCCCCCGAGGATGCGCCCCGAGGCGCTGTGGCTGCAACGCCAAAGCCATGACGAATCCGGCCATACGGGCCCCGCCCCGCCGTCCCCGCGCCTGGGGTAACATGGGGCCCGCCATGACCGAGACCCCACGTCCTGATCATGTATCCGCTCGCCTCGCCTCCGGCGGCGGCTCGCCAGACTATGCGCGTCAGTTCAATCCCCCCTGGACGCTCGACCCCGCCCGCACGGCCTTGGTCGTGGTCGACATGCAGTACGCGAGCGCCTCGCGGCGCGAGGGGCTGGGCCGCCTCCTCAAGGACCGCGAACAGGAAACCTCCGGCGCCTACCGCTTCGAGCGGATCGAAACCGTGGTGGTGCCGACCATCCAGGCGCTGCTCGCCTTCTTCCGCGAGCGCGGCCTCCGCGTCGTCTACCTCACCGTGGGCTCCGAGATGCCGGACTTCAGCGATCTCCTGCCGCACATGCGCCCCTTCGCCGAGCAGATCGGGAATACCGCGGGCCGCCGCGAGCACGAGATCCTGGACGACCTCGCGCCGGCGGCCGGCGAGCCCGTGCTCAACAAGACCACCATGAGCGCGTTCCACTCCTCGGGCTTCGAGCGCCTCATGCGGGCCTGGGGCGTGGACCAGCTCTGCTTCACCGGCGTGTCCACCAACTCGTGCGTGGAGGGCACCGCGCGCGACGCCGCCGACCGCGGCTTCCAGGCCCTGCTCGTGGAGGACGGCTGCGGCGCGGCGAGCGCGCGTCTGCACGAGGCCACCTGCGAGAACTTCGCGCGGCTGCTCG
This sequence comes from Verrucomicrobiia bacterium, assembly GCA_035495415.1. Lineage (GTDB taxonomy): Bacteria > Methylomirabilota > Methylomirabilia > Rokubacteriales > CSP1-6 > DASRWT01. The sequence continues at coordinate 16,198 of DATJFY010000124.1, forward strand.
GCCGGGTGGCGCGCAGTGACGAGGTACGCGCCGAGCTGGCCGCCGCCCTCGTCCGTCCCGCCCCCCGCTGATCCACGTTCGCCCGCTCTTTTCACCCGAAGGAGAGGACCCATGGCCGGCAAGCTCTTCGAGGAACTGTCTCCGGGGCAGGTGTTCCAGCATCAGCCCGGCCGCACCGTCACCGAGGCGGACAACATCTGGTTTTCCTGCCTCACCATGAACCCGCAGCCCCTGCACGTGGACTTTCACGCCGCGCAGAAGGCCGAGTTCGGCAAGCCGCTGGTCAACAGCTTGTTTACCTTGGGGGTGGCGGTCGGCCTCTCAGTGGGCGAGACCACGCTCGGCACCACGGTGGGCAATCTGGGCTTCGAGAAGGTCGAGTTCCCCAAGCCGGTGTTCCACGGCGACACGATCTACTCGGAGACCGAGGTGGTGGAGAAGCGCGAGTCGCGCTCGCGCCCGGAGTGGGGGATCGTCATCTTCGAGCATCGCGCCAAGAACCAGCACGGCGATCTCGTGATGCGCTGCCGGCGCGCCGCGATGATGCGGCGCCGGGGGGCCTGATGGCCGCTCGCCTCCGGCGGTCGCTGCACTTCGTGCCCGGCGGCAACGAGCGCATGATCGCCAAGGCCATCACCGGCCCCGCCGACGGGCTCATCCTCGACCTGGAGGACGCGGTGGCCCCGGAGCGGAAGGCGGCCACCCGGCCCATCGTGCGCGGCTGGCTCGAGCAGCTCGACTTCGGCGGCCGGGAGCGCTGGGTGCGGATGAACCCGATCTTCTCCGACCACGGGGAGCGGGATCTCGAGGAGACCATCGCGGGCCGGCCCGACGGCTACGTGGTGCCGAAGCCTCGGCACGCGGGCGACATCCGGCGCATCGCTCAGATCCTCGACAAGCTCGAGCAGCGGCACGGCCTGCCCCACGGCTCCACGCGCCTCACCCTCATCGCCACCGAGACGCCGGAAGGCCTCCTCAATATTCGAGAGGTCGCCGCGGCGAGCCCCCGCATCGCGGTGGTGTCATGGGGCGTCGAGGACCTCTCCGCCGCGATGGGGCTGCCTCGGGTGCGCGACGCCGAGGGCCGCTACCTCGACATTCCGCGCCATGCGCGGGTGATGTGCGCGGTGTCGGCCGCCGCCGCGGGGGTGGAGGCGCTCGACACCGTGTACACCGACATCCATGACCTCGCGGGGCTGCGCCGTGAGTGTGAGGAAGGCGTGGCGATGGGGTTCACGGGGAAGATATCGATCCATCCCGTGCAGATCGAGGTGATAAACTCCGTGTTCACACCGTCCCGCGCCGAGGCCGAGGAGGCTGCGACGCTGATCTCCGCCTTCGAAGAGCACGCGCGCCGAGGGGCGGGAGCCTTCGCCTGGAAGGGACAGATGATGGACATGCCGCATCTGACACGGGCGCGCAAGCTCCTCGAACGGGCGCGGCACGCCGGGGTGCTCTGAGTGCTGGGACGCCGCACCCTCGCCGTCGCCGCCCTCGTGCTCGTGGCCGCGGTGGTGTTCGTGCTTCCCGTGGGCCGCCGTCCCCTCTACAACCAGGACGAGGTGCGCTACGCCATCCTCGCCCGCGACGTCGCCGAGCACGGCCGCTGGTTCCTGCCCCGCGTGCGCGACGAGGTGTATCTCAACAAGCCACCGCTGTTCTTCTGGACGGTGGCGCTGATCTCGCTGCCGAGCGGTCGCGTGTCGGACGTCTCCGCCCCCCTCGTCTCCGTCGCCGCCGCGCTGGCCGGCGTGCTCGGGGTGTTCGCCATCGGCCGCCGGCTCTGGGGATTCGCGACCGGCTTCGCCGCCGCCGCCGTGCTCGCCACCATGCCCTTCTACTTCTTCATGGCGCATCAGGTCCTGACCGACATGATGCTCACGGCGTGGCTGGTGTGGGCGCTCTACTTCTACTTGCGCATGGTGCCGCCCGCGCCGGCGCGGTTTGCCTGGCTGGGGTTCTACCTCTGCGTCGCGGGCGCCCTGTCCACCAAGGGCCCGGCGGCCCTGCTCGCCTTGCTCGCCGCGGTGATCACGAGCGCCGTGATCGATGGACGCGCCGGGCTGCGGGCGCTCCGGCTGCCGTGGGGAATGGGTCTTGTCGCGCTCTCGACGCTGCCGTGGCTCGTGCCCTACCTCATGCAGACGGAGAAGAGCTACACCCAGTCGGTGCTCGTCACCGACTATCTCGCCTGGTACTTCCGGCTTCACGGCGATTCGCGCCTCGCCGCCTTCGGCGCGTACCTGGCGGGCTTCCTGCCGTGGGCACTGGTGCTGCCGCTGATGGCGCACTGGTGGTGGGTCGCGCGGCCCGACCGTGATCGGCGGCGCTTGCTCACGTGGTCGGCGGTCTACGCGGCGGCGGTGGCCATCTCCGCGGCGCAGCGCTCCCGCTACTTCCTCCCCGTGCTCCCCCTGCTCGCTCTGCTCTTCGGCGAGTTCTTCGTGCGCGCGCCCAAGGCGGGCGGCCGCGCCCTGCGCCGGCTTCCCGTGCTTGCCGCCATCTTCCTGGTTGTGGCGCTCGTCGCCGCCCTCGCCGTCATGTGGGCGCCCCCGCACATGAGCGACAAGGGCGGCGACTGGCTGTACCTGCCTGCCGGCGGCGTCGAGCGCGGCCTGATGGCAGGTCTGCTCCTCGCCGGCGCCCTCGCCGGAGTCTGGGTGGCGTGGCGCCGTGCAGGTGGCTTCGCGATGGCCACGTGCTGGGCGGCGGCGGTGATCGCCGTGCTCGCGCTCGAGGGCGTCGGCTATCCCGAGCGCTACGCCGAGTGGTACGGCGTGCGGAGCTTCGCCGAGCGCGTGCGCAAGGAACGGCCGGTGGCGCATCTGGTGGTCGCCTACCCGGACGCCAACCTCGCCTTCGATTTCTACCTGCGCCGTCCGATCCGCGAGCTGCGCCGGCCCGATCAGTTGAGAGCGATGGTGGCGCGCTCGGCCGATCGCCGCGCCCTCCTGCTCCGCGAGGAGCGGTGGACGTCGGTGCGCGCCGAGGCGGATCCGTCGTGGCGCCTGGTCGCCTCCGCCACGGTGGGAGGTCGGCCGTTCGTGCTCCTCCGGAACTTCGAGTAGCGGCCATGCCGGCGCGCGCCGCCGCGCGCTTGACAGCGGGGGTGTAAGCTTGCTAAAAGTAAGCCCAATTCCCCCCGGAGGAGGATCACCATGATGAAGAGACCCGTGAGCGCAACCGCTCTGCTCACGGCCGCCGCCGTGCTGGCCCTGGCATGGCCCGCTGCCGCCCAGACTCCGATCAAGATCGGCGCCTCGATGTCCCTCACCGGCACCTACGCCAAGCCCGGGACCTACCAGAAGGAAGGCTACGAGCTCTGCGCCCAGGAAATGAACGACAAGGGCGGGGTGCTCGGCCGCAAGGTCGAGTTCGTGTTCTACGACGACCAGTCCATGCCTCCGACCGGGGTGCGGCTCTACGAGAAGCTCATCACGGAGGACAAGGTGGACGTGGTGATGGGCCCCTACTCCTCGGCCATCACCGAGGCAGTGGCCAACGTCACCGAGAAGTACAAGAAGGTGATGGTGGCGCCGCTCGCCGCCACGACGTCGATCTTCAAGAAGGGGCGCAGGTACGCCTTCATGGTCATCTCGCCCGCCGAGGTGTACCTGGAGGGTCTCGTCGACATCGCGGCCAAGCGCGGGCTCAAGACCGTCGCGATCGTGAACGAGGACACGCTCTTTCCGAAGACCGCTGCGGTGGGCACCGCCGAGCTGGCCAAGAAGAAGGGGCTGCAGATTGTCCTGCAGGAGGCGTATCCCAAGGGCAACACCGACTTCTCGGCGCTGCTCACCAAGGTGAAGGCGGCCAATCCCGACGTCATCGCCGCCTCCACGTACTTCGACGATGCGGTGGCCCTCACGCGTCAGATGAAGGAGCTCAACGTGAATCCCAAGATGTACGGGGTCACGGTGGGCGGTGACCTGCCCGAGTTCTACGACCTCCTCAAGCAGAACGCCGAGTACATCTACGGCGCGACCCAGTGGGAGCCGACCCTGCCCTATCCGGGGCAGAAGGAGTTCATGGCCGCGTACACGTCGAAGTACAAGCACGACCCGTCCTATCACGCGGCGGCGGGCTACGCGGGTTGCCAGATCTATCTGGAGGCGGTGAAGCGGGCGGCCACCCTCGACGCCGACAAGGTGCGTGAGCAGCTCCTGAAGCTCGAGATGCGCACGATACTCGGGGACTACAAGGTCGACGCCGACGGGTTCCAGACTGCGCACAAGATGGTGCTGTTCCAGTGGCAGGACGGGAAGAAAGTGACGGTATGGCCGGACGACATGGCCGCCGGCGCCAAGCTCCGCTTCCCCACGCCCGCGTGGAACCAGCGGTAGCCGGGTGCCGCTGATCGCGCCCGCCGGAAGCGCCCGCCGGGTCGCCGGCGGGCGCTCGTGCGCCCGGGCGTGATCACCCACGTCACGCCGATCATGCTGGGCCAGGTGATCGTCTCCGGTCTCCTCGCCGGCGCTCTCTACGCGATGGTGGCGCTCGGGCTGGGCCTCATCTTCGGCGTCATGCGCGTGCTCAACGTGGCCCACGGCCCGCTCCTCATGCTGGGCGCCTACATCACGTACTGGCTCTTCAGCACGGTGGGGCTCAATCCGTACCTCTCCCTGCTGGTCTCGATGCCGCTGGTCTTCCTGATCGGTGTCGCCCTCCAGCACGTCCTCGTGCGGCGGGTGGTGGACGCGCCCGAGCTGTCCTCGCTGCTCCTCACCTTCGGCATCTCGATCGCGCTGGTGAACCTGGCGCAGCTCGCCTTCACCTCCGATCTTCGGTCGGTGGAGTTCCTCACCGGCTCCTTCCTCGTCGGGCCCTTCGCCTTCTCGAAGTCGCGGGTCATCGCCTGCCTGTTCGCGGCGGGGATCACCACGCTCGCATTCCTGTTCCTGCAGAAGACCAGGATGGGGAAGGCCATCCGCGCGGTGTCCCAGAGCCGCGAGGTCGCGCAGGTGTGCGGGATCAACGTGCAGCGCATCCACCTCTTCGCCTTCGGCCTGGCCTCGGCGCTCGCCGCCGCGGGGGGGACGCTGGTCGCGGTGATGGTGGCCATCCAGCCCGAGATGGGCGCGGTGTACACGTTCAAGTCCTTCCTCGTCATCGTGCTGGGCGGGGCCGGGAACTATCCGGGCGCGCTGCTGGGCGGTCTCCTCCTGGGCCTGGTCGAGCAGCTCGCCTCGCTGTTCCTCACCACCCAGGTGAACGAGGCGGTCGCCTACGTCCTGCTCGTGCTGGTGCTGCTGCTGCGCCCCACCGGCCTCCTCGGAGGCCGCTCCACGTGACGCTCGCAACCGAGCTCCAGCGCTGGGGCCGGTGGTTCCTCCCTGGCCTCGCGGTGCTGCTGGTGATCCTCGCCCTGTTCCCGATCTGGGCCACCGGCTACGGCGTTCGAGTCATGCTCCAGCTCTTCATGTGGATCGCCCTCGCCCAGTCGTGGAACCTCATCTCCGGCCTGACCGGCTACGTGTCGTTCGGCCACGTCGCCTTCTTCGGCATGGGGGCCTACACCACCGGCATCCTCGTGACCCGGGGCATGCCGTGGCCGCTGGCCGCGCTCGCCGGTGGCGCGATGGCGGTGGTGCTCGCCTTCGTGATCGGCTGGCCGTGCCTCCGCCTCAAGGGCCCCTATTTCGCCATCGCCATGCTCGGGCTGAACGAGGTGCTGCGCGTCGCCGCGTCCTACTTCGAGGGCCTCACCGGCGGCGGCCTCGGCCTCTCCCTCCCCACGCTCGACGCGAGCGTGCGCATCTACTACGCGATGGGGCTCGTTGCCCTCGCCGTGACCGGGCTCACCCACGCCATCGTGACCTCGCGCTTCGGCCTGCGCCTCATGACCATCCGGGAAGACGAGGTGGCGGCGGAGGCGATGGGCATCGACACGTTCCGGTACAAGATCTACGCCTTCCTCCTGTCCGCGGTCGCCCCCGGCATCGTGGGCGGCCTCGCCGCGCGGGACATGGGCTACATCGAGCCCATCTCGGTGTTTCCCCTCCTCACCACGATCACGATGATCGTGATGGTGCTGTTCGGCGGCAAGGGGACGATCTGGGGGCCGGTGCTGGGCGCGGTGATCCTGTTCACGTTCCAGGAGCTCGTGTGGGCGCACTTCCCCCACGCGCACCAGGTGCTGCTGGGCGCGATCATCATCACGGTGGTCCTGGCGATGCCCCGCGGGATCCTGGGCGTCCTCCAGCAGAAGTACAACCTCCCGCGGACGGTCTGACGTGCCCGGCCCCATCCTCCAGGTCCGCAACCTGGTGAAGAGCTTCGGCGGCGTGACCGCGGTCAACGGCGTGTCGCTGTCGCTCGAGGCGGGGAAGATCTACGGCCTCATCGGGCCCAACGGCTCCGGCAAGACCACGCTCTTCAACTGCATCACCGGAATCGAGCGCCGCGACGGGGGCGCCATCGGCTTCAAGGGCCGCCGTATCGACGGGCTCAAGCCGCATCAGGTGTTCCACCGGGGCATCGGCCGGACCTTCCAGGTGATCCGTGTGTTTCCCGAGCTCACCGCACTGGAAAACCTCCTGGTGGTCACCAGCGGCGACTACGCGCGCTCGCGCAAGCGGGCGGAGGAGCTGCTGCGCTTCGTCAAGCTCGAGCGGCTCGCCGACGAGTACGCGGGCAACCTCTCCTATGGCCAGCAGAAGCTCGTGGAGTTCATTCGCGTGCTCATGAGCGATCCTGAGCTGATCCTGCTCGACGAGCCGGCGGCCGGCGTCAATCGCACCCTGCTCAACGAGCTGCTCGACGCGGTGCGGGCGCTTCGCGACCGCGGCAAGACGGTCTTCCTGGTCGAGCACGACATGAAGGTCGTGATGGGCCTCTGTGAGACGGTGTTCGTCCTCGACCACGGCGAGAAGCTGGCCGAGGGTCCTCCGGGCGTCATCCAGTCCGACGAGCGGGTGATTGAAGCTTACTTTGGCCGCTAGCGCCCTCCTCGCGGGGTATCTCGGCTGGCGCTCGCTCGGCTGGCCGCTGATCCACGATGCGTCCCTGTTCCACTACATCGGCTGGCTGGTCGGGCAGGGGCTCGTGCCCTATCGCGACATCTTCGACATGAACCTGCCCGGGATCTACCTGGTGCACTGGGCGATCGTGGCCGGGGTGGGCGCGGGCGATCTCGCCTGGCGCCTGGTCGACCTCGGCTGGCTCGCTGCGACGGCGGGCGCGCTCTTCGCGTTCTCGCTGCCGCTCGGGGGGCGGGAGGGCGCGGCCGCCTCCGCGCTCCTGTTCACGCTGTATCACCTCGCCGGCGGGGCCTGGCGCGCGGGGCAGCGCGACTTCCTCCTCTGCGTGTTCCTCGTCGCGGGCGCTTCGGGCGTCGCGCGCGCATGGGAGCGGCCCGGCCCGCTCTGGCCTCTGGCGCTCGCCGGCGCCGCCTTCGCCGCCGCGTTCACGCTGAAGCCGTACGGCCCGGCCCTACTCGGGCTCGGCGGCCTCGTGGTCGGGGCCGTTGCCGCCCGGCGGGGCGGGCGGGCGGCACTGGCCGGGGCGGGCGCCACCGCCGCTGGAGGACTGGCGGTGCTGGCGCTCGTGTTCGGATGGCTGGCGTGGCGAGGCGGCTTCGGCGCGTTCGTGCACGAGTACCGGGACTATGTGCTGCCCTTCTACGGCTTCCTCGGCCGCGAGCCTCTGTGGCAGGCGGTGAGCGGCCACGCCTATGGCCGGCCACTGATGGTCCTGCTGGGCGCGCTCTTCCTCGGGGGATCCCTCGCCGCCGCACGACCCGGCTTCGGCATTCGCCGGCCGCTGGCCGCGCTGGGCATCGCCGCCGGCCTCTTCCACTTCGTGATGCAGGGCAAGGGCTGGGAGTATCACCTTTACCCGCTCGCCCTGTTTCTGTGCGCGCTCGCCGCGCCGGCCTTCGCCACGCGCGCGAGGCTCGCGCGCGCCGCCGCCGTCGTCCTCTTCGCCACGACCGCGCTGGTCCTCGGGGCCAAGGGCGTGGAGGCGGTGGACGCGCCGTGGATCGACGACAAGGCGCGCCGTGTCGCCGCCGTCGCGCGTGACCTCGCGCCGCGCGTGCCCCCGGGGGCCACCGTACAGGTGATGGACGTCACCGCGGGCGGGGTGCACGCCCTGCTTCGGCTGGGCGTTCGCGAGCCCACGCGCTTCATCTACGACTTTCACTTCTTCCATGACGTGGGCGACCCGCGCATCCAGGCCCTCCGCGCCGAATTCTTGACCGGCCTCGAGCGCGGCCGTCCCGCGGCGGTGGTCGTCATGCGCGAGACGTGGCCGCAGCCCGGCTACGAGCGGCTCGAGGCCTTTCCCGCCCTGCGCGACCTGCTCGCCCGTGACTACCGCCTCGCGGTCGAGGGCGACGGGTACCGGATCTATGCGAAGCGAAGCGGTTCATAGTGTCATCCGCGCTTACGACGACTGGATCGTGCGCGCCTACTGCTGGGGCCGGTTCGGCATCCTGCGCCAGCGCTTCCTCGACGAGATCGGCCAGTATCTGCCGGAGCGCGGGCGCGTGCTCGACGTGGGCTGCGGGTTCGGCCTCTTCTCGCTCTACTATGCGACCGTGCGGCGCGGGCTCACGGTGGAGGGCCTCGACCGGAATTCCCGCCGGATCGCGATGGCGCAGGCTGCCGCCCGGCGCCTCGGCCTCACCAACGTGCGCTACGAGGTGGGGGATGCCACGGGCTTTCGCGGCGGCGCGCGCTACGACGCCGCCTACATGCTCGACATCGTCCACCATATCCCGCCGGACACGGTGGGCCCGCTGCTGGAGCAGCTCGCCAAGGCGCTCCCGGCCGGGGGGCGGCTCATCGTGAAGGACGTGGACAGCCGGCCCGCCTACAAGCGCTGGTTCACCCACGCGCTGGACCTCGCCATGGACCCCCGCACCCCCGTGCACTACTGGCCGGCGGACGCGCTGCAGGCGCTGATGGAGTCTGTCGGCTTCCGCGTGTACCGGCATCTCATGGTGGACATGTTCCCGTATCCCCACGTCCTCTACGTGGGGGAGCGCCTGCCGTGATCTCGACGCTCTTACGCGCGGAAGCCCTCACCGCGGGCTACGGCAAGATGGCGATCCTCCACGACGTCACGTTCATCGTGACGCCGGGGGAGCTGGTGGCAGTCATCGGGCCCAACGGGGCCGGCAAGTCCACCGCGTTCAAGGTGATCGTGGGCTTCCTCAAGCCCAGCGAGGGGCGGGTGCTCTTCGACGGCGACGACATCACCGGACTCCGCCCCGATCAGGTGCTGCGCCGGGGACTCGCCTACGTGCCCCAGGGACGGATCGTGTTTCCCCAGATGACGGTGCTCGAGAACCTCGAGATGGGGGCCTACATCGAGCGCGACGCCCGGAAGATCAAGGACTCGCTGGACCGCGTCTACGCGCTCTTCCCCGTGCTGGCCGAGCGGCGCCATCAGAAGGCCGGGACCATGTCGGGCGGCGAGCAGCAGATGGTGGCGATTGGCCGGGCCCTCATGACCCACCCCAAGCTGGTGCTCCTGGACGAGCCGTCGCTGGGGCTCTCCCCCAAGTACGTCGCGCTCATCTTCGAGAAGCTCGTGGAGATGAAGAAGAACGGCTACACCCTCATGGTCGTGGAGCAAAACGCGGCCAAGGCCCTCTCGGTGGCCGATCGGGGCTATGTGCTGGAGCTCGGCCACAACCGGTTCGACGGCTCGGGGCGCACGCTGCTGGCCGATCCCGAGGTCAAGCGCCTTTACCTCGGCGGGTGAAATAAAGTACAATCCGCGCCATGCGATTCGGCCGATTCGTGCTCACTATCGCCGTGCTCGTGGCGGGCATCGTCATCGGATTCCTCGGCTGGTCCCAGAATTCCACCGCCAAGACGGAGCTGGGTGAGCCGAAGGAGGCGGGACACGAGCGACCGAACCCGAACGTCGCCGGCGGCAAGCAGGTGTACGTGCAGTACTGCGCGACCTGTCACGGCGAGGCGGGCAAGGGCGATGGGCCGGGCGGCGCCAATCTCCCGATCAAGCCGCAAAATCTGGCCGACGGCCGCGTCATGAATGTGCTGCCCGATCACATGCTGGTGCGCGCGATCGGGGAGGGCCCGCAGTCCATCGGTCTCTCCAACCTGATGCCGCCGTTCAGGCCCACCCTTTCCGACAAGCAGATTCACGACGTCGTCGCCTACATCCGCACCCTCGCGGATCCGCCCTTCGATCCCAAGGGCGTGCTTCCCGTGTCGGAGAAGCGCGAGGGGCCGGTGCAGCCCATCTTCTTCAGTCATGTGATCCACGCGGGCTCGTTCAAGATCGACTGCCAGTACTGCCACACCGGCGCCCGGCGCTCCGCGGCCGCCAGCCTGCCCTCGGTCGAGCGCTGCATGGGCTGCCACAAGATCGTCGCCGCGCTGGGCAATCCCGAAGTGCAGAAGCTCCATGGCTACTGGGAGCGCAAGGAAGCCATCCCGTGGGTGCGGGTGTTCAAGGTGCCCGAGCACGCGAAGTTCGTGCACAAGAACCACATTCAGGCGGGGCTGCCCTGCCAGACTTGCCATGGCCGCATCGAGGCGATGGAGCAGGTGACCGGTGGCGTGACGGGGCAGACCCTGGTCAACGACCTCAAGAACCTGGCTCTGGTGCCCAACGAGCCCAACAAGCTCACGATGGGCTGGTGCATCGAATGCCATCGCGCCGCCAACGGCGGGCAGCTCGCGAGCCTTTCGTGGATCCCCAAGCCCCTGCCCAAGCTCAGCAAGGAAAAGTTCAACGCCCCGCTCGAATGTGTGACCTGTCACCATTAGTCATCAACATGCTATTCGCATGTTGACCGGGGTGTAGTCGGTCAGGGCAACCCGCTTCAAGCGGCGACCCAGCTCTCCTTCGCTTCATGTCGTCACCGGTCGAGCGGGCCCAGCGGGTGTTTCCGGCGGGATCGCTCGGTGAGTACAACCTGCCTCCCGAGCTCGCGGTGGTGCTCGCCCGCGGCGACGGCGCCACGGTGTGGGATACCGAGGGGCGCGCCTTCACCGACTTCACCATGGGCTGGGGCTCGGTGCTGCTGGGCCACGCCCATCCCGTCGTCCTCGAGGCCGCGCGCGCCGCTGCCGCCGGCGGCTCCAACTTCGCCTACGTGAGCGCGCCCGCCCTGGCGCTCGCCGAGGAGATCGTGCGCGCGCGGCGCGGCGCCGAGCGCGTGCGCTTCTGCGCCTCGGGCACCGAGGCCGCTGCCCACGCGGTGCGGCTGGCCCGTGCTTTCACGGGGCGTGCGCGGGTGCTCAAGTTCGAGGGCGCGTATCACGGCGCCAACGAGGTGGGCACGGTGAGCCTGTTCCCGAGCCGGCTCCTCGATTTTCCCGCCGGCGAGCCGACCTCGGCGGGCGTGCCACCGGGCGCGGTGGCCGACGTGCTGGTGGCGCCCTACAACGATCTCGCCGCCAGTACCGCCATCGTGAATTCGCATTGCGACACGCTCGCCGCCATCATCGTGGAGCCGCTGCACCGCTGCACCTCCCCGCGCCCCGGCTTCCTCGCCGGCCTGCGCGAGCTCGCCACGGAGCGCGGCGTGCTCCTGATCTTCGACGAGACGGTCACCGGGTTCCGACTCGCCTACGGCGGCGCCGCGGAGCACTACGGCGTCGAGCCTGACCTGGCGACGCTCGGCAAGGCCCTGGGCGGTGGCTATCCGATCGGCGCGGTGGCCGGCCGCGCGGAGGTGATGGATCTCGTGCGCGAAGATCGGCTGGGCGCCGACGGACGTTATGTCTGGTGGGCATCGAGCCTCGGCGGCAACCCGGTGTCCTGCGCCGCGGGGCTGGCCACCCTTAGCGAGCTCCGGCGGCCCGGCACCTATTCGCGACTGTTCGCAATCGGTGACTCGCTCCGCGCGGGGCTGCGCCGCGTGCTCGCGGACGCCGGGGTCACCGCGCATGTGCAAGGCGAGGGCCCGCTCGCCGCGGTGGTGTTCACCGCGCGCGAGGTCACCGACTATCGGAGCGCCTTCGACTCCGATCGACGGCGCGCGCGGGCGTTCCTGCTGGGGCTGTTCCGGCGGGGCATCTTCCTCAACCCGATGTCCACCAAGCTTTATCTCTCGCTCGCCCACGACGAGCGGGACATCGCACGCTTCCTCGACGCGGCGGCGGGGGCCCTGCGCGACGCCGTGGCTACAGGATCGCCGTGAAGCTCCGGAGGTCGGGGCAGCCTTCCAGGCCCTCGACCATCTCCCGGACGGCCTGCACGCGCTCGGGGCTCAGGGCGACGGCCGCGCAGCTCTCGAACTTTTCGCGGAGCTGATCGGCGCTCAGCGGGTTGCCCGGGTGGCCGGGCACCTGCCGTGGGCCGATCTCGAAGGTCCGCCCGTCGGTGAGCCGGACCCGCACACGGGACCACATGTGCCGCTCGAGGTCGCCGGGGATCTCGGGGTCGACCGAAACGCGCACCCGCGGCAGCAGCGCGCGAATGGCCGGATCCTGCACCTTCGCGTCGGTGAAGGTCTGGATGCCGAGGCGCTCTTCCACGAGGGCAGCGGCCGCGGCGAACTCGCCCGAGAACTTCGCCTCGAGTCCCGTGCGTGGATTGGCGTGGATGAGGATCTTGGGCACCGAGGCGTTCACGCCCACCGAGACTTCGGCGACGTCGCCGGCCCGGAAGCCGTGCCGCTGCCGGAGCTCGCGCGCACTGTCGATGATGGAGTGGGTGCACGCGCACGAGGGGTAGGGCTTCACCGCCACGCCGGTGGTGAGGATTTTCCAGGGACTCCCGAGGGTGGCGAGACGCTCGGGCTTCAGACTGCCGGCGCCCAGCACGTTCAGGAAGCCCTGGGGCCCTTCCAGCGCCTGCTCCGACGCCGTCCACCCCTCGCGCGCGAGCAAGGCGGCGAGCACGCCGCTGCGCGCGGCGTGCCCGGCGTGGAACGGCTTGGTCATGGTGCCGAAGTTCTCCTTGAGGCCGGAGGACTGCGATGCCGCCACCGCGAGCGCCATCCGCGTCTGCGCGGCGTCCAGGCCGAGGAGTCGGGCGGCCGCGGCGGCGGCGCCGAGCGTGCCGAGCGTACAGGTGGCGTGCCAGCCGTGATGGTAGTGTGCGGGGTTCAGCACTTCGGCGAGCGTGGTCTCCACCTCGAACCCCAGCAGGAACGCATGGAGCAGGGCAGGGCCGTCCACGAGGGCCAGCTCGCCCGCGGCGAGCCCGGCCGCGAGCACCGGAGCGGAGGGATGACCCATCATGCCGAAGTTGGTGTCGTCGAAGTCCAGCGCATGCGCGGCGGTGCCGTTCGCGAGCGCGGCCCACGTCGCGCCTGTGCGCAGGCCGCCGGCGCCGACGACGGTGGCGCGCGGGGCGCCGCCTTCCGCCTCGACCACCCGCCGCACCAGCCGGGCGGGCTCCTCGACCGCACCGGCCAGCATCACACCGAGGGTGTCGAGGATGGCGCGGCGCGCGGCGTCCACCGCCTCCGCCGGGCACTCCTCGAAGCGGCTCTTCACCACGAATTCGGCGATGGCGGCGGTGGCGCGGACGTCGGGCATGCGGGCTCCTCCTCGGATGGCGTGCGCCGAGCGTAGCCCGGCCCCGGGATGAGGTCAATCCATCTCGAGCGAGACGGCGGCCGCGTAGAGGGTCGCCGCGATGCGGACCGCGTCGTTCACGTGCTCGGGTGTCAGGCCGGCGTCCGTCACGGCCTTCTCGTGCGCGCGTATGCACATCTCGCAGCCGTTGATCGCGCTCACCGCAAGCGAGAACAGTTCGAAGTCGGCGCGGTTGGTGCCGGGCCGGGCGAGGCGATTCATGCGAAGCCCGGCGCGCATCTCGGCGTAGCCGGGCTTGCCCACCATATGGCGGAAGCGGTAGTAAACGTTGTTCATCGCCATCAGCGCGGCGGCGGCGCGGGCGTCCTCCACCACGGCGGCGTCGACTGCGCTCGCCGCCGCGGCGAGCACCGCCTCGCGCAACCGCGGGTTGCGGGCGGCGATGGCCGAGGCCACCGCCACCCCCCACCGCTGAGGCTCGGAGAGCGCGCCGTCCTTGAGCACGGATTGGATGTTGAGCCGGATGTCGCGGGCCGCGTCCGGTAGCGCGGTACGGAGCGTCTCCAGCGCCTCCACGATCAGGCGACCTGAAGCGTGGGCTCGCCCTTCTGCCAGTTGCAGGGGCAGAGCTCGTCGGTCTGGAGCGCATCCAGCACGCGCAGCACCTCGTCCACGTTACGGCCAACGGAGAGGTCGTTGGCGCTGACGAAGCGGATCACGCCCTCGGGATCGACGATGTAGGTCACGCGCAGCGGCACACCTTCCGTCTTGTGGATGATGCCCAGCGCAGAGGAGAGCTGCCGCTTAGTGTCGGCGAGCATGGGGAAGGGCAACGACTTGAGATCCGGATGATCGCGGCGCCACGCCAGGTGCACGAAGTGGGTGTCGGTGCTCATCCCGAGCACCTGCGCATCGCGATCGGCGAAGTCGGCGCTCTTCTTGCCGAACTCGGCGATCTCGGTGGGACAGACGAAGGTGAAGTCCATGGGCCAGGCGAACAGCACGAGCCACTTGCCCGGATAGCTCCGATGGGTGATGGATGCGAACTCGTGCCCCTTGTCCAGGCTCACGACGGCCTGGAGGTCGAACTCGGGAAGGCGATCGCCAACGGTCAGCATCTATGGCTCCTTTGGGTACGGGATTGTGGGCCGGCCTGCGGAATGGCCGGCCACTCCTTCCGATCCGCCGCTCGAGGCTCGGGATTCGCGTCCCCCACGATTTATTAGGCACACCTAACAGGTACCCACCCGGCAGCTGGAAAGCCTCAGGGTATGATCGGGCGATGCGCCGCCCCCCTGCCGTGCTGCGCGCTGCCCTGCTCGCCGCGGGCTTCCTCCTCGCGCTGGCCGCTCCCGGCCCGGCCGCCGCGCAGCTCTTCTTCTCCAGCGAGCCGAGCTCGCCCGCCCGCATCGGGCCACTCATCGTGCGGGCCAGCGTGACCCCCGGTCGCGACACCACCGACATCGACATTCTCTGGAGCGTGGCGGTGCCGCCACGGGCGACCTTTCGGCCGCAGGCGCTCTATCTCCTTTGGCCGGGCGAGATTGCGTCCCCCGTGCCTGGCGGCAAGGCCGACCCGGCGCTGGCCAAGTCGGTGACCGATCTGGGCTTCGACGTGGTGGGCGAGGGGCGACTGCCGCTCTACACGCAGAACCTGTCCGATCCCGACGCGGCGGCCAAGGCCCAGCCCGTGGAGGGGGGCGCGCCCTATGTGACGTTCGTGCAGTACGGCGGGGCGCTCGGGCTCTCGCCGCCCGCCACGTGGATCCAGATCCCGGCGACGCCCCAGCTGGCCGATCCGAAGTGGCTCATCGAGCTCAGGATGCAGAGCCAGGCCCTCGTGAAGCCGCGCCAGGCGAGCTGGCTCGAGCGCGTGATTCAGGGCCAGCGCCACATGCTCACGATCAGCTTCAACGAGGTGCGGGACCGGCCGCTCTTCCCCATGTACTTCGCGCACCGGGACCGCGCCCTCCGCCTTGCCGACGCGCCCGCCGAGCTGGTCATCCACTTCCCCCAGTCCGATCAGCTCAAGATCGACGATGTCTATCCGCGGACCACGATCCGGCGCCTCTCCGAGACGCTCGAGAGCACGGAAGTCGTCTCGCTGTTCCTCGACACGTCCGAGGGCATCTCGCCCCAGCACCTCTCGATCCAGTACGGCTATTTCTCGAAGCTCCAGGGCGCCCTGCTCGTGATCGTCCCCATGCTCTTTCTGGCCCTGGGCTACGCGGTGGGGCCCGCGCTCGGCCGGGTGGGGGCGCACATCGCCTCCAGCCTTATCACCCACGTCTATCTGACCGGCTGGAACCGCGCCCCCCGCGATCGGGTGAGCGGCACCTTGCTCGGTGACGACGTGATCGCGCGGATCGTGCCCGGTCGCACCACGCTGGCGGAAGTGCTCGTCCTCGCGGGGCCCGATGCGGAGCGCAACGAGCGGCTCGCACCCCAGCGCGGTCGCACCCTCGTCTATCGGGGGCGCCGCGTCCGGCCGCACACGAGCCGCATCGTGGGCTGGTTCTCGACGGTGCGTTACTTCGACGTCGAGGAGCAGACGGTCACGATCGACTTCGACGGCGACATCGTCAGGAACGTCCAGGCCGACGTGCGCCGCTCCCGCGCGCAAACGGCATAAGGCGGCCGAGAAGGGCCCCTCTGGACCCTTCTCGACCGTCTTCCGCTACTGCGCGGCCGCGAACTTCTGCGGGAACTGCTTCGTGATTGCGGCGGCGAGAGGATCGGCGATCTTGGCCATGTGGCCCGCGGCGGTGCGCACGCTCTTCCACGCCTTGGTCTGATCGCCGGCGGCCTGGACGTCGATGACCTCCTTGAGCGTCACCACGTGGTGCTTCACGAGATCGGCCACTACGGCCCTGGGCAGGTTCGGGTTGGCGGCGGCGAGGAAGGCGGCGAGGTCGTCGGTATATGCCACGAGGTCCGCCACCGCCTTGTCCTGCTTGGCCTTGTCCTTGGTCGTGACGCCCACGGTGTAGTCGACCACCATCCCGATGTGCTTCCGCCACAGGGGCAGGAAGGCCTTCTCGGCGTCGGCGCCGTAGACGGAGCCGATGGCGCGGGCCACGTCCACCGAGTTGCCGTCCAGGGCGGCGGCGGCCGCCTCGAACTCGGGCTTACGCCCGCCCAGCGCGGCATTGGTCGCGGCGGCGGCGAGATAGACGTGCTCGCGTAGCGCGAGGTTCAGGGTGGCGCGCAGCCCGGCCGCCGGGGCCGCCGGGTCGCCCGGATACTTCGCCGGGAATTGCTTGGCGATGGCGCCGGCGAGCGGATCGCCGATCATCGACATGTGCCCCGCGGCGACGCGCAGCGCCGCGAAGGCGGCTGCGGGATCGCCCGCCGCCTGTGGGTCGATCACGCTCTTGAGCGTGCCCACGTGGTGCTTCACGAGCTCGGCCACCACGTCCTTGGGCAGATTCGGGTTCGCGGCGGCGAGGAAGGCGCCGAAGTCTTGCGTGTAGCCGATGAGGTCGGCCACTGCCTTGTCCTGCTTGGCCTTGTCCCTGGTGGCGAGGCCCATCGTGTAGTCGACCGCCATTCCGATGTGCTTCCGCCAGAGGGGCAGGAACGCCTTCTCGGCGTCCGCCCCGTACACCGAGCCGATCGAGGTGGCGATGTCCTGCGAGTTGCCGTCCAGCGCCGCGGCGGCGGCCTCGAACTCAGCCTGGCGTCCGCCGAGCGCCGCATTGGTCGCGGCGGCGGCGAGGAGGACATGCTCGGCGAGGAGGGCGTTGTAGCCCGTACGGAGATCCGAGGCGCTGGCGCTGCCGTGCGCGGCCAGCGCGGGGGTGGTGATCCCGACGAGCGCGGCAAGCAGGGCCACTCCGGTGACGCGGATCCAGGTTCTGCGATTCATCACGTGCTCCTCCTGTGCGTGAGTCGGTGGGTGGGGTTACTTGACGACGATCTCGCCGGTCATCGCCTGATGCCGCTCGCAGTGGTACTGATAGGTGCCCGGGTCGCCGAACGTATGGGCGAACGTCGTGCCCTTGCCGTCGAGCCGGCCCGAGAAGCGCACGTCGTTCTGCCCCGGCGCGCCCGAGGTGACGGTGTGCGTGATCTCGTCGCCGTTGGTCCACGTCACCGTGGTGCCCTTCGGCACACTGAGCGGCGACGGCGTGAAGGAGAAGATGCGGATCTCGACCGCGCCGTCGGCGGCCTCGGCGCTCGAGCCCTCGGGCAGCACCGGCGCGTCGAGCGCACCGAGCCCCCACGTCGCCAGCGTGGCGACCGTCCAGGTCTTCCAGTTCGTCATGGCTCTCCCTCCTTTCCACCCGTTGCTACGAGTGGAGGGGGATCGCCGGATGTCGGGGAAGCGTCAGGCGGAGAAGGAGTCGGCGGGACCGGGACTTAGCGTCGCCCACCGGCCAGGCGGATCGCCTCGGGCCGGCGGCGGAGCGCCGCCATGGCCCAGCAACCCAGGAGGGGGCCTGGGGCGAGCACGAGGAACACGTAACGCCAGCCGACGTGCTGGGCGAGCAGGGGCAGGCTCCAGATCGTCACCAGGGTGAGCGCGAAGCCGAGGCTGGTCTGCAGCGTGATCGCGGTGCCCATGTAGGCCGGCTGG
The DNA here is from genome assembly GCA_035495415.1 of Verrucomicrobiia bacterium. GTDB lineage: Bacteria > Methylomirabilota > Methylomirabilia > Rokubacteriales > CSP1-6 > DASRWT01. The sequence continues at coordinate 34,246 of DATJFY010000124.1, forward strand.
GAGAGCTCGGTCACCGACGCCGAGAACTGCGCCGAGTCCGCGATCACGCTGGCGCCCCACACCACGCCGAAGGCGAGGAGGAGCCCGAGAGGCGCCGCATAGGCCCACACGCTCAGCACGCAGCAGGCGCCCGAGATGGCCATCGCCCCGATCGTCACGGTCGTGCGGCCGAGGCGGTCTGCGAGCCAGCCGCCGAGCACCGCGCCGACCGCGCCGGCCACGCCGATGATGACGAAGGCGGCGAGGCGCGGAGTACGGGGATGCCCCGGCCCGACGGCGGCGGCCAGGAACACCGCCAGCCAGGCCCACACCGCGTAGAGCTCCCACATGTGGCCGAAGTAGCCGAGGTTTGCGAGGAGCACCCCGCGGTTCTGCAGCACGCGGCCGAGCTGATGAGGGTCGAACGGGGCGGGCGCCGGCGCGTACGGACCGTCGTGCACCCATCCCGCCACGATGGCCGCGCCCACGAGCGCGAGCGCGCTCGAGACCGTGAGCACGAGGGGATATGAGAGCCCGCGGGCGTCGAGCAGGCCCGCGACCAGGTGCGGCGCGGCACTGCCGAGGGTCAGGGCCCCCACGAGCACGCCGATGGCGAGGCCGCGCCCCCGTCCGCTCGAGTGGCCGGCCGCGATCTTCATGCCAGGCGGATAGACTCCGGCCAGGCACAGCCCGGTGAGGAAGCGGAGGAGGAGCGCAGCCGCGATGCCGTCGGCGAGCCAGGCGAGGGCCAGGTTCACCACTGCCCCGGCCACCGCGGAGAGCGCAAGCATCCGGCGCGGCGGCAGCACGTCGGGGAGATTGAACACGGCCGAGCCCAGGGACCCGACCACGAAGCCCAGCTGCACCGCGGCGGTGAGCCAGGCGGCGCCGGTCGCCGACAGCGACCAGGCGGCGATCAACGCCGGCAGCACGGCGGTGGCGGAGAACCACAGCGTCATCGCGAGGACCTGAGACAGCGCGAGCAGGCCGAGCTCGCGTACCGGACGATGCGCGCTGTGCGTGTCGAGCGAGGCGGTGGGCATGAGAGCGGGCGCCGGGCCCCATACTACCCTTCCTCGAATGCTTCGCCGGCAGGGACTTCGGGGTATGCTGGGCCATGCCGCTGAGGCAGAGCGTCCGGCTCGGCCTGATCGTGGGGGCGCTCTTCCTTCTCTCCGCATGCGCGACAACGCGCGTGGCCACCGCGCCGGCGCGGCCCGCGCCCACCTCGCCGCCGAGCTCGGCCGCACCGATTGCGCCCGGCTACGAAGAAACCGGCGACGCGTCGTGGTACGGCCATCCCTACCACGGGCGAAAAGCGGCGAGCGGCGAGACCTACGACATGAACCAGATGACCGCGGCGCATCGCACGTTGCCCTTCGGCACACGGGTGCGGGTCGAGAGCCTGGGGGACGGAAGCTCCGTCGAGGTGCGGATCAACGACCGGGGACCGTTCAAGGACGACAAGCGCATCATCGATCTATCCTATGCGGCCGCCAAGCTGCTCGGTGTGGTCGGTCCCGGTGTGATTCCGGTAAAGCTGCACGTGGTGTCCATACCGGGGTACACGAACGCGACCGCAAGGCTGGCGCCCGCGCCGGCCACGACGACCCCGCCGGCGCCACCGTCGCCGCCCCAGGCGCAGGCGAGCCCGCCACCCCCGCCCCGTCCGGTTGTTGCGGCTTCCGACATGCCGCCGGCCACCGTGGCGCCGGCTCCCGTCGCCGCCGCGCCTGCCGCACCGACCGTGGCTCCAGTCGTGCCGGCCGTGGGCCAGACGCCGATCTCGCCGCCGGCCCAGGCTCCTCCGCCCATCGTGACGGACACGGCGATGTCAAAACCGGAGACCGTCGCGCGGACTGACGTCGCCCCCCGAGTGGAGACGGCCGCGGTGGCGCGCGCGCCCGCCCCCCCCATGACTCCCGCGCCGGCTCCGAGCCCGCCCGCGCCGGTCATGAGCGCTCCGCCGACCTCAAGCGCGCCGGCCCCGGCGATGACGGCGCCGCCGGCCCCGACCGCCCCGGCTCAAACCGTCGCTGCGCCCGCGCCCACCGCTCCCGTCCGCTTGGCCACCGCGCCTCCGGCGCCGGCCGCGCCTGCCCCCCCCACCGAGGGGTGGAGCGTGCAGCTTGGCGCCTATGCGTCCGAGGGCTCCGCCGTCTCGCTGCGTGACTCGCTGGCGCGGAGCTGGCCCGACGCACGCGTCCTGCGCGCCGAGGTGAGCGGCCGCACCCTCTGGCGCGTGCGCGTGGGCAACTACGCGAGCCGGCGCGACGCCGACGAGGCGGCGAGGCGGCTCAGCGCCTCCGGCTATCGCGCGATGGTCGTCGACTCCGGTCGGCCCTAACCGTCCGAGAGCCGCCGCACCGCCGCCGCCCGGAGCCCGCCCCCGCCCTTCTGCGGCTCGAATGCCACGCGCTCGCCCACCCGCGGCGCCGCATCGGCGAGCTGCCCGCCGCGCAGCATGTAGAGCGCTCCGTCGTCCCCCGCGATCAGCCCCCAGCCCGTCGGCTCGTCGTAGAACTTCACCAGGCCGTTCATGGCGCGAGCATGCCCGGGGCGCGGGCGCCCGGGAATGTCCAGAATGAGAGACAGGAGGCTGTGCACCTCCGGAGACAGGGCTAGCGCGTGACCTCGACGAGGCAGGTCGCCCGGCGGGTGCGCTCGGTCGCGTCCTCGAGGGAGCGCGTCGGGTCGATGGGCGGCGGGGGAACGAAGAGCCGCAGCACCGCCTGTCCCTTGACCGCCCAGGTCACCCCGGAGGAAGGCGGCGCGGCCGGATCCACGAAGTCCTTGATGGCCGCCGCGCTGGTGAGGATGCCCACGACGTCGCCCCGCGCGCTCACCACCGGCGCGCCCGCATCACGACGGTCGGCGGGCATCGCGAGCTGCAGGAACTCGGGCGAGTCGCCCGGACCGGCGAGCGCCGTCACCGTGGCGATCGCCGGCGTGGCCGCGATCGTTCCATCGGTCGATTTGAGGTACACGACGGTGGCCACGTTGTCGCCGACCAGCACCATCTCGCTCACACTGATGGAGAGGCTGAACGTCAGGTAGGGCAGGCCCTCCTGCTCCATGCGCAGGATGGCGATGTCGAGCCGCCGGACGAAGTGATCCAGCGTGGCGGTGGCCTTCGGGCGCCCGGGGCAGGTCACCGCGAGCGAGCGGGCGCCGGCCACCACCTGCGCGCTGGTGAGGATCCAGCCATCCGCGCGCACCGCAAAGCCGGTGCCGAAGGTGCGCGGATCGGCGGCGTGAGTGGATCCGGCGAGGCCGGCGGCGAGGGTGTTCAGCGCGAGCAGCACGCTCCAGACGCGAACGTTCGTGGCGATTCTCCTCTCGCGACGGTCCGGGCTTGGCCGCGCCGGGGGAATCCTAGCATAGCGATGGCGGGAGCGGCGCGCGGGCCCGGGCTATCATGAGTGCCAATGGCCGCCGCGCACCCCCGGGGTCGGCATCGGATCCGCGGCGTCACCCGCCTCGCCGGGCTTCCGCTTCTCGCCGCATGGCTCGGCCTCGTCCTGATCCTCTGGGGCTGCACGGATGGGGGCTCCCCGTCCGGCCCCGTCACCGTGGTCTTCAAGCACGCGAAGCTCCTGGGCCCGGTCGATCCCATGCCGCCGCTCCTGAAAGAGTTCGAGGCGACGCACCCCGGCATTCGCGTCAAGGCCGAGAGCTTGCCCTGGAGCAGCGACGAGCAGCGTCAGTTCCTCGTGATCAACCTGGAAGGGGGCAACCCCGGGTTCGACGTGATGATGCTCGACTGCATCTGGGTGCCCGAGTTCGCGCGCGCGGGCTGGATCCTGGACATCACGGACCGGCTCGCTCCGGGCGAGCTGGACGCGCACTTCCCCGCGGCGGCTGCGGCCGCTCGCTATCGCGGCCGGGACTGGGCGCTCCCGTGGTTCATGAACGTGGGCCTCCTCTACTACCGTGCCGATCTCCTGGCGAAGTACGGCCTGCGCGTCCCCCAGACCCAGGCCGAGATGGTGGCGGCCATTCGCCGCGTGCGCGCCGGCGAGCGCAACCCGCGGCTCGAGGGCTATCTCTGGCAGGGCAAGCAGTACGAGGGGCTCGTCGTCAACGCCCTGGAGGCCATCTGGGCCACGGGCACCGAGGTGCTGGGCGCGGATGGTCGCGCGTTCCCCGATCCCGGCCGGGCCGCCGCCGCCCTGGACTTCCTGCGCGGGCTCATCGAGCAGGGGCTGAGCCCCCGCTGGGTGACCGCGGCCGATGAGGAGATCACTCGGCGCGCCTTCGGGCAGGGGGAGGCGGTGTTCCTGCGGAGCTGGCCGTATGCCGCCGATCTCTTCGAGCTGCCCGACTCCCCGGTGCGCAGCAAGGTAGGGCTCGCGCCGTTGCCGCGCCACGACGCCGGCACGCCGGCGCCCGGCTCGACCGGCGGGTCGCACCTCGCGGTGAGCCGGAACACACGGCATCCCGAGGCCGCCCTCGCGCTCGTGCGCTTCCTCACCGGCGAGCGAGCCCAGCGAATGATGGCCGAGACGGGCGCGGTCAAGCCCTCGCGCCCCGCGCTCTACCATGACCCGGCGCTGGTGCGCGCGTTCCCCAGCCTGCCGCGCATCCACGACCTCACGCTGGCGGGCCGGCCCCGGCCGGTGACGCCCGTCTACGTGATGCTGTCGACGGTGCTCCAGCCCGAGCTGTCCGCCGCGCTGGTGGGCGTGCGGTCGTCCGCGGCCAGCATTGCCCAGGCGCGGCGCCAGCTCGACTTCATGCTCGCCGGGCTCGAGGGGTGAGAGCGCTCGCCCCCCGCGGCACCGGTCTCGTGCTCGTGGCGCCGGCGCTCGTGGTGCTCGCCACCGTCACCGCGTTCCCCGCGCTCTGGGTCGTCTGGCTCTCGCTGCAACGCCGCGTGCCGATCTTCGGCATCGCGGAGTTCGAGGGCCTCCGCAACTATGTCTACCTCGCCGCCGATCCACGCTTCTGGAGCGCGGCGCGCGTGACGCTGATCTTCACGGTGGTCTCGGTGGGCCTCGAGCTCGTGCTGGGCCTGATGGTAGCGCTCGCCCTGGCCGGGCAGCGCCGCGGCCTCCGCGCAGGCATCGCGCTCCTGCTCCTCGCGTGGGCGCTGCCCGCGGTGGTGACCGCCAAGCTCTTCGAATGGCTCTACAACCCCGCCGCCGGCCTCGTGAACTATCTCCTCGGCGGGGCGCGGCTCAACTGGCTGGGTGATCCCACCCTCGCGCTGCCCGGCCTCATCTTCGCCGACGTGTGGCGCACCATGCCCTTCGTCGCGCTGCTGTGTCTCGCGCGGCTGCGCGGCATTCCCGCCGAGGTGTACGAGGCGGCGCACGTGGACGGCGCCGGGCCGGTGGCGACGCTGCTCCGCATCACGTTGCCGCTGTGCCGGCAGATCCTCCTCATCGCCGTCCTGTTCCGCACGCTGGACGCGCTCCGCGCGTTCGACCTCATGTTCATACTCACCGGGGGCGGGCCGGCCGGGACCACCGAGACCTTCACCGTCTACGCGTATCGAAGCCTCTTCCAGACGCTGCACCTCGGCCTCGGCTCGGCCATCGGCGTCATCGTGTTCGCGCTCGTCATGCTGGTGGCCTGGGGCTATCTGCGCGCGCTCGGCCGGGAAGGCATCGCCGCGTGAGGCGCGAGCGCGGGCGCCTGCGCGACGGCCTCGTGCTCGTGGGGCTCACCGCCTACGCGCTGCCGTTCTTCTGGCAGGCGCTCACCTCGCTCAAGCCCGAGGCCGAGCTGATGCTGCTGCCTCCGCTCCTGCCGAGCCGCCTCACCCTCGAGCACTACCGAGTGGTGTTCGAGCAGAGCGTCATGCTGCGCGCCATGGTCAACAGCCTCGGCGTGGGCGCCATCACCACCGTGCTCGCGCTCACGCTGGGACTGGGCGCGGCGTACGCCTTCGCGCGCTATGCGGTGCCGGGGAAGCGCTTCCTGCTGCTGCTGATCGTGGCCGGCACCGCCTTTCCCCAGATCGCCACGGTGAGCCCCCTCTATCTCCTCATGCGCGCGCTGGAGCTGCGCGACACCTGGCTCGGCCTGATCCTCGCCAATGCATCGTTCGCCCTGCCGCTGGTGATCTGGCTGCTCGCGGGATTCCTGTCCGAGGTGCCGGTGCAGCTCGAGGAGGCGGCCGCGGTGGACGGCGCCGGGCGGCTTCGAACCTTTTGGTGGGTCATCCTGCCCCTCATGGCGCCGGGCCTCGCCTCGGCCGCGCTCCTGACCTTCCTCTTCTCGTGGAACGAGTTCCTCTTCGCCTACACGTTTACCGCGACCGAGGCCAGCCGCACCGTGCCGGTGGCGCTGGCGCTGTTCCCGGGTGTCTTCGAGGTGCCCTGGGGCGACATCGCGGCCGCGTCCATGCTGGCAAGCCTGCCGCCGCTGGTGCTGGTGATCGCGCTCCAGCGCTTCCTGCTGCGGGGACTCCTTGCCGGCGCGCTCCGGGAATGAGCCAAAGGAACTGGTAGACTTCAAGGTATGGTCCAGGCTAGGTTAGCGGGGAGCACCGTGATTCCCATGGGCGTACCCACGCTTGAGTAGACGCTCCCGTCGTCCGCACGGCCGCGGCCACCGTCCGCAGCAGCCCGGGCAGGGCCCTCGCCTTCCCCTCCCCACTCCGCCGCCGCCGTCCCTGTTCGAGAGCCTGACCGCCATACAGCCGCGCGATCGGCTGTGGCTCGAGACCACACCGGACGAGATCAGCATGCGGGTGATGGACATGATCTGCCCCATCGGCAAGGGGCAGCGCGGGCTCATCGTGGCGCCGCCGCGCACCGGCAAGACCACCCTGCTCCAGCAGATCGCCAAGGCTATCCTGACCAATCACACCGAGGTGCAGGTGATCGTGCTCCTCGTGGACGAGCGGCCCGAGGAGGTCACCGACTTCCGGATGACCCTGGCCAAGACCGGCGCGGAGGTGGTGGCGTCCAGCAACGACAATCCCTACGCGCGGCACATCGAGGTCACCGAGCAGACGCTGGACCGGGCCAAGCGCATGGCCGAGCAAAAGAAGGACGTGCTCATCCTCTTCGACTCGCTTACGCGGATGACGCGGGCCTACAACAATCAGCTCACCTCGCGGGGACGCACGATGTCGGGCGGCATCGACAGCCGCGCCTTCCAGATGCCGCGCGCCTTCTTCGGCGCCGCGCGCGCGATCGAGGAGGGCGGCTCGCTGACCATCATCGGCACGGCCCTGGTGGACACCGGCTCGCGGATGGACCAGATCATCTACGAGGAGTTCAAGGGCACCGGCAACATGGAGCTCTACCTCGAGCGCGAGCTGGCCGACCGGCGGGTGTTCCCGTCCTTCGACATGATCCGCTCGGGCACGCGGCACGAGGAGCTGCTCTTCTCCGCCGACGACTTGAAGAAGATCCACCTGCTCCGCCGGGCGCTGTCGGGCCGCAAGCCGCCGGAGGCGATGGAGATGCTGCTGGATCGCCTCAAGCTCACCCCGAACAACGCCGCCTTCCTGAAGAGCCTCGGCGGCTAGCGGCCTCAGGCCCCGCCGAGCCGCATCACGCGGTAGGCCTCGGCGGCGTCCAGCTTCTTCTTCCGTCCCTGCTCTCGGGCCCACTCCGTGATCATCTCGGTGGGGTCCCACTCGCCCATCTGCGTCCGGTGCTCGCGCAGCGCCGCGAGCTTCACCGTGAGGGTGGCGGTGATGTCCACCCACGTGTCCGGCTTTTCCGCCCCGTGGATCCACACCGCGTCCACGTGGTGCGGGTCCAGCCCCTCGTCGATCAGCTCGGGGAAGATGAGACGGGTCTCCGCGGACGGAAACACCGCGTCCAGCGCCACGTCGGCGGCGGCGCGGTGGTCGGGGTGGTTGAGATAGACGTTGCCGTAGTACCGCACGGTCGGGTCGCCGCACATCACCACGGTGGGACGGTGGCGGCGGATGAGCCGCGTGAGCTCCCGACGCAGCGGGATGGAGGGCTCGAGCATGCCGTCCTCGTAGCCCAGGTAGATGGTATCCGCCACGCCGAGCACGCGGCAGGCCGCGCGCTGCTCTTCCTCGCGGATCTTCACCAATCGCTCCCGCGTCATGTCCTTCGGCGTCCACTCGTTCGAGCCGGCGCCGCCGCTGGTGATGCACACGGTGATGATCTGGCTGCCCGCCTTGGCCCACTTGGCCAGCGTGCCGCCGATGGTGAACTCCTGATCGTCCGGATGCGCGTGGATGGACATCACGCGCTCGGGCGCAGCGGGCTCGGGGGCATCCGTGGGCGCCGGCCCCGCCCGCTCGGGGACAACCGGTGTGCGCTCCTCGTCCGGGATCTGGCTCATGGCGTGGACGTCAGTGTAACACTGGGGATATGGGCGGCCAGACCGCGCGAGCACAGTGCTGCATCGCCGGGGGCGGCCCCGCCGGCATGATGCTCGCGCTCCTCCTGGCCCGCGCGGGGGTGTCGGTGATCGTGCTGGAGAAGCATGCGGATTTTCTCCGCGACTTCCGAGGGGACACCATTCATCCCTCGACGCTCGAGCTCATGAGCGAGCTGGGCGTTCTCGAGGAGTTTCTCGCGCTGCCCCACGAGGAGTTCCCCACGCTGCGCGCCCGCTTCGGCGCCGAGGTCGTGACGCTGGCAGACTTCAGCCACCTGCCGACGCGCTGCAAGTTCATCGCCTTCATGCCCCAGTGGGACTTCCTCGATTTCCTCGCCGGGCGCGCGCGGCGCTATCCCACCTTCGACCTTCGGATGCGCGCCGAGGTGCTGGGGTTGCGCATGGACGGCGGCCGGGTCGTCGGCGTCGAGGCCGTCACACCCGAGGGGCCACTGGCGGTGCAAGCCGACCTGGTCGTGGCCGCGGACGGCCGAGACTCGGTGCTGAGACAGACGGCTCGGCTGCCGGTCACGGAGCTGGGCGCACCCATGGACGTGCTCTGGTTTCGCCTCTCGCGGCGGCCCACCGACACCGATCAGCCCCTGGCCCGGTTCGACGCCGGCCGCATCTTCGTCGTGGTCAATCGTGGCGCGCACTGGCAATGCGGCTATGTCATCCCCAAGGGCGCGCTGGAGACGATCCGCGCGCGGGGCCTCGAGTGGTTCAGGCAGGAGATCGGCGCGCTGCTGCCCTTCGCCGCCGATCGCACCGCGGAGATCGAGTCGTGGGACGATGTGAAGCTTCTGACCGTGCGGGTCGATCGGCTCTCGCGCTGGCATGAGCCCGGCCTCCTTTGCATTGGCGACGCGGCGCATGCGATGTCGCCGGTGGGCGGGGTGGGCATCAACCTCGCCGTCCAGGACGCGGTGGCCGCGGCCAAGATCCTGGCCTCGCCGCTGCGCGAGGGGCGGGCGACCGACGATCTCCTCGGGCGTGTCCAGCGGCGGCGGCAATGGCCCACGCGCGTGACCCAGCGCATCCAGGTCACGCTCCAGCAGAACCTGGTCTCGCGCGCGCTCGCGAGCGGCCGCGCGATGCGCCCCCCGCTCTTCGCGCGCGCGCTGCGGCTCGTGCCCGTGCTCCGGCGCCTGACCGCCCGGGTCATCGGCCTGGGGATCCGCCCCGAGCATCTGCGGTGAGCGCGCCCTACCACCTCGAGATCATCGTCCTCCTGCTGGTGGCGGTGCTCATCCTGATGACGCTCGCCCGCCGCGTGATGATTCCCTATCCGATTCTCCTCGTGCTGGGAGGCCTCGCGCTCAGCCTCGTGCCGAACGTCCCGGTGGTTCGCCTGGATCCCGACCTCGTGTTCCTGGTCTTCCTTCCCCCGGTGCTGTGGGCCGCCGCGTACTTCACCTCGCTCCGTGACTTCGCCGGGAACCTTCGCCCGATCGTCCTGCTCGCGGTGGGGCTGGTGGTCGTCACCACCGGGGCGGTGGCGGTGGCGGCCCGGCTGATCATCCCCGGCATGAGCTGGCCGGTGGCCTTCGCGCTCGGCGCCATCGTGTCGCCGCCCGATGCGGTGGCGGCCACCGCGATCGCGCGGCGGCTGCGTATCCCGCACCGGCTCGTCACGATCTTGGAAGGGGAAAGCCTCATCAATGACGCCGCCGCGCTCGTGCTCTACCGGGTGAGCGTGGTCATCGCCGTGTCGGGGGGAACGATCACCGTCGGGGCAGGGTTGCTGGAGTTCGCCATGGCCGCCCTCGGTGGGGTGCTCGTTGGGCTCGTGGTGGGGCTCGCCACGCGGTGGGCCCTCCGGTTCACCGACGACAGCCTCGGCCAGATCGCCATCACCCTGCTGGCGCCCTATGCGGCGTGGGTGATCGGGGAGCGGACCCACGTGTCGGCGGTGCTCGCGTGTGTGGTGGGCGGCCTCTACGTCCGCCAGGCCTTTAGCTCGGTCGTCCCCCCGGTCACCCGCATCCAGGCGCGGGCGGTGTGGGATCTGCTGCTCTTCATCCTGAACGGGCTCATCTTCATCCTGATCGGGCTACAGCTGGGCGCCATCCGCGCGAGTGGGATGATCGACGACCTGGGCGTGCTCCTCCTCCAGGGTGCGGTCGTGAGCGTCGCCGCGATCGTGGTGCGGCTCGTCTGGGTTCCTCTCGCCACGCTCGTTCCCCGCTGGGCGAGCCGCTCCCTCCGGCGGCGCGACCCCATTCCCCCCGCCGGGCACGTCTTTCTCGTCGCGTGGACCGGGATGCGAGGGATCGTCTCGCTCGCGGCCGCACTGGCCTTGCCGTTGGACTTCCCCCACCGCGACGAGGTGATTCTCCTGACGTTCTCGGTGATCCTCTCGACGCTCGTCGTGCAGGGCCTGAGCCTCACGCCTCTGATCCGCTGGCTACACCTGGGGCACGACGACTCGCTGGAGCTCGAGGAAGCCTTCGCGCGCGAAGCGGCCGCGCGCGCGGCGCTTGGCCAGCTGGAGGCGGTGGATGAGCGCGCCACGGCCCGGGAGGAGGTCGAGAGGCTGCGCGCGTCCTATACCCAGCGGGTGGAGCGCTCGACGCCTATCTCCCTGGGGGAGGGAAGCGACGCCGCGCGCGCGCGGGCCGCTCGCCGCCGGCTTCGCCACGACCTGCTGACGGCCGAGCGCCGGGCGCTGATCGACCTCCGCGACCGGGGCGTGATCAGCGATGAGGTGCTCCATCGGCTGGAGCAAGAGCTCGACGTGGAGGCGATACGGCTGGGGCTCGGCGAGACCCGGCTCGACGGGGGCCCGGGCCCACCGAGCTCCGTGGCCTAACCCTCGATACCGCCGCCGCTGCCCGGATGGAGCGCCTGCACCTCGATCACCGACACGACGTTCCCGCGACTCGTCGGCGTGTAGTACGCCTTCACCGAGTGGGGGGCGGTCAGCATGGAGCGCGGGACGTTCACGCCCTCCGGCACGATGAGTCGTGTTCCATTCTTCAGGCGCAGGTACTCGCCGTCCGCGCTCGCCCACGCGATCGGGCCCTGGGCCATCGGCCCCAGAGTGGGCGAGACGTGAGTCCCGATGCGGGGCGGCGCTGCAGAGGCCATGGCCGCGACCATCGCGGCCGAGACGAAGCTCATCACCACGACCAGTCCACGTAGTCCTCGTTGGTTTCTCATGCCTCATTGAGGTGCATCGCGTGCGCCAGCCCTGGGGATGGGTAACTCTACGTCAGCACAGTCTTCTCGGATCTTCCGGGGACCACGCCGGGTAGAACGTACCCGGTCGCACTGCTCAGGACGGGAAGACTGGGCCCTGACGCAGCGCCCGGGCGAACACCGCCACGGTTCTCACTTGGGGCAGATGTAACCGCTGCCGGTCGGGCTCGGGAAGCAGCCAACGGACTGGGGGAGGAGCTGCTTGGGGAGCCAGAGAACGACGTTCGGAAAGAACACCGCGAACGCGATCGTGATGAAGAACACGATGTAGAGCGGCAGAGACCGGACCACCGCGCGGCTGAACGAGACGCCCACGAACTTGGAGGCGATGAGGAGGGACAGGCCGTACGGAGGCGTGATCAGCCCGAAGACGAGGGTCGTGACGATCACCACCCCCATGTGGACGGGATTGATGTGGCCGATCTGGGTGAGTTTGGTGATGATGGGCATGAAGATGATGATGGCGGGTACGGCGTCGATGAAGTCGCCCAGGATCACAAACAGCGCCACCAGCAGCAGCATGATCAACCGTCCGTCCGTCCCCGCGTAGTGGCTGATGAACTCGGCGACGGTGTCGGGGCCGCGAAGATAGGCCAGCATCCAGCCGAAGGCGGACGCGCCCGCCACCGCAGCCAGGGGCAGCGAGTAAAGCAGGCCCGTGTACATGAAGTCGCCTGGGAGGCGCCGAATGTGCGCGGGGTTCAACAGCGGGACGAGCACGAGCAGGATGTAGGCAGCGGCCACGAGGCCCGCTTCCGTGGGCGTGAACCATCCCGTGAGGATTCCCCCCATGATGATGACGGGGATCACCATGGGGAGCGCCGAGCCTCGGGCGGCCACGAAGAGATCCACCAGCCCTGCGCGCTTCTTGAGCGTGCCGACCGGCCCGAAGAAGTAGCTGTAGACCATGAGCCCGATCCCGATCATCACGCCGGGGACCACGCCGCCGAGGAAGAGGCCCCCGATGGACACGTTGCCGGTGGCGCCGTAGACCACCGCCATGATCGACGGCGGGATCAGGTTCGCCATCGTCGAGGCGGACGCGATCAGCGCCGCGGTGAAGGCGCGGTCATAGCCCTCGCGGTCCATCTCGGGGGCGACGGTGCGGCTCAGGACCGCGACGTCGGCGGCGGAGGAGCCGGAGATACCAGCGAAGAACATGCTGAAGAGCGTCACCACCTGGGCCAGCCCGCCGCGGAGGTGCCCCACCATGACCTGGGCGAGGCGGATCATTCGTTGCGTGACGTCGGCGGACGACATCAGCTCACCGACGAGCAGGAAGAAGGGCACCGCGAGCAGGGCCTCCGAGTCGATGCCGTGGAACATCTGGCCGATCATGGAGCCGAAGCTGACCGGCGTGAATGCGGTGGCCACGAGCACCCCCGCCATGATGGCGAAGGCGACCGGCACCCCCATGTAGCCGAGCCCGAGGAAGATTCCCGCCATGAGCACGATGAGGGTCCCCGACCTCACTGAGTGGGCTCCGGGTCGTGCAGCTCCATGTCCTCCGGCCCTTCGTAGCCGCCCCCGATGCCGTTGACGATCTGCTCGACGTTGAAGAGCACGATGAAGACCCCGGCGATCGGGACGATGCCCGTGTAGACAGTGAGCGGGATGAGCCACGGCATGCGAAAGCTGCCGAGGTCGAGGATCGCGTTCTTGAGCCCGTACCAGACCATGAAGGCCGCCACCGCGGACACCACGAGACGATTGAAGGTCTCGATCACCGTGCGCTTGGTGCCGCGCATCCGCTTGGTGATCTCGGCGAGGTAGATGTGGTCGTTGCGTCGCGTCGCCGCCGCCATGCCGACGAACACGCCCCAGGCGAAGAAAGCGGTGGTCGCCTGCTGGAGCCACAACCACGGATGCCCAATCGTCCGCGTGAGCACGTCGAGGAACACGCAAAGCGAGAAGCCCCCGATGCAGACTCCGCAGAGGATCATCAACCCGGCTTCCAGCGGATCCAGTGCCCGCCACTTGAGATGCCGGTGGCGCGGGATGATCAGCGAGCGGGTGAGGGCGAAGCTGCCCGCCACCGCGCCCGGCTTGGCGGGCGGAGCGCCCGTCACTTCACGTTGCGGACGAGGTCGAGGATCTTCACCGCGTGTGGCCCCAGCTCCTTGGCGAGCTGGTCCTGGATGGGCTGGGCTGCCTTCTGGAAGCCGGACTTGTCGACCTTGTCCACGACCCTCACGCCGATCTTCTTGAGATTCACCGCCGAATCCTGCTCAAGCTTGAACGCCATGGCCGGCTCGCGACGCGACACCTCGTCGGCCGCCTCCTGCACCCACTTCTTCTCCTCGGCGCTCAAACTGTTCCAGGTCTTGTCGCTGACCCAGATGCAGTTGTTGTTGGCCTCGTGCTGGGTGATGTTGAGAATCGGCGCGACCTCGAAGTGCTTGTTCTGCTCGTAGACGTTGATGCCGTTCTCGGCCACGTTCACCACGCCGGTCTGCAGACTCGTGTACACCTCGCCGAATGGCATGTGCACCGTCTGGGCGCCGTAGGCGGGGAAATGAGTGTCCTCCGTCTTCGTCGCCTGCACGCGCACCTTCATGCCCTTGAGATCCTCGACCTTGGTGATCTCCTTCTTCGCGTACATGTTCCGGAATCCCATGGTCATGAGACCCAGCACCTGCCCTCCCTGAACGGAGTCCTTGATCATGGCGCGGAACGCGGCGGCGACCTGGGGGTCGGCGAGGGCGCGGCTCAGGTGACCCTCGTCGCGGAAGATGAAGTGCAGGGAGAACACACCCGCCTGCGGCGCAATCGACGAGGCGTTCGCGGTGGAGGTGATCACGAAGTCGATGTCGCCCGCCCGCATTTTCTGGAGCGTCTGAGGTTCGGTGCCCAGCTGGGCGCCGGGAAACTGGTTCACGGTCATCTTGCCGCCGCTCAGCTGCTTGAGCTTCTCGTCGAAGAGATTGGCGGCGATCCCGTATGCGGTCGTGGTGGGCTGGTCGTAGGCGAGGCTGAACTTCCGCTGTGCGGCGACGTCGCCGGCCCAGCCGAGGACGAGGGCGCTCACGACGAGCGCGAAGAGCGTCGGTGCCATCACGCGTCGCATAGGATCTCCTTCCCGTGCACGGTCAGTGTAGGGCTCTACGCCGGCTGGGGCTCGATCGGCCCCGCGTATCCTCGCCGAACCCCGCGGCGGCGTCAAGGCGGGCGTGGGCCCGTCACGTCGAGGAAGCGCTCCGCAGCACCCGCGCGAGCGGCGCGCGCAGCCGCCCGGGGGTGACCCGGCGCAGGACGATACGCTCGGCGCACACGAAGCGGCCCAGCGATACGAGCGCGTCGGCAAGCCCCGCGAGGATCTCGTCGGTCTCGAGCCGGGGGCCGCGGCCGGCCGGCGGCGCGCTCCCCGCGGCGGCCCAGCGCTCGAAGTGCACGTGCCGCACCTCGAGCCTTCCCTCGCCGCGATGGGTCTTGGCGTCGACCCGACCCACGAGTTGACCGTGGTGGAGGATGGGGAGGGTGTAGTAGCCGTGCACGCGATCGGCCTGCGGCGTATACACCTCGATGCGGTAGTCGAAGCCGAACAGGCGCGCGACGCGGCCGCGATACCAGAGGAGGGAGTCGAACGGCGAGAGCAGGGTAGTGCCGGTGGAGGCGGCGGCCCGGCGCTCCGCCCGGCGGAGCGCCGGCAGATCGCGCGTGAGGATGAGCCAGCGTCCCCGGTGTCCCTCGACCTCGATCTCGGTGACCGCACCCGCCTCGAGCAGCGCGCGAAGGCCGCTCCGGCGTCCGGCCGCGAAGAAGCGGGGGAAGGTGAGATAGCCCGCGAGATCCTGGTCGGTGGCCGCGCCCATGGCGTGGAGCGAGCGCTCGACGTGCCAGCGGCGGAAATCCTCGACGGAGACCGCGTCCGTGGGCACCCCGGGCAAGGCGCGCTCGATCACGTCGTAGCGCTTCTGAAAGTGCTGACGGCCGTGGATCGCGACGACCCCCGTCATCCACAGATGGTGCAGGGCGTGCTGCACCGGCTTCCACGACCACCAGCCGCCCCGGCCCGGTCGACGCACACCCCGCTCGAACTCGCCGTGGCTCATGGGCCCGTTGCTCCGGAGGGTGTCGGTGACCTCCTGGATGAGGCGCGAGTTCTTCTTGAGCCATCTCGACCAGCCGGTGTGGCGGCCCTGGTAATCGAGCATCGCACGCCGCCACCACGGCAGCGTCGAGACCGGCACGAGGCAGGCGGCATGCGCCCAGTACTCGAACAGGAGGCGCCGGCGATAGACCATGCGATCGAGGCGCGCCCGTTGATAGGGCCCGAAGCGGCTCCACACCGTGAGGTAATGCGCGCGCTCGAGCACGTTGATGGAGTCGAGCTGGAGCCCGCCCACGTCCTCGACGAAGCGGAGGAGCCGCCCCGGTGTCAGCGCCTGGGAGCGCGGCCGCGTCAGGTGCTGGCGCTCGAGGAAGAGCGCGGCCACCGCGCGCGGCGACACGACGGGGCGAGGGCGCGCGGGCGCAACGGGTTCGGCGGATGGGGCAGAGCGCGTGGGCATGGCCAGGACACGGTAGCACCGATCTGGCGGTGAAATGGCGCCTGCTGCTACCATCCGGGCCAACGAGGCATCGTCCTGTTCACCCTGGCGCGGAGGAGCGTGCGTATGCGCGTGATGACGAGGCTGGCCCTGCTGGGCATGCTGGTTTCGCTGGCGACTTGCGGCCCGGCCGCCGCGCAGACGCCGATCAAGATCGGGTTCCTGTCGCCGCTGTCCGGCGCCATTGCCGCCGCGGGCAAGGACATGTACTCCGGCTGCGAGCTCTACTGGAAGGAGACGGGCGAGCAGATGGCCGGGCGCAGGGTCGAGGTGATCCTCGAGGACAACGAGGGCCAGCCCGCCACCACCCTGGCCAAGGCCCGCAAGCTGGTGGAGAGCGACAAGGTGCACGTGCTGATGGGCGTGATCCTGTCCAACGTCGCCTACGCGCTCGTGCCCTATGTCGAGCAGCAGGGCATTCCCACCATGTACCCCATCAATTCGGCCGAGGACCTCACCCAGCGCAAGCGGCCCAAGTGGCTCATCCGCACCGGCTTCTCCGCGGGGGGCAACATGCATCCCTTCGGCGAGTACGCGGCGAAGACCCTCGGCTACAAGAAGATCGTCACCATTGGCCTGGACTACGCCTTCGGGTGGGAGACGGTGGGCGGCTTCCACAAGTCCTTCGAGGACAACGGTGGCCAGATCATCCAGAAGATGTGGGTGCCGCTCAATGTCCAGGACTATGGCCCCTATCTCGGCCAGATCAGGAAGGACGCCGACGCGGTCTTCGTCAACGGGTTGGGCCGCTGGACGCTGCTCTTCGCCAAGCAGTACTCGGAGAGCGGGCTCCGCGGCAAGCTGCCCCTCCTCGCCAACGGCACCTACAGCGACGAGCATGTGCTGCCGCAGCTGGGCGACGAGTCCCTCGGCGTGATCAGCGCGCACCACTACTCCGCCGCGCTGGAGACACCAGCCAATCAGAAGTTCCGCGCCGCCTACGAGAAGGCCTACGGGCGGCTGCCCGGCTTCTACGGGGAGAATTGCTACACCGGTGCGCGCATCCTCGCTGAAGCGGTCAAAGCAGTCGGGGGCAAGGTGGAGGACCGCGCGGCCCTCATGGCCGCCCTGCGCGCGGTGAAGGTGGGGGATGCGCCGCGCGGGCCGGTGGAGATGGACGCCTACGGTAACCCCACCCAGAACATCTACATCCGCAAGATCGAGCGCGTGAACGGGAAGCTCCAGAACACGGTCATCTACACGTATCCGCGGGTGAGGCAGTTCTGGACCTACAACCCGGAGGAATTCCTGAAGCAGCCCGTGTACTCACGCGACTTCCCGCCCTGCCGCCACTGCTGAGGGGCGCCGCGCGGTCCGCAGACGGGGATGTTACACTCCCCCCACCACGGAAATCGGGAGGACTTGCCATGAGCGAGACCAAGCAGACGTTCAGCGTCAGCCGGGCCGAGGAGGCGGTGTACAAGACGGGGCTGCGGAGCTTCATGGAGTATCGTGACCTCGGCGTCGACGCCGCCACCCGGGGGCAGTTCCGGGCTCACGTCATCCGCATCAAGAAGGACGCCCCCGGCGATCACGCGCTGCACACCACCGGGCTCCACCAGCACCTCTGCGACTTCCAGATGTTCTACGTGCTGAAGGGATGGATCCGCTTCGTCTACGACGGGCAGGGCGAGCACACCTTCCAGGCCGGTGACTGCGTGCTGCAGCCGGCGGGGATCGTGCACAACGAGCTCGAGTGCTCGGACGACGTCGAAATCCTGGAGATCTACTCGCCCGCGGTGCACCAGACGGTGGTGGTGGATCAGATGCCGGCCCAGGCGGCCGCCCGCTAGCCGCGCCTTCACATCGGCCCGGCGCCGCCGGGCAGGGGAGGACCTCATCATGACGACGCGTCGCGCATTCCTCGGCACGGCCGGTCTTCTCGGCGCTTCCGCGGTGCTCGCGGACGGACGGTGGGGGCTCGCCCGCGCGGACAAGCCGGTCAACCTTTCCGGCTGGGTGTTCAAGCCCGACACCGTGAAGGACTACATCGACTTCTACAACAACAAGCACCACGGCCAGGTGAAGTACGAGGCCATCCCGTGGGCGCAGTACCACCCCACCATGGAGACGCGGGCGCTCGCGGGCGAGATCGTGGACGTCATGTACTGCAATCACAACAACCGCGAGCGGTGGTACGAGAACGGCCTCCTCCGGCCAGTGGACGACCTCCCCGGCGTGGACGAGCTGAAGAAGAAGATGACCCCCGCCAACCTCGACAGCCTCAAGAGCAAGGACGGGACGAAGCTCCTCGGCCTGCCCTACTTCACGAGCCTCTTCATCCTGATCTACAACGAGCCCATGCTCCAGCAGGCCGGTATCAAGGCGCCCGCGAAGAGCTGGGACGAGCTGGTCGAGCACTGCATGAAGCTCAAGAAGGACAAGGTCAGCGAGACGCCGTTCCTCCCGAACTGGAACAACAGTCCCTCGGGGACCATGCCCCAGTTCATGAGCGACTGTTTCTCCGAGGGCGCGAACGTCTTCGACGCGAAGAACCGCGTCATCGTCGATCAGGAGCCGGGGGTGGCGAAGGCGATGGAGCGGTGGCAGAAGGTGTACAAGGCCGACCTCGTGAATCCCGAGGTCCTCACCAAGACGTCGTCCACCGACACGCACCGGCTGTTCTGGTCGGGCCGCTACGCGTACCACACGAATCACTCGTACTACCTCAAGACCATCGCGGCGGAGCCGGAGAACTCCAAGCTGGCGCCCAAGAAGGCCAAGATGGTCATGTACCCGGGCACCGGTCAGTCGTACATGTGGACGGACTCTTACGTGGTCAACGCCAAGTCCAAGAATCTCGAGGACGCGTGGAAGCTCACGCGCTTCCTTGGCGGGAACCTCAACGGAGACTGGTACGTGCAGCGGCAGTGGTGCCTGATCTCCGGCCTCGACAACCCCTACCCCGAGATGTACGACCATCCCGAGATCATTGCCTCGTACGACAAGTGGATCGACCTCAAGCTCCTGCGCGAGCAGTACAAGAAGGGCAAGGTCATCTCCGCCTACAAGGAGCCGTGGTACGGCGAGTACGACACGAAGGCGGTGGCGATCGTCCACAACATGATCCGGGGGACGACGGCGGTGCCCAAGGGGCTCAAGGAGCTCGTCGCGCTCCAGAAGTCGCTCGTCTAGCGCGCGGGACGCGTGGTGGGTGTCGAAGGCGCGCTCCCGGTCGCAAAAGGCGCGCGGACGGGACGGATGCCGCTCCGTCTGTCCGAGGGCTGGTTTGCGTTCGCGCTCGTCCTGCCCGCGCTCCTCGGCATCTTCGTGGTCGTGCTGTTCCCGCTCGCCTATTCGCTGTGGCTCTCATTCACCGACGTCAATCTCCTGCGCGCCACCGGGCCCGCCATCGAGCTGTTCGGCGTGCGCGTGCCCCTCTTCCGCTGGGTAGGCCTCCAGAACTACGCGCGGATCTTCGATGACCCGCTCTACTGGAGCTCGCTCTGGCGCACCCTCTACTTCGTGGGGGCGTTCGTGCTGGAGGCCACCCTCATGGGGCTGGGAATGGCGCTGGTGCTCAACGAGCGCTTTGCCGGCCGCCCGCTCATGCGGAGCCTGCTCCTCATCCCCTGGTCGCTGTCGCGCGTGGTGGTGGGGCTGCTCTGGGTCGGCATCCTCGACTTCGAGTTCGGCGCCCTCAACGGCCTCCTGCACAACTGGGGACTCATCGACCGCTCGATCGCCTTCTTCAAGGAAGGGTTCACCGCGCTCAACGTCCTCGTCTCCGTCTACATGTGGAACCAGGCGCCGTTCGCGACCCTGCTCTTCCTCGCCGGGATGCAGTCGGTGCCCGAGGACCTCTACAGCGCCGCCGAGGTCGACGGGGCGGGCTACTGGCAGCGGTTCCGCTTCGTGACCCTGCCCGCCCTCCGGCCCATCCTGTTCCTCGTGCTCGTGCTCGCCACCGTGAACGGCTTCCTGATGCTCGACCTGATCTACGTGCTCACCATGGGCGGGCCCGCCAACGAGACCACTACGATCTCGTGGCTCGGCTTCCAGACCGCCTTCGCGTTCTTCAAGTTCGGCCCCGGCACCGCCATCCTCTACACGCTGACCGCCCTCTGCCTGCTCGTGACCATCGTGTACCAGCGCCTGATCCTGGGGCGCTTCGAGCCGGAGCGCTGAGGCGATGGCGCGCCGGCGGGTGGGGAGCCGTCTCGTGCTCTACGGACTCGTGGCGGGGATCACCCTGTGGCTGATCGGGCCGTTCGTGTGGCTGTTCGTGACCAGCATCTCCTATCAGCGCAATCTCCTCGCGCGGCCCCTGTCCCTCATCCCCCCCGAGGTGACGTTCGACAACTACCGAATGGTCCTGGGGCTCGTCCGCTTCCACGCCGAAGGCCAGGCGTCGAAGATCATCCCCGCGATGGTCAACAGCGTGGTGGTCGGCGGGCTCGTGACGGTTTTGAACCTGGTGATCGGGACCACCGCGGGCTATGCCTATGCCCGCTACCGCTTTCCCCTCAAGACGTTCTCGCTCTTCGCCCTCCTCTTCACGCGGATGCTGCCCACGGTGGTGCTGATCCCGGCCTTCTTCCTCATGCTCCGCGCGATGGGGCTCCAGAACACCCTGAGCGGGCTCATCGTGGCGTACTGCTCGTTCACGCTGCCGTTCACGGTGTGGATCATGAAGGCGTACTTCGAGACCGTGCCGGCGGAGCTCGACAAGAGCGCGCTGGTGGACGGCTGCAACCGCCTCCAGGCGTACTACCGGGTGGTGCTGCCGGTATCCGGGCCCGGACTGGTGGCGGCGGGCGCCTTCACGTTCATGCTGTGCTGGAACGAGTTCATCGTGGCGCAGGTGCTCAATACCAAGCCGGGCACCACCACGCTGCCTCCCGTCATCGCGGGCATGAACGGGCAGATCAACATCGACTACTCGGTGATTGCCGCGTCCGGATTCCTGGGGGCGCTGCCCGCCGTGCTGCTCGTGCTCTTCTTCCAGAAGTACATGGTGCAGGGTCTCACCGCCGGCTCCATCAAGGGCTGAAGAACGAACGCTGAAGAAAGGACAATCGTCATGGCCGCCACCTCGACCGCGTCGCGCGACATCGCGTATCAGCTTCACCCCTTCACCAACCTCCGGAAGCACGAGGAGGAGGGGCCGCTGGTCATCACCGGCGGACACGGCATCTACGTCACCGACGAGGCCGGCCGCGAGTACATCGAGGCGATGGCCGGGCTCTGGTGCGCCTCGCTCGGCTTCGGCGAGGAGCGCCTGGTGGAGGCGGCCATCCGGCAGATGCGGCGGCTGCCCTACTACCATCAGTTCAACTCGAAGGCCCACGACACCGCGGTGAATCTCGCCGAGCGCCTGATCGGGCTGCTCCCCGTCCGCATGTCCAAGATCTTCTTCAATAACTCGGGCTCGGAGGCCAACGACACCGCGGTCAAGCTGGTTTGGTACTACAACAACGTGCTCGGCCGGCCGCGGAAGAAGAAGATCATCTCGCGGCTGCGCGGCTACCACGGGATCACGGTGGCGAGCGGCAGCCTGACCGGCATCTTCTCCGCCCATCGGAACTTCGACCTCCCGCTGCCTCAGATGCGCCACGCCGAGTGCCCCGACTTCTACCGCCACGGGCGGCCCGGCGAGAGCGAAGAAGATTTCGCCACCCGCATGGCCGAGAGCCTCGACGCGCTGATCCTCAGAGAAGATCCCGAGACGGTGGCCGCCTTCATCGCCGAGCCCGTGATGGGTGCGGGCGGCGTGGTGGTGCCGCCGCGCACCTACTTCGACAAGGTGCAGGCGGTGCTCAAGAAGCACGACGTGCTCTTCATCGCCGACGAGGTGATCTGCGGCTTCGGGCGCACCGGTCGGATGTTCGGCTCGGAGACCTACGACCTCAAGCCCGACATCATGGTGATGGCGAAGGCGCTGTCCTCCGCCTATCTCCCCATCTCGGCCACCGCCATCTCGGAGGGCATCTACCAGTCGCTGGTGTCCGGCAGCGACAAGGTCGGCGTGTTCGCTCACGGCTACACCTACTCTGGCCACCCCGTGCCCTGCGCGGTGGCGCTGGAAACGCTCGACGTCATGAAGGAGCGCGACCTCCTGGGCCACGTCGCCACGGTCGGTCCTCGGCTCCAGGCCGGGCTGCGGCGCTTCGCCGATCACCCGCTGGTGGGCAATGTGCGGGGCGTGGGCCTGCTCGGCGCGGTCGAGCTCGTGAAGGACCGGGCGACGCGCGCGCCCTTCGACACGCCCGGCACGGTGGGAGGGACCTTCCAGACTCGGGCCCAGGCGCATGGGCTGATCGTGCGCAACCTCGGCGATACCATCGCGCTCTGCCCGCCCCTCATCATCACGGAGGCGGAGGTCGACGAGGTCCTGCGGCGCTTCGAGAAGGCGCTCAGCGAAACATCGGCGGCGTAGCGCGGCGGCCGAGGGTCAACGGCGCGCCGCGGGCGCAGGCAGGAGAATGCGCCAGACGTCCACGGTGTAGGTGAGCTGGCGCGCGCCCAGCGTGGACGTGAGCACCGCGTAGCGCGTGGCATCGTCGGCCACCGAGATCGCGTGGAAGGCCTTCCCGCGCGAGGTCACGAGCTGCGACTGCTTGCGCGCCACGTCGATGAGGCGCATGCCCGCGCGGTCGCCGGTGGGTGCGAGGAGGTGGCCGTCCGCGGTGAAGCGGAGCCCGCCGTGCGGCGGGCCGGTGGCGTCGTTGTCCACGTCGGCGAGGAGCTCGGCGCCGGTCTCGAGGTCCCACGCGAAGACGCTGCCTTCGATGGTGGCGACGGCGGCGCGCTTGCCATCCGCGGAGAGCGCGGCGGCGACGGCCCAGGCGGGGTCGGCCTCCATGCCCTTGGGCGGGCCGTGCTTCCGGGGCGACCGCCGTACCGAGAAGGTGCGCAGAGGCGCGCCGTGCGCGAGCTCCCACACGGTGACCCCGCCATCGTGGCCGCCGGTGACGGCCCGGCGTCCATCCGCGGAGAGGTCGAAGGCGGTGAGAGGCTCTCCGTGCGGAGCGGTCAGGCTCGCTGCCATCCGTCGCGTGGCCACCTCGAGCACCATGACGTCGGCTTCGCAGGCCACGCCGAGCAGGGCGCCCGCGGCGTCGAAGCGCAGGAAGAGACAGCGACCGATGGGCATCGCCGCCGTCTCCTTCCAGTTTCCGGCGCCATCGTCCCGCCAGAGGCGCAGCGTGCTCTCGCGATGGCGGCCGATCGTGGCGAGGAGCGCGCCGTCGGGGGAGAAGGCCAGGTCGGTGATGCCCTGGCGATAGGCGCCCACCGTCACTCCCTGGGGCGCGCTGTCGGCCGTCCACACCCGGATGACTCCGCCGCGATCCCCCGTCGCCACGCGGCTGCCGTCGTGGGCGAG
>DATJFY010000125.1:0-29866 GCA_035495415.1 Verrucomicrobiia bacterium
TCGAGATCCGGTTGCTGCTCGGACAGGCGTATCTCGCGGCCGGCGATACGGCCCGTGCCGAAGAGCTGGCCGAGGCCATCCGGCGCATCGAGCCGGACAACGCGCTCGTCGACTATCTGATTGGCGCGGCGCGGATCGGGACCGGCGACCCGAAGGAGGCGGTGGCCCTCCTGGCCCGCGCCCAGGCGAAGGGCGGGAACATCGCGGAGATCCACCAGGCCTATGGTGATGCGCTGTTCCAGGCCCGGCAGTTCGGCGAGGCCGAAAAGGCGTATCGCGCGGCGCTCGGTCTCAAGGGCGGGCTGACCGGCGCGCAGATCGGGCTCGCGCGCACGTTGCTCATGCGCGGACAGCGGGAGGAGGCCACCAAGCTCCTCGACGACGCGCGCCGGCAGAGCCCGGAGAATCCGCAGGTCAGGGTCGTCCACAGCGCCATCCTGAGCGCCGAAGGCAGGGTCGACGAGGCGATCAAGGAGCTCGAGGGGCTGCCCCCTTCGGCCCGCTCGCCCCAGGCCGTCATCAGCTTGGCCGACCTCTACGCGCGGGCCGACCGACTGGATGAATCGATCATGCTGCTGACCAAGCTCACCAAGGCGCTGCCGAACGCGCTGGTGGCGCGTCATCTGCTGGGGCAAGTGGCGCTTCGTGCGGGCCGCCCTGCCCTGGCGGTCACCGAATTCACCGAGGTCGTCAAGCAAGTCCCGCAGAACCCGTGGGCCCGCTTGAGCCTCGCCACCGCCTACGTCGCCGCAGGGAAGCCCCAGGAGGGGCTCGCAGAGTTCGACCGACTGGGGAAAGCGCTGGCCAAGAACCCCACGTATCACGTTCAGCGCGGTCGAGCCTACGCCATGCTCGGACGGGAGCGTGAGGCGGTGGAGGCGGCCGAGCAGGCGCGCCGGCTCGCTCCGTCGAGCCCCCAACCGTATCTGCTCCTCGGCCAGATCTACGCCGCGCGCAAGGACATGGCGAAGGCCCAGGAAATGTACGCGCGCGCGCTCGAGGTCGCCCCACAGCTCACGAGCACTCGCGTGGCGCTCGGGTACCTCTACGACCTCGAGGGCAAGCCCGCCGCGGCGATCCAGGAGTACGACGCGGTGCTCCAGACGGACCCGCGAAACAAGCGCGCGCTGTCCGCAAAGGTGTCGACGCTGGTGCGGGACAAGAAGCTGGATCAAGCGATCGCCTTTCTTCAGCAGGCGGTCGCGTCTGATCCAAAGAACGTGAGCGCGCGCGTGTTCCTCGGCAATACCTACCTCCTGAACCGGGAGCCGAAAAAGGCCGAGGACGAGTATCGCCGCGCGCTCAAGCTGGACGAGCGCGACGTGACGGCTCGGCTTCAGCTCGCGCGGCTGACGATGGATGGTAAGCGCGATGCCGAATCGATCGCGTTGCTCCAGTCGATCCTGAAAGATCAGCCGGGGCAGGTACCGGCGGCGGTGATGCTTGCCCAGTCGCTCGCGCGGCTGGGACGCTACGACCAGGCGGTGCCCGTCCTGGAGACGGCGCTGGGACGCAATCCCCAGGCCACGGAGCTTCTTCTGCCCCTGGGCGAGCTCTACCTCAAGAAGAATGCGCCCGAGCAGACCATCGCGCGCCTGGCGCCGGTCGTGGCCGCCTCGCCGGGGCTCGTCGAGCCCCGGATGCTGCTCGGGCTGGCCTACCTCGCCAAGCGTCAGCCCGCCGAGGCGATCAAGCAATTCGATGAGGTGAACAAGCTCAATCCGAACCTGGCGCGCAACCACTACTATCTCGGGCGGGCGCGGCTCGCCAAGGGCGATACCGCAGGCGCCGGGCGGGCCTACGCCCAGGCGCTCAAGATCGAGCCCAGCTCGAAGCAGGTGCAGGTCGAGCTCGCGGCGCTGAGCGGACAACGGGTGAACCCCGAAACCCGCACCGCCCAGGTCGCCGAGCTCCGGACCGCGCTCGAGCGTGACCCGCAGAACATCGCGCTACGGTACGCCCTCGCGCAGAACCTCTTCGCCGCGCGTCAGCTCGACCAGGCCGAAGCCGAGCTCAAGCGCATCCTCGACGTGAATCCGCAGTTCGCGCCCGCCAACATGGCCATGGCCGGCCTGCTGCTCATCAAGAAGAAGCCCGACGCTGCCGTCGAGCATCTCAAGGCAGTCCTGCGCGTGGATCCGGACCACCTCGAGGCCAATCAGCTGCTCGCCGACTACTACGAGAGCCGGGGCAACCGCGACACCGCCATCCAGCATCTGAGAGCCGTCGCGAAAGTCGCGCCCACCAACGAGGCCGTGAAGCTGCGGCTCGCCAATCTCTACGGGAAGGCCGGGCGCTTCGACGAGGGCATCGAGCTGGCGCGGGCGGTGGCGGCCGACCGGCCCAAGGTGGCCGCGGCCCACCTGCTGCTCGGCGAGCTCCTGCTGGGCAAAGGGCAGATCGCGCCGGCGATCGAATCGCTGCGCACCGCCGCCCGGCTGGAGCCCAGAGCCGCCGCGATCCAGCTCCGTCTCGGCGAGGCGTACGAGCGGAAGGGGGACCTCGACGCGGCGCTGGGCGCCTACCGTCAGGCGGCCACGCTCGCGCCCGAGAACCCCCGGCCGCACAACAACGTGGCGTGGATCCTCGCCTCGCAGGGCAAGAGTCTCGACGAGGCTCTCGAGCGTGCGCGCAAGGCCGAGACGCTGGTTCGCGCCAATCAAGCGCAGGCGGCGGCGTTGCCCGGTGTGCTGGACACCCTCGGCTTCGTCTACTACAAGCGGGGCGAGTACGGCCTGGCCGAGCCGCCCTTGCGCCAGGCCGCCGAGCTCTCGGCGAACAACGCAGTGATTCAATATCATCTGGGCCTGACCTACCATCAGCTCGGGCGCAAGGCCGATGCCGCGACCTGGCTCCGACGCTCACTGCAGGCCGATGCCAAGTTCAGCGGATCGGACAACGCCCGGAAGCTGCTGGACGAGCTTGGCGGCTAACCCCCGATACCGCTTGCCCTTCGCGTCCCCGCCGGGCTAGGCTCCTTGCACCGACAAGGAGACGCCCGCGTGATCCCCCGACCGGCCCGGACCTCCTGGATGGCGATCGGAGTGCTGCTTCTTCTCGCGCTCACCGCCGATGCCCAAACCGCGGGGCGCACCTATCGGCTGGGCATCCTCGCCAATGCCTTCGAAGTCTCCGAAAGCGCGCTGTTCGAGGAGTTCCTCGAGGGCCTCCGGAAGCAGGGCTTCACCGAGGGCCGCAACCTCGTGATCGAGTGGCGCTCGTCCGAGGGCCGCTTCAACCGCCTGCCCCTTCTCGCCGCCGAGCTCGTGCGGGCCAAGGTGGACGTGATCGTCGCCTCGTCCGCCCTGCCCGCCCATGCCGCCGCCGACGCGACCCGCACCATCCCCGTCGTGTTCCTGGTGGTCGCCGATCCGGTGGGGCAGAAGCTGGTCGGCAGCCTCGCGCGCCCGGGCGGCAACGTGACCGGCCTCGCGACCTATGCGCCGGACGTCCTCGTCGCCCGGAGACTCCAGGTCCTGAAAGAAGTGGTGCCCAAGGCCACGCGGCTGGCCGTGCTCGCCAATCCCGACAACGCGACGCACCGGGAGCTGCTCGCGCGCGAGATCCCCGCGGCGGCCCAGCCGCAGAAGCTCACGCTGGTGCCGCTGGAGGTCCGTGGGCCGGCCGACCTCGAGGCCGCGTTCGACCAGGCG
Organism: Verrucomicrobiia bacterium; assembly: GCA_035495415.1. Lineage (GTDB taxonomy): Bacteria > Methylomirabilota > Methylomirabilia > Rokubacteriales > CSP1-6 > DASRWT01. The sequence continues at coordinate 3,654 of DATJFY010000125.1, forward strand.
GCGCGCGAGAAGGCCGACGCCCTCTACGTGCTCGGCGACCCGTTCACGTTCGTGCACCGCGCGCAGATCGCCGACCTGGCGGTGCAGCGCCGGCTGCCCAACATCAATTTCTCGCGCACGAGCGTGGAGGCGGGCGGCCTCGTGTCCTACGGCCCCCGCCTGCGCGACGTGTACCGGCGCGCCTCGGACTACGTCGCGCGCATCTTCAAGGGGGCCAAGCCGGCCGAGCTGCCGGTGGACCAGCCGCCCGCGTTCGAGCTGGTGGTGAACGCGAAGACCGCCAAGGCCCTCGGCGTCACCCTGCCCGCTTCGCTCCTCAAGCGCGCCGACGACGTGATCCAGTGAATCTCGTCCGGCCGCGCCGACTCGCGCCGGGGCAGACGGTGGGTCTGATCGCGCCGTCGGCGGCGGCGAACGAGCCCGAGCGACTCCGTTTCGCGATGGAGACCATCGAGTCGCTCGGCTTCCGCGTGCGCCCGGGCGCGCATCTCTTCGATCGCGAGGGCTACCTCGCCGGCGGGGACGCCGCGCGCGCCGCGGACCTCAATGCCATGTTCGCCGATGACGGGATCGACGTGGTCTGGTGCGCGCGCGGCGGCTACGGCGCGTCGCGGCTCCTGCCCCTCCTCGATTTTGCGACGATGCGCGGTAATCCAAAGCCCTTGCTCGGCTTCAGTGACATCACCGCGCTCCACATGGCGCTCCACACCAAGGCCGGCCTCGTGTCCTTCCATGGCCCGGTGGCGTGGCGGGCCTTCACGCCTTATACCCTCGACCAGCTCACGCAGGTCGTGATGTCGCCCAAGGCGCCCGTGCGCCTCGGCGCTCCGCCCGCGTTCGAGGCGCGGCCCGGCCAGGTCGAGTGGGAGAATCGCGTCACCACGCTCGTGCCCGGCCGCGCGCGCGGCCCCCTCCTCGGCGGCAATCTCTGCCTGATGGCGCACCTGGTGGGCACGCCGTACTTTCCCGATCTGCGCGGGGCCATCCTGTTCCTCGAGGACGTGGACGAGCCCCACTACCGGATCGATCGGATGCTGACCCAGCTCTGGCTTGCGGGCGCGCTCGACGGGCTCGCGGGCATCGCGTTCGGAAAATTCACGGAGGGCGGCCCCTCGGCGTCGTTCGTCCAGAACCGTGTGCTCGAGGACATCCTCGGCGAACGGTGTCAGGCGCTCAAGATCCCTGCGGTGGCGGGGCTCATGATCGGGCACGTCGAGAACCAGACCACCGTGCCGGTGGGTTGCCTCGGCGAACTGGATGCCGATGCGCGCACTCTCACCCTGCTCGAGCCGGGCGTCAGCTAGGAGGCACGATGAGCGAGAAGCCGGTGGTCGGGCTGCTCCATCCGGGGGAGATGGGATCCGCGGTCGGCGCCACCCTGGTGGCGAGCGGGAACCGCGTGCTGTGGGCCTCGGCGGGCCGCGGCGCCCGGACGCGCGAGCGCGCGGCCGGGCTCGGCCTCGACGACGCGGGCTCGCTCGAAGCGCTCGTGAAGCACGCGGCGACCATCGTGTCCGTCGCGCCGCCGCACGCCGCCCTCGACGTGGCGCGCGAGGTCGCTGGGCTCCGCTTCCGCGGGACCTTCGTGGACGCCAACGCGATCGCCACCGAGACCGCGATGGCGATCAAACGGCTGATCGAGGACGCGGGCGGGCGCTTCGTGGATGGCGGGATCATCGGTCCCGCAAACCGGAAGCCCGGCGCCGCGCGCATCTATCTGGCGGGGCCGGAAGCGGCCGCGGTGAAGCGGCTGCTCGACGCCGGGCCGGTCACGCCGATCGTGCTGCCGGGCGCGCCCCCGGCCGCCTCCGCGCTGAAGATCGCCTACGGCGGTTGGAACAAGGCGAGCCAGGCGCTGCTGATGGCCATCCGTGCCTACGCCCTCGCCGAGGGCGTGGACGAGGCGCTCCTCGCGGAATGGTCGCTCTCCCAGCCGGATCTGCCCGCGCGCTCGCAGCGCGCCGTCAACGACAACGCGCGCAAGGCGTGGCGCTTCGTGGGCGAGATGGAGGAAGACGCGCGCGCCCTGGCGGACGCGGGCCTCCCCGCCGGCTTCCACGAGGCGGCCGCCGACATCTATCAGCGCCTCGCCGCCTACAAGGACATGGCGACGCCCCCCGCGGTGGCCGAGGCTCTCGCGGAGCTGCTCAAGCGGCGCCGCGGATGACCGGAGGCGCGCCTACCGGCCAACCCCGACCCGGTACTCGTCCTCGGAGATCGGCTGCACCTGCGCGGTCGGGATGGCCATTTCCCTCCCCGTTCGCGCGTCCTTGAAGCGGACATTGTTCGGCTCGCGCGCGAAGTCCCTCGTGTAGTAGACCTGCCCGCTGCTGGTGTCCGTGACGCGATAGTAGTAGGCGCAGCCGGTGGCCAGCACGGTGACGAACAGGAGCGCCGTCGCCAGTCGCACGATCATCATATGCGGTTCCTCCTCGACGCCTGTCAGTGTAACAAGCAGATGTCCGCCATGCGCGTCGGTGCCGACGGACGCATGGTCCCACTCGTCGAGCGCTACCGGACGATCGGGCGGTCCAGCCAGGCGGCGGAAGAGGCCGGACTCCGCGCGCTACCGGCCGAATTCGAAGAGGTAGACGCGAAGCCCGGCCGTCACGACCACGCCCTGCAGGGTACCGTCTTGCTCGGGTCCGTGGTTGATCTGGAGCGAATGCCCCGGCGAGTAGCTGTACTTCGACTCGATGCCGGCGGCGATGTGGCGGGTGACGAAGTACTCGATGCCGGCGCCGAGGGTGGCCGCGTACGAGCCGGACGAGCCCTTGTTCGTGATCGCCAGGTCGGCCCCGCGGGGCTTGCGGTCGTTGAACTCCACGAAGCCGTATCCCACGCCGCCGATGAGGTAGGGCACGAGGCGCCCGTCCAGCAACGGGTAGCGCACGCGCGCCTGGGGCACGACGGTGTAGAGGGCGTACTCGCCGATACTCCCGACGTTCTTGAGCGCCATGGCGACCTCATAGCCCTCGACCGAGACCTCGACCCCGAAGTAGCGTCCGATGTCCAGACCGACCGCGACGCCGTAGTGCTCGTTGAGCTTTCCGCCGATCGCGTACGGCAGCGGGCGCGCCTCGATGCCAGGACCGATGTCGGTATCGGTGGGCACCACGAAGCCCAGCCGGAAGCCGCCGTAGAGCCGCAGCGGCGCGGGCTCCGGCGCGGCGTCGACCGGAGTCGGGTGCAGCTCCGGATAGAACATGCGCACGCTGAACGAGGCGAGCGGCGTGGAAGCATTCACGCGATGTGACGCCCCGGCCACCTTCAGCGTTTGCTCCCCGGCGAAGAGGTACTTGAGCTCGACCCCCACCGCGATGTTGTCGGCGAGGAAGTATTCGATGCCGGCGCCGACCGTGCCGACGGGTGTCGTGGACTGGTCCTTCACCTCCACGCCGAAGGCGGGCGACTTGCGGTCGTTGAAGTCGGTGACGGCGATACCCGCGCCCGCGATCGCATACGGCACGAGCCGGTCGCCCAGGAACGGGACCCGCAAGCGGACCTGCGGCATGATGGCGAAGACGCCATACTCACCGATTTCGCGGCCCGAGACCTTGGGGAAGATCTCGAAGTGATCGCCCGCGAGCTCCACGCCCACGTAGCGGTTGAGATTGAGCCCGACGCCGAACCCGTAGTAGTCGTGCACGCCGGAGCCCTTGACCATTGAGTCGCCGAGCTTCAGCTGGAAGTAGCCGCGCAGCGCGTCCGAGTCCTCCGCCCGGGCCGGCACGGAGGCGATCCAGAGCATCAGCCCGCAGCATGCCGCGAGGACGCGTCGCATGGTTATCTGGGCCCAATCTTGACATAGCCGGGCATCCCGGCGCTAATTGGCGAACCATGAAGCTCTCCGTCGAATTCCCCAGCGTGTCCTACCGCGAGGGGCCAGAGGCCGTGCAGCGGATGGCCCGCGCGCTCGAGCGCATCGGCTTCGACCACATCGACATCTTCGACCACGTGGCCATGGGCCATCCCATCGAGGGCCGCCCACCCGGGCCGTACAACGCCGGCATGCCGATCCTCGAGGCCCTGATGACCCTGTCCCACATTGCCGCGGTGACGACGCGCGTGACACTGGGCACCGAAGTGCTGGTGCTGCCTCAGCGCGAGCCGGTGCTGGTGGCCAAGCAGGTCAGCACGCTGGACACGCTGTCCGGCGGCCGCGTGCGGCTCGGCGTGGGCGTGGGCTGGCAGGAGTCCGAGTACGAGGCGCTCGGCGAGAGCTTCCGCACCCGCGGGGCGCGGATGGACGAGGCCATCTCGCTCATGCGCGCGTACTGGGGAGAGGCGCGTGTCGACTTCACGGGCGCGCACTACCGCTCGGTCGCGATGGCGATGGAGCCCAAGCCGCCCCAGGGCCGACGGATTCCCGTGTGGATCGGCGGCTACTCCGAGGCCGCGTTCCGGCGGGTCGGGCGGCTGGGCGACGGCTGGCTGGCGAGCCGTGTCACCGATGCCACCGACGCGCGCCGGTCCATCGAGGCGATTCGGCGCCACGCGGAGGCGGCCGGCCGCGATCCTGCGTCGATCGGGCTGCAGAGCATGGCGGCGCCGCCCCCCCGCGACGCCGAAGGCAAGCGCTTCTACGGCGAGCCCGACCGCGTGGTCGCGCGCGTGGCGGAGCTCAAGGCCATGGGCTTTCAGTGGGTGGCGCTGAACGCCACCGCGCTGTTCCAGTCGGGCGCCCGCTCGGTGGACGCCATGACCGACGCCCTCGCCGCTCTGCATGGGCGCATCCGCGCCGAGGTGGGATAAGCGGTCGACTAGTGAGCCTGCGCGAGCAAGAGGGCGACGGGAAGATCGCGAAAGACGTCGCCCGCCGCCAGCGCGTCCACCCCGTCTCGCACCGCCGGATCGAGTCGCTCGCCGGTCAAGAGATTCGTCCAGCGTCGCGTCGGGATCTCGGGCAAGGGAATCCGGGTGTCGCCCCAGACCTCCGGCCCCAGGGGCGCCTGCGGCGGCTCGGGGATGAGCCGGGTCAGGAGTCGCGGCACCGCGGCAATCGCCCAGGCGTCGCCGGCTCGCCGCGCGAAGGCGAAGCAATGCGCGGCGTGCTCTCCCATGGGCATGAGCGGGAGATAGTCGCCCGCGCTGAAGAGGCCTGGGTGGTCGCGGCGGCAGCGGAGGGCGTGGGACGTCAGGTAGAGCTTGACGCGCCCGTCCTCCTTCGCCGCCAGGAGCTCGCGGGCGAGCTTCGCGCGGGGAAGGCCGGGCGTCGCCTCCGCGCGCGCGAGATCTTCGAGCATGCTCTGGAGCCGGCCGTAGTCCACCGGCCGGCGGTTGTCGGGATCCACCAGGTCGAAGCGCCACGTCTCGGTGCCCTGATACGTGTCCGGCGCGCCCGGGCATGCGATGCGGAGCAGCGTCTGGGACAGGGAGTTGAAGAGCCCGTAGTGACTGATCCGGCGCTGGAACGCCACGAAGTCGTCGAGGAATGCGCGGCTTCGCTCGGGGTCGAGAATGCGGGCGACGAACTCGCGCACGGCGGCATCGTAGGGCTCGTTGGGATTGATCCAGCTCGTGTGGACCTTGGCCTCGTGGAGCGCCTTCTCCATGTAGGCCTGAATCCGCGACACCAGGGGCTCGACCGCCGCGTCGCTCTCCAGCGGCCAGACGCCGACGAGCGTCTGGTACAGGAGATACTCCGCGTTGGAATCGGGCACGGCGAGGTCGTCCACGCGCAGCCGCTGCGACTCGTTGAGGCGTCGCCAGCGCCGCACCGCCGCGCCCCAGGCGTCCGGCAGCTCCGAGAGCACGTTCAGGCGCGCCCGCACATCCTCGCTGCGCTTCGTGTCATGGGTCGACAATGGGGAGAGCGCGTGGGGCCAGGCGCGCTGCCGCTCCGCGCAGAACCGGTGTAGGGCCTCCGGGCTCACCCCGAAGCGACCGGGGTCGCCGCCCACCTCGTTGAGCGACACGAGGCGGTGGTAGACGTAGAATGCGGTGTCCTCGACTCCCTTGGCCATGACCGGGGCGGTCACCTGCTGAAAGCTGCCGGCGAAGCGGCGCCGGTCCGCCCGCTCCTCCTCAGCGCCCGTCGGCGCGGGCTCCAGCAGGACGTCGCGGATGAAGCGGAACACCCGGAAGCTCATGATGGGGTTTCGCAGGGCAGCGCGGCGCACCGCGGTCTCGACGTGCCGGCGGTCCAGGTCGCGAGGCCCGGCGTCGTCGATGTACGACCGGTACACCGGGAAGCACGCGATGACCTCACGCAGGGCGTCGCGCAGGGTGTTGAAGGTGAAGTCGCGCGAGGCGCGGCGCTTCTGGGCGAGCTCGTCCAGCTGATGAGTCAGCATGTGGAGCTCGCTCGCGAGCGACGTGCCCAGGATCAGTGCCTTCTTCTCGTAGGCCACCTGGGCGAACGAGAGATCCTCCCCGATGAGGGCGCCGTAGAGCGCGGTGAACGCCTCCACCTGGGCGCCGTCGACGAAGAGCCCATTGATCTCGTTGAGCAGCTCGTACCCCGAGGTGCCGTCCACCGCCCAGGTCTCGACGAGCGGCTCCCCCGCGGCCAGGATCTTCTCCACCACCACGTAAGGAACGCCGCGCTCCCGCAACCGCCGGAAGTACTGGCCGGGGTCGAAGAGGCCGTCGGGGTGATCGATGCGCAGGCCGTCGAGCTTGCCCTCGGAGACCAGGCGGAGGACGAGGGCGTGGGTGGCCTCGAAGACGTCGAGCCGCTCCATGCGCAGGGCAGCCAGTTCGTTGACGTCGAAGAACCGCCGGTAATTGATCTCGTCGGTGGCCACGCGCCAGTGTGAGAGGCGGTAGCACTCGTGCTGCAAGAGGTCGTCGAGGAGATCGAAGCTCGCCGGATCTCCGGGCCGGCCGTTGAAGCGGGCGAGAGTGCCCGCGATGAACGCGTCGACCGCGGGATGCTCGGCGACGAGCGCGGCGAGCCGGCGCTTGACCACTTCTTTCTCGCGGGCGCGCTCGGCGACCCGGACCGGCTCCACCTCCGTCCGGCGGGGCAGGTTCCGGATCGCGGTGAGAATGCTCTGGTACTCCGCGAGCGCGGGCGAATCCGCGCCCAGCCGATCCGCGAGCTCGTCCAGCCGGTGCTCGAGCACGCGGGCGTACGTCGGGGGCGCCACCGGAAATCGGCGGTCGCCGTAGCGGATGACGAAAGCGCCGCCCTCGAAGACCAGCGCGAGGCGGCCGCCCTCCAGCGCGTCACCGTACGGCTCGCCGAGGGCGGGCAGGAGCACCTTGTCGTGGAGCTGCACGCGCGGCGCGGCCTCCCAGGCGATGTCGAAGTAACCCGCGTAGCGGGACGCGGGCCCGTTCTCCAGCACGTCGTTCCACCAGACGTTGTCGTTGGTGGCGACGCTCATGTGGTTCGGCACCATGTCGAGGATGAGCCCGATCCCGTGGGCGTGGAGCGCCGCCACGAACCGGTCGTGCTCCTCCTCCGTGCCGATTTCAGGGTTCAGCGCGGAGTGATCGATGATGTTGTAGCCGTGCGTGCTGCCGGGCCGCGCCTTGAGGTAGGGCGAGGTATAGCAGTGCGTGATGCCGAGGTCGCGAAGATACGGGATGATCCGGAGCGCGTCGCGAAAGGTGAAGCCGGCGTGGAGCTGGAGGCGGTACGTGGCCTCGGGCCGGGGCCGGGATGTCACGGAGACGGACCCGACCGGCGCAGCACCGCGAACGAGCGCGCCTGGAGCGGATACGGCGCGCCTTCGACGACGAGGCTCTGGCCCACCTTGCCGTTGGCGGTGTCGAGCAGCGGCTCCCACCGGTGCTCGGGATCGACGGCCGGCAGCGTGAACAGCACCTCTTCGTGATGCGCGTTGAGGAGCAGGAGCAGCGTGTCGCCGGTGACCGGCTCGCCCCGCTCGTCCACGTGGCCGATCAAGTCGCCGGCCAGCCGCACGCCCAGGCACTTCACGAAGTCGGTGGTCCAGTCCGTGTCGGACATCTCCTGGCCACCCGGGGTCAACCACCCGATGTCCTTGATCCCGGTGCCGCGGATGGAGCGGTTCTGGAACCACTTCCGCCGCTGCAGCACCGGCTGCGTTTGCCAGAGGCGGCTCACCTGCTTCACGAACGCCAGGAACTCCTGCTCACGCTGGCCGAGCTCCCAGTCGAGCCACGTGATCTCGTTGTCCTGGCAGTAGGCGTTGTTGTTCCCCCGCTGCGTGTGGGACAGCTCGTCGCCGGCCAGGAGCATCGGCACGCCCTGGGAGAAGAACAGCGTGGCGATGAACGCCCGCTTGCGCCGCTCGCGGCACTCGACGATCTCGGGATCCCCGCTGGGACCTTCCACGCCGCAGTTCCAGGAGTTGTTGTCATTGGTGCCGTCGCGGTTGTCTTCCCCGTTGGCCTCGTTGTGCTTCCCGCTGTAGGAGACAAGATCGTGAAGCGTGAAGCCGTCGTGACACGTGACGAAGTTGACGCTCGCGTACGGCGCGCGGCCCGTGCCCTGGTAGAGGTCGCTCGAGCCGGCGAGGCGCGTGGCGAACTCGGAGACCAGGCCGCCGTCACCCTTCCAGAACCGGCGGACGCTGTCGCGGTACCGGCCGTTCCACTCCGCCCACAGCACGGGGAAGTTGCCCACCTGATAGCCCCCCGGGCCGACGTCCCACGGCTCGGCGATCAGCTTCACCTGGGAAAGCACGGGATCCTGGTGGATGATGTCGAAGAAGGCGCCGAGGCGATTCACCTCGAACAGCTCGCGAGCCAGCGTACTCGCGAGATCGAAGCGGAAGCCATCGACGTGCATCTCCACCGCCCAGTAGCGGAGACTGTCCATCACGAGCTGGAGCACGCGCGGATGCTGCATGTTCAGCGTGTTCCCACAGCCTGTGAAGTCCATGTAGTAGCGCGGCTCGGGCCCGAGGCGGTAGTAGGCGGCGTTGTCGATGCCTCGCATCGAGAGGGTGGGACCGTACTGGTTCCCCTCGGCGCTGTGGTTGTAGACCACGTCGAGGATCACCTCGATCCCGGCGGCGTGAAGCGCGCGCACCATGGTCTTGAAGCCCGCCACCGGGCTCAGCGCGTTGCCAGGGGCTTCGTAGCGAGGCTCGGGCGCGAAGTAGCCCAGGGTGTTGTAGCCCCAGTAGTTGCTGAGGCCCTTCTCCAGGAGATGCCGCTCCTGCAGGAAGTGATGCACCGGCATGAGCTCCACCGCGGTCACGCCGAGCTCGCGCAGGTGGCGGATGGCGGCCTCGGAGGCGAGGCCCGCATACGTGCCGCGGAGCTTCTCGGGTACGTCCGGATGCCGTTTCGTGAAGCCGCCCACGTGCGTCTCGTAGATCAACGTCTTGTGCCAGGGCGTGCGGGGCGGGCGATCGTCGCCCCAGGTGAACGCGGAGTCGATCACCTGCCCCAGCGGGGCGAAGGCCGCGCTGTCGCGGTCGTCGCGCGAGAGGTCCGCAGACTCGTCCCCGAAGCGATAGCCGAACACCGCGTCGTTCCATCGGAGCGATCGGCCGATCGCCTTGGCGTAGGGATCGACAACCACCTTGTTCGGATTGAATCGATGGCCCTGCGTTGGCTCGTAGGGGCCGTCCACGCGATAGCCGTAGAGCTGCCCGGGCTGCACGTCAGGAAGGTAAGCGTGCCAGACTTGATCGGTGTATTCACCGAGGACGATGCGCCGCGACTCCACCGTATCGTCCGCGGAGTCGAACAGGCACAACTCCACCTTGGACGCATTCTCGGAGAACAGCGCGAAATTGACGCCGGCGCCGTCCCACGTCGCTCCCAGCGGATACGGCCGGCCCGGCCAAACTCTCATGGATTGGATCACCATACCTTCGTGACGCACGTGACGCAAATGACGTGCCGGGGACGGCGGATAGAAACGACGCGGAGTAGCGCGCGATCGCCGGGCGAATCGTAGAAGATTTGCTCGGTCAGCTTTACCGAGCCGGAATGCGGCGAAGGCGGCACATGGCTTGCTGGGTTCGCACGACGTGAATCGCATGGATGCCGGGCGGCGGGCCGGCGCGACGAGCGAGCCCGACGGCTCGACGCGCTGGCGAGTCTGGGCGCCCCGCGCGAGCCGGGTGGACCTCGTGCTCGTGGACGGGACGACGCGGCGGGTCCACCCGATGCGCGCGGTCGAGGCGGGTCACTTTTCCGTCCGGCTTCCCGGGATCCTCGAGGGACAGCGCTATGCGTACCGGCTCGACGGGGGCGCGGAGCGGCCGGATCCGTGCTCGCTGTGGCAGCCGGACGGCGTGCACGCGCCCTCGGCGGTCGTACGGCCCGAGCATTTCGCCTGGACGGACGGGCGCTGGGGCGGGGTGCCGCGCCGCCACCTCGTCTTCTACGAGCTCCACGTGGGCACGTTCACCCCGGACGGCACGTTCGAGGCGATCATCCCTCGCCTCCCCGCGCTGCGCGAGCTCGGCATCACCGCGCTCGAGCTGATGCCGATCGCGCAGTTCCCCGGCGCGCGGAACTGGGGCTATGACGGGACATTCCCCTACGCGGCCCAGGCCTCCTACGGCGGGCCGCGCGGGCTCCAGCGGCTGGTGGACGCCTGCCACGCCGCCGGGCTCGCCATCGTTCTCGACGTCGTCTACAACCACCTCGGGCCCGAGGGCAACTACCTCGGCGAGTTCGGCCCGTACTTCACCGACCACTACCGGACGCCGTGGGGCGCCGCGGTGAACTACGACGGCCGTGGCTCCGACCCCGTCCGCGCCTTCGTGCTCGACAACGTGCGCATGTGGCTCGAGGAGCTTCATCTCGATGGGCTCCGGCTCGACGCCGTGCATGCCATCTACGATCTCGGCGCGCGCCCGATCCTCCGCGCGATCCAGGAAGTCGCGGATGACGCGGCCGCCCGGCTGGGCCGGCCGCTGCATGTGATCGCGGAAAGCGACCAGAACGACCCGCGCTTGCTGACGGGGGCGGAGCGCGGCGGCTACGGGGTCGATGCGCAGTGGGCGGACGACTTTCATCACGCTGTGCACGCCCATCTCACCGGCGAGCGGCAAGGCTACTACGAAGACTTCGGGTCGGCGTGGCAGATCGCGCGCGCGCTCGAGACGCCCTTCGTCTACGCGGGGGACTACAGCGTGCACCGCGGGCGGCATCACGGGGCGCCGCTGCCCCCGGATGTGGGGCCCGATCGCTTCGTGGTCTGCGTGCAGAACCACGATCAGGTCGGCAATCGCGCGCGTGGCGATCGCCTGTCCACGCTCGTCCGCGAGCCCGCGGCCCAGCGTCTCGCGGCGTGCCTGCTGCTCCTCGCACCGTATCTCCCGCTGCTCTTCATGGGTCAGGAGTACGGCGAGGAGCATCCCTTCCCATTCTTCTGCTCGTTCGGCGACAAGGGGCTGATGCAGGCGGTGCGCGAGGGCCGCTCGCGGGAGTTCGCGGCCTTCGCGTGGCAGGGTGAGGTCCCCGACCCGAACGCCGAGGCCACCTTCGCCTCGGCCCGGCTCGACTGGTCGTGGCCCGACGGCACACCGCGCGCGGGGCTGCGCCGCCTCTACCGCGACCTGCTGGCCGCACGCGAGGCGTGGCCGGCCCTGCGCGACGCCGCACAGGCGCGCCTGCTTCCGGACGCGGAGGCGGGGCCGTTGCTGGAGCTCACGCGTGGCACGGCGGGCGGCGGCGGGCTGCGCGCCCTCTTCAATCTGACCGCACAGGCGCAGCCTCTGCCGAAGGGCACGGGCGCGCCGGGGGCCCCCTGGAGCTCCGAGCGGGCGCGCTACGGCGGGCGGCGCGGCGATGCCGAGACGGTGCGCGAGCTGCTGCCGTACGAATGCCTCATGATCGGCGCGCCGGATCCGCCCTAGATCCGATGGACTCGCCGGCGCGCGGATGATACGAGAGAAGCATGGTCATCGGCGTTCCGCGTGAGATCAAGCCCGGCGAGCAGCGCGTCGCCGCCACGCCGGCGGGCGTGCACGCGCTCGTGGAGGCGGGCCATCCGGTGATGGTGGAGCAGGGGGCCGGCGCGGGCAGCGGCTTTCGCGACGATGAGTATGGGAAGGTCGGCGCGCGGCTCGCCGCCGTCGACGAGATTTGGTCCGCCGCGGAGCTGATCCTCAAGGTCAAGGAGCCCATCGAAGACGAATACTCGCGGTTCCGGCGCGGGCAGATCCTCTTCACGTATCTGCATCTGGCGGCGGCGCCCACCCTCACGGCCGCGCTGCGGCGGGCGGAAGTCATCGCGATCGCGTACGAGACCGTGCAGCGGCCCGACGGAAGCCTGCCCCTCCTGACGCCGATGAGCGAGGTGGCGGGCCGGCTCGCCGTGCTGGAGGGCGCCCACTACCTGGGCAAGGCGTACGGCGGGCGCGGCGTCCTGCTCGCGGGCGTGCCCGGGGTGCCGCCGGGCAACGTGGTGATACTGGGCGGCGGCACCGTGGGCGTCAACGCGGCGCGGATGGCGGTGGGCCTCGGCGCCGACGTGTCGCTCCTCGACATCAACCTCGACCGCCTGCGGGTCATCGACGAGATGTTCCGTGGCCGGCTGGTGACGCTGGCCTCGAACACCTTCAACATCGAAGGCGCCCTGCTGCGGGCCGATCTCCTGGTGGGCGCGGTGCTGGTGGCGGGCGTGCGGGCGCCACGCCTCGTCACCCGCGCGATGGTGGAGCGTATGAAGGAGGGCGCGGTGATCGTGGACGTGGCCGTCGATCAGGGCGGCTGCATCGAGACCATACGCCCCACCACGGTGTTCGAGCCGACCTACCGCGTCGGCGGCGTCGTGCACTACGGCGTGGCGAACATGCCGGCGCTCGTCCCGCGCACCTCCACCTTCGCGCTGACGAACGCGACGCTGCCGTATGTGCGCGAGCTCGCCGCGAAGGGGCCCGCCGCGGTCGCTCGTGAGGGCTCGCCCCTCGCCAAAGGCATCAACGTCTGGGGCCGGCACGTCGTGCATCCGGCCATCGCCGAGTCCGTGGGCGAGGCGGTCATGCCGCTCGCCACCGTCGCCGGCTGATCGCCGCCTCCCTCACCCGACCCGCTTCCTGAAGAGGGAGAGGGGTTCACTCAGAAGCGGAACGTGAGACCGGCGGCGATGGTCTGGACGTCCTTGGCGTTGGTGCCGTACTCGGCGAAGAGATCCCAATGCTTGGCGAGGGTGACCTGCGCGCCGAGCATCGCGTTCAGCGGATGCTCGGGGCCCTGGTCCGCTTCGAAGCTCACCTTCCCCACCCCGACCACGTCCACGCTCGAGCGCGCGGTGCTCCGGGTGCCCCAGTACACACCGCCGACCCACAAGCGGACGGGCACGTCCAGGATCTTCCCGTTCCAGCCTGCGCGGACCGAGCCGATCAGCGCCTTGAAGCGATCATCGAAACCAATGTCGGTTTGACTGTAGTTCACGTCGCCCATGACGAAGAAGCTGCGATAGCCCGCGGCGAGGGTGAGCCCGCCGCCGCCCATGAACCCCTCCAGCTCTGTCTTCGCCGTCAGGTTGAAGGTGCGCTCGCCGGGAATCGGCCCCGGTCGGGGAATGGTCACTTCGCCCCGGGTGGTCGTGTTGTTGGCCACGTAGCCGGCCATCAGGTAGACGTTGAGGAAGGGCAGCAGCCAGGCGTCGAACCGCGCCACCGCCACGCTCACGTGGCTCGTCGAGCCGGCGCTCAAGAACTTGCTCACGCTGCGGAGGGGCGCGCCGTCCACGCCGACGCGGATGTCGGTGATCTCGATGTCCCGCTCGACGTAGTAGAAGACTCCCGAGAGGCCGAGCGGCAGCGGCAGCTCATAGCCTCGCTTGATCGCCATGTCCGACATGAACGGCAGGGTGTAGGGCCATTTCCCCGGCTCGGTGGTCGCGACGCCGTCAGCCATCGACGGGGCCTGCGCCGATGCCGGGCGCGTCGCGCCGAGCAGCAGCGCGAGAAGCCACGCGACAGCCACGACCGCCCGCGGCATGGAGCGGAAGGGTCGAGTCACTACCGCGGCGGCGGCGGGATGCGGCCGAGCACCTGCTCGATCGCGAGTCCGATGGCGAGAAGCCGCTCGTCGCTGCCGCGAGGCCCATCGAGCGACAGTCCGACGGGCAGGTGGGTAGTCGGCCCGAGCCCCGAGGGCACCGTCAACCCCGGGATGCCGGCATTGCTGCCGGGATCCGTGTTGCGGATGAAGAGCAGGAACGTGGGGAGGCTGCTCGCGTCCGCGCCCTGCGGGACAGCCACGCGCGGGGTGGTCGGCGCCAGCAGCGCGTCGACGCCGTTCTTCTGGAACGTGTCCGCGAAGTACTTGGCGAGCGCCGGCCTCCCCTCCTCCATCGCCGCCTTGTACGCGGGCGCCGCGTCCACCACGCCGTTCGGCGCGGGCAGCTTCCGCGGCACGACGAGACCGTCGTAGGTGGCCTTGACGTCCTTGCTCGCGATCTGCTGCGCCACCTGCTCCACCGTCTTCCCGACCTGATACCTCGTGAGATAGGCCTTGAGGTCGTCGTAGGCCTCGTAGAGCGCCACCGGGAAGCTGGCCGCGTCGTTCAGCTTCTGGAGGTCGGGCATGTCGACCTCGACGATGGTGACGCCGGCCGCGCGCAGCTTGGCGATGGCCGCCGCGATCACCGTTTCGGTGTCGGCGTCGAGGTCCTTGAAGAAGTACGCGCGATAGACCCCGAGCTTCACCCCGCTGAGGGGCGCCGCGGTCGCGAGCCGGGTGCCGGTGATCACGGAATCGAGGAGCGCGACGTCGGCCACTGTTCGCGCCATCGGCCCCACCGTGTCGCGCGAATGCGAGATCGGCGTGACGCCCGCCTGGTCGTAGCGCAGGAGGGTCGGACGCAGGCCGGAGCCGCCGGTGAGCGCGGCGGGGACGCGCACGGACCCACCGGTGTCGCTGCCGAGACCGCCGGGTGCCAGCCGCCCGCCGACGGCCGCGCCGGTGCCGCTCGAGCTGCCGCCGGCGATGCGGGTGCGGTCGTAGGGGTTGCGCGTGCCGATGGGCGCCTTCGTATAGAAGCCCTCGTTGTAGCCGGAAATGCCGAAGGCGAGCTCGTGCATGCTGGTCTTGCCGAGGATGATGGCGCCCGCGTCGAGGAGACGCTGCACCGTGGGCGCATTCTCCTTGGGGTGGAACGAGCTGAGCGCCGGGGTTCCCGCGGTATTCGGAAGGCCGGCCACGTGGGTGTTGTCCTTCACCACCAGGGGTACACCGTGGAGCGGCCCGCGGCTCTTGCCGGCGGCCAGCGACTCGTCCGCTATCTGCGCCGCCGCCATCGCGCCCGCGCGATCGAGCGTGATGAAGGCATTGAGGTCGGGATTGGCCTCGGCTCGGGCGAGCAAGGCCTCCGTCAGCTCTGCGCTCGTCACCGAGCGCTGGCCGATCAGGCGGGCCGCGTCCACCACAGTGACCTCGGTGAGATCAGCGGGGCGCGCGACCTTCGCCGCGCCCGCGCAGCCGGCGAGGATGAGGGGAAGCGTCACGACGACGGCGGCCGCGCGAAGGCTCATGGCGGTATCTCCTGGGGGCCGCGCGATCGGTCGAGGTCCCGGCGGCCCGGGCTATTCTACTCCGACCCGATTCCCCGCGATCCGCCGTCGTCGTCGCGAAGGAAGGCCCGCACCCGGTCCATCACCTCGCTCTTGGGATAAATGCCGCTCACGAACCGGGCGCGGGCGAGCGGATCGCCGGCGAAGAACCGCTCGTAGAGCACTTGCCGGCTGCCGAAGGACGTGCCCGCGATGTCCCAGGCCAGCCGGAACAGCTTCACCCGGTCGCGGGCCGCCGTGGTGTCGGTGGCCAGGTACTGCTCGATGTGTCGCCCGAGGGGGCCGCCGAAGTCCTCCTCCGTGGGGGTGATCATGAAGCTGCTGGAGCCCAGCAGCTGCAGGATCTCCACCATGCGTGGGTAGGCGGTCATGAAGAGATTGCGCGTCATCTCGATCGGCACTTCCGCCGGACACATCACGCCCCACTCGTCGAGCTGGGCGTCGGCCTCGGCGGCCCGGGTGCACGCCTTCATGAGCTCGGTGTACTGCATCAGCTCGGCGAGTCGCTCCTCCGAATGGGGGAGCTGCGCGTTGCCGAGAGCATCCGCCACGAGCAAGGCAACGCCGAGCACGAACTCGCACTTGGCGATGTTCTTCGCGGCGCCCTGGTGCGCGGTGTGCGCCATCGAGTGCGTCCGCGCCCCGGTCCCGTTGATGAGGCTCACGTCGCCGAGGAGGAACACGCGCTCCCACGGGACGAGGACGTCGTCGAAGAACACGACGCAGTCCATCTCCTCGAAGCGCGAGCCGAGCGGATGGTCGAAGTGCGACCGGCCGAGGTCGAAGCTCTCGCGGCACAGGAACCGGAGCCCCGACGTCCCGCACGGGATGGCGAAGTTCAGCGCGAAGGGGCTGTGGGCGCTCGCCATGTCGCTCATGCGCGGCGAGTACACCGCGATCTCGTCGGCGAGCGGCCCCAGCGTGGCGAGGATGCGCGCGCCCCGCACCACGATGCCCGCGTCCGTCTCGCGCACCACCGCGAGCGCGGTGCCTTCCTGGAGGTTCAGGCCCGCCGCGCTGCGGCTCCGCTGCAGGTTGATGAGGGCGTGGGTGAGGGTGAGGTCGCGCTCGCGAAGGTACTCGTAGTACCGGCGGACGTTCTCGCCGAACTCGGGCCGGTTCTGCGCGAAGTACGCGGCCGCGCCCGCCCAGGCCGCATAGGTGACGTTCATGAAGTCCGGCGAGCGGCCCATCATCCCGCACGTGTGACGCGCCCAGCGCAGCATCATGGCCCGGCGCCGCTCCAGGTCCTCGCGGGTGCGGGGGATGATGAACGAGAGCCCCACGCGCTCGCCGCTCGAGGGCGACACGTAGGTCATCTCGTCGCCCCGCCCCGGGTCGTGCTGCATGTCGTAGAGGTCGGCGACCGCTCGCGCGCCGCTGGCCAACCCCGGATGAGCGGTCACGTCCTTGACGCGCGCGCCGCGCATCCAGACCTGCCGCTCCTGCTCCCGCAGCCCGCGGAGGTACTGCTCGCCCGTCCGTGCCGGCATAGCCGGCATTCTATACCGAGGCTCGCGGTGGCCCGCCGCTGATGGGCTCGGCGCGCGAGGGCACCTCGGCGGCCAGCGCCGTCCGTCGCCGCTCATACCAGAGCGACATCAGCTCCATGGCGATCCAGGCCGCCGCCGCTCCGACCAGGAGGGAGGCGCGTCCCGTGCCCCACCCCCAGTGGTCCGTGATCCACGCGAACACCGACGGCGAGGCGGCGTTGACGACGAGGACCGGCGTGGCGATGGTCCCCAGCACCGCGCCGTACCCGGCGGAGCCGAAGAGGGAGAGCGGGACGGCGCCGCGGACGATCGTGATCACGCCCTGCGAGGCCCCCATCAGCAGCGTGAACGCCACGACCAGCGGCAGGCTCCGGGTGCCAAACATGAGAAGCAGCAGGGAGGCGGGGAGGATCCCGACCGCGATCCGGCCCACCGTGATCGCGCGCAGCTTCCTCGCGAACAGGATCTCCACCACGCGCCCGCCGAACTGGGCCACGCCCTTCATGGAGGCGACCCAGACCGCGGCGGCGGTCGCCAGCCCCGCTGCCTCGAGGAGGGACACGAGCTGCACCGAGACCACCCCGAACACGAAGCCATTGAGGGACATGACCAGGGCGAACAGTACGATGGCGACGGAGCGGGCCCGCCCCTCGAGCGGCGGCTCGTCCACGGTGGGGCCCGCCGCGCCCATCGGCCGGGCCGTCGCCGGGGCGGTCCCGCGCCGCGACAGCCCGAACCAGTGCAGCGGCAGGCACACCGCCAGGTTGATCAGCGCGAACAGGACGAGCGTCTGCCGCCATCCCACACGCTGATCGAGCGCGTGACCGATCACCCAGAAGACGGACGAGGCGAACGCCCCGAACAGCGTCAGATACGAGATGGCCTTCCGCCCCCGGGTGGGCGCGACTTGCACCAGGGCGGCGAAGGCGGCGTCGTACAGGCACAGCCGCATGCCGAGGCCCAGGAACGCCCAGACCGCGAGATACAGAGGCTCGCTCCGGACATGCGCGAGAGCGAAAAGTCCGGCCGCCACGAGCACGGAGCCGAGGCTCATCACCGCGCGGGCGCCATGCCGGTCGATCGCACGCCCCACCGTCGTCGAGACGACCCCCATGACGAGCAGCGCGACGGTGAAGCCGAGGAACACGAACCCTCGGCTCCACCCCGTGTCCTGGCTGATCGGCCCCGCGAGCACGCCAAGGCAGTAGTAGCTCGTGCCCCACGCCGTGATCTGCGTGATCCCGAGCGCGACGACCGACACCATCATCGGGTCGGCGAGACCTGCCCACCGCCGCGGCGTTCTCTTCCCGTCCTTGGCCATCGCGACTACTCTACGGATGCGGGCTTGACTTATCAATCCATATTTTGATAGATTTCGAAATATGGCAGGACGGAGCGTCCGATGAAAACGATCACCCGTCTTCCCCTGGCCCAGCTCCAGGCCAACGCCGAGCACGTCGAGGCGTTCAAGGCCCTCGCCCACCTCTCTCGGCTTCAGGTGTTCTTCTGCCTGGTGCGCGAGGAGAAGGAGCTGTCGGTCGGCGAGATCCAAGCCGAGCTCGAAATCCCGGGCCCGACCCTGTCGCACCATCTCGACGTGCTGCGCCGGGCCGGCCTCGTCGAGAGTCGCAAGGAAGAGCGCTACATCTACTATTCGGTCAAGCGGGATACGGTGACGGCGCTGGTGCGTCTGCTCACCGCCTGCTGCTAGGAGGCCGCCATGAGCGCCAAGGTTCACCTGCACCTGCACGTGTCCGATCTGGTCAAGAGCCGCGCCTTCTACGAGAAGTTCCTCGGCGCGGAGCCGGTGAAGGTCAAGCCGGGCTACGTGAAGTTCCTGCCGGAGTGGGCGCCCGTCAACCTCGCCCTCTCCGCCGGCGGGGCCGCCGGTGAAGGGACGGTCAATCACGTGGGCGTGCAGGTCGACGCCGTCGATACCGTCGTGGCCCATCTCGGTCGGGTGAAGGCCGCCGGCCTCCCGGTCCGCGAGGAGATGGGCGTCGATTGCTGCCACGCCAATCAGGACAAGTTCTGGGTTCAGGATCCGGACGGGGTCGAGTGGGAGGTGTACCACCTCAACTACGATCTGGAAGGCGAGGAGGCCGGCTCGATGCTCAAGGGCGCCTTCCTGCCCCTGGCCAAGGGAAACGCCTGCTGCTCGGGCTGAGAGACGCCGCCCGCGGAGGGGACAGCGTGAAGGACCGGCCAAGCCTTGGCCGTCGTGGTGTGGCCGAAGGCGTGGGAACCGCGATGCTGCTGGCGACCGTCATCGGATCCGGCATCATGGCGGAGCGGCTCTCGGCCGGCAACGTGGCGATCGCCCTCCTGGCCAACACGATCGCCACCGGCGCCGCCCTCGTGGCGCTGATCTTGACGTTCGGGCCGATTTCCGGCGCGCACTTCAACCCCGCGGTGACCCTCGCGGATGCCTCGCAGGGCGGCCTCGCGTGGTCCGACGTGCCCGCCTATCTCACCGCCCAGATCGCCGGGGCCTTTGCGGGCGCCGCGGCGGCACACCTGATGTTCGAGCTGCCCCTCTTCTTCGCGTCGCGGCACATCCGGTCCGGCCCGGCCCAGATGTTCAGCGAGTTCGTGGCGACCTTCGGCCTGCTCGCGGTGATCTGGGGGTGCGCGCGCACCCGGTCGCCCATCGTGCCGTTCGCCGTGGCCGCCTACATCACCGCGGCCTACTGGTTCACCGCCTCGACGTCGTTCGCCAATCCGGCGGTGACGCTCGCGCGTGCGGCCTCCGATACCTTCGCCGGAATTCGCCCCGGCGATGCGCCGGGCTTCATCGTCGCGCAGCTGCTAGGCGCCGCCGCCGCGACCGGCCTGTTCCGGTGGCTCGTGCCGAGCTTGCCCTCCGCGGCGCCAGACGTCGTCGTGCGGACGCAATGACGGCGACCCCGACCCGCACCCGGGTCGCGACCCCGGCCGACGCCGCCGCCATCGCGGCGATCTACAACGAAGGCATCGCCGACCGGATCGCGACCTTCGAGACCGAGCCTCGGACGCCCGATCAGATCGCGACATGGCTCGCCGACAAGGGAGACCGGTATCCCACGGTGGTGGCCGAGCGGGACGGACAGCTCGTGGCCTGGGCCAGCGCCAGTGCGTACCGTAGCCGTCCCGCCTACGCCGGCGTGGCCGAGCACTCCGTCTACGTGGCCCGATCCGCGCGCGGCACCGGCGCCGGCCGCGTGACGTTGAACGCGCTCTGTCAGCTCTACGCCGAGCGGGGATTCTGGAAGATCGTCTCGCGGATCTTCCCCGAGAACACCGCCAGTCTCGCCCTCCACGAGCGGTGCGGCTTCCGGGTGGTGGGCATCTACCAGCGTCACGGCAAGCTCGACGGGCACTGGCGCGACTGCGTCATCGTGGAGCGACTGCTCGACAACGCGCGGGGGTAACGGCTGGCGACCTTGAGCCCGGCGCGCCTGGTCGCCTGTGTGTGCGTCGCGCAGGTGTGTGCGCAGATCGGCGCCTACACCTGGCCGGCCCTGCTTCCCGAGTTCATCGCGGGCTGGCACCTCACGAACCGCGAGGCCGGCTGGATCACCGGTATCTTCTATGCCGCCTACACGCTTTCGGTGCCGTTCCTCGTGACCCTCACCGACCGCATGGATCCGCGGAGCGTCTATCTTTCCGGAGTTGCGATGACCATCGCCAGCCACTGGGGCTTCGCGGCCTTCGCCGAAGGGTTCTGGACGGCCGCCGCGTTACGCGCCCTCGCGGGCATCGGCTGGGCGGGGACGTACATGACCGGCCTCAAGCTCTTGGCGGACCGCGTCGACGCGACGCTGATGTCCCGGGCCGTGGCGGGCCACGCCGCCAGTATCGGCATTGCCGGATCACTGTCGTTCGTCTTCGCGGGGGCATTGAACGGCAGCCTGGGCTGGCGAGGCGCCTTTGTCGCATCCGGCATCGCGGCGCTCATCGGATGGTTGATCATCGTCTTCCTGGCGCCACCGCGAGAAGCGCCTCTCGAGGCCCGCCCCGAGGGCGCGCTCTTCGATTTCCGCCCGGTGCTCCGAAACAAGTCCGCGATGGCCTATGCACTCGCGTACTGCGCGCACACGTGGGAGATGAATGCCCTGCGTGGCTGGGTCGTGGCGTTCCTGACCTACGTGATCGCAGCGACCGGAGACGGAGGCCAATGGATCGGTCCCACGCTCGTCGCCACCGCCATGGGCTTCATCGGCACCTGGGCCAGCGTCGCCGGCAACGAGGCGTCCATCCGCCTCGGGCGCCAGCGGCTCGTGCGCCTGGCCATGCTGTCCTGCGCCGTGTTCGCCGCCGGCATCGGCTTCCTCGGCGCCCGCTCTTACCCTCTCGCCACCGTGCTCGTGCTGGCGTACGGCCTGCTCATCTGGCTGGATTCCTCCTCGCTGACGGCCGGCGCGGCAGGCAGCGCCGACCCGCGCCGGCGCGGCGCAACCCTCGCCATGCATTCGATGGCCGGCTACGCGGGCGGCTTCGTGGGCCCCATCGTCATCGGCTGGATCCTCGATCTAGGAGGCGGCATGTCCCCGCTCTCCTGGGGCCTGGCCTTCCTCCACATCGCCGTCGTCGGGCTCATCGGGCGCTTAGCCTTCGTAACGCTGGCGCCTCGTGATCTTGTCGGCGACAAGAGGGGGCGGTAGCCCGCGCGATGTAGCGCGGCCCTCACTACGCCAGCGAGCCGGTCGGGATGACGGCGATGCCGGAGTTCAAGCCGGCGACCTGACTCAGCTTGAAGCCGCAGCCGAGGAGGGTCGAGCCCCAGCCCGCCCGGAACACGATCGCCTGCGCGAGCGCCGGCGACCCATTGCTGTCCCCGCCCCTGCCGCCGCAGTGAAAAAAATTGACGTCGCTCCATCCGGTTCCCCATGGTAGGTGGGGATTTGCGCGTCATTTCTACTCTTCGTACCAGGAGATTATTAGTGATATGAAGCACTCGCTTGGTGAATTTCGCGGGTTGCAATCCGCTACTCCTCGCGATTTCGTGCGCGCTCGCAACGCACTGGTGGCCAAGCTCCAGAAAGACGGGCACGTCGCAGAAGCGAGACGCGTGCGCCGCCTGCGCCGCCCGAGCCCCGTGGTGTGGGCGCTGAACAACGCCGCGAGCGCACGCCGGGAAGTCGGCGAGCTGGCCGACGCGGTGACCGAGTTACGACGCGCTCAACTGGGCGAGCGGGAATTCAGACCGGCGATGGATCGCCTTCGCGCGGCACTCGCGCCTATCATGCGCCGCGCGTCCGAGAAGCTGAAACTCGCCCGTATCCCGCTGTCCCCGGCTCTTGAGCGGCGGCTGCACGACACGCTCATCGCGTCCGTCGTGGACCGGCGCCTTCGCGCCGACCTCCTCGCGGGCCGGCTGACGGAGGAGCGGGGCGCCGCCGGCTTCGACATCCTGACCAAGGGGCCGGTCCCGGCGGGGTCCGCACGCGCGAAGGCTCGGAAAGACAGCGGCCCGGTCGAGCGGCGGCGTCGGCGCCAGGCGGAGCGCGAAGCCCGAGCGGCGGCGAGACGGGCGCAACGCAACGCGCGCGCCCTGAATCGGGTGGCCGACCGGAAAGCGCGAGCGGCGGAGGCGGCGGAGGCGAAGACGGAGGCCCTGCGCGGGGCCCTACTCCAGCAGGAACGTCGAGCCGCTGATCTACGAGCAGCGGCGAGCGCCGCGCGTGACGCCGCACGCGCAGCGACGAGAGACAGCGAGAGCGGGGATTGAGGCCGTCACGGGATTCACCGGCCGAGCGCGCGCCACGCCGATCCGTTCGCGCGGCGCCCCCCGGCGGGGGCCAGCAGCATGAGCACACCGAGGGCCAGCGCGGCCCCCGCGAGCGGCGAGACGGGCCGCAGCCGGCGCAGCAGCGCCCCGGGCGCCCGGTCGGCCAGGGCCGTCGCCTCGGCAAAAGTCGGGATGGCGCCGATCAGCTCGTCCCGCGTGCGGCTCGGCACGGTGAGCGCTTGGGGGGCGGCGTGCCGGATCTTCGTATCGAGCCAGTCGAGGTGGCGCATCGTCTCCCCGGTGCAGCGCTCACAGACTGTCCGCAATTGGTCGTCCCGCAGCTCCGCGGCGCCCTGCCCGAGCGCGACCCAGCATGCCTGGACGAAGCTAGCGAGAGCCCGAAGATCGTGTATGTCCCGCAGAAGGCCGAATCCGCCGGTGCGCCGGCCGTGGAAGAGGGCGCGGCGCAGCCGCTCGCCGTCCGCGCTGCGCCGGGCGCCGTAGCGGCGCGCCGCCGGTGCGAGGGCGCTCATGTGCTCGTGGCACCAGTTGGAGTGCAGCCGCGCCGCGTTCCGCATCTCCGGCTCGACGGCGTGCCGGAGCCCGACGATCACGAACGCGTCGGCCAGTGCCTGCTCTGCACTCAGCGCCAGCCCCAGGTAGCGCGCGATCATGCTTTGCGGATCCAGACCGCGGCGAATTTCTGATGAGGCTGCTTGCTGACGGGGTCCCAGTCCGTGATCGTCAGCTCGTCGGCGGCGCCCGGCCGGTCCGTCTCGTCCCAATCGCCGTAGTGAAACGGCATGAAGAGGTGCCCGGGCAGGATGCTCCCGATGCGGGCCTCGACCTGGACATGGCCCCGGCGGGAGCCGACCTCCACCGGATCGCCGTTGTCGATCCCGAAGCGCTCGGCATCCTCCCGGCTGAGCTCCACGAACGGGGTCGGGGCCGCCTCCCGTAGCGCGGCCACCCGACCGGTCTTGGTCCGGGTATGCCAGTGGTACACCACGCGCCCCGTGGTCAGCCAGAAGGGATAACGCGCGTCCGGCTCTTCGGGCGGCGGCATGTAGTCCGCGGGCTTGATGATCCCTCGGCCCCGTGGGTCGTTCGCCCGATACTGCTCGGGAGAGATCTCGGCGCCGGTGGTGAGGTCGTGGCCGTACAGCTCGCAGTAGTCCGCCGCGGTGTGGAACACGCCGTCCGTGTAAAGCCGCTCCGTCCCGCCGGGCGCGCGCTCCGTGCACGGCCACTGGATTCCGCCCGCCCGCGCCAATCGCTCGTAGGTGAGAGCGGAGTAGTCGCATGGACGGCCTTTCGCGCACTCCTGCCAGGCCTTGAAGGCACCCTCGGCGTCACGCCACTTGATGAGCGGGTGACCATCCTTGTCCTGAAATCCCATGCGGCGCGCGTAGTCCAGAAGGATGTCCAGATCGGCGCGCGCTGCGCCGGGCGGCTCGATCGCCTTCTGCGCCAGATGGACGGTGCGATCGGCGTTGGTGCTGCAGCCCGTCTTCTCTCCCCAGAGCGCGGCGGGCAGGACCACATCGGCGTACTGGGCCGTCTCGGTGAGGAAGGCGTCCTGAACGATGAGGAACAGGCCATCGGCATCCAGAATCTTCCGGATCCGGCGGAGCTCGGGAAGGGACACCGCGGGATTGGTGCCCATGATCCAGAGGAAGCGGATGGATCCGGTCTCGGCGTACCGGAAGATCTGCATCGCGTGGGTCGGCGGGGACCACGAGGGAATGACCTTGGGCTCGACGTTGAGCACGCGCGCGAGATCGGCGACGTGGGCGGGGTTCTGCCAGTTGCGGAAGGCGGTGAGCTCGCCGTTGGCGCCGCACTCGCGGGTGTTCTGGGAGCTGGGCTGCCCGTTCATCTGGAACACCGTGCACCCGGGCTTGCCGATCATCCCGCGGATGAGGTGGAGGTTGTTCACCTGTACCGCCGCCGCCGTCGCCTGATTCGACTGATACACGCCCTGGAGGACGGTCGAGACGAGACGCGACGCGCCCCCCACGATCGCGGCGGCTTCCCGCAGCGGGCTCTCGCGCACGCCGGTGACGCGGGCCACGCGCTCCGGGGGCCATTTCTCGACCATGTCGCAGAGCGACTCGAAGCCCACCGTGTGCTCGGCGATGAAGCTCTCATCGACGTCCCCGGCATCGATGATCAGGTGGAGGAGCCCGTTCAGCAGGGCGACATTGGTGCCGAGGCGCGGCGCCAGATGCACGTCCGCCTGCGCGGCGGTGATCGTCCGGCGTGGATCCACCACGACCAGGCGGGGCGGGTTGTGGCCGCTGCGCCGGTCCAGAACGCGCGACCACAGCACGGTCTGGGTCTCGGCCATGTTGTGGCCGATCTGGAAGATGGTGTCCGCGGTATCGAAATCGGCGAACGAGCCTGGAGGCCCGTCCGTCC
This sequence comes from Verrucomicrobiia bacterium, assembly GCA_035495415.1. Taxonomy (GTDB): domain Bacteria; phylum Methylomirabilota; class Methylomirabilia; order Rokubacteriales; family CSP1-6; genus DASRWT01. The sequence continues at coordinate 28,703 of DATJFY010000125.1, forward strand.
CGAAGGATTCCATGAGCGCGGCGGCGGCCGTCGCCGTACACAGCCGAGTATTCCCGTCCACGTGGTTCGTGCCGATGCCGATCTCGGCGATGACGGAAAGGGTGTAGTACTCCTCCAGGCAGAGCTGCCCCGAGTTGTAGAAGGCAAGCGCGCCCGCCCCGTATCGCTCCTTGATCTCTCGGCTGCGCTCGACGACGACGTCGAGCGCCTCGCCCCACGAGGTCGGCTGCAGCCTCCCATCGCGGCGTATCAGCGGCCTGGTCAGGCGGTCGCCACTGTCATTGGCCTCCCACCCGTGTAGTCCCTTGGGCCCGAGCCGCCCGTGGCTGATGCGATCTCCGGGGCGCCCGCGCACGCCGACGATCCGGCCATCCCGCACGCCGACGTCGATCCCGCAGCCCGTGGAGCACAGCATGCACACCGAGGCCACCCACCGTTCCGGCTCCTCGACCGTGCGCTCGTCCGCGCGCGCGGGCCACTGCCCTTCGCCGGAGTAGCCGGTTCGGGGGCCCCAGACATCCAGAATGCTGTTGCGGGTGGTCGTCAAAGCGGTCGCCTCGTCGCTCGATGCGCGTCGACCATTCGGGGGAGCAAGCTTCGTGCCCGGGCGACGTGCGCGCTATCTCGGCGGAAGTGCGGCGGCGGCGAGCGAGCAGGCGGAAGTACTTCTTACCAGCAGAGGTTATTCCCCGGCCGCCTCGACTCAGCGCGTGCAGGCCGCATCGAGGGCAAGATAGGCGTGGCTCAACGCGCTCCAGTTCCACTCCCCGGGATGGGCTTGGATGTACCGGTCCACGATGTCGAGCACCTGTCGTCGAGTCATCGGCCCGGTGCAATCCACGATCTTGCCGAAGAAGCTCACGGTGGTCTCGCTCTCCTTCCGCCCCTTCAACACCTCGACGACATGGCGCCATCCATCGATCAGCCCTACGACGTAGAAGGCCCGCTCGCTGTCCGACAGCCCCCGGTACTGATTCACACTCATCTGGGCTGGAGCGACCGACGGCGCGGCGAGCAGGATCATCACGATGATCAGGAGCCCGAGGACGTGCACTCGCATGTGGTGTATGGGTCTCCCCGTCGGACGCGCGCAGGATGCGGCCGGTCGAAGGAACGAGGTGGAGCCGGGGGCGGGAGTTGAACCCGCGACCTACTGATTACGAA
>DATJFY010000126.1:0-60121 GCA_035495415.1 Verrucomicrobiia bacterium
GCCCGCGGACGTCGAGCATGAGCCCCGTGTCCGCCGCCGCACCCGGTCGGGCCGCCCGCTCGCGCAGAAACGCGGGCAAGGCCTCCACGCGGAGGGCAGGCGGCGGGGCGAGCTCGCCGGCGTCGTCTCCCTCCCCGGCGGGGACGGGGCGGACCCGACGCCCGGCCAGGCCCTGTGGGCGGAGCAGCATCACGAGGACCAGCCCGAGCCCGAAGAAGAACCAGCGCCACAGGGTGAGGTCGGCGGCGGCAAGCCAGGACACGCCCAGACTCCGGCCGACCCACCGCGTGAAGAACGTGGTCTCCGAGAGAATGACGCGATCGAACACGGTGATGAGCATGGCGCCGAGGATCGCGCCATGCAGCGTGCCCGCGCCGCCCAGCACCACCATGCACAGGAGCATGATGGACACCTGGAACTCGAACGCGCCCGGGGTGATCGCCTGGAGCTTCGCCGCGTACACCGAGCCCGCGAAGCCCGAGAACGACGCGCCCAGCGCGAAGGCGAGGAGCTTGGTGGAGATCGGGTTCACGCCGGTGCAGTCGGCGGCAGTCTCATCCTCGCGAATGGCCATCCACGCGCGCCCCAGCCGCGAATCCTGAAGCCGGCTCATCGCCCAGAGCGAGAGCGCGCCGATGACGAGGATGAGGTAGTACCAGGGCATCGGGTCGGTCTCGAACGGCACGCCGGGGAGATACGGCCGGCCTATCGGGTTCACGCCGTTCTCGCCGCCGGTGAGGTTCAGGCGCTCGATCGGCCGCCAGCCGCCGATCTCGATGGTGATGTCGCCGAGGTTGCGGATCGCCACCGGGATGATCTCGCCGAAGCCCAAGGTGATGATCGCCAGGTAGTCGCCGCGCACGCGAAGGGTCGGCGCGCCGATCAGCGTGCCGAGGGCCGCCGAGACGCCGGCGGCCAGCCAGATGCACAGCCAGAAGCTCCACGCGTGCCCATAGAGCGGGGAGCCCAGCACCGGGGAGTTGAGCAGGCCCATGGCGTAGGCGCCGATGGCGAAGAACGCCGCATAGCCGAGGTCGAGGAGGCCCGCGTAGCCGACCACGATATTGAGGCCGAGGGCCAACAGCACGTAAATCATCCCGTCCGACACGGCGTGGACGGTCTGAAGGCCGAGCGCGCGGTCGATGAGGGGATAGACGAGGACGAACGCGGTGAGCAGGACGACGCCCAGCCCGCGCCGAGCGTCCACCGCCTTCAGACCTTCTCGGGCGTGCGGTCGCCCAGGAGGCCCTGGGGCCGGAAGACGAGGACCACGATGAGGATCGAAAACACGATTGCGTTCGTCCAACGTGCCGAAATGTACTGATCGCTCCACGCGGAGAGGAAGCCGATCACGAGGCCGCCGAGCGCGGCGCCCGGCATGTTGCCGATGCCGCCCAGCACGGCGGCGGTGAACGCGCGGAGACCGGCCTGATAGCCCATCCACCACATGCCGATGTTGTAGTAGAGACCCTGGATCAGTCCGGCCGCCCCGGCGAGCGCGCCGCCCACGAAGAAGGTGACGAGAATGGTTCGTTCCACGTCGATGCCCATCGCCTGCGCCGTCTCCCGGTCCTGCGCGGTCGCGCGCATGGCCTTGCCCCAGCGGGTGCGGGTCACGAAGTAGTTGAGCGCGATCATGAGGGGAATGGTCGCCCCCACCACGAGGATGTCCTTGGTGGTGATGAAGATGGCCGAGTCAACGCCGAACCACTCGCGGAGGATGTCCACCGACGGGAACACGTCGGGATAGGCGATGGGCGCGGGCCCTTTCCAGACGAGCGCGAGGTTCTCGAGCATGAAGGACACGCCGATGGCGGTGATGAGCGGGGCCAGCCGGGTGGAGCGCCGTAGCGGCCGGTAGGCGACGCGATCGATTGAGACGTTGAGAAGGGCGGTGCTCAGCATGGTCAGCACGAAGACCAGGGGAAGGAGGGTCACGAGCTGCCACACCCCGAGAGTGGAGGAGATGCCGAGCAGGCTGAACCACGCCAGCGAGATGAACAGGCCCAGCATGAACACGTCCCCGTGGGCGAAGTTGATCAGCTCCACGATGCCGTAGACCATGGTGTAACCGAGCGCGATCAAGGCGAAGACGGCCCCGCGAGTGAGGCCGTTGATGGTCTGCTGAACGAGAACTTCCCACCACTCCACGTCGAGGTCCGATGAGAGAGGGGGAGGGCCGCGACCCGGCCCTCCCCCCAGTGGCGCTTACTCGAGGATGGTCTCGAACTGGAACTTGCAGCCGACGGGCCCGTCCGCCTTCACCGCCTTGAAGCCGGACATGGTGTCGTAGTCGACGTCGCCGTTCTCGTCGAAGCTCCACTTGCCGTTGATGCCTTCGTAGTTCTTGGTGGACGCGATGGCCTTGCGTACCGCCTCGCGCTTCTCCGTCACGTCCTTGGCCTTCTCGATGGCGGGGGCGGCCTTGGCGATGGCCTGGATGATCACGCGGGTGCCCTCGGCGGCGTACAGCGCGTACGAGGTCGGCTCCTTGCCGTACTTGCTCTTGTAGGTCTCGTACGTCTTGGCCCCGACGCCCCGCATCTTCTCGAAGGGCAGCCCCGCGAAGGTGACACGCATGTCGGTGGCGAGCGCCGCATCGCAGGTGGCGCCCTTCAGCAGCTCTTCTTCGAGGAGGCCGTCCGGCCCCATGAAGCGCGTGCGCGGCGCGGTGAGGCCCACTTCCTTCATCTGGCGCACCACGACCTGAGCGCCGGTCTCGATGACGCCGCCCATGTAGACGAGGTCGGCGCCCGAGGCGCGCACCTTGGTGAGAATCGGCTTCTGGTCCGGCTGCTTCCAGTCGATGCCCTCGTTGGCGACCACGGTGAGCCCGATCTTCTTGGCGGTGGCCTCAAAGACGTCGGCGATGCCCTTGCCGTAGAGCTCCTGGTCGTTGAGGAGGAAGACCTTCTTGACGCCCATCCGCTTGGCCCACTTGGCGCCCACCGCGCCCTGGATGTCGTCGGCAGGGATGGGCCGGAAGTAGTTCACGAAGCCACCGGGCCGGTAGATCTCGGGCTCGCCGGGTGCGGCGCCGCGCTTCTTGGTGAGCCCCGGGTAGGTGTTGGCGGGCGTCATCTGCGCCATGTGCGCGCGGTTCGTGATCGGGATGGAGACCTTCGCGGCGCCGGAGTTGTAGGTGCCGATGTAGACGATGGCCATCGGGTCGGCCACCGCCTTGTTGGCATTCTCCGCTTCCACCGCGCCGTCCCACTTGCCCGTCTGCGGCGACGCGTCGTCGAGGTTCACGACTTCCAGACAGAACCCGCCGGCGGTTCCCCCCGCCTCCGCGACGGCCATCTCGACGCCGTTCTTCATGCCGGTGCCTTCAGGGAGCATCGCTCCCTGCATCGGCCATGACGTGTAGAGACGCAGCTTGCCCTTGGGGCATTGCTGGGCCTCGGAAGGGAGCGTGAGGGCGACGAGGCCCAGAAACGCGAGGGCGAGAACGAAAAACCGCGAGACTCTCATGACTGGCCTCCCTGGTCGGCGGTAAGATCATCGAGACCCGGGTCGAGTTCGCCGGTATGAGACTATGGCTTCCGCTCGATTGTCAACGGCTCATCGCTGGGAGGGGACGCGGTGCCATCACCACGCGTGATCTACGAGGCGAAGCCGGGTTCGCCGCTCGAGGTGGATCGGGCCTTCTACGGTCGTCTTGCCGCCGACCCCGGGCGCACGCTCGTCGAGCGCTTCGTGGCGCCGCGCCGCTCCGGCCGCGCGTGGGTCGTTCGCGCGGGTCAAATCTTTCGTATCGTTGCGGTCGAGGGCTCCCAGGTCGCCGACCTCAACGTGTGGAGCCTCGCCAACCCACGGGAGCGCTTCTGGGCCTCGCGCACGCGTCAGCTCCACCAGGCGCATCTCTCGACGTTCGACCGGCTGTGGTCGTGCCTGCCCTATCTCCGCCCGCTCCTGACCATCACCGCCGACACCATTCAGTACGGCATCGACGAGGACGGCGCCGGCTGCCACGACCTCCTCGGCACGCGCTGCGATCCCTACGTGCACAAGCTCCTGAACGGCGAGGAGTTCGACCTCTGCTGCCATTCGAACCTCGTCCGGGCGGTGCGGGAGTTCGGCCTGGCCGAGTCCGACGTCCACGACGTGCTGAACGTGTTCCAGGTCACCGGCCTCACCGCGGACGGCCGATACTTCGTCAAGCCGAGTCCGGCGCGGCGGGGCGACTACTTCGAGTGCTTCGCGGAGATCGACGTGCTCTGCGCCATCTCGGTGTGCCCGCACGGGGATCTCTCGGTGCCGGTGTGGGGCCCTGACGCCGCCGATGCGCTCACGGTGTGCCGCCCCCTCGGCGTCGAGATCTGGCAGCCCGATCCGGCTCTCCTGCGCGGATGGCGGCCCCTGCCGGTGTCCGACTATCACGGGAGCCACGCCCTGCGCGGGCCGGAGGACGCGTCCCATGGCTGATCTCGTGACGATTCCCGCCCGCCGCGGCAAGGCCGCGCGCGTGCGCGCGGGCCAGCACGTGCGCGTGGTCAACACTCACGGCGTCCAGGTGGTCGACACCTGGGCATTCAGCGCCGCCGATCCCACCGAGTGGATGGCGATGGACGCGAGTCGCGCGTGGTTCCTCAAGCTGGTCCCCGCCATCGGCGACACACTCCTCACCACCCGTCGGCGCCCCATCCTCACGCTCGTCGAGGACACGTCGGGCGGCGCCCACGACACCCTGATGGCCGCGTGTGATCAAGAGCGCTACGGCCTGCTCGGGGTGAAGGGTCACCACGACAACTGTCGCGACAACCTGCACGCGGCCCTGGACGAGCTCGGCCTCACGATTCCCGCCACGCCCCCGCCGCTCAACCTCTTCATGAACATTCCCTGGACGCCGGCGGGCGCGCTCAGCTGGGCCGAGCCGGTGTCGACGCCGGGCAGCTACGTGCGCCTCCGCGCCGAGATGGATTGCGTGGTGGCGTTCTCCGCCTGCCCCCAGGACATCCTGCCCATCAATGGGCGCACCGGGCAGACCACCGAGGCGCACTTCCAGATCGAATAGGAGGCCGGGCCATGTCCACTCGCCGGGGTCGTCTCGTGAGCGCGCTCGTGCTGCTCGCCGGGCCGGTGATCGTCGCCGCGCCCGCCGGGGCGGTCGAGGAGATCGTCCGGATGGAGACGACCGTAGTGGACTGTCAGGACATGCTTCAGGGGAGCCTGGGATGTAAGCGGTACACGCATGCCTACACGACCATCAACCCCAACGAGACCAAGGCGGGACGAACGTTCACCGTCTACACCCAGGCGGAGATCGACGAGCGGCTCACGAAGGTGAAGACCTCCATGGTCGATCCCGCCATCCAGGCGCTCGCCGAGGAGGTCGCCCAGCTCCGCCGCGCGCTGTCCGAGGCCCACGCGGGGTGCGCGGAGGCCCCGCGGCCGGCGAGCGACTGAGCTCGGCCGGCGGCCCGAGCGCGCCGTCGCCCCTCAGCGGTTGGCGCGCGCGAGCACCGCGTGGAGCAGCACGTTCACGCCCGGCGCGGTGTAGTCCAGCTCGGCGTGCTCCGCCTCGTTGTGGGAGATGCCGTCGCGGCATGGGGTGAAGATCATGGCGGTCGGCGCGATACGCGAGATGTAGTACGCGTCGTGCCCGGCCTGGCTCAGGATATCCCGGTGCGGCACGCCGAGGGCCTGGGCGGCCTCGCGGATCAGGCGCACGCAGCCCGGGTCGAAGCGCTCGTTGCCGAACTGCCACTCGCCGGCGATCCGCATCTCGACGTTGGCTCGGCGCGCGCAGTCGGGAATCGCCGCGCGCACCTCCGCGAGCATCTGATCCGCCACCGCGCGCTCGGCATGGCGCACGTCGCAGGTGAGCTGCGCGTACTCGGAGAGGATGCCCGCCTTGTTCGGCCACGCGATCATGCGGGCCACCGTGGCCTTGCCCTCCGTCGGGTGATACTTCCATCCGACCTCGTTCACGGCTACTGCGAGCATGGAGGCGCCGACCAGCGCGTTGCGTCGGCGGTCCATGGGGGTGGGGCCGGCGTGGGCGGTCTCGCCATGGATGTCCACGTGCATGCCGCGGGTGGCGTAGCCGCCCACGACGATGCCCACCGGGACCGACTCCCGATCGAGGATGGGCCCCTGCTCGATGTGGAGCTCGAAGTAGGCGTCGATGCTGCGCCCGCCCACCGCGGTCTTGCCGTTGTAGCCGATGCGCTCGAGCTCGCTCCCGAACGTCTTGCCGTCGTCGTCGCGGAGCCCGAGCACCCAGTCGAGCTCGAACACGCCCGCGAAGGCGCCCGAGGCCACCATGGGCGGGGTGAAGCGCGCGCCCTCCTCGTTGGTCCAGCACACGAGCTCCAGCGGGCGCTTCGTGCGCAGCCGCCGATCGTCGAGGGTTCTCAGGATTTCGAGCCCCGCGAGCACGCCCACGATGCCGTCGTACTTGCCGCCGGCAAACTGCGTGTCGAGGTGGCTGCCTATGAGCACGGGGGGCAGGTGATCCTCGGCGCCGGGGCGGCGGGCGAAGATGTTGCCCACGCGGTCCACCGTCACCGTGCACCCGGCCTCGGTGCACCAGGTCACGAACAGGTCGCGCATCTCCTTGTCCGCGTCGGTGAGGGCGAGCCGGCGGAGGCCGCCCGCCTTGCCGGGCCCGATCTCGCCCGAGCGCATGACGGTGCTCCAGAAGCGGCCGGCGTCGATGCCGACGGGTGTGTCGCGCGAGGGCATGTCGCTGGCAAGAATATCCCACCTGGGTTACAAAAGGGCAGATGAGTGACCTGCGCGACGCCGTCCTGTCCCGCATCGACGACGAGGAGACCGTCGCGCTGGCGAAGGATCTCGTCCGCATCCCGTCCTTCACCACCCAGGAGACGCCGTGCGCGGAGTGGCTCGCCGTTTATCTGCGCGGCCAGGGTCTCGAGGTGACGGTCCAGGAGATCGAGCCGGGTCGGAAACAGACCATCGCGCGCCTGCGCGGCGCCGGCGGCGGCGCCTCGATCATGCTGAATGGCCACATCGACATCGATCCGCTCGCCGGCGGCTGGACCCGAGATCCCTTCGATCCCTGGATCGCCGACGGCAAGCTCTACGGCCACGGGATCTACAACATGAAGGCGGGCGTGACCGCCTGCATCATGGCCGGTCTCGCCCTCAAGCGGGCGGGCGCCCCGCTGCGGGGTGACGTCGTGATCGCCTGCGTGGCCGCCGAGCTGAACAGCGGCATCGGCACCCTCTACGCGCTCGAGCACGGCCAGCGCGCCGACATGGCGGTGGTGGCCGAGCCGTACGGGGCGCGGACGATCCTGACCAAGCACACCGGCACCATGGACGTCGTCGTCCACACGATCGGGCGGGCCACCCACATCAGCAAGAAGGAGCAGGGCGTGGACGCCATCGGCCTGATGACGCGGGCGATCGACGCCATCAACCGCATGGAGCTCACCCACGTGCACGACCCGGAGCTGCCCGGGCTGCCGCGGCTGAACGTGGGGTCGATCATCGGCGGCCGGGGACGCGAGCACAACCTTCGCGGCGCCTACACGGTGAGCGATTTCTGCACCGCCTACGTGAACGTGCGGTTCAACGCCAGCCAGACCGGCGAGACGGTGCTGGCCGATATTCGGCGCGTGCTGGATGGCCTCGCCGCCGCCGATCCTCGCTTCCAGTACGAGATCGAGTTTCCACCGCTGCCCGCGCGGGGGCTGGGGCGCCTGGCGAAGGCCGCGGTCGACGTGCCCAAGACCGAGCCGATCGTGCAGATGGTCCGGCGGAACCTTCGCCACATGACGGGCGCCGAGCCCGAGCACTTCGGTGTCCGGCTCCCCCAGAGCTATGCCGGCAACGACACCACGCATCTCTGGGCCGCCGGCATTCCGTGCTGCCTCTATGGCCCCGGCGGCGGCTACACCGACTATCACGACGTGCACGTGGAGCTCGCCGATCTGCAGCTCTGCACGCGCGTGCTCGCCCTCACCGCCCTCGAGGCGGCCCTCTGAGCTACGTCGACCCGTCCACCGGCCGCACCTATTCGCTGGACGAGGCGCGCTGGCGTGGGGAGGGCGGACACCACCTGAACCTGAGCCCCGCGCCCGGTCTCACCCGGCGCGACATCGATGGCTCCTCCTTCACGGTGTGGCGCTACGCGAAGGCGCTGCTGGTGGACGTCAAGGACGCGGTCAGTCTCGGTGAGGGATGGACCCCGCTCGTGCCCGGCGAGTGGGACGGGGCGCCCGTGCAGTGGAAGCTCGAGCTCGCCATGCCCACCGGCTCGTTCAAGGACCGCGGCATGACGGTGATGGTCAGTTATCTCAAGAGCCGCGGAGTCACGCGCGTGCTCGAGGACTCCTCGGGTAACGCGGGCGCGTCGCTCTCCGCCTACGCCGCCGCCGCGGGCCTGTCGTGCCGGATCCTCGTGCCGGAGACCGCTTCCTATCCCAAGATCGCGCAGATCGCGGCGTGCGGGGCCGAGGTGGTCACGATTCCCGGCTCGCGCCAGGACGTGGCGGAGGCGGCGCTGCGCCAGAGCCCGGAGATCTTCTACGCGAGCCACAACTGGCAGCCGCTGTTCGTGGAGGGGACCAAGACGCTGGCCTACGAGCTCTGGGAGCAGCTGGGCTTCCGCGCGCCCGACAACGTGGTCGTGCCCCTGGGCTACGGCAGCAACGTGCTGGGCTGCGACCGCGGGTTCGGCGAGCTCGCCCGCCGCCACGAGATCGGCAGGACGCCGCGCCTCTTCGGCGTGCAGGCGGTGAACTGCGCGCCGTACCACGTCGCGTTCCGCGCAGGCGTCGATCACCTCGTGCCGACATCGATCGCCCCCACCGTCGCCGAGGGCATCGCCTCGGCGAAGCCGACGCGCGTGGCCGAGGTGCTCGCCGCGGTGCGGGGCTCGGGCGGCGCCATCGTGGCGGTGACCGAGGACGCGATCGTGGCCGCCCTCCGTGCGCTCGCCCGGCGCGGCTTCTACGTGGAGCCCACCTCGGCGGCGGCGGCGGCCGGGCTCACGCAGCTCCTCGCCACCGGCGCCATCCGGCGTGACGAGACCACCGTGCTCGTGCTCACCGGCTCGGGGCTCAAGGCGTCCGAGCGCATCGGCGCGCTGCTCGGCGTCCGCGCGCCCCGCGCGTAGCGCCGCGCGTTGCCGCGTTCCGTCGCCCTGGGTACCATGGCGCATGGCCACCGTCCTTGCCGTGAACGCTGGATCCTCGAGCCTGAAGTTCGCCGCGTTCGCGCCGGGCGATCCGCCCCTCCGCCGCCTCGCCGGAAGCATCGACCGCATCGGCCAGCCGGGGGCCACGTTGACCATCGACGGCGGCGCGCGGAGTGACGCGGTCGCTCACGATCACGCCGCCGCGCTGCCCCTGCTCGTCGACGCGCTGAGCGCGCGAGGCATCACCGTCGACGCGATCGGGCATCGGCTGGTGCACGGGGGCCCGCGCTTCCTCGCCCCCACGCGCGTGTCTCCGGAGCTCCTGGCGGAGCTCCAGCGCATCAGCCCGTTCGATCCCGAGCATCTTCCTGCCGAGATCGCGCTCATCGAAGCCTGCGCGCGGCACTTTCCCGGCCGGACCCAGATTGCCTGCTTCGACACCGCCTTCCATCGCGACCTGCCGCGCGCGAGCCGCCTCCTCGCCATCCCGCGGAAGTACGAGGCGAAGGGGGTCTGGCGTTACGGCTTTCACGGGCTCTCCTACGCGTACCTCACGCGCGCGCTCGCTCGTGAGCCGGGCGGACTGCCCGCGCGGCTCGTCATCGCCCATCTCGGCAACGGCGCCAGCATCACCGCTATCCGCGACGGGAAGAGCGTCGACACCACGATGGCGTTCACGCCGACCGCCGGCCTGCCCATGAGCCGGCGCTCCGGCGATCTCGATCCCGGGCTGGTCGCGTATCTGGCGCGCACCGAAGGCATGACCGCGGAGCAGTTCCACGAGATGGTGAACACCCGCTCCGGCCTCCTCGGGATCTCGGAAACCAGCGCGGACGTACGAGATCTCCTCGCCCGGGAGGGCGCGGACGTCCGCGCCGCCGAGGCCCTCGCCGTCTTCTGTCAGGCGGTGCGCAAGACCATCGGCGCCCACGCCGCGGTGCTCGGTGGGCTGGACGCGCTGGTGTTCGCGGGCGGCATCGGCGAGCATGGCGCGGTGATCCGGGCCCGCGCGTGCGAGGGGCTGGCGTTCCTCGGGATCGCGCTGGACCTCGCGCGCAACGCCGAGCACGCCCCGCTCATCTCGACGGGGCGGGTGGCCGTTCGGGTGATGCGAACCGATGAGGAGGTCGAGATCGCGATCTCGACCTGGGAGGTGCTGGGCTCATGACCAGGAGGCCGCTAACCCGTCTCGCCTTCGTATGGCTCGCTGCCGCGCTGCTCGCGCCGGCTTTGCCCGCCCGGGCCGCCGACACCGCGCAGGAGGAGGCCAACAAGAAGGTGGTGGTCGACTTCTACGAGAAGGCCATCAACCAGAAGGACTTCGAGGCGGCGTCCCAGCACTTCGGAAACCGCTACGTCCAGCACAACCCCGGAGCGCCCGACGGGCCCGAGGGGCTCAAAGCCTTCCTCGGCTTCCTCAAGGAGAAGTTTCCGCAGTCGCGGAGCGAGATCAAGCGCGTGTTCGCGGACGGTGACTATGTGATCCTCCACGTCCACGCGGTGCGCGAGCCGGGCACGCGCGGCTCGGCCATCGTGGACATCTTCAAGCTGGAGGGCGGCAAGATCGTCGAGCACTGGGACGTCGTACAGCCGATCCCGGACAAGGCGGCCAACAACAACGGCATGTTCTGATGCGCGCTCACGGGACGAGTGTCCAGTAAAAACGCTTGTTGTCGCGTCCCTTGTTCTCCCGCTTGACGAGGCGGGCGCGACCGATCTCCGCCGTATCGTGCGGGTGGGTGCCGCCGCAGGCCTGGGCGTCGAAGCCGTGGATCGTGACCACCCGCACGTGGCCGTCGATGATCGGCGGCCGCACATTGAGCGTGCGGATCAGGTCGGGGCGGGCGTGATACTCAGCTTCGGTCATGACGCTGGCCGCGATGGCCCGGGGCACGGCGAGCGCGTCGTTCACGCGCGCCTCCAGCTCGGCCGCCGCGTCGAATCGGGCGGGGAGGCGCAAGTCGATGCGCGAGCGTTCGGGGCCGAGCTGCACCCCGGTGATGAGCCCATCGAAGTCCCGCTGCGCCACCGTGTTCACCACATGCATGAGCGCATGATGGCGCATGAGCGCGTAGCGGTAGGGCCAGTCAAGGGCGCCGCGCACCGCGCTACCCGCCGGCACCTCGTGCCCCACGTGATGCCAGAGCCGGCGGCCGTCCTCGTCCTCGCGCAGCTCCGTGACGGCGAGGGGCCGGCCCTCCGCGACGAGATGGCCGCGATCCGGCGGTTGCCCGCCGCCGCCCGGATAGAATGCGCTGTGCGAGAGCGCCCACCAGCCGTCGGCGCTCGCGAGCACGCGAGCCTCGAACCCATGCAGGTAGGCGTCCTCGAGATAGAGGCGTAGGGTCATCGGAGGAGCCGCGAGAGTCGAGTATAGGGGAGGAGCCCAGCGCATGTACGTGCCGAAGCATTTCGACGCGCCCGACCAGGCCTGGTGTCACGCCCTCATCGAGCGCGAGAGCTTCGCGCTGCTGGTGTCGACCGGCGGTGATGGCGCGCCGTTCGCCACGCATTTGCCCCTGCTGCTCGACGGCGATCGGGGGCCCCGTGGCACGCTGGTGGGGCACCTCGCGCGGGCGAACCCGCATGCCCGCCTGCTCGCCGAGGGCGCGCCCAGCCTCGCCGTGTTCCAGGGGCCGCACGCCTATGTCTCGCCAGGCTGGTACCGCGTCCATCCGAGCGTGCCCACCTGGAACTATGTTGCCGTGCACGCCTCCGGCCGTCCCGTGGTCGTCGAAGAGCCCACGCGAGTCAAGGCGCTGCTCGACCGGCTGGTGAAAACGTACGAGGACGGCCGGGCCGAGCCCTGGCGCTTCGACGCGCTGCCGACCGACTACGTCGATGGGATGATCCGCGGCATCGTGGCGTTCGAGCTGCCCATCGATCGGCTCGAGGGCAAGGCCAAGCTCAGTCAGAACCGCGGCGCCGAGGACCGCGCGGGCGCCATCCGGGGGCTCGAAGCCACCGCGGATCCGCTTGCCGCGGCGACCGCCGCGCTCATGCGGCAAGCGATGGAGGGCTGAGGCCGGCGCCTCGTCGCTCAGCCGGCGGCAAGCCGGCGCCGCACCTCGGGCAGCACGGTGGTGCCGAGGAGCTCGATGCCCGCCAGGACGTCCTTTTGCGGCATGCCGGGCCAGCTCACGCGCATGGTGGCGTGGGTGGCTCCGGCCTTGGCTTGTGCGACGAGCGCCTCGGTGACCTGCGCAGGTGAGCCCACCGCGAACCGGTTCCGCGCGAGCCGGCGCAGCTGCTCCTCGGGGGCTGCGGCGGGATCGAGCGAGATGCCAGGGATGCCCCACGAGAGATACGCCGCGTACTTCTCCAGCAGATAAGGCGCCGCCCGCCGGATCGCCGCGTCCTCGTCGGCCGCGCAGGACACCTCGAGGAGCCGGCCGATCTCGGCCGCGGCGGGCCGGCCGGCCGCCGTCCGCGCCGCGGTGAAGATGCGGACCTGGCTCGCGAACTCCTCGATGGTGGGCACGGGCACCACGAGCCAGCCGTCGGCGATGCGGGCGGCGCGCTCGATCCCCGCGGGCACCTGCGAGCCGACCAGGATGAGCGGGCGCGGGGTCTGGAGGGGGCGGGGGCGGATCGTGACCTTGTCGAGCGTCCAGTGGCGTCCGTGATGCGTGACCGCGTCCTCGGTCCAGAGCCGGCCGATCAGCTCCACGCCCTCGGTGAGCCGGCTCACCCGCTCGGCCATCCGCACACCGAAGATGGCGAACTCCTCGCTACGATAGCCGAGCCCAATTCCCAGCGTGAATCGACCCCCAGTGGCGATGTCGAGGAAGGCCGCGATCTCGGCGATCTCGACCGGGTTGTGCAGAGGCAACAGCACCAGGTTGGTGCCGAAGGCGAGACCTTCCGCCTCCGCGGCGAGGCGCTGCAGCATCGGCATCAAGGGAAAGTAGTGGAAGCCCGGCGTGGCGTGATGCTCGCCGCCCCAGATCGAATCGAAGCCAAGCGCGCGGATCACGCGCGCCTGCTCGAGCGTCTCCGCGAAGCGGCGTGCGGGATCGTCACCGCGGGGGTGCTGCGCGTTCAGATAGATGCCGAGCTTCATGGCTGCTGGGATGGTATGCGATCATACGAGCGGGATACAATCCCCCGAGGTCAGCCATGGCCACGCAGGCGCAGAAGGCGGCGACGTTCCGGGCCCTCCACGAAAGGGCGGGCGCGTTCATCATTCCCAATCCCTGGGACGCGGGCACCGCGCGTCTCCTCGCGAACCTCGGCTTCGAGGCGCTCGCCACCACCAGCCTGGGTCTCTCGAACATGCTGGGCAAGGTGGACGGGACCAATGCGGTCAGCCGCGCCGAGGTGCTCGCGAACTGCCGCGTGATCGTGGAGGCGACGGATCTGCCGGTGAACGCGGACCTGGAGAACGGCTACGCGCACGAGGCGCGCGCCGCCGCCGAGATGCTGCGCCTCGCCGCGGAGGCCGGCGTGGTCGGCGGCTCCATCGAGGACGCCACGGGCGAAGCCGACCGGCCCATCTACGACTTCGCGCATGCGGTGGAGCGCGTGCACGCGGCGGTGGAGGTGGTGCGCGGGCTGCCCGTGCCGTTCGTCTTCACCGCCCGGGCCGAGAACATGATTCACGGCCGCCCGGACCTCGACGACACCATCCGGAGGCTGCAGGCCTTCGAGAAGGTGGGCGCCGACGTGCTCTACGCGCCGGGGCTGCGCGATCTCGCCACCATCCGTACCGTCGTCTCGTCGGTGAGCAAGCCGGTCAACGTGGTGATGAGTCACGGGGACCCCGCCCTGACGCTGGCCGAGCTGTCCGCAGCGGGCGTGAAGCGCATCAGTGTGGGCGGCTCGCTCTCGCGGCTCGCCCTCGCCTCGTTCCTCCGCGGCGCCCGTGAAATGAAGGACCGCGGCGGCTTCACCTGGATGCGGGAGACGATCTCGGGCAAGGATCTGAAGGAGGTCTTCGGCAAGTGGCCGGGCGAGCCGGAGCCGAAGGCGAGGCGAGCGGATACATGATGCAGCCCCGAGCGGAGCGAGCTGGGCGAGCCGGAGCCGAAGGCGAGGCGAGCGGATACATGATGCAGCCCCGAGCGGAGCGAGCTGGGCGAGCCGGAGCCGAAGGCGAGGCGAGCGGATACATGATGCAGCCCCGAGCGGAGCGAGGGCAGTCCCGTCGCGTCCGATGAGCGATCTCGGCGCAAGCGAGCGGCTGCGGGCGGCGTTCGAGATCTCGCCCGCCATTCTCACCGTCACCGACGTCGAGACCGGCCGGATCCTCGAGGTCAATGAGGCGTTCCTGCACATCACCGGCTATCACCGCGACGAGGTGATCGGCCGCACCGTCCCCGAGATCGGGCTGTGGGTGGATCCCGCGCAGCGCGAGACCGGGCTGGCCACGCTGCGCGCGGGCCGAGGCATTCGTGGAATCGAGGCGCGCTTCCGCACCAAGCAGGGGGAGGAGGTCTGGGCGGTCGCCTCCGCGGAGCTGGTGGAGATCGAGGGGCGGCGCTGCGTGGTGACCGCGCTGATGGACATCACCGATCGGGTACGGGCGGAGACCGCCCTGCGTGAGAGCGAGCGCCGCTTTGCCCAGGCCTTCAATGCCAATCCGCTGCCGATGTCCATCGTGAGCCTGCGAGACGGACGGCACCTCGCGGTGAACGAGGCGGCGCTGCGGCACAGTGGGTACACGCGCGAGGAGATGCTGGGACGCACCAAGCCCGAGCTCGGCTTCTGGGTCGCCGGGAACGAGCGCGAGCGGCTGCTCGAGATGCTGCGGGGAGGTGGGCAGGCGCGCGACTTCGAGGCGACGTTCCGCACCAAGACGGGTGAGCACCGGTATCTCCTCGTGAACTCCGAGGTCGTTACCTACGCGGGGGAGCCCGCCGTGCTGAGCGTCTCGCTCGACATCACCGAGCGGAAGCAGAACGACGCCGAGCGCGAGAGCCGGCGGCGTGAAGCCGAGGCGCTGACGCGGGCCAAGGACGAGTTTCTCGCCATGCTGGGCCACGAGCTGCGGAATCCGCTCGGCACCATCACCAACACGCTAGGCGTCCTGAACCGTCTGATTGCGGACGAGGGGACGCGGCGTCTACTCGGCATCATCGGCCGCCAGACCTCGCATCTGAGCCGCCTCGTCGACGATCTCCTCGACGTGGCGCGTGTCACGTCGGGGAAGATCGCGCTGCAGCGGGAGTCGCTCGATCTCCGCGCGCTCGCCCAGGGCTGCCTCGACGCGCTCGCCCAGGCCGGGCGCACCCGGCACCACACCGTCACGGTGGAGGGACCGCCTGTCCGCGTGAGCGGCGATCCCGCGCGCCTGGAGCAGGTGGTCAGCAATCTCCTCGACAATGCCCTCAAGTACACGCCGCCCGGGGGGCAGGTGACGGTGCGGATCGAGCAGGCCGGAGACGACGCCGTGCTGCGCGTGCGTGACAGCGGCGAGGGGATCCGCGGGGACCTTCTCGACCGGATCTTCGATCTCTTCGTGCAGGAGCCCCAGGCCCTCGATCGCACGCGCGGCGGCCTCGGGCTCGGCCTCACGCTGGTGCGGCGGCTTGTGGAGCTGCACGGCGGCTCGGTGGCGGCGGCCAGCGACGGACCGGGGCGCGGCAGCGAGTTCAGCATTCGCCTGCCCGTGCTCGCGGAGGCGGGCGTCTCTGCGCCGGCCTCCGCAGGCGGGCTTGGTCCCGCGGCGCCGCGCCCCCGCCGGATCCTCGTCGTGGAGGACAGCGCCGACGCACGCGAGACCTTGAGCATACTGCTCCGCCTCTCCGGTCACGAGGTCGAGACGTCCGAGGATGCGGCCGAGGGCCTGGAGAAGCTCGCCGCCTTCGCGCCGGACGTGATGCTCGTGGACATCGGCCTGCCCGGCATGGATGGCTACGATCTCGCGCGGCGCGTACGGTCACGGCCAGAGGCGCGCGGCGTCGCGCTCATCGCGTTGACCGGCTACGGGCAGGTCGAGGATCGACGCCGCGCGCAGGCCGCCGGCTTCGACCTCCACCTCACCAAGCCGGTCGATCCCGAGCGGCTGGAGAAGGTCCTCGGCGAGATCGGGCGCGGCTAGCGCGCGCGGGGCTTCAGGAGCGCGTTCCGGAGGTTCTCCACCTGCTGGGGGAAGGGCACGCCCCCCCGCGCCGTCATCGGCGTCTGCTCGGCGAGCCCGGTGTGCAGCTCCGCGAACACCGGCCCGTCCGCAGCCAGCAGCTCGGGGAGCCGGCGCTTGAACTCCTCGAGATCGTCGATCATCGTGACGACCCGATAGCCCGCGCCCTTCGCCATCATGACGAAGTCCACGTCGAGCCCGCCCGGGATGCCCTGCGCGCCGGAGGTGTGATACACGCCGTTCTTGAACAGGAGGTGTACGAAGTTGCGCGGCGCCGCGCCCGCGTTCGTGGCGAGCGAGCCCAGCTGCATGAGGAGCGAGCCGTCCCCGTCGAGGACGATTACCCGGCGGTCGGGACGGGCGAGGGCCAGGCCCAGCCCCATGGAGGAGGCGCCGCCCATGAAGCCGACGCAGCCCACCGAGAGATCGTCGGGCGCGATGGTGCGCCAGGCCGGAGAGGTCGTCATGGTGGGCACGCAGATCGCGCGGCCGCGGCCGGCCGCGATCACCCGGAGCACGTCCTCCGGTTTCATGGGGGCCTTCATGGGCTTCGTGTCGGTGCCCGTGGCCGTCGCCATCAGATCGTCTCCAGGCCGACCAGGACGGCGGCGGGGCCACGCCGCTCACGACTGAGTCGGTAGTACTCCGGGATCAGGTGCACGTCGTTGGGACCCTCGAGGCGCGCGTGCGGCACGCCGAAGGTGTCGAGGAGCGGCTCGCAATAGCGGACCATGGAGTGTCGCGACTCGCGCGGGTCCTTGTCTTTCTCGCGGCTCAGCAACCCGATCATGTAGAACATCGGAATCCGGCCGTCCATGGCGACGCCTCGAAGGGTGTTGATCGACGCGTACAGGCCCGCATGCTGGATCATCAGGACCACCGGCTCGCCGCCCATGTAGAGCCCGGCGGCTATGGCGGTCGCCTCGTCCTCGGTGGCGCAGGTCACCACGCGGATGGACTCCTCCTTGTCGAGCGCGGCGAGCACCGTTTTCTGGTGCGTGTCGGGCACGCTCAAGACCCAGCCGAGGTGGCTGTGCTGCGGCGGCTCCGCGACCTCCTTGGCGTGCGCGGCGCGGGCTTCGCGGAAGAGATCCCTCAGGGTATCGATCACGAGCGTGGCGGGAATGGATTCGGGCATCGCGCCTCCTGGGCCGGTGGAAACCGCCCCTTTATACCACGGGGTCGGAGGCCCTGGACCGGCCGTTCATGCGCAGCGGCTGCTAGACTCGCCGTCGTGAGCTTGTCGCACGAGAACGTCGCGATCGCGCTGGCGGTGATGCTCCGGGTGCCGGGACGCGAGCCGGTCAAGAGCCGCCTCCACGCCGCGCTGGGCCCCCACGCGTCGACGCTCCTCTACCGGTGCTTCGTTCTCGATACCCTCGACGCGGCGGCGCAGGTGCCGGGCACCGAGGCCATCGTCGCCTTCTCGCCGGCCGCCGCGGCGCCGGCGATGGCGGGGCTCGCGCCCGGCATGCGCCGGCTCGCCCAACGCGGCGACGATCTCGGCGCGCGCATGGCCAATCTCGTGACGGATCTGCTCGAGGCGGGTCACTCCGCCGCTCTCGTCACCGGCAGCGATCTGCCGGCGCTGCCGGCCGCGCGCTTCGTCGAAGCGGCGCGCGCGCTCGCGGGGGGCGACGCCGACGTGGTGCTTGGGCCGTCCGAGGACGGCGGCTACTACCTGATCGGCCTGACGCGGTCGGCGCCCGCGCTGTTCACCGACATGCGCTGGAGCGCACCCGACGTGCTCGCGGTCACCTGCGCCCGCGCCCAGCGCCTCGGGCTTCGCGTGCACCGGCTCCCGCCCTGGTACGACGTCGACACACCGGCGGACCTCGTCCGCCTCCGCGACGATCTCGCGAGCGCCGTCGGCGCGCCGGCGCCCGGAACCGTCGCCTGGCGCACGCGCCGCTGGCTCTCCGCGTTTCCCGGCTAGCGTCTCAGCCGCCGCCGCGCGCGAGCAGCGCGAGGAGCCGACCCACCGGCTCGCCGAGCGACGTCTCCCGCGCCGTCGCGCTCGCGTCCCAGCGGCGCTGCTGCTCCTCCGCGGGCAGCGCCGCGAGCCGCGCCTCGGCGCGGCGGCGGAGCTCCGGGGCGAGCAGCCGCGCGACCTCGAGCGCCAGCGCGCCCGCGCGCTCGGCACGCGCGACTCCGGGCGGCGCCTCGCGGATCCACCCGAGTCCTTCGTCGAGGAGCTGCCGGCGCACGCGCGCGGTCCCGCCCTGTACGCGGACCAGATCGCCGGGCACCGCACCCCACTCGAGCGACAGCTCCTCCAGCGCCTCGCCGAGGGCGCCGCCGAGCACCGGGGCGCTTTCGCGCGCCACGAGGGCGGCGAGGGCGGGACGCCACACCGGCGCGAGCGGCGCCGGCGCCCGCGCATCGTCGCGGGGTGTGGGGCAGGCGAGCACCTCGCCGTCGCGGGCGAGCACGGCGCGATCCTCGAGGGCGCGGCCGAGCGCCCACAGTGAGCAGACGCGTCGCTCCCCCTCGGCGCGGAGCACGCGCGGCTCCCGGCGCCCGATGCCCTGCCAGTCCGGCCGGTAAAAGGCCATCCCGTCGAGGACCACCTTGTCCAGCTCCTGGCGGAGCTGCGCGCAAACACCGTCGGCGACCCAGTGGCGCTCGTGAGGCGCGGGAAGCCAGTCGAGTCCTTCCTCGGACACGAAGCGCTCGAGGGGATCCGGCGCCTCCGGGTCGTGGCGGAAGCACTCGAGCAGCGCGGTGAAGAGCGACTCGCTCGGATACGGCCCGCGGTAGCGCACCCGGGCTAGGCCCTGGTCCTTCATGAGCCCGGCCACGAGATTGAGGACGGCGGTGCCCGCGCCGGGAAGCAAGCGCGACGGCGCAGCGAGGGGCGGAATCCACTCGAGCCGGGTCCAGTCCACCGACTGGAAGATGGTCAGCGGCGTGCGGGGCGTCCACGTCGCGTCCCCGTCGAGGAGCCACAGCGCATCCGACGCTCCCCACGCCGCGGGGGCGCCCGCGGCCGGCTCAATGCCGATCCAGTCGCCATGCGCGCTGCGGACCTTGGCCCACGCAAGCCCGCCATCGTCGCGCCAGCGATAGGCGGCGATCAGATGGCCGCGCCGGTCGAGCTCCACGAGGCGCCGCCGCGGCGCCACGGCAGTGTAGCCGATGAGCGCGCCGTGGCGGCCCGCGGTCAGGGGCGGGTCCGCGTCGTCGAGCGCGCGTCGCAGCGCGGCGACACCCTCGGGATCGTGAGCGGCGACCTCGGGGCGCTCGAGGACCTCAGCCATCCGCTCCACACGCGCGCGGTCCATCGCGTCCCCGATGTTACAATGCGTCTCGACATGGGTGCCGCCGAGCTGGCCTGGCGATCCGCGCTCGAGCTCGCGCGGCGGATCCGCGGCAAGGAGATCTCGCCGGTCGAGGTGATGGAGGCGCTGCTCGATCGCATCGCCGCCGTCAATCCCGCCATCAACGCCTACTGCACGGTTGCCGCCGAGGAAGCGCGCGACGCCGCCACCGCCGCCGAGGTGGCGATTCTCTCCGGTGAGCCGCTCGGTCCGCTCCACGGCGTTCCCGTGTCGGTGAAGGACCTCATCTTCACGCGCCGTCTCCGTACCACCGCGGGCTCCCGGCTTCTCGCCGATCACGTGCCCGAGGAGGACGCGGTCGCGGTCGAGCGTCTGCGGGGGGCCGGCGCCATCATCGTCGGCAAGACGAACACGCCGGAATTCGGGTTCAAGGGCGTCACCGACAACCCGCTCTTCGGCACCACGCGCAACCCGTGGGATCTCGCGCGCACGCCAGGCGGCTCGAGCGGCGGCGCGGCGGCCGCGGTCGCCGCCGGGCTCGGCCCGCTCGCGCTCGGCACCGACGGGGGCGGGTCGATCCGTATTCCCGCCTCGTTCTGCGGGATCTACGGACTCAAGCCCTCGTTCGGCCGCGTGCCGTCCGGGCCCGGCCTGCCCGGCTGGGAGACCCTCTCGCATACCGGACCTCTCACCCGGACGGTGCGCGACGCCGCGCTCATGCTGGACGTCCTCGCGGGGCCCGACGATCGCGACCGCCACTCGCTGCCCGCGGCGGAAGGGCCGCCGTTCCTGGCCGCGTGCGAGGATGGGATCGCGGGTCTGTCCGTCGCCTGGTCCGCCGACCTCGGCCACGGGCGCGTGGAGTCCGAGGTCGCCGACCTCTGCGCGGAGGCGGCGATACGCTTCGAGTCCCTGGGCTGCCACGTCGAGGTGGTGGTGCCCACCTGGGACGATCCCGAGCCCATCTACCGGACCCTCGCCGCGGGCGAGGCGTTCGCCGCGTACCGCGACCGGCTCGACGCCGGCGAGGGGCTGCTCGACCCCGCGCTCGTCGAGCTGCTGCGCTTCGGGGAGACCATTACCGCCGATCAGTACCTCGGCGCGCTCCTCGCGCGGCGCGAGTTCTGGGGCGAGGTGCAGCGGTTCCTCGCGCGGTTCGACCTGTTGATCACACCCACCGTGGCGGTGGCGCCGTTCGCGGTCGACGCCCTGCCCATCGTGGACATCGAGGGGGTGCCGGCGTCGCGGCTCGGCTGGACGCCGTTCACGTATCCCTTCAACTTGACCGGCCAGCCCGCGGCCAGCGTCCCCGCCGGGGTAACCGCCTCCGGGTTGCCGGTGGGGCTGCAGATCGTGGGACGACGGCACGCCGACCGTATCGTGCTGGCCGCGTCGGCGGCCTGGGAAGCCGCGGCCCCCTGGCACGCGCGCCGCCCCGGGCTGGGCTGAGCCTGCTCCAGCCCATTCTGTTGGTCGGAGTCGGAGGCGCGATCGGATCCATCCTTCGCTTCCTCACCTCGCTCGCCGCCGCGCAGTGGCTCGGCGCGGACTTTCCGTACGGGACGCTCATCGTGAACCTGCTGGGGTCCTTCATCATCGGCTTCGTCCAGGAGATCGGCGGCGAGACGCTGATGATCTCCGACGACGTGCGGCTGTTCATCACCACGGGCATGATGGGCGGCCTCACGACGTACTCGACCTTCAGTTACGAGACGGTCCGGCTGATGGAGACGCACGCGTGGACCGAGGCCTGGATCAACGTCTTGGTGACCACCGCGTGTGCCGTGGGCCTGTGCTTTCTCGGCATTGCCGCCGGCCGCCTCGTGATCGGGATGCGGGGGTGATTCATGCGGAAGCTCGACGGGGCGCAAGTGCTGATGCGGATCTTCATCGGTGAGAGCGACAAATGGGAGCGCCGGCCGCTCTACGTGGCGCTCGTGGAGCTGTTTCGCGCGAAGGGCTTGGCCGGCGCCACCGTGCTCCGTGGGGTCGCCGGGTTCGGCCCGAGCTCGATCCTGCACACCGCCGGCGTCCTGAAGCTCTCGGCGGACCTACCGCTGGTCATCGAGGTCGTGGACTCCCAGGAGCACCTGGACGCCATCCTCCCCGAGGTCGACCGGATGATGAGCGGAGGGCTCATCACGATGGAGAAGGTGCGCGTTCTGCGCTACGAAGCCTGACCGTCAGGTCAGGGGAGGCGGGTCGGGCCGGGCGCATAGCGGATGACCCGCGCGCGCTCGGTCATCACGACCCCCCCGTCGCCCATCAGCGCGTCAACCTTGGGAATGACGCGGTCGATTCGCTCCGGCGTGTCGATGACCTCCAGCACGATGGGAAGGCCCTGGGCGGCCACCTCGAGCACGAAGCTGTGAATGCGGCGATCGTGACCGAACCCCGCGATCCCTTTGAGCACCGTCGTGCCCGCGAGCCCCTCGCTGCGCAGCAGCTCGAGCAGGCGGCGAAAGAGCGGCTGGTGGTCGTGCGTCCGCGACTCGCTCAGGATGATCCGCAGCAGGACCTGCTCGCCCTCGATACCCTGCATGACGCTCCCCCGCGCCACATTGCTAGGGATAAGCCGCGGGAGCCGGTACCCTCGAAGCACGTGACGCCACCGGCAATTCTACGTGTCGAAGCCCCGACCGCTCAAGGCGGGGCGAGGAGACCCTCCCGATGAAATGGCTCGTCCTGGCCTGTGCCGTCGCCGTCGCGCTGGAATCGCCGGCCGTCGCCCAGCCCATGACCGCGCCCGCCTATGCGGTGGGCGATTCGTGGGCGTACACCGACGGCCGCCAGATCGCGGTGGTGAAGGTGGACGACGGCGCGCCGATCATGGCAGGTCCGCTCGCGGTCTGTCCCGCCTGTCTCGTCCACTACGATCGCAACCTCGCCATCCGGAAAGTCACCGACCCCGCCGGGAAGCCGGTGGAGGCTGCCAAGATCGACTTCCTCGCGCTGGGCCCGGATTGGAAGTTCTACGCGTTTCCGCTCCAGGTGAAGAAGACGTGGACCTTCTCCGCGGAGGCCCTCCTCCGCGGCAAGCCCCAGCGCTTCGACGTCAGCGTGGTGGTGGCCGCGCTCGAAGATGTGCAGACCAAGGCGGGGAGCTTCAAGGCATTCAAGATGGAGCGCACCTGGACGACCGCGCAAGCCGGGCAGCCCTCGACGTTCACCGACATCGTGTGGTTCGCGCCCAGCGCGAAATTTCCCGTCAAGTTCCAGTCGAGCCGCGCCGGCGTCAAGCCGGGGGAGCTGACGGCCTACACGGTCAAGTAGCGCGAGGTCCGGCGGCGGCTCAGGCCGTGGGCGGCGCGGGCGGGGCCTGGGAGGGCGGCGCCCACTCCGGGCGGCCGCGCAGCTTGTTGAGCACCTCGCCCATGAACTGCGAGAGGGCGGCCGCGATGTCCTCGCGCTCCTTCATGCAGCGGGCATTCTCGGCGCGAAGCCGGCCGACGCCTTCGCGGAGGCGCTGGGTCTCCTGCTCCGTGGCCTGGATCTGGGCGCTCATACGCGCGGTGTCCTGCTCGGCGGTGAGCGCGATCCCATGCAGCCGGGCAAACTCGTCCAGCACCGTGGTGAGGACCTTGACGTGGCTGTCGCCCTCGGCGAGCCACTGGATCGCCAGCTCGCGCAGGCTTTCGTCCCGTCCCTTCCCGGTGTTCATCCGAGGATCCCCTCCCTGGCCGCGCTCCGGGGCGGCGGGCCATGCTGGGACCCACCGCCGTCGGTGCGGCAAGCGTAGCCCCGCCATTCCGGCCGGTCAATTGACATTTCCAATGGGCTGTCGGAGTATCCGTGTGCGGCCTCCGATCGCGAGGCTGCGTGCAAACACCCATGACCGTGAAACAATTCGACGCTATTGTGGTCGGAGGGAGCTTCGCCGGCCTCGGAGTCGCGCGACAGGTCCAGGGCGAGGTCCTGATCCTCGATCGCAACGAAATCGGCGCCGTCCAGACCTCGGCCTGCGGCACGCCGCTCTGGGTGCCGGAATCACTCGGCGTCGAGGCCAGCGTCCTCCAGGTCCACGATAGGCTCACCGTCCGCACGCCGCGGAGCAGCGTCACCTACGATCTCTCGCAGGTGCCCTTCTGCACCTTCGACTACAAGGCCTTCTGCTTGGGATTGCTGGGGCAATGTCGCGCCCGCTTCCTGCGCGCCACGGTGACGGGGATCGAGGAGGGCGCGGTGGTGACCTCGGAGGGCCGCTTTCGCGCGCCCATCATCGTGGATGCCTCCGGCTGGCGCGGCACGCTGGTCAACGGCCGGCGCCCGACCGCGTCACGGCGTGGCTACTCCTTCGGCCTCGAGACGCGCGCGCGGCTCACCGACGAAGGTTTGTCCTTCTGGCTCGACAAGCGACTGATCCGCCGCGGGCTCGGCTGGGTGTTCCCCGTGGGGGGCGCGAGCCTCATCGGGCTGGGCTCGTACTCGGGCGCCTCCAAGCTCAAGCCGGCCCTCGATCGCTTTCTCTCCGACATCGGCGCCGAAGCCACCACGTATCACGGCACGTACTTCCCCAATCGGCTCCTGCGTCCGACGGTGGGCCGGCTCTTCGCGGTGGGCGACGCCGCCGGGCAATGTATGCCCTTCACCGCGGAAGGCATTCGCCCGGCGCTCTATTTCGGCGGGGAGTGCGGCAAGCTCGTCCAGCAGGTCATCGCCGGCCGACTGAGCCTTGGCGAGGCTTTGGACCGCTACCGACACCGCGTCGAGGGTTATCGCCGCGCGTACCGGGTGCTCTGGCTCGCGCAGCTCTTCGCCGCGTATGCCCCGACGCGCTGGTTCGCCGCCTTCACCCGCCTCGCCGCGCGCGACCCCGTGCTGCCGCGCTGGTGGCCGCGCTATGGATGGTTCGGCCGCTTCGAGCCCGCGGTTTCCTCTCCATGAGGGCCACCGAGCCACGATGCGCGGGCCGGCCGTGAGGCGATGGTCGAGCTGATCGGGCGGTACCGGTGGCCGCTCCTGATCGGGGCCTCTGCGCTGTCCATCGGCGTCTGCGCGTGGTTCATCATCTCGGACGCGCCGGGCTGGGCCTATCTCGTCCGCCTGTACGAGGACAAGCGCTTCCTCAAGCAGACCCTCCGGGACTGGGGCATCCTCGCCCCCATCTTCTTCATCGTGCTGCAGGCCCTGCAGGTCGTGGTCTCGCCGATCCCCGGCGAGGCTACCGGCTTTCTCGGCGGGTATCTCTTCGGCGTGTGGGGCGGCTTCATCTACTCGACGATCGGGCTCACGCTGGGCTCGGTCGCGGCCTTCGCGGTCGGCCGCTGGCTGGGCGCCCGCTTCGTGCAGCGCATGATCAGCCAGGAGACCTGGGACCGGCTCGGCTTCATCGTGGAGGCCGAAGGCGCCATCCTCTGCTTCATCATCTTCCTGATCCCGGGGCTGCCGAAGGACATGGTCTGCTATCTCTTCGGGATCAGCCCGATGCCCATCTGGGTATTCGCAGTGGTGTCCGGCTTCGGGCGCATGCCGGGCACCTGGATCCTCTCCGCGCAGGGCGCGCACACCGCGACGGGTCAGTACATTCAAGTCGTGCTGATCTCCGCCATCGCCATCGCGGTGGCGCTGCCGCTGTACTATTACCGGAAGCGCATCGTCGCGTGGGCGCAGCGCCGTAACCACCGGGAGGGGACTTGACACCGGCGCCGCCCCGTTCGTATGATCGCGGGCACTTTCGGAGAAAGGAGGCGGGCCGATGATGGGAACCGGTGTCGGGAGCGCGCAGGGCTGGCGCCATTACTTTTACTTTCCCCCGGTCCGCCTGCCGGCTCCCTTGAGCTAGTCTCCAGGAGCCACGGGCGGACGGAGCGCCGGCCCGTGGCGAACCAGTCGAGCCCAACGCCGCGGCCAGCACCGTCCGCGGCGTTTTTGTTTGTGAAAATGGGCCGACGCGCGGAACGGAGGGCGCCATGATTATCGTGCTGAAGTCGGGAATCTCGGACGCGGACGTCGACGCGGTCTGTCGCCGCATCGAGGAGCTCGGGTACCGGCCCCACCCCATTCGCGGCGAGTTCAAGACCGTGATCGGGGCGGTGGGCGAGGAGCGGGGGAAGGCGGACCTCCGGATCCTCGAAGCGATGGAGACCGTCGAGTCGGTGGTGCCGATCCAGCAGCCGTTCAAGCTGGCGAGCCGTGAGATCCGTTCGGAGCCCAGCGAGGTGCGGGTCAACGGCGTGGTGATCGGCGCCAAGCCGGTGGTGGTGATGGCGGGGCCGTGCTCGGTGGAGTCGGAATCCCAGGTGCTGGAGGTCGCGGACGCCGTGAAGGACGCCGGCGCCCGCATCCTGCGCGGCGGCGCCTACAAGCCGCGGACCTCCCCGTACGCGTTCCAGGGGCTCAAGGAGCAGGGCTTGAAGTACCTCGCGGAGGCCCGGAAGCGCACCGGCCTTCCCGTCGTCACCGAAGTGCTCGAGACGGAGAGCGCGGAGCTGGTCGCCGAGTACTCCGACATCCTGCAGGTGGGCGCCCGGAACATCCAGAACTTCACGCTGCTCCGCCGGGTCGGCGCGCTGGGGAAGCCGGTGCTGCTCAAGCGGGGCATGGCGACCAGCATCCAGGAATTCCTCCTCTCCGCCGAGTACGTCCTCGCCGCGGGGAACCCTCGCGTGATCCTCTGCGAGCGCGGGATCCGCACCTTCGAGACCTCCACCCGCTTCACCCTCGACCTCAACGCGGTGCCCGTGCTCAAGAAGCTCTCGCACCTACCGGTGGTCGTCGATCCCTCGCACGGCACCGGCCACTGGGATCTGGTCGCCCCCATGGCGAAGGGCGCGGTGGCGTGCGGCGCGGACGGCCTCATCATCGAGGTGCACCCGCGGCCCGAGGAGGCGCTGTCCGACGGGCCGCAGTCCCTCAAGCCGTCCAAGTTCGCGCAGCTCATGCGCGAGCTCCGGCCGGTCGCGGAGGCCGTCGGGCGCAGCCTCTGATCGAGGGGACCCGCATGGCATAATCGAAGGATCATGCGAACGGGACTGCCGAGGCGCCGGGATCGGCGTATGCGCGGCGGGCGCGGCTTCCTCATCGCCGTCGGCTGCTCGATCCTGTTCCACGTCCTCCTTGCCGCGCTGATCCTCCTCGGCGGCGTCTGGAGCGAGCCCAAGCACGCCAAGAAGGGCGAGCCCCTCTTCGTGGACATCGCGCCGGAGAAGCCCGAGGAAAAGGCACCGGCGGGCAATCCGTCCCGGCCGCCCGGCCCGGTCGCCCGCCCGCCGTCGCCCCCGCCCGGGCCGAAGGCGCCCGAGGCCAAGGCGAGGCTGGCAGAGGCGCCGCGGCCCGCCCCCAAGCCGGCGGCCCCCAGCCCGCCCGCGCCCGCCGCGCCGAAGCCGCCCGAGCAGGTCGCGAAGGCAGCGCCCGAGCCTCCCGCGCCCAAGGCGCCCCCCGAGCCAGCGCCCGCGCCGAAGCCGGCGGAGACCCCGCCGCCCGCGACGCCGACGCCGCAGGCCACTCCGGCGCCGCGGGAGCCCCACGGTCCCACCGAGAGCCGTGTCGCGACGCCGACACCGCCCGGGTCCCAAGGCCCCACGACCGCGCGAAGCAGCAGCGGCATCGATCTGCCCGCCGCCATGCTGCGGCGTCAGCCCGGGCAGGGGGGCGGCGGCCTTCGCGACGGGCGCGGCGGCGTGGAAGGCGAGCCGATTCCCCTCGACACCCCGGACCCGAAGTACCAGGACTACTTCCGCATCCTCCGCGAGCGGATCCAGGCCAAGTGGAGCTATCCGCGGGAAGCGGGGGATCGGGGCATCGGCGGCGCGCTGCTGATCGAGTTCCATATCGCCAAGGATGGCCGGCTCGCCTATCTCGAGGTCCGCCGTTCCTCCGGCGTCGAGATCCTCGACGAGTACGCGGTGAACGCCATCAAGCTGGCTCAGCCCTTTCCCCCGGTGCCGGACAACCTCGCCAAGCAGGTCCTCGCCATCAACGGAAACTTCGTCTACCAGATCGTCGAGAACTCGCTCGTCAAGCAGTTCACCCGCTAGGATCGCGCGGGTCCGAAAGCCGCACCGCAAAGGGGCGGCGGGACGGGGGGCTCGCTTGACAGTGCTGTCGCGTATCCTGTAGCATGGCAATGCTTTTTGGGGGACGGGGCAGGCTCGTAGCTCAGTGGGAGAGCGCTACCTTGACACGGTAGAGGTCGGCGGTTCGAAACCGCCCGAGCCTACCACTCGATCTCGTCAGTCAGGAGTGCCTATCCGGGACGGAGCAGCGCACGCGGAAACGAGCGGGAGCGAGCATCACCGGGCGGGGTCCGTGTGATGCTTTTTTGTTCTCTGTGGCGGCATCCGAGCCGAGGAATCGATGGCTGAGTCCGAAGAAGACCGACATCTGAAGCTGGCCGGGGAGTTCGACTGCGTCCCCGAGCCCCTGCCCACTCTCCGCCATTCCACGTCGCACGTGATGGCGCAGGCGGTGAAGCAGCTCTTCCCCGAGGTGCGGGTGGCCATCGGCCCCGCCATCGAGGACGGCTTCTACTACGACTTCGCCAAGGCCGCGCCCTTCACGCCGGAAGACCTCGAGAAGATCGAGGCGCGGATGAGGGAGATCGTGAAGAACGACCTCCGCTTCATCCGAGAGGACTGGCCGCGCGAGCAGGCCATCCGCTGGTTCGAGGAGCACGGAGAGCCCTTCAAGGTCGAGATCCTGCGCGGGCTCGACGTGCCGACGGTGTCGATCTACAAGCAGGGCGACTTCCTCGACCTCTGCCGCGGGCCGCACGTGGCGTCCACCGGCGCGATCAAGGCCTTCAAGCTCCTCTCGTCCTCCGGCGCGTACTGGCGCGGGGACGAGAAGAACCCGATGCTCCAGCGCATCTACGGGACGGCGTGGCTCACCCAGGAGGAGCTCGACAAGCACCTCTGGCGTCTCGAGGAGGCGAAGAAGCGCGACCACCGCCGGCTCGGGCGCGAGCTGGATCTCTTCGACTTCTTCGACATCGCGCCCGGCGCCCCGTTCTGGCTGCCCGGCGGCATGGTCCTCGTGCGCGAGCTCGAGCGCATGGCCCGTGAGTCGCTCGACCTGCGCGGCTACCAGGAGATCTCCACGCCGCTGCTCGTGAACAAGAAAGTCTGGGAGCAGTCGGGGCACTGGGACCACTACCAGGACAACATGTTCAAGCTCGAGGTCGAGGGCGAGATCTTCAGCCTCAAGCCCATGAACTGTCCGGAGTCGTCCTACGTCTACAAGCGCTCGCTGCGCTCGTACCGCGACCTGCCCATACGCTTCTCGGAGATGGGGCGCTGCCACCGCAACGAGCGGTCGGGCACCCTGTCCGGGCTCGTGCGGGTGCGCCAGTTCACCCAGGACGACGCCCACATCTACTGCCGGCCCGACCAGGTCCAGGCGGAGATCACCGATCTTCTCGACCTCGTTCGCACGTGGTACGCGACGTTCGGGCTCGTGCCCTCGTACCGGCTGGCCACGCGGTCGGCCGACAAGCTGGGCACGGAGCAGCAGTGGGACTCCGCGGAGGACGCGCTCCACCAGGCGCTCCGGAACAATGCGCTCGCCTACGATCTCGACAAGGGCGGGGCGGCCTTCTACGGGCCCAAGATCGACATCGACGTGGAGGACGCGCTGGGACGCCAGTGGCAGCTCGCCACCATCCAGGTCGACCTCACGATGCTGCCCGAGCGGATGCAGTGCGAGTTCATCGACACCGACGGCCAGCCCAAGCGGCCGGTGGTGATCCACCGCGCGATCTTCGGCTCGTACGAGCGCTTCGTGGCCATCCTCACCGAGCACTTCGCGGGGGCCTTTCCCACGTGGCTGGCCCCGGTGCAGGCGCGCGTGCTGCCCATCAGCGAGAAGCACGCCGCGTACGCTCAGCAGGTGTACGCGCGGCTGCGCCAGGCCCGCGTCCGCGCCGAGCTGGACGACCGCAACGAGAAGCTCGGCTACCGCGTGCGGGACGCCCAGGTACGCAAGGTCCCCTACGTGCTCGTCGTCGGGGAGCGCGAGGCCCAGAACGGCACCGCCAGCGTGCGCGCCCGGGGGGGCGTCGACCTCGGCGCGCTGCCTGTCGACAGCGTCCTCGCCCAGCTCGCCGCAGAGATCGCCAGTCGGTCCGCCACCCTCACCGTGGGGCAGTCGGCATGAGCTGCGCCCCCAAGGAGCCGCGCGATACAGCCTAAAGACATTCGCATCAACGAGGGGATTCGAGTCCGGGAGGTGCGGGTGGTGAGCGACACCGGGGAACAGCTGGGGATCTTGCCGATCACCCAGGCCCTGGAGCTGGCGAAGCAGCGCGACATGGATCTGGTCGAGGTGGCGGCGGAGGCGGTACCGCCCGTCTGCCGGATCATGGACTTCGGCAAGTACAAGTACACGCAGGCGCGGCGGCAGAAGGAAGCGCGCAAGAAGCAGACGACGATTCTCGTGAAGGAAGTGAAGCTCGGCCCCAAGACGGACACGCACGACTTCGACTTCAAGGCCAAGCACGTACGCCGGTTCATCGAGGAAGGCAACAAGGCCAAGGTCACCGTGCGGTTCAAGGGACGCGAGATGGCGCATACGGAGCTCGGCTGGAAGATGCTGAACCGCATGCAGGAGCTGATGTCGGACCTGGCGGTGGTGGAGAGCCACCCGCGGATGGAGGGGCGCATGCTCAGCATGATCCTCTCGCCGAAAGCGCACTGAGGGACGGGACCATGCCGAAGATGAAGACGAAGCGGGCGGCGCGCAAGCGCCTCAAGGTCACGGGCACCGGCAAGCTGATGCGGCGCCGCGGGCTGAAGCGCCACATGCTGGAGCACAAGAGCTCGAAGCGGCGGCGCCACCTCGGCAACGCCGCGCCGGTGAGCCCGGCGGATCACGCGCGCATCAAGGCGCTCGTACCCTACCTGTAGGAGAGGAGCCACACCATGCCACGGGCCAAGGGCGGGTCGAAGACCCGCCAGCGCAGGAAGAAGGTTCTCAAGCAGGCGAAGGGCTACTTCGGCGGGCGGCGGCGTCTCTACCGCACGGCGGCCGAGACGGTGCTGCGCGCGGGGGCCTTCGCCTACAGGGGGCGCAAGCAGAAGAAGCGGCGGGCGCGCGCGCTGTGGATCATCCGCGTGAACGCCGCGTGCCGCCCCCTCGGTCTTTCCTACTCCCGGTTCATGGACGGGCTCAAGAGGGCCGGCGTCGCCCTCGATCGGAAGATCCTGGCCGAGCTTGCCGTGCATGATCCCACCGCCTTCGCCAAGCTGGCGGAGACGGCGCGAGCGGCGGGCCGCGCCTAGCGTGAAGGGGGACCCCCGGGTCCAGCAGATCCACGACCGGGCCCTGGCGGAGATCGCCGGGGCCCGCTCCACGTCTGATCTGGAAGCGCTGCGCGTGCGCGTCCTCGGCCGCTCGGGCGAGCTGACCGCGCTGCTCCGCTCGCTGGGCTCGCTCCCCGCCGCGGAGCGCCCGAAGGTCGGGCAGCACGCCAACGAGGTCAAGCAGGCCCTCGAGGCCGCGCTCACCGCGCGGATCGAGACCCTCAAGGACGAGGAGCGCCGGCGCGCCCGCGAGTCCGAGCGGATCGATCTCACCCTGCCCGGCCGCTACACCCCGCCCGGCGCGGTGCACCCGCTCACGCGCGTGCTCGGCGAGATCATCACGATCTTCGCCGGCCTCGGCTTCTCGGTGGCGGAGGGCCCCGAGGCGGAGAGCGACTACTTCAACTTCAGCGCGCTCAACTTCCCCGACGACCACCCCGCGCGCGACATGCAGGACACCCTGCATCTCGCGGGGGGCGCGCTGCTGCGCACCCACACCTCGCCGGTGCAGATCCGGACGATGTTGGGCCGGAAGCCGCCGGTGCGGACGATCTCACCGGGCAAGGTGTATCGCCGCGATCTGACCGACGCCACCCACTCGCCGATGTTCCACCAGGTCGAGGGGCTGGCGGTGGATCGCCACATCACCATGGCGGATCTCAAGGCCACCCTCGAGCTCTTCGCCAAGCAGATGTTCGGCGCGCGCTCGCGGCTGCGCTTCCGGCCCTCGTTCTTCCCCTTCACCGAGCCCTCGGCGGAGGCGGACGTGCTCTGCTTCAAGTGCGGCGGCGACGGCTGCCGCTTCTGCAAGCAGGGAGGCTGGCTCGAGATCCTGGGCTCGGGCATGGTGCACCCGAACGTCCTCCGCAACGTGGGCTACGATCCGGAAGAGGTCACCGGCTGGGCCTTCGGCATGGGCGTGGAGCGCATCGCGATCCTCAAGTACGAGGTGGACGACATCCGGCTGTTCTTCGAGAACGACCTGCGCTTCCTCGGTCAGTTCGCCCCCGTCACGGTGGCCGCGCGATGAAGATCTCCTATCGCTGGCTTCGCGAGTACGTGGACACCGATCTCCCTCCCGCCGTCCTCGCCGACCGGCTCACCAACGCCGGCATCCCGGTGGAGGGCGTGACGCCGCTGGTGGAGGGGCTGGCCGGCGTGCTGGTGGCGGAGATCGAGGCGATCGAGCGTGAGGTTCCGGGGGCGGGCGGGCACGTGAACCGTCTGTGCCGGGTGGCGTTGCCCGACCGCACGCTCTCGGTGCTCTGCGGCGCGCCGAACGCCGCGCCCGGCCTCCGCACCGCGCTCGCCCCGCCCGGCGCCACGTTGCCCGGCGGGCGGAGTATCGGCGTCGCCACCATTCGCGGTACGCGGTCCGAGGGCATGCTGTGCTCGGAGAAGGAGCTCGGCATCGGCGACGACGGAGACGGCATTCTCGCCCTCCCCGCCGACGCCCCGCTCGGCACGGATCTCGTCACCTATCTCGGGCTCGAGGACACCATCTTCGAGATCGAGATCACGCCGAATCGGCCCGACGCGCTGTCCATTGTGGGCGTGGCACGCGAGGTCGCGGCGATCACCGGCGCGCCCTTTCGCTTCCCCCAGGTCGCGGTGAAGGAGAGCGAGCCCGAGGCGGCGAGGCTCGCCACGGTCGAGATCGCCGATCCTGATCTCTGCCCCCGGTATGCCGCGCGAATGATCAGCGGGCTCACCGTGAAGCCGTCGCCGCCGTGGCTGGCGCAGCGCCTGCGCGCGGTGGGCCTCCGCCCCATCAACAACGTGGTGGACGTCACGAACTACGTCATGTGGGAGCTCGGCCAGGCGCTGCACGCCTTCGACCACGCCGCGCTCGGCGGCGGCCGCATTCTCGTGCGCCGCGCGCGCCCCGGCGAGCGCATCACCACGCTGGACGGCCGGACACGCGCGCTGAGCCCGGACATGCTGGTGATCGCGGACGCGGAGCGTCCGGTGGGGCTCGCCGGGGTCATGGGCGGCGGCGACAGCGAGGTGCGCCCCGCGACGACCGCCGTGCTCCTCGAGGCGGCCTGCTTCAACGGCGCATCCGTCCGCCGGACATCGCGGGCGCTTGGTCTCGCCACCGACGCCGCCTATCGCTTCGAGCGCGGGAGCGACATCGAGGCGGTGATTCCCGCGGTGAACCGCGCCGCGCTCCTCATGGCCGACCTGGGCGGCGGCACGGTGGCGCGCGGCGTGATCGACGTGTATCCGGCGCCGCGGCCGCATCCGCGCATCGCGCTGCGCCTCGAGCGGGTCGAGCGCGTGGTCGGGGCGGCGCCCCCGCGCGCCGAGGTGATTCGTATCCTCCAGGCCCTGGGCTTCGCAGTCGATGATTCCGGCCCCGTGCTCCAGGTGGTGGTGCCGAGCTTCCGGCGCGACATCGTCCAGGAGGACGATCTGGTCGAGGAGATCGTGCGCATCTGGGGCTACGACAAGATCCCGCAGCAGCTCGCCCCCGCCGGCGAGCTGTCGCCGGTGACGCGCCCCGCCGATCAGCTCCTCGCCGAGCGGGCGGGCGGTGCGCTGGTCGACGCCGGCCTGTCGGAGTGCATCACGTACTCCTTCCTCGACCCCGCGCGGCTCAAGGCTCTCGGCTGGGACGATCCCGCCCGCCTCGTCGCCCTCGTCAACCCGCTCTCCGCGGAGCGCTCCATCATGCGGCCCTCCCTGGTGCCGGGGCTCCTCGAGGTGCTTGCCACCAACGCCCATCGCCAGCGGCCCGACGTGCGCGTGTTCGAGATTGGCGTCACCTTCGCCCCGCACCGCGAGACGGACGGTGACCGGCCGATGCACGAGGAGCTGTGGCTGGGTGTCGCCCTCACCGGCCAGCGGGCCGCCCGCGCCTGGCACGCTTCCCGCGAGCGCATCGACCTCTACGACGCCAAGGGCATGGCCGAGCTCGTGCTCGCCAACGCCGGCGTGGCCGGGGCGGTCACGGAGCCGTGGCCGGCGGGCGAGGAGCCCGGGTATCTCGAGCCGGGCCGCGCCGCGCGGCTCGTCGTCGACGGCCTCGAGATCGCGCGCTTCGGCGAGGTGGCGCATCGGGTCCGGGAGGTGTTTGATCTCGCCGCCCCGGCCTTCGTGGCGGAGGTCTCGCTGTCCGCGCTGGTGGCGCGTGCGCCCGCCGTGCCGCGCTACGCCCCGCTGCCGCGCTTCCCCGCCGTGCAGCGTGACCTGGCCCTCGTCGTCGGCGATGACGTCACGGTGGCCCAGGTCGAGGCCGCCATTCGCAGCCTGGCCGTGACGTGGCTGGTCGACCTCGCGCTCTTCGACGTGTACAGCGGGAGCCAGGTGGGGGCGGGGAAGCGGAGCCTGGCATGGAGCCTCACCTACCAGGCCGGCGACCGCACGCTGACCGACGCGGAGGTCAACGAGGCGCACGGACGCCTGGTGCGCGAGCTGGCCGCGCGCTTCGGCGCCGAGGTCCGGGGGGCCTGATGGCCGACACGCTGGGACAGCGCCTGGAGATGCTGGAGGCGGCGATCAAGCGCGCGACCGCCCAGATCGAGCGCCTCCGCGCGGAGCGCGACACCCTCAAGACGCGGCTCGAGTCCTACGAGGCGGAGCGCGCCGAGCTGAAGGCGCTCAAGCAGGAACGAAAGGACATCGTGAATCAGATGGACGCGATCCTCCGAGAGCTGGACAAGCTCGATCTCTAGGAGGCCCCGGCATGGCCGAGCCCAGACGCGTCGACGTGGAGATCCTCGGGCAGCGCTATGCGATCCGTAGCGAGGCGCCGCCAGACTATGTCCGCCAGCTCGTCGCCTACGTGGAGAAGCGGGTGCAAGAGGTCCGCGGCGACGCGCCAGGGCAGGACACGACCAAGGTCCTCGTCCTCACCGCGCTGGACCTCACCGACGAGCTGTTCCGCCTGCGCGAGGAGCAGGGCAAGGGCGACATCGACATCACCGCGCGGCTGGGCCAGCTGATCAAGCTCCTGGACGCCGTAGTCCCGCCGTCGCGCTGAGGGTGTCCCCATGGCGCATCTCTTCTGCCACGAAGAGCCCGAGACGCTCATCCTCGACACCGAGGTGTTGGACGCGCGGCCCGGCCGCGTCCTCCTGTCGCGCTCGCCGTTCTATCCCGGCGGGGGCGGCCAGCCTGCCGATCGCGGCACGCTCGAGTGGAGCGGGGGCGCGACCGCGGTGAAGGGCTTCGAGCCCGGCATCGAGGGGGTCTGGCACCTCCTTGCCGACGAGGTCGAGCTGGCCGGCGTGCTCCGCGCACGGGTCGACCCGGCGTTCCGCCGGCTGATGCGCGCGGTGCACACCGATACGCACATCCTCAATGCCTTCGTCTTTCGCACCTTCAATGGCGCGCTGGTGACCGGCGTGCAGATCGGGGAGGATGGCACCGCCCGGATGGACTTCGACGTGCCCGAGGCCGACAACGACCGGCTGCGCGCGCTCGAGGGTCCGATCAACGATGCGATCGCCCAGGACCTGCCCGTCCGCTTCACCTATGTCCCGATGGCCGAGGCCCTCGCCCAGCGGGGGCTCATCCGCACCCAGGCGGTGGCCCCGCCTCCCACCCCCGACGGGCTGATCCGCATCGTCGAGATCGCGGACCTCGACCGGCAGGCCTGCGGGGGTACCCATCTCGCCGCAACGGGCGGCTCCCCGCCCATCCGCATCCTCAAGATCGACAACAAGGGGCGGCACAACCGGCGGGTCAAGATCGGCCTCGTCACACCCCCGGCGGGCCCCTGACAGGTCGACAAACTCCTTGACGCTCAGGCGGGGCGGGGGGTACACAGGAAGCGCCCTGCGCTGTGCGTGATGTCGGAGGGAAGTTTCAACCTCGTTTAGATGCAGGACGCCGTGCAAGAGGGTGGTGCGCATGCCCCTGGTAGAGGGGAAGCCTAAAGCCCTCCTTTTGGCGCCCACCTGGTACATACCAGGTTCGAAACACCACCGGCACACGGCAGAGGTGGGGCACCTCTTCCTGATGCGCGTCCGTCCTGGACGTGTGTCGTTTCGTTGACAACGCTCCGGCCAAGCGCCTATACTTTGGCAAATTTCGCGGCTACTTGCCGCGCGTGGACACACAGCGAACATCAATCCGTCCGGGGCCTACCCGGAAGGAGCGATCCATGGACCTGATGCTGCTGCTCCTTCCCCTGGTGGCGATTCTCGCCTTCCTGGTCGGATATCTCGGGCAGAAGATCACCACCGTTCGCACCATCGGCGACGCCGAAACCCGCGCGCGACGCATCGTCGAGGAGGCCAAGACGAAGGTCGATCAGGCGGCGCGCGATACCGAGGCCAAGGCCCGCGAGGCCGAGGCCAAGATCCGCAACGCCGAGCTCGAGGCCAAGGAGCTGGCCCTTCGCGCCCGGGCCGAGCTCGAGCAGGAGAGCCGCGCCCGGCAGAAGGAGATGCAGGACATCGAGCGGCGGGTCGCCCAGCAGGAGGAACAGGTTACCCGGCGCCTCGACCAGCTCGACCGGCGAGACCAGGATTTTCACAACCGTGAAAAGGGCCTGGGGGACCGCGAGCGGCGCCTGACCGAAACCGAGGCGCGCCTCGCCAACGCGCTCGACGAGCACAAGCGGAAGCTGGAGTCCATTGCCGGGCTGACCGCGGAGGAAGCGCGGCGGCAGCTCATGACCCAGGTCGAGGTGGAGGCGCGCCGCGAAGCCCAGCTCCTCGCCATGCGGCTCGAGGAGGAGGCGCGGGAGGTCGCGCATGGCAAGGCCAAGGAGGTGCTCGCCACCACTATCCAGCGCCTCGCCCCCGATTACACCGTCGAGACGGCGGTGTCCATCGTGGACCTGCCCTCCGACGACATGAAGGGCCGCATTATCGGCCGCGAGGGGCGGAACATCCGGGCCCTCGAGCTCCATACCGGCGTGGACCTCATCGTGGATGACACACCGGAGGCGGTGCTGATCTCCGCCTACGACCCCTACCGCCGGGAGATCGCCCGCCTGGCCCTCCAGAAGCTCATCGCGGATGGGCGCATCCATCCCGCGCGCATCGAGGAAGTGGTGGAGAAGGTCAAGAAGGACATGGAGGAGCACCTCAAAGAAGAGGGCGAGAAGGCCTGCTTCGAGGTGGGCGTGCACGGGCTCCATCCCGAGCTGGTCAAGCTCGTGGGGCGCATGAAGTACCGCACCTCCTACGGCCAGAACTGCCTCCAGCACTCCAAGGAGGTGGCGTGGCTGGCCGGCATGATGGCGGCGGAGATCGGCGCCGACGTGAAGCTGGCCAAGCGGATGGGGCTGCTCCACGACATCGGCAAGGCGCTGACCCACGAGCAGGAGGGGAGCCATCCCGAGCTCTCCCTGCAGGTGCTCACCAAGTACAGCGAGTCGTCGCAGGTGATCAACGCCGCCCTGTGCGGACACGAGAACGTGGAGCCCGAGACCATCGAGGCGGTGCTCACGGAGGCCGCCGACGGCATCTCGGCGGCCCGGCCGGGGGCGCGGCGCGACGTGCTCGAGAGCTACATCAAGCGGCTGGCCAAGCTGGAAGAGATCGCCATGTCCTACAAGGGCGTCGAGATGTGCTACGCGATCCAGGCGGGCCGCGAGCTGCGTATCATGACCAAGGCCGAGCAGATCTCCGATCTCGACGCGCATCAGCTCGCCAAGGACATCTCCAAGCGCATCGAGGCGGAAATGCAGTACCCCGGGCACATCAAGGTCGTGGTGATCCGCGAGACCCGCGCGGTGGAGGTCGCGAAGTAGCGATGACGAAGCCGCTGACCATCATGTGCGTGGGCGACCTCTTCGGCGAGCCGGGCCGCCGCGCCGCGGAGACGCTCCTGCCCAAGCTCCGCAAGCAGTACGACGTGGACTTCGCCATCGTCAACGTGGAGAACGCGGCGGCGGGCTACGGCGTGACCCCTCAGATCGCGCGCTCGGTGCTCGAGCACGGGGCGGACGTGATGACGACCGGGAACCACGTCTGGGACCGGAAGGACATCATCGAGTACATCGTGAAGGAGAATCTGCTCCTTCGCCCCGCCAACTTCCCCACCGGCACCCCCGGCACGGGCTCGGTGGTGGTGAAGGCCGGCCCGCACAAGGTCGCGGTCCTGAACCTGATGGGCCGGGTGTTCTTTCCCCAGCAGCTCGACTGTCCGTTCCGCAAGGCCGACGAGGAGATCGCGCGGCTCCGCCAGGAGACGCCGATCATCGTGGTGGACGCGCACTGCGAGGCGACTTCCGAATCGCAGGCGCTCGGGTGGTATCTCGACGGGCAGGTGAGCGCGGTGGTGGGCACGCATCGCCACACCCAGACCGCGGACGAGCGCGTGCTGCCGAAGGGCACCGCGTTCATCACCGATCTCGGCATGACGGGGCCGGTCAACTCCGTGATCGGGGTGGAGCCGGAGCTCGCCATCGGGCGCTTCCTCACCCAGATGCCTACGCGATTCG
Source organism: Verrucomicrobiia bacterium (assembly GCA_035495415.1). GTDB lineage: Bacteria > Methylomirabilota > Methylomirabilia > Rokubacteriales > CSP1-6 > DASRWT01. Next base: position 38,114 of record DATJFY010000126.1, read on the forward strand.
AGCCGGCCAAGGGTCCCGCCGCCCTGCACGGCGCGGTGATCCGCGTCGATCCGGACACCGGCAAGGCGCTCGGCATCGAGCGCCTCCGCGTTCTCGCCTCCGCCTGATCCGCGCGGCGTGACTCTCGACGGGAAGGCCGTCGCGGCGAAGGTCCTGGCCGAGGTCAAGGCCGGGGCCGCCGCCTACCGTGAGCGCACCGGCGCGCCCCCCACGCTGGCCGTCATCCTCGTGGGCGAGGATCCCGCCTCGCAGCTCTACGTCCGCAGCAAGAAGCGCGATGCCGAGGAAGTAGGGATCGCGTCGCGCGACTTCCTCTTCCCCCAGGGCTGCACCCAGGCCGAGCTCCATGCCACGATCCAGCGCATCAATGCCGATGCCTCGATGCACGGCGTGCTGCTGCAGCTCCCGCTCCCCAAGGGTTTGGACGAGGACACGGCGATCGCGACAATTGCCCCCGCCAAGGATGCCGACGGCCTTCACCCGGTGAGCCTTGGTAACCTCCTCGGAGGCAAGCCGACCCTGGTGCCGTGTACGCCGGCCGGCTGCATCGAGATCCTCGACCACTACGGCATTCCCCTCGAAGGCGCGGAGGCGGTGGTGGTGGGGCGCTCCCGCCTCGTGGGGAAGCCCCTCGCCCAGCTCCTCATCGGGCGCAACGCCACCGTGACGACCTGCCACACGCGCACGCGGGACCTCGCTGCGCACTGCCGGCGCGCGGACATCCTCTGCGTGGCCGCCGGACGCGCGCGCATGGTGACGGGCGACATGGTCAAGGACGGCGTGGTGGTGATCGACGTGGGCACCAACCGGCTCGACACCGGCAAGCTCGCCGGCGACGTGGACTTCGCCTCGGTGAGCGCGAAGGCGCGCGCGATCACGCCGGTGCCCGGAGGGGTGGGCCCCATGACGCGCGCCATGCTCATGCGCAACACGCTCCTCGCCGCCCAGCGCCAGGCCGGCCTCTCTTCCTGACGTGGCTGAGCGGGCGGTCCTCTCCGTCTCCGAGCTGACGGCTCGGATCAAGGAGCAGCTCGAGGGGGCCTTCCCCGCGGTGTGGGTGGAGGGTGAGATCAGCAATCTCCGCACGCCCGGCTCCGGGCACGCGTACTTCACCCTGAAGGACGAGACGGCGCAGCTCCGCGCCGTGCTGTTCCGGAACCGGGGCCGGCGCATCCGCTTCGAGCCGGAGGACGGGATGAAAGTGCTCGCCTTCGGCGGCCTCGACCTCTACCCGCCGCGCGGTGAATACCAATTGGTGGTTGAGCTCCTCGAGCCCAAGGGCGTGGGCGCGCTGCAGTACGCGTTCGAGCAGCTCAAGCGTCGGCTCGAGGCGGAGGGCCTCTTCGAGCAGGCGCGCAAGCGCCCCCTGCCCGCCTTTCCCCGCGTGATCGGCATCGTGACCTCGCCAACCGGCGCGGCCATCCGCGACATCCTGCACATCATCGGCCGCCGCTTCGGCGACCTCCGCATCCTGATCGTGCCGGTGCGCGTGCAGGGCGAGGAGGCGCCCGGAGAGATCGTCGCCGCCCTCGCGATGCTCGCCGCGATGGAGGAGCTCGACGTGGTCATCGTGGGCCGCGGCGGCGGCTCCATCGAGGATCTCTGGGCCTTCAACGACGAGCGCGTGGCCCGCGCCATCGCGGCCTCCCGCGTGCCGGTGATCTCGGCGGTCGGGCACGAGACCGACTACACCATCGCCGACTTCGTGGCCGATCTCCGAGCGCCCACGCCGTCGGGCGCCGCCGAGCTGGTGGTGCGCGAGAAGCTCGCGGTGATGCGGGCGCTCGTCGACCTCCACGACCGGTTGCAGCAGGCGATGGCCTCGCAGATGGAGCGTCGCCGCGAGCGGCTGGCCGCGCTCGCCCGCCGCCGCGTGCTCACCGAGCCGGGGCGCGCGCTGCGCGAATGGACGCGGCGCCTCGACGAGGCGCAGACGGGGCTCGCCGCGGCGGTCCGCGGCCATCAGCGGATGCTGCGTCACCGGGTGGAGCTCGCCACAAACGCCTTGAGTTCCCAGCACCCGTTGGCTAGGATTTCTCACGGCGCCGCGGTGCTGGCTCAGCTTCGCGGCCGGCTCGCCGCGTCCGCCACCCATCGCGCCAAGCATTCGCGGCATCGGCTCGCCGCTGCGGTGGGGCGGCTCCAGTCGCTGTCGCCGCTCGCGGTGCTGGGACGCGGCTACAGTTTGACCCGGCGGCCGTCGGGCGCGGTGGTACGGACGGCCGCCTCGCTGCGGGCAGGGGACGCCATCGAGGTGCTGCTCACGGAGGGCGCGGTTGACGCGCGCGTGACGGACGTGAAGGAGCGGGATGACCGACATCAGGTTTGAGGACGCGCTGGCCCGGCTCGAGCAGCTCGTCGACACGCTCGAGGCCGGTAACCTACCGCTCGAGGACTCGCTCAAGGCCTTCGAGGAGGGGGTAGGGCTGGCGCGGCGCTGCGCCCGCTATCTCGACGAGGCGGAGAAGCGCATCGAGCTCCTCACCAAGGACGAGGCGGGCCTGCTCCGCGTCGAGCCCTTCACCTGGGACGAGGGCAAGCAGGCTTGAGCGCGGGCTTCGAGAGCTACCTGAAGGACCGGGCCCAGCGCGTGGACCTCGCGCTCGATCGCTTCCTTCCCGCGGACACGGTAGCCCCCGAGACCATTCACAAGGCGATGCGCTATAGCGTCTTCGCGGGCGGCAAGCGGCTGCGCCCGGTGCTCGTCATCGCGGGCGCCGAGGCGGTGGGCGGGCGCATGGACGATGTGATGCCGACGGCGTGCGCGCTCGAGATGATCCACACGTACTCGCTGATCCACGACGATCTGCCCGCGATGGACAACGACGACTTCCGGCGCGGGCGGCCCACCAGCCACAAGGTGTTCGGCGAGGCCATGGCCATCCTCGCCGGCGACGGCCTTCTCACCCTCGCGTTCCGGCTCATCGCGGAGAACTGGCGGCCCGCGATGGACGCCCGCGTCCTCCGCGACGTCCTCGTCGACGTGTCGGACGCCGCCGGCACCGACGGCATGGTGGGCGGGCAGGTCGCCGATCTCGAGGCGGAGGGACGGCGCGTCAGTCCCGACATGCTCGAATACATCCACCTCCACAAGACGGCCGCGCTCATCCGCACGTCGATCCGCGTCGGCGCGCGCTTGAGTGGCGCCCGGGACGAGCAGCTCCGAGCCCTCACCGTCGCGGGCGGCGATCTCGGCCTCGCCTTCCAGATCGTGGACGACATTCTCGACGTCACCGGCACGACGGAGCAGCTCGGCAAGACGGCGGGGAAGGACCAAGCGCAGCAGAAGGCCACCTATCCCGCCATTCACGGCATCGAGGCCTCGCAGGCCCAAGCCGGCCGGCTGGTCGGCGAGGCCCTCCACGCTCTCGCGCCCCTCGGCCCGCCGGCCGAGCCGCTGCGCGCTCTCGCGCGGTTCATCCTCGAGCGAAAGGCCTAGCCCTCTGTCCGAGATCCGCTCTCTCCACGCGCGCGAGATCCTCGATTCCCGCGGCAATCCCACCGTGGAGGTCGAGGTGTGGCTCGAATCGGGCGCCTTCGGCCGCGCCATGGTCCCCTCCGGGGCGTCCACCGGCAAGCGCGAGGCGATGGAGTTGCGCGACGGCGACTCGTCGCGCTATCTCGGCAAGGGTGTCCGCCGCGCCGTGCAGAACGTGATCGAGACCATTGCGCCCGAGATCGAGGGCATGGACGCGGCCGAGCAAGCCGCCGTCGATCGCGCCCTGCTGGAGCTGGACGGCACGCCCAACAAGTCCGGACTCGGCGCCAATGCGATCCTCGGTGTCTCGCTGGCGGTGTCGCGCGCGGCCGCCGACGATGCGGGCCTGCCGCTCTACCAGTACCTCGGCGGTCCCGGCGCGCGTGTGCTCCCGGTGCCCTTCATGAACGTGCTGAACGGGGGCGCGCACGCCGACAACGGGCTCGACGTCCAGGAATTCATGCTGGTGCCCACCGGCGCGGGGAGCTTCGCGGAGGCGCTGCGCACGGGCGCGGAGATCTTCCACACGCTCCGGAAGCTCCTCAAGGACCAGGGCCTCTCCACCGGCGTGGGTGACGAGGGCGGCTTCGCCCCGAGCCTCGGTGGCAACGTGGAGGCGCTCGACTTCCTCCTGCGCGCGATCGAGCGCGCGGGCTACCGCCCGGGCGACGATGTCTTCCTCGCCCTCGACGTGGCGGCGAGCGAGTTCGGGGAGCACGGGCGCTATCGCCTGCGCGCCGACCGCACCGAGAAGTCCAGCGACGAGATGGTGACCTTCTACGAGGGGCTGCTCGGGCGTTATCCCATCTGCTCGATCGAGGACGGGCTCGGCGAGGACGACTGGGACGGCTGGCGCCAGCTCACCCGCCGCCTCGGGGCCCGCGTCCAGCTCGTGGGCGACGATCTGTTCGTCACCAATCCCGCCATCCTGCAGAAAGGCATCCAGGAGGGGACGGCCAACGCGATCCTCGTCAAGGTGAACCAGATCGGCACCCTCACCGAGACCCTGGAGGCGATCGAGCTGGCCAAGCGCGCGGGCTACGGCACCATGATCTCGCACCGATCCGGCGAGACGGAGGATTCCTTCGTCGCCGACCTCGCGGTCGCGGTCAACGGCGGTCAGATCAAGACCGGCTCGCTCGCCCGCGGTGAGCGCACCGCCAAGTACAACCAGCTCCTGCGCATCGAGGAAGAGCTCGGCACCGCCGCGGTCTGGCCGGGCCGGGCCGCGCTTCGCGGCGGCCGGCGGTGACGGCGAGCCACGTCCGCGGGCTGATGGCGGTGGCCGCAGTGGCGCTCCTCGCCTACGGTGGCTCGAGCCTGGCCCGGGTGATGCAAATGAAGCGCGAGGTCGACAACCTCGAGCGCGACATCGCGACGCTTCGTGAAGAAACGGGCCGGCTGACGAAGACCATCGATCGGCTGCGCAGCGACCCCGAGTACATCGAGCAGCTCGCCCGGGAATCCCTCGGCCTCGTCAAGCCGGGCGACAAGGTCCTCAAGCTCCCGCCCAGCACCCCCGGAGGCTGATTCGCCGCCATGGAGCTCCTCCTCGTTCTCTTCCTGGTCGCGCTCCTCATCAACGCGCGCGCGGTGTTCAAGCTGAGCCTCGACTGGAAAGGCATGCTCACCACGGTGCGCTTCGTCCGCGAGTCGTACGCGCGGGTGTCCGCGCTCCCCACCGAGGAGGTGCTCGAGCGCACCTCGGCGACGCCGGTGTTCCTTCACCTCGTACCCGCCTATCAAGAGCCGGACATCGCGGGCACGGTGGGGGCGCTCGTCGCGTCGCGCTACCCGCACGGCCGTCTCCACGTGGTCGTCATCACCAAGGAAGAAGAGGAGCGGAACCCGCACCCCCTGATGGGCGGCAGCACGGGCGAGCTCGTGCGCCGCTTCCGCGAGACCCTGCCGCCGTACCAGCAGAAGCGGCTCACGCACCTCGCGATGCCCGGCCCGGGGCGCAAGGCGCAGCAGCTCAACTGGGCGCTCAGATCGGACAGCCTCCGCGAGATCCTCGGCGAGGATCACGATCCCTCGCGCGTGTTCGTGGGCGTGAGCGACGCCGACTCCGTGCCCGACCTCGACACCTATCGCTGGATCGCCCATCGCGAGATCACGGGGCCGGGCTCGCTCGCCTATCAGGGCATCCCCCTTTCCCTGGCCAACTACGGCCGGCTCGACATCCGCGGGCGGATCTGCGCCATCCAGCAGTCGTCGATCTTCATCCGTGTGTCGATCGCGCGGCTCATCAACGAGGTCAAGCGCATCCGCCTCTTCGGGGCCTTCGCCGCGCGGTGGCCGCGCCTGGGCCGCGCGCTCCGCCCCCTCTTCGAGTTCTGCTTCCGCCGCTCGCAGATCTGCCTCGGGCACAACCAGTTCGTCCGCCTCGACGCCATGCAGGCAGTGGGGGGCTTCCCCACCTCGGGCGCCACCGAGGACTCCACCCTCGGCTACGCCCTCGGCGCCCGGGGCATCCTGATCGAAGCCATGCCCATGCTCGAGCTGACCGACCTGCCCGAGACGACGGAAAAGGTGATCCGCCAGAACGCGCGCTGGTACCTGGGCGTGCTCGATGACACGCCCTTCCTGCGCGCGGTCTGGCGGGCGAAGCCGACGGCCTTCAATCTGGCCCAGCTCATCCGCCACGTGGGCAACAAGGTGATCGAGTGGCCGGTGGCCGCGCTGATCTATCCCTTCACCGGCTGGCTCGGCTGGTATCTGGCCTATCAGTTCCGCGGCGAGCACCCGGCGCTCTTCTATCTGGGCGTCGGCGCGCCCACGCTGTCGCTGCTCCTCACGGTGTGGGTGGGCGGGATCGTCACCCAGACGCTCATCGAGGAGCTGCGGCCCTACCTGCCGCGCCCGGTGGACCTCCGCCGGAAGAGCTTCAAGGAGAAGTTCTTCGGAACCTTCCGCTGCCAGACCTACTGGCTGCTCGCGACGCGCGCCGCCTGGCGCGTGCTGTGGAGCATCTGGCGCACCGGCCGCTACGAGGCGGGCAAGACCGACCGCGTCACCGCGCGGCTTCGGCCCGCCCGCGCCCCCGAGCCGCTCGCCTAGCGAATCTCTGCCGGTCGTCCTCACCTGATGCGCTCGGGCGGCTGATCGTAAGCCGCTGATTTCCCATTGCCGCCCGTGTGGAGCGCACGGACATGCCTCCTGCACGCATGTGGCGCGTGGAGGATCGGCACGCGGCCAAGGTGGAGCGGGTGGCCCGCCAGCTTCGCGCCTGCTCCGGCAACCGACCGGTGTCTCTCAGGAAGAGCGGGGTGTCCCACCTCGTCCCCAAGCCGCGGGACAAGCGGCACTCGGACGACAAGATCGACGTCCGCGACCTGGACGAGATTCTCGAGATCGATCCCGTCGCCATGACCTGCGCCGCCGGCGCGCCGCTACGTGCACATCGTCCACGAGCACCACGAGACCTTCGAGGGTTACGACTGGACGAAGGTGTACTTTCGCAGCACCGCGGCGCGGCGCGAGGACTACCTCCGGACCCCCCACTACTACTTCCGTTAGGACAACGGCGTGACCAACGTGCATCCGCGTACGGCGCTGGGTCGGCTCCTCTTCGGCCGGTTCCTCCATTCCGCGCAGATCCTTCGCCTCGCCGACACGTTTCACCGGGTGCTGCCCGTCGAGCGGCCGGACGTGACGGTGGACGTGTTCCTGCCATTCTCACGGTGCGGGGAGTTCATGGCGTGGTACGAGCGCGAGATCGGCTTCTTTCCGCTCTGGTGCGTGCCGTATCGGCGCGTGCGCGACTACGACTGGATCGCGCCGGACTTCTTCGCCGGCCCCGGGAACCGCTTCCGGGATCTCTATGCGAAGACGTGCCGGGCTGCCCGAGGTCTCGAGGACCTCGCGAGCGGCGCCGCGCGCTAGCCGTGGAAGTCCCCGCCGTTGACGTGGACGAGCTGGCCCACGACATGGCGAGCCGCGTCGGTGGCGAGGAACACGACGACGTCGGCGATGTCGTCGGGCTCGGCGAGGCGGCCGGTCGGGTTGGCGCGGGCGAGCGCGGCCAGCGCCTCCTCGGTGTTGCCGAGCCGGGGCATCGCGGTGTTCGTGATGCCGGGCGCGACGGCGTTCACCCGGATCCCGTGCGGGGCCAGCTCCCGGGCCATTCCGCGCGTGAGCCCGACGATGCCGAGCTTGCTTGCCATGTATGCGGTGGCGCGCATGGAGCCGCGAAAGGGGGCGCCGGACGAGAGATTGATGATGACCCCGTGCCGGCCCTGGGCCACCATGCGCCGGGCCGCCTCCTGCGCGCAGACGAACGTCGCCTTGAGGTTGGTGTCGAGCACCGCGTCCCACGTGTCCTCGGTGAGATCGAGGAACGGCGTACGCGGGAAGATCCCGGCGTTGTTCACGAGGACGTCGATGGGGCCGAGCGCCCGCTCCGCGTCGGCGACGAGGCGGCGCGCCTCCTCGGGCCGGGCGATGTCTGCGGCGATCGTCGCGGCCCGCCGGCCGAGGCGGCGGATCTCTTCCGCGGCAGCGTCCGTGGCCGCCTTGTCGTCCAGGAAATTGAGCGCGACGTCCGCTCCGGCCTCGGCAAACCGCACGGCGATGGCGCGGCCGATGCCACGCTGGGCGCCCGTCACCAGCACGGTCTTGCCGGCACACCGCTCGTCCGCGGCCATGGCTCAGTCGACCTCGGGCAGCTCGAGCTGCCGGGGCGCCGAACGGGCCGGCGGGGCGGGGCCCTTCCGGCGTGACACGGGCCGGTCCCGGCGCGTCGTCGCACGGCCCGTGCGTGGCGGCGGAAAGCTTGGCCGGAGCCCCTGCGCCATCACCTGAAAGAGCGGCTCGGGCTCCGGGAGACCGGCCAGGCGGTGGCGGCCCAGGCTCCGGAGCCGGACGCCGCCCGAGGCCGACGCGGCCGCCGCCGCGCGGGCAGCCGCCGACAGGAGGATCTGCCCGCCGTGCGCGACCGCGCAGACGCGCGCGGTCGTGTGGACGGCCAGCCCGATGTATCCGGCATCGGTGAGCGTCGGGTGGCCGCTGTGCAAGCCCGCGCGCACGCGCACCTCCACGCGATCCGGCCAAGCGCGCTTGGCGAGGGCGCGCTGGATGGCGACGGACGCCTCGAGCGCCGCCGCGGGGCGCTCGAAGACCGCGAAGAACTCGTCGGCCCGCGCGTCGATCTCGCGACCGCCGCCCCGCGACACCGCGCGCCGTATGATCGCGCGCACCTCGTTGAGCAGCGTCCCATAGCCGTCCCCCAGCTTGCGCAGCAGCGCAGTGGAGCCCTCGATGTCGGTCATGAGCAGGGTGACGAACCCGCTCGGCAGCGCCGCGGCGTCGGTGGAGGTCGCCTGGATCTGGCCCCGCACGCGCTCCTGCTCGACGACGAACCGCACCGCGGCCAGCACCGCCTCCGAGAGATCGGCGTTGCTGAGGGTCGTCGGGTTGTGGACCAGCGCGGTCATGGGCCGTCCCTGTCGCTCCAGGAATGTCACGCCCCGCTCGCCGCCTTCCGCGGGGAGCGGGACCGGCTGGCCGGTGGCGTCCACGTAGGCGCCCGCGGCATCGGACCAGTAGAGGACGGTGAGGCTCGAATCGCGCAAGACCGTGCGCAGGCGCCGCTCCAGCTCGCCCGGGGCGGGATTCCGCCCGAGCTCGATCACGAGACGGCCGGTCGCGGCCTGCCGTTGCTCGGAGGCGAGCTGGCCGGTGATGAAGCCCACCGGCATGAGGCGGAACTTCTTCGCCGCGTGGAGGAGGCGTCGGCGCGCTTGCTCGCGTGCGGCATCCGTCTCGAAGATGACCTGGCTGAATCGCGCCAGGGCATTCTTGACGTGGGCCTTGTCGTGAACGGGCAGCCGCCGCCGGCCCCGCGAGTCGATGTACGCGAAGGCCCGGTCGGGCAGGCGGGCGCGCTTCTTCGGATTGAGCCGAGCCATTTCAGCGGGCCGCCATCACCGGAACGCGGGCAGCACGTCCTTGGCGAAGAGCGCCATCGACTTCATGATGCGCGGGTGCTCGATGTCGCCGAACCAGAAGCTGCAGTTGAAGTGGGTGATGCCGACCGTCTCCTGCACCCGCCGGATCTGGCGGATGACGGTGTCCGGGGTGCCGATCACCAGGAACCGGTCGAGGAGGTCGTCGGTGTCCGGCTCCTTGGGGGCGGGGATCGCCACCGCGCGCCCGCGATCCACCTGCTCGTAGTGGTTGCGGAGGCTGAGCGTCACCCGCATGTTCCAGCGGGCCTCCTCCGCGGCGGCGCGCGCCTCGGCCGCGCTGTCGGTGACGTAGACGGCGCGCTGCACGCCGACCTGCGGACGGCTGGGCGGCTTCGCCTCGGCCACCAGGCGATCGAACTGCCGGCGGAACTCCCCCATGCGCTCGATGGGGACGCCGAAGCCGCCGGTGAGGAGGTTGAAGCCCCGGCGCACGGTGGCCTCGACCGACTCGAGGCTCTGCGCGGTCACCCAGATAGGCGGGTGCGGTCGCTGGATCGGCTGCGGGAAGATCGTAGTCTCCGGGATCTGGAAGAGCTTGCCCTCATACGTGAAGGGCTCGCCGGTAAGCGCCTTCAGGATGATGTCGACCGATTCCTCCCAGCGCGCCCGCGCGCTGTCGAGCTCGAGCCCCAGACGCTCGAACTCGTAGTGCTGATAGCCCCGGCCGAGCCCGATGTCCACGCGGCCGCCCGCGAGCTGGTCGAGGGTGGCGATCTCCTCCGCGACGACGAGCGGGTGATGCAGCGGCACCACGATGACCGCGGTGCCCACGCGCAGCATGGTCGTCTTCGCGGCCAGGTAGGTGGCGAGCTGGGCCGGGCGCGAGAGGTAGCCATAGGTCGAGAAGTGATGCTCGGCGAGCCAGACGTTCCGGAACCCGAGGCTCTCCGCGGCCTGCGCGATGTCCACCGCCCGCGAGTAGATCTCCTGCGAGGAGCGCATCGAGGGCGACTGCATCAGGAGGAACGTGCCGAAATTGATCATGGGCGACACTCTGCCCGGGGGCCGGCGGCTCGTCAAGTCGGCGGGGCGCTCGCGCCGGAGATGCGTTGGGTTCGCGCCTTCCGCTGCATCGGAGCGGTGACGTGGCCGCGCAGGTATTAGCGGCCGATCACCACGCCCCACGGACGTCGGCCCACCCTCAGCTTGGTCGTGACGGTCTCCGCCACGGTGTCGATCATCCACAGGGAGTCGTCCAGGCCATTCGCCACGTAGAGCGTGCCGCCGTCCGCTGAAAGCGCCAGCCCCCAGGGGCGCTGCCCCACCGGGAGGTAGCGGGCGACCGCGCCGCGCTCGAGATCGATCACCGCGATGTCGTTCGCGCGGCCGTTCGCCACGTACACCGTCCGGCCGTCGGGATGAAGCGCGATGCCCTTGGGGCGTGAGCCCGGACCCTGGATGGGAATGGTGGCGGTCACCCGATGCGACGCCACGTCGATCACCGACAGCGTCGCGCCGTTCTCCGCGGTCACGAACGCGCGGCGCCCGTCCCGCGAGAAGGCAGCCTCGCGGGGCCGCGCCCCGACCGTGATGGTGGCCACCACGGTGAGCGTGGCGGCATCGACCACCGATACCGCGCTCGCGCGTTCGCCGGTCACGTAGACGAGGCGGCCGTCGGGGCTCAACGTCACACCTTCGGGCTCGGCGCCCACCGGGATGGCCGCAAGCATCGTGCCGTTCCGGGCGTCCACGACGCTGAGCGTGTTGGTGTCCTCGTTCGAGACGTAGAGCCGGGCGCCGTCCCGCGAGACGTCCACGCACTCCGGATCTTTGCCGACCGGCAGCTTGGCCACCACCCGTTGCGTGGCGGTGTCGATCACCGACACGGTGTCCCGCTTGGCCAGGGCCACGTAGAGCCGCGCGCCGTCCGGGCTCAACGCGAGGCCCCGCGGCCGCCCCGGCGTCGCGATGGTCGCGACCACGCGCCCACCGGCCCCGTCCACGATGGTGACCTCGTCCGAGCCCTCATTGGAGACGTACACCAGCGGCCCGCCGGCCGCCGTCGTCGCCGAGGAGCCCGCCGCGGCGCTCAGCGCGAGCGCCAGTCCCAGGGGCGCGGCGCGCCGCCCGATGGCCTTGAGCCAGGCGGCGAAGATCAACACGCCAGCGCCCGCGTACACGATGCCGGACGGGATCCACATGAGGAGCCCTCCGAGCTGCTGGTCCTCGAGCGCGCGCGCCCCCTCCAGGCCGGGCGGCGGCGTGTACCAGGGCGCCGGGCTGAGGGTGAGCAGCACGCCGAGCAGCCCCGTATGCATGGAGGTGGCGAAGAGCCAGCACACGGTAAGGCCATAACCCAAGCGGCCGTGCTCCCCGTGGAGCGCCAGGTGCCAGGACAGGAGCGCCCCCCCGAGGAAGCAGAGATGCTCGAGCGCATGCAGCGCGTCGCTGCGCAAGGCCGCATCGAAGACGGCCGGCACGTGCCAGATCCAGAAGACCACGGCGGCCAGGATCCACACCGCCAGCGGCGCGGCGGCCACGCGATGTCGCGCGCGACCGAGGGAGGCGCGCGCCCACGGCGCCACTGCCCAGAGGCACGTCGGCCACACCCGGCCGAGGACGAGCAGCGGCGCGGCGACCAGCATGAGCAGTTGATGCTGCGCCATGTGGAGACCGAAGCGTCCCTCGGCGATGCGCTGGACCGGCGGCAGCGCGAGGCCGAAGAGCACGAGCCAGCCGGCGGTAAAGGCGGCGACCGCCGGCAAGGGTATGGCACGGCGTCCGGCTCGTCTCCGAAGGCGTGCGGCGCCGGTGGCATACGCGACGCCGAGCGCAGCCACCCCGGCCGCGGCGAGCGCGTCGAGCGTGAAGGGCCCGGCGGGCCCGTTCACGGCGTGCATGGCGAGAGATACAGACGCGGGATCATCGTCGCCGCGATGGCGAGCGCGAACAGAGCCGAGAGCCCGAGCCCGCACCACGCCAGGAACATGTGTCGCGCCGCCACGCGCTCGGGCCGATCGTGGGGCGACGGGCGGCGCACCGTCCAGGCCGCGAGCGCGCCTGCCGCCGTCACCGTCAGCGTCACCGCGAAGGTGAGGTCGAGCGCCCAGCGGTGGCCGCTGCGGCACGTCCAGTCGGTCAGCGCGTAGTTCATCGCCAGCTGCGCCATCCAGGCGAGCGGGCCGGCGAGCATCCCGGTCCAGAGCAGCACGATCTCGCGCGGCTCGCGGATCGACGGCCTCAGGGCCATCGAGGCACCCAGAACACGAGCGCGGAGAGCGGCAGCCATGCCCCCACGATGAAGTACCAGTAGAGCGCGTTCACCTCGGTGTCGACGAAGTGCTTGCCCTGGCGGTGAGGGCTCCGCATGACCAGGATGATCAGGACGTTCTCGATGCTCGAGGTGAGGAGATGGCCGGTGTGCATGCCGAGGATGGACCAGCCGATCGACCCGTAGGCGTTGCTGTCCCAGCGGACGTGCAGGGCGTGGAACTCGGCCATGCGCAGCACCAAGGCGGCGATGCCGAGCACGGTCCCGATGACGAGCCCGATCACCACCGCCCGCGCGTCGAAGCGGCGGGCCGCCATGTGCACCCAGACCATCGGCGCGAGGCTCACCACCAGCACGATCACGTTCGCGAGCGCCGCCCCGATCGCCGGCGCGGGGATGCCGGCCGGCGGCCAGCTGGGCGCGGCCTGCCGCAGGTAGAGAGCGGAGACGGCGAGCAGCGCGAACATCGTGCCCTCGATGGCGATCAGTCCCAGCACGGCCCACCAGACGCCGGCGGCGTGACCGAAGCCGAGCTCCGGGAGCTTCGAGAGGTCGAGCTCGCGGACGGCGCTCACGCCCGACCCTCCGCGAGCTCGCGCGCCGGATCCCCCTTCGGCCAGAACCAGGCCACCAGGCACGGCAGCACCAGGGCGGCGCCGATGACGAATCCCCACGGGGTGAAGATCCCGGCGATCAAACCCACGCCGACGGCGAGGGCGGTGAGCAGCGGGATGATGGTGGGCCCGTCGAGCAGATGACGTGTCGTGGGCTCGGCATCCAGCATGCTGGTGATGACGACCTCGCGCAGGTCATCGCGAAGGCCGGTGGTGACCATGGGATCGGCCAGCGGAGTCCATCGCGGGTAGCGGCTGTGCACCACCGGGATGCGAACGAAGTTGTACGTCGGGGGCGGGGAGGGCGTGGACCACTCCAGCGTGGCCGCGCCCCACGGGTCGTCCCCAGCGGGCGCGCCGCGGCGCAGGCTCCAGAGGACGTTGACCGCGAAGGCCGTCACCGCGGCCGCGATGATGAAGGCGCCCACCGTCGAGAGGAGGTTCAGCCCACCCCAGCCCGTATCCGGCAGATACGTGTAGATACGGCGAGGCATGCCCACGAGCCCCAGCTGGTGCATGGGGAAGAATGTGAGGTTGAAGCCCACGAAGAGGAGCCAGAAGCTAGCCTGGCCCAGCTTCTCGGACAGGCGGCGTCCCGTCATCTTGGGCAGCCAGTAGTAGAAGGCGCCCAGGAGCGGGAAGACGGCGCCGCCGACCAGCACGTAGTGGAAATGCGCCACCACGAAGTAGGTGTCGTGGACCTGGAGATCGAAGGGGACCGCCGCGAGCATGACGCCGGTGAGGCCCCCGGCCACGAAGATCACGATGAAGCCGAGCACGAAGAGCAGCGGCGTGCGGAACAGCAGACGGCCGCGGATCAGCGTGGCCAGCCAGCAGAAGATCTGCACGCCGTTCGGGATGGCGATCATCATGCTCGCCGCGGTGAAGAAGCCTTGCCCCATCTCGGGGAGCCCGACCGCGAACATGTGGTGGACCCAGAGCCCGAAGGCGAGGAAGCCGGTGGCCACGAGCGAGAGCACCAGGGCGAGGTAGCCGAAGACGGAGCGCCGCGAGAACGTGGTGACGATCGCCGACACGAACCCGGTGGCGGGGATGAAGATGATGTACACCTCGGGATGCCCGAAGAACCAGAAGAGATGCTGCCAGAGAAGGACGTCGCCGCCCTCCGCGGGGTTGAAGAACTGCGTGTCGATAAGGCGGTCGAGGGCCAGCATCCCGCTCGACACCATGACCGCGGGCATCGCGAAGATGATCATGAAGGAGGTCACCACCATCGCCCACACGACGATGGGAATGCGGTCGAGCGTCATGCCGGGGGCACGCTGCTTGAACGTGGTGACGATGATCTCGATGGCGGCGACGAGGGCGGCGAGCTCGGTGAAGGTGATCATCTGGGCCCAGATGTCCGCACGCTTGCCGGGCGAATAGTCGGGCCCGGCCAGCGGCACATAGCTGAACCAGCCCACGTCGGCGCCGATGTTCAGCGCCAGGCCGACCCAGAGGAAGAGCCCGCCGATCAGGTACACGTAGTAGCCGAAGGCGTTCATTCGCGGGAAGGCCACGTTGCGCGTGCCGATCATCATGGGCACGAGGTAGAGGCCCATCGCCTCCATCACCGGCACCGCGAAGAGGAACATCATGGTGCTGCCGTGCACGGTGAAGATCTGGTTGTAGAGATCGGGGCCCACGAGGTGCGCGCCGGGGCGCGCGAGCTGAAGGCGCATGACGAGGGCCAGGAGCCCGGCCAGCACGAAGAACCCCATGGCGGTGACCATGTAGCGAAGCGCGATGGCCTTGTGGTTCACCTCGGAGAGCCAGCCGAGCACGCCCGGCCGGGGCGCCCATGTCTGGGCCAGCCGCTCCCGATGCTCCGCGTCGGGATCGCTCATCGGAGGCTCCCGAGGTAGATGACGAGGGCCGCCATGTCGTCGCCCATGATGGCGGAGGCGGGCATCAGCGTGCCGGGCTTCACCGACTGCGGATCGAGCATCCAGGTGGCCAGGTGCTCGGGCGCATTGGGGAGGACTCCGGCGGCAATGGTCTGCCGGCTGCCGACGTGCGTGAGGTCCGGGCCCACGCGCCCGCCCGCCGGCGTGCCCTGAATGGTGTGGCAGAGCGCGCACTGCTGGGCCAGGAATACCTCCTGACCGCGTCGTGCCTCGGGATCCGTGGGCGGTGGCGGGGTCTCGCGCTGGGCGGTGAGCCAGGCGTCGAAGCGATCGGCGGGCTCCGCGATCACGAGGAGACGCATCAGCGCGTGCTCGACCCCGCAGTACTCGGCGCACTGCCCATTGAATACGCCGGGGCGGTCCGCCTGGAGAACGATCTCGCCCGGGTGGCCGGGCACGAGGTCGCGTTTGCCGTGAAGGGAGGGAACCCAGAGGCTGTGGATCACATCGTGGGAGATCGTCCGCACCTTGACGGGCCGCCCCACGGGCACGTGCAGCTCGTTGGCCGTCGTGACCTGCTCGCTCGGGGCGGCGCCCGGATAGCGGATTTCCCACCACCAGCGATGTCCCACCACCTCGATGGATAGCGCATCCGGCGATCTCAGGCCGGCGAGCGTTCGACCCACGAGCGCGCTTGCGGTCAGAAGCGACAGCACGATGAGCGCGGTAAGGCCCACGGCCACCGTCACTGCGGCCACGGTGCCGCGCTCGGTCATTGTCACCACCACACCGGGCTCTCGCGGGCTATGGGCCCGCGTGGCGACGCCGCGAAGAACGGCCACCAGGAGTGCGATCACCACCGCGAGCAGCACGGCGAGCGCCACCCAGAAGAGGAGCCACCAGAGGCTGGCGATGTGCCGCGCCTGGGGGCCGGCTGGATCGAGGGCATGGTGCGGGCCGGCACACCCGGCGAGGAAGAGCGCGATGCCGGCTCCCGCCCGCGCCGGTCGAAGCCGAGCCCGCACGCTCATCGCGGCGCCGGGGCCCGCGCAGGCTCGAGACGCGGCGAGGGCTGCGCGCGGCGGGCCTGCTCGGACTGACCCAGGTAGAGGTTGTCGCTGCGGCCGGGACGCACGTCCTTGCGCAGCTGCCCGCTCATGGACTGGACATACGACACGAGCTGCCACACTTGCTGCACGGTCAGCCGCCCACCGTAGCCCGGCATGCCGTTGGGGCGCCCCTCGACGATGCTGACGAAGACATCGCCGGACCGGCCGCCGTAGATCCAGGCCGCGTCCGCCAGCGCCGGCCCGATGTCCCCGCCGCCGCTCGCGTGACAGCCCGTGCAGTTCATCTGGGTGAAGAGGCGCTTGCCCTCGGAGACGGCCCAGGCATTGCGCGCATACGGATTGGGGGCCGCGGGGGCCTCCCCACCGGCCGAGCCACGGCGCTGGGCGGCGAGCCAGTCCCGGGACATCTGCGTGGGCGTGGCGGGATCCTTGAAGCGCCGGGCCTCACGCTCGCAGCCGGCCGACAGCGCGGCGAGTGTGGCAACGATCGCGACCACGCCGAGAGCCCTCCCGCGCGCGCTCATCGGCCCGCGGTGGACGGCTCCACGCGGGGCACCGCGAAGTCGTCGAGGATGCGCCCGATCTGGGGCCGCAGACGCAGCAGCGCCTCGTCGAGCTCGTCGCGCAGGGCCGCGTTGCCCTTGCGCACGCCCATCGCGATGTCGAAGTCGAGCGATAGCCCCGGCGGGTCGTCTCGCACGCTCAGCATGCGCACGTCGAGGGGAAGCGATTGCCGAGGCGCGAAGTATCCGGCCAGCGGCCCCCAGACGAACGCGACGTCGATGTCTCCGCGCGCCACCGCCTCGACGATGCCGGCGGCCGGACTCGCGCGCCGATAGTCGCCGTAGACGGGAAAGCCGCGCACATTGTTGATGATGTGGCGGCGGGCAAGGGCGTGCGCGGGCGGGGTGTTGACCCCGTTGTCTCCGATGAGCTGCACGCCGATGCGGAGCCGGCTCAGCGCCGGGTCGTCGAAGGTGGTGACGTGGAGGCCGTCGGCTCGTCGCGACACCGCGACGTAGCTGGAGCGATAATACGGACGCGTGGTCAGCACGGGATCGTACTGGGCGGGCACGCCGGGCACCACGTCGCACAGGCCCGCATTGAGCGTGTTGCGCACGAAGCCCCGGCGCTGAGGCCACCAGAAATACGTGAGGTCGGCGCCGAGATCACGGGCGATGCGCGCCATGACGAGGTTCTCCAAGCCCTCGCGGCGTTCCGACGAGAAGGGAAGGTTGTTCGGATCCGCGCAGACTCGGAGCTCGCGGCGCGGCGCGGCCGAGGGGGGGGCCACGCCCGCGGCGGTGCACACCACCAGCGCGCAGAGCATGAGGAGACCCTGGCGTCGCCTCATCGGGGGGCCTCCAGCGCGAACACGTACAGCGTGCCCCCAGGCTTGGTGTGGGATGGGAGATCGCGCATCGCGTTCGCGAGCCCCTTGCCCGCGGAGGCGTCACGCGCGTCGAGCTGGTTCGTCACGATCATCCCCGCCCAGCCGCCCACGCCGGCCACCACCGCGACGTATTGCCTGCCGTCCGGGCCGCGATACGTCACGGGTTGCCCGACCACGCCCGAGTCGAGCTTGAACTGCCAGAGCGGCTGGCCCGTGCGGGCATACACGGCCTTGAGCCATCCGTCCATGGTGCCGTAGAAGACCACGTCGCCCGCCGTGGTCAGCGTGGCGCTCCACACGGGAAAGCTCTCCTTGATGCTCCAGGCCTTCTTCGCCCGGATGGGATCCCAGGCGGTCAGCTCTCCCCGGTGGCCGCCGGGTCCCGGGTACATCCGTGCGGTGAGACCTTGGAACGGCGTGCCCGCGATGTACCCCACGTCCGAGGGCTCGGCATCCATGCAGAGATTCTGATGGGGGATGTAGAGGAGCCCCGTGCGCGGCGAGTAGGAGGACGGCTGCCAGTCCTTCGCGCCCGGCGCCGCCGGGCACATCTCGCGGGTGACGCGTCCCACTTCCAGGACCTTGTCGGCGCGGTACTGCAGGCGCCCGGTCTTGAGATCGACACCCGTCGTGGTGGTGTTGTGCACGTACGGCGTCGCCGACAACACTTCTCCGGTCGCGCGATCCAGCACGTAGACGTACCCATTGCGCTCCGGACGGATCAGCACCTTGCGCGTCTGACCATTGATGGGGAGATCGAGCAGGACCAGCTCGTTGATGCCGTCCCAGTCGTGGATGTCGTGCGGGCTCCACTGGTAGAACCACACCGCCTCGCCCGTGCGCGGATCGCGGGCGAACATGCCGGCCGTCCACTTGTTGTCGCCCGGCCGCTGCTCGGCGTTCCAGGGGCCGGGGTTCGCCGTCCCGTGGTACACGAGGTCGAGCTCGGGGTCGTACGAGAGCCAGCCCCACACCGTGCCCCCGCCCGTGCGCCATGCATCGGGCGGCCATGAGGTCACGCCGAGGTCACGGCCCCGATCCTGGGCATAGAACGGCCGGAACCGCGACCCGATCAGCACGTCCTTATCGGGCCCGGTGTTGTACGCGCGCCATGCGATGTGGCCGTCGCGCGTGTCGAGGCCGGCAATCCAGCCGCGCACGCCGAAATCACCCCCGGCGTTGCCCACCAGCACGCGGTCCCGGACCACGAGGGGGGCCATCGTCATGCTCTCGCCCTGACCGATCTCCCCCATCTTGGTCTTCCACACCTCGCGGCCGCTCTCCGCGTCCACCGCCACCACGTGCGCGTCGAGCGTGGCGTAGAAGATGCGCCCGCCCGCGTACGCGGCGCCGCGGTTCACCACGTCGCAGCACGCCACGCCCTGCGCGGCGGGGTCGGGGCGGGGCTCGTACTTCCATTTGAGGGGCGCGCCGGGCTTGGCGAGATCGAGCGCGTAGAGGATGTTGGGGAAGGGCGTGACCACGTACATCGTGTGGCCGACCACCAGCGGCGCGGCCTCCTGGCCCCG
This sequence comes from Verrucomicrobiia bacterium, assembly GCA_035495415.1. Taxonomy (GTDB): domain Bacteria; phylum Methylomirabilota; class Methylomirabilia; order Rokubacteriales; family CSP1-6; genus DASRWT01. The sequence continues at coordinate 57,228 of DATJFY010000126.1, forward strand.
GCGCACGCCGGTATCGAAGGTCCAGGCGAGGCGGAGCGAGGCGACGTTGGCGGCGGTGATGTCGGCGAGACGGCTGTAGCGCGTGCTCGCGTAGTTCTTGGCGGGCATGACCCATTGCGCGTCGTCGTCCTGGAGGGTGAGGATGTCCTGACGGCCGAGGGACTGCGCCTCCGCCCCGCTATCCAGGCACCACGGCAACGTGAGCAACACGAAGGTGCACCGCAGCCATTCGCGCAGCACCACGCTCCAGCGGCCACTCAACGCGCACATCAACTGGGGTGTATGGCAGGTTCTGTGCCACCGTTTCGCGGGCGCCGCCGGCGGCGCGAAGCGCCGTCCAGCCTAAACTTACAAACGAGTTGTTTGACGGCACACTTCGTACCCGGGTCCGATGTACCTGGGCAAAAGCAGGACACCACGGGCCTCGGGTGATTTCGACCCAGCGGGCCTCTCGTAAGCTCCCAATATCACGAAGCACGGTGCGGCACGCACTGTGCAGGCCTCTCTCCTCCGGAGGAGGACGCCATGACCCCTCACCGCGTGATTTCGGGAACCGTAATTTCGGGAGTCCTGGGGATGATCGCCGGGCTCTTGCTCGTGGCAGCTGGCCACGTCGCCGCCGAGCCTCTCGAGCAGCGGGGGCGGCCCACGCCGTTGGACCGTGCGTCCGGCGCTCCGGAGATCGTCGATCGCGTGGTGCGTCCGGCACAGCCCGCCGTGCCGAATCAGCCCGCCTTCTTCGAAGGCTTGACGAAGGACACCAAAAACGGGCGACTCGGGGCCGCGGGTTGGACGGCGCCCAGCGTGCCGAATGGGGCGCGTGGCGCCGCCGATCCAGAGCATTCGGGGGTCCTCGGGGGCGGCTTCGCGGCGGAATGGAGATAGCCCGGCCTAAATGACTCGGGGGATTGACCCGCCTATCGCCGTCGGGTAGAGTGACCTCCGTCACCGCGGGGTGGAGCAGCCCGGTAGCTCGTTGGGCTCATAACCCAAAGGTCGCTGGTTCAAATCCAGCCCCCGCAACCATCGAAAACAGGGCCTTGGAGGACGGTCAGCCTCCAAGGCCCTTCGTGCGCCAAGGGTTTGCCAAGGGTTACTGTCCGCAGAGCGAGAACGGTCTTAGACGCGCTGATGGCAACGCGCATGACGTTCACCGCGCTGCTATAGTCGGCGGTCATGGCTTCGGCGCTCTGGCGTCACCGCGAATTCCTGAAATTCTGGGCGGGGTCCGGCATCTCGGACGTCGGCTCGCAAGTCACGGCGCTCGCCCTGCCGCTGATCGCCGCGCTGACGCTGCACGCGACACCGTGGCAGATGGGATTACTCGCGGCGTCGGGATCCGCTCCGGTGCTCGTCGTCGGGTTGTTCGCCGGCGTGTGGGTCGATCGCATCCGGCGCCGGCCCGTCATGATAGCGACGGACGTCGGGCGCGCGCTGCTCCTCTCGATCATTCCGCTGGCCGCCGTCACCGGCGTGCTCCGCATGGAGATCCTCTACGCGGTGATGCTGCTGACGGGATCACTCACCGTGCTGTTCGACGTCGCGCACATGTCGTTCGTCCCGTCCCTCGTCAGCGCGACCCAGCTTGTCGACGGCAACAGCAAGATCAAGACGACGTCGGCCGCCGCGGAGGTCGCGGGGCCGAGTCTCGGCGGCGTGCTCGTCAGCGTGCTCGGCGCGCCGTTCGCGGTGCTCGTCGACGCGCTGTCGTTCCTCGGCTCGGCGATCTTCATCGCGTGGACGCGCGTGAACGAGTCCCTGCCCCGGACGCGCGACGAACGCGCGGGCGTCGTCGCGGAGATCGGCGAAGGCCTGCGGGTCGTGATCCACGATCGCATCCGCCGCGCGCTCGCCGGGTGCTCGGCGACGATAATTCTCTTCGGGCGCATGTTCAACGCCGTCTACGTGCTCTACCTGACACGCCATCTGGGATTAAGCGCGGTCGGCGTCGGCCTGGTCTTCGGCACGGGCGGTGTCGGCTCGCTGCTCGGCTCGATCGTGGCCGCGCCGATCGCGCGGCGCTACGGCACGGGCCGAACGATGATCGGCGCTCAGCTCGCGTTCGGATTGACCGGCTTGATGGTGCCGCTCGCCGTCTTCGTGCCGGAGATCGCGCTGCCGATGATCGTCGCCTCGGAGTTTGCGCAGTGGATGGCGCTGCTCATCTACTACGTGAACGGGATCAGCTTGCGGCAGGCGATCACACCGGATCGGCTGCAGGGGCGCGTCAACGCGACGATGCGATTCCTCGCCGGCGGCGCGACTCTGATCGGCGCGTTGATCGGCGGCGCGCTCGGCGGCGTGATCGGCGTTCCCTTGACGCTGGTCGTGGCGTGCGGCGGAATGCTGCTGTCGTTCCTGTGGCTGCTGCTGTCGCCGGTTCGCGAGGTTCAGGCGGTGCCGACCGTCGCTCGGGAGGTTCCCGCTTAGGACGATCGAGTAGTCGCAGCTCCTTGTTCGGCCGCTGGAGGTCTCTATGCGCTACCGGGTCGAGCAGAGAATCCAAACGCTCGCTCACAACGCCGTGATGAAGGACGGCAGGATGGAAGCTGCGTTTTCTGTTGGTCCAATCAGATACGCACATTGGGACTTTGAGCAACGTGAAGCTTGGTCGTCGGATTACTGGTTAGCAGAGGCCACGATTGACGCCGATGACTACAAGTCTGCGTTTCGAATCTTTCGCCAGGAGCTAAATCGGGTCGTGCCCAGGGTCGCTCTGATCGGCCAGGCATACACCGACTTTCTCTACCAGCCAATGCTCATCGTCAGAGAAGGTGCGCAAGTAGGCTTCCTGCGATTCTTTCGGAGAAAGTCGAAAGTCGGCTTGATGTTTGTTCAAGATCATCAGGAAGCGCTTGGCAGACTCCTAGCGGATGACTCTATTCCCGAAGAGT
>DATJFY010000127.1:0-2901 GCA_035495415.1 Verrucomicrobiia bacterium
TCGCCGAATCGCTCATCAGCTCTGGCGGGCAGGCCAGCTCGGTGGCGAGCTCCTTGCGCGCCGCGAAGCTGCTGTCGATGTCGAGGAGCTTCAGCAGGTCGACGATCGAGGTCCGCCAGTTGAGCTTCTGCGGATTCGCGGTCGCGCGCTTCTCGAGTTGCGCGACGACATCGACCATCGGGACCGGCGCGGGCGCCGGTGCCGCCGTGGGGCTGGCCGGTGCGGGTGCGAGCGTAGCGGTCGCGCCGCCGATGCCGAGCTTCTGCAAGATCGTGCTGAACAATCCCATACGGGCCCTCCTGGGGTGGTTGGCGCGTTGCTCATCGGCTCTACTGCTCTCCCGTTGTCGTCCTCTTGATGTCGGAGCCACGGGCACGCGCCCCTTGCGTCTCGGACGACGTAGAGCTTCGTACCCTGAGGCACTTCGAGGGGTGGGGCCATCTCAGCCCCTTCCATCTGCCCGGTATCCGTCACGCGGGGTCACGCACTCGTAGGCTAGTCCGGGCCATCCGGGCTGCCCATTGGACCTAGGTCCAATGGCGTGCGCCCGGCGAACCACTTATCGTTCGGGACCAAACAGGGCTCAGAAGCACCGGGAGTCAGCAGTCGGTGCGCGCCGGAGGCCTCCGGCCGGAGGCGGAGCCGCCGGGAGACTCGGCGGATGCTCAAGGGACGGCGCGCGTGAAGGCTTCGAACCTACCCAACCACATCGAACCGGAGGATCCCATGCTACGAGTGCTCACGCTCGTGATGGCCGCCGCGCTCAGCCTGGTGCTCGTGGGGACACCCGCGGCATTCGCGCAGGCGACGAAAGCGAGCCCCGCGAAGAACGAGACCAAGACGCCGTCGACAAAAGCCGAGCTCGTCGACATCAACACCGCTTCGGCGGACGAGCTCCAGAAGCTGAAGGGCATCGGCGACGCCTACGCCAAGAAGATCATCGAAAACCGACCCTACCAGGGCAAGGACGAGCTGGTTTCGAGGAACGTCCTCCCCCAGGCGACCTATGCGAAGATCAAGGGGCAGATCATCGCCAGGCAGTCCCCGGTGAAGAAGTAGATCCATGGCCACCGGGTTCTTCGACTTTCTCCGAAAGACCAACGCGCTCGCTCTGGCCGTGGCCGTGATCATCGGCGCGGCGATCGGCAAGGTCGTATCCTCGGTCGTGGCCGATCTGCTCATGCCCGTTATCGGGCTCTTCGTCGGGGGTGGAGAGTGGCGGACCCTGCAGATCCCCCTCCGAACCGCGCCGGACGGCAAGGTTCTGTCGGCACTAGCGGTGGGCAACTTCCTGGGCTCAGTCGTGGACTTCGTGATCATCGCGTTCTTCGTCTACCTCGTCGCGAAGTCGTTCTTGAAGGAGACGCCCGCGCCGCCGGGCCCCGCGATGAAGCCCTGCGGAGCGTGCGGCGAGAGCGTCCTCGCGAAGGCCACTCGCTGCCGATACTGCACCAGCGCGGTGTAGAAGAAGCAGCCGTGCTCAGAATTCGATGCGAGCGCCCAGGTCCAGGAGGCGCTCCGAAGGAATCCGGAAGAAGTCAGTGGCGGAGCTGGCGTTCCAGGCCATGAACGCGAAGAGTCGCTTGCGCCAACGGACCATCGGAGCCGCGCCCGTCGGGATCCAGTGGACGCGACCGACATAGAATGTCGTGTCTTCGAGCCGGGCCGTCATCCCGTGGTCGCAGCAGCGCCCTACCACCCACCTGACGTCGGGGTGCTCCATGAATCCGTAGTGGGCGCGCACCCGCCACATGCCTTTGCCGAGCGGCTCGCTCGTCATTCGGCTGCGTGCCTCTACCTCCGGTACATTCTCGGTGATAACCGAGACGAGGATCACTTCCTCGTGAAGGGCTCGGTTGTATCGGACGTGATGCAGAAGGGTCAGCGGTGCGCCCTCGGCGTTCGGAGTCAGGAAGACCGCGGTTCCCGGCACGCGCGCAAGGTGTGACTGCTCGATCTGCTGGAGAAACGTCTCGAGCGGCATCGACAGCTGGGTCAGGGTCTGCATCACCAGGCCGGTGCCGCGATGCCACGTGGTCATGATCAGAACCGCCAGCGCCCCCACCGCCAAGGGCACCCAGCCGCCGCCCGGGATCTTGCCCGTGTTCGCGGCGAGAAAGGTCAGGTCGACGATCAGGAAGGCGGCGGTTAGCGCGCTCGCCGACCACCACGGCCACCTCCAGCGGTAGCGCGCGATCGCGAAGAACAGAATGCTCGTGATCGCCATCGTGCCGGTGACCGCGACCCCGTACGCCCCGGCGAGCGCAGTCGAGGAGCGGAAAGCGAGGACGAGAAGCAAGCAACCGATCATCAGGATCGTATTGACGGCGGGCAGGTATATTTGGCCGAACATGGAGCGCGAGGTGTGCACGACGGTCATGCGCGGGACATAGCGCAGACGGATGGCCTGCTGGGTGAGCGAGAACACGCCCGAAATGAGGGCCTGCGAGGCGACAACGGTTGCCACGGTCGCAAGGCCGACGAGGGGGTAGAGGAATCCGCGGGGAGCCAGGAGGTAGAAGGGGCTCGCGATCGCCTCCGGCTGCCTGAGCACGAGGGCACCCTGGCCGAAGTAGTTGAGCATCAGGGCGGGCAGCGCGACCCCGAACCACGCGAGGCGGATCGGTCGCCGGCCGAAGTGGCCCAGGTCGGCGTAGAGGGCCTCGGCGCCGGTGACGGTCAACACCACGCCGCCCAGGATGAAGAATACCGAGCCGCGGTGCCCCCCGAAGAACCGAACAGCATGCCAAGGGTTGAGCGCAGCGAGGATGTCGGGCTGGCGAGCGATCTCGGCGGCGCCGAGCACACCGATGCTGACGAACCAGACCAGCATGATCGGTCCAAAGACGCGGGCGACCCGCGTGGTCCCATAACGCTGGAAGCGAAACAGGAGGAACAGGA
>DATJFY010000128.1:0-3616 GCA_035495415.1 Verrucomicrobiia bacterium
TCTTGAGCGCGGCCAAGGCCCGGCGTCCCGCCTCACGCCGCGCGGGCCAGGCGAAGAGAACAAAATCCGCCCGCGCGGAGCGGGCCCGCCGCCCCGCGCCCCTGCCTCCTCCCCCCGAAGTTCCCGAGGTGCTCGTGCCGCAGCCGGTGGCGGCGCCCGAGCCGATCGTGGTGTCGAGCCCCGAGCGTCTCTTCGCCGGCCGCATGCCCGCCACGGAGCCGCCCCGCCCGCTGCCCGCCACACGGCGCGGGATCTTCTTCGACGTGGAGAATTCCAGCCGGCCCGAGCACGTGGCGGCCGTCCTGGACCACCTGAAGATCGATCATCTCCTGCGGCTCACCGATCTCGTGGCGATGGGCAACTGGAAGGTGGCGAGCGGGGACACTGCGCGGCTGCTCGCCCAGCGCGGTGCGCAGCTCGTGCACAGCGCGCCGTCCACGGGGGTGAAGGACTGGAGCGACCTCCGAATTGCCGTCGCGGCGGGCGTGTGGCTGGCGGCCGCGCGGCCCGGCGACCTGATCGAGATCATCACCGATGATCAGGCCTTTGATGCGGTGGGCGACGTGGCCGCCGGCCTGGGCGTGACATTCCATCGCTTGTCCTTCCGCGCGCTGGCGGGGATGGGCCTCCTGCAGGCGGCGCCGGAGCTGCCCGAGGAGATGCGCAGCAGCGGGCGGGGCCGCGGGCGCGGCCGCGGCCGTGGGCGTCGGGGGCGTGGCGGGCGTCCCGAGCAGCGGCCGGCCGTCTCCCACGTGCCCTCGCATCGGCCCCCACCGGCCCATCCCGCGCCGGCGCATCAGGCCCCCGCCGCGGCGGCGGGGGGCCCTGCGCACACCGCGCCCGCCGAGGAGATTCGCGCGGTGGTGGACGAGCTGCTCCTCACCTCGCCGATTGGCGTCACGTTGGACGCGCTGTCGAATGCGCTCAAGTCGCGCGGCTTCCGCCGCCCGCCCGGCTCGCCGCGGCTGATCACGCGACTCCGGAATCTCAAGGGCATCGAGGTCACGCGCAACGGCATCGTGCGTCTGCTCGAATCGGGCGGGGGCGGGGCGCGGCCTCAGCCGGCCGCCGAGGAGCAGGCGCCGTTGCGCGCAGTGTCCCAGCTCGCGGGGATGCCCGAGATCGTCGCGTCGAATTTCGATTCGTTTGGCAGCGTCGAAGACCGTGAGACAGATACGCTGGAGACCGACGATGGCCCGGAGCCCGGCAATGAGGCCGTGCCGGCGCCCCGTCAAGAGGGTGACCAGGCGGGGCGGGGCCGGCGCCGCCGACGGGGAGGCCGTCGCCGTCGCGGCCGCCGCGGAGGCGGAGGGCCGGGCGGAGGCGCATCCAGCCCGGACGATGCCGCCCAGTCGAGCCCGATGGTGAGGGACGAAAGCGCCATTGCGACCGATTGACGATCGGTATAAGACGGCACGATAATTCAGGGACCTTGCACACCCCACTACCTGGCCGACGATTCCTGGGCCAAATCCTTGTCGGGACCGAGGTCATCTCCCCGGCGACGCTGGATGAGGCCCTCACGCAGGCGGCGACGGAACGGCGGCGCCTCGGCGAGATTCTGACCGCGCTCGGCGCGGCGACGGAAGCCGACATCTCCCGCGCGGTGGCCCTCCAGGAGGGGCTTCCCTTCCTCTCGGCCGCCGAGTTGCCCTCGACGCCCCCGGCCCTCAAGGACCTCTCACCGAAGTACCTGCGCCAGAACATCGCCTGTCCGATCGCCCTGGAAGGGAAGGTCCTGTCGGTGGCGACGGCTGAGCCGGGCAATCCGCTGCTGGCGGACGATCTGGAGCAGTCGCTCGGGTTGACGGTCAAGCTCTTCGTCGCGCCGCCCTCCGCGGTGCTCGAGGCCATCGAGCGGGCCTATGGAGCCAATACCGCGCTGCAGAAGATCGTCGAGGGCATGGGTTCGTCGAGCGCGGAGCGGGACGGAGAAGCCGACGAGGACGTGAACCACCTGCGTGACATGGCGTTCGAGCCGCCGGTAGTGCGGCTGGTGAACATCCTGATCGACGGCGCGCTCGCCGCGGATGCCTCGGACATCCACATCGAGCCCTTCGAGGATACCCTCCTCGTGCGCTATCGAATAGACGGGCTCCTCTACGACCAGGAATCGCCGCCGCGCCGGCTCCGGGCCGCCCTGACCTCGCGCATCAAGATCATGGCGGAGCTGAACATCGCCGAGCGGCGTCTGCCGCAGGACGGACGCATTCGCGTGACCGCGCACGGCCGTCGCGTGGACATCCGCGTCTCGACCATTCCCACCGTCCACGGTGAGTCCATCGTGATGCGGCTGCTCGATCGCTCGTCGGTGTTCCTGTCGTTCGACCGTCTCGGCTTCGCGCCCCGCACGGCGGACACCTTCGAAGGGATGATCCGGCGCCCGCACGGCATGGTGCTGGTCACCGGGCCCACCGGCTCCGGCAAGACGACCACGCTGTACGCGGCCCTCGACAAGATCAACCGTCCCGACCTCAAGATCATCACCGTCGAGGATCCTGTCGAGTACCAGCTCAAGCGGGTCAACCAGATCCCGGTGAAGCCCAAGATCGGGCTGAGCTTCGCCGCCGGGCTGCGCCACATCGTTCGTCAGGATCCCGACGTCATCATGGTGGGCGAGATCCGCGATCTGGAGACCGCCGAGATCGCCATCCAGGCCGCGCTCACCGGGCATCTGGTCTTCTCCACGCTGCACACGAACGACGCTTCGAGCGCGGTGACGCGGCTTCAGGACATGGGGTGCGAACCGTACCTCTTCTCCTCGGTGCTCAACGGCGTGCTGGCTCAGCGGCTGGTGCGGCGGATCTGCCCGGTGTGCCGGGTGCCGAAGGCGGCGGACGCTGCCGAGCTCGCCTCGCTGGGTGTCGCCAGCACCGGCGCCGAGGAGCTCTTCCACGGCAAGGGCTGCGACGAGTGTCGGGGCACCGGATACCGTGGGCGCATTGGCATCTACGAGCTGCTCCGCGTCACCGAGTCGATCCGCAGCCTCATCGTGCGCAAGGCGCCCGCCGCCGAGATCCGCCGGGAGGCGATCGCGCAGGGCATGGTGACGCTCCGGGAGGACGGCTGGGCCAGGGCCTGCGCGGGTCTCACGACGCTCGCGGAGATTCTCCGCGTGACGGAGGACGAGATCTAGCGTGACGGTGTTCACCTACCGCGCGAGGGACCGGAGCGGGCACGCCATCGACGGGGTGATGGAGGCGTCCGACGCGCGGGCGGTGGTGGACCGGCTGCAGCGGGACGCCTACTTCCCGATCACCGTCGAGCCGCAGGAAGAGCGTCGCCGTTTCCTCGGCTTCGTCTGGCCGGAGCGGAGCGGGGGACGCGTCGCCCGCCGCGACATCCTGGCCTTCACCCAGCAGCTTGCGACGCTGATCGAGGCCGGCATGCCGCTCGACCGCGCCCTGGCCATCCAGGCCGAGCTGGCATCGAGCCCGCGCCTCCGCGCCATCATCGCGGACGTGCTCCAGCGCGTCAGGGGCGGCTCCTCGCTCGCCGATGCGCTGGCCATGCATCACCCGCGGCCGTTCTCCCGGCTCTACGTGAACATGGTGCGGGCCGGAGAGAAGGGGGGCGCCCTCGAGGCCACGCTCCGGCGCCTCGTCGAGTTCCTGGA
>DATJFY010000129.1:0-232149 GCA_035495415.1 Verrucomicrobiia bacterium
CAACAGCCCGCCGCCGTATCGTGCCGCCCGCAGGTATCGGCGGTGATGCGGGCCATAGATCGTCCCCTGTTCGAGACCAGCCTCGTTCCCAGCCCGATATAGGCCGATCCCTGGACACGCAGCGTGTCCTGGGCGCTGTAGCGCTCGGCCGGATCGTCGGCGCTGTAGAGCAGCGCATCGACGGCCTGCTGGCCCTCGATGTCGACGATCCGCAGCGTCTGGCCTCGCTTCAGGAGGCGCGACCACGGCCGTTCGGCCGGGTCGTCAGCGCGGTAGAGCAAGGCGTCGACGGCCTGCTGGCCCTCGATGTCGACGATGCGCAGCGTCTGCCCGCGTTTCAGCAGGCGCGACCACGGCCGCTCGGCCGGCACGTCGTGGGAATACACCGCGTCTGCGGGACCGGGATGGAGGACGTTCTTGTCAGGCATGGAGGCGATCCGTGAACTCAAAGGCGCGGATGATTTCAGGCGACGTCGTCCGGCAAGGGTCGTCCTTTGCCGGCGGCGGGACACGATGGCGTATCAGGGTCACCGGACCGCCGGCGGCGGGACCTGCCGGATCGAGCGGATGCGGGCAATTCGAGGCCACGAGCATGAGATCGGCCTCGGCGCGCAAGTCGACGAAATCACCGGGCCGCTTCAGCGCGCCGTTCCAGACGAAGCGGCCCGAGGCCGCCTCGACCGAAACCGGGGCGAAGAAGGTCACGCAGGGCGGGATGTCGCGCAGCCCCAGTCCCAGCTTGGCCGCGGCCGCGAGGAAATTGTCGTGGCTGTTGCGCCCGACCTCGCCATCGGCGGCGGGCGTCGAGGCGGGCGTGGAGCCGCCCACCAGAAGATCATGCGCGCCGCTCGTATCCTCGATCAAGGACAGGAACACGCGTCCCATGTCGGTCAGGATGACGCGGCCCTTGGTCAGGGCGGCGCTCCATTGGACTTTCGCCGTGTCGGCGCAGTTGAGGCGCTCCGAGGTATCCCTCTCGCACCAGCCGATCAGCGAGACGCTGCTCAGGCCGCGATCGTCGACGATGCGCAGCGCCTCTCCCCGCCGCATCCGCACCGTGTGATACCAGCCCGGGGGAACGACCTCGCGGGCGATCACCAATTGCGGCGCGATCGGTGCGCCGTCGAGGGCGGTCGCCGGCGGCAGGGCGTTGCGCGTCGCTCCCTGTCCGGCCGCGCGAAGTTCCTCGTAGCGGCCCCGGTTGGCCTCGGCAATGTCACGCTTGGTCATGCCCCCTCCGGACGCCGATCATATCGATTTCGGCGGCGTCGCGCCGCGGTTCGAGTCAGACTGCATCCATCGCCACGGCGCCAAGGGAGGGAAAATGCCGATCGCCACCAAATACCTGTTCGTCGTCAGCATGGATGTCACGAAGGAAAAGGAGGCGCTGTTCAACGAGGTCTACGACAGCGAGCACGTGCCCAACCTCCTCACGGTGCCCGGCGTGATTGCGGTGGCGCGCTTCAAGACGCAGGAGCTGACGCTGTCGATCGGCGGCGAGAAGAAGCGCATCGTCATCGAGAACGAGCCCCGTTACCAGGCGCTCTACGAGATCGAGAGCCCCGAGGTGCTGGTCTCGGACGCGTGGTCGCGGGCCGTGGAGGAGGGACGCTGGCCCGGCCAGGTGCGCCAGTACACCAAGAACCGGCGGCATGTCCTCTACGGCCGCCTCGGCGGCTGAGCCGGTTCGTTCTTCCTCTCCCCGCCGGGGAGACGGCAGGAGTGACGGGCTCGCCCTCGTCGCGGCGGCCGCGCTCTTCTGGAGCCTGGGCGGGCTCCTCGCGCGGCTGGTCGCCACCGACGCGTGGACGACGGTCTTCTGGCGGTCGGTCTTCGCGGCGCTGTTCCTGCTCGGCGTCACGGCGGTGCAGGAGCGCGGGGCAACATGGGCCCGGATCCGGGGGCTTGGCCCGGCGGGGGTCGGCATGGCGCTCTGCTTCGCCACCGCCTCGACCTGCTTCATCAATGCGCTTGCCTACACGACGGTCGCGAACGCCCTCGTGATCCAGAGCACGTCGCCGTTCATCGCCGCGCTCCTGGGCTGGGTCTGGATGGGCGAGGGCGTGCGCCGGCGGAGCTGGCTCGCCATGGCGGCGGCCCTCGGGGGCGCCGCCGTCATGGCCTCGCACTCGTGGGGCGCCGGCTCCATCCGGGGTGACGGCCTTGCGCTCGTGACGGCGATGGCCTTCGCGACGGCGATCGTCATCGTCCGGCAGCATCGGCACGTGCGCATGACCGCGGCGGCCGCCCTGGCCAACGTGTTCTCCGCGCTGTTCGCACTGGCCCCAGCTCGTCCGAGCCAGGCGAGCCCGCCGGACCTGGCCTTGCTCGCGCTGTTCGGCGCGGCGCAGCTCGGCCTCGGGCTCGTGCTCTTCACCGCGGGCGCGCGCCTCATCCCCGTCGCGGAGGCCTCGCTCATTGGGATGCTCGAGAACGTGCTGGGACCGCTGTGGGTGTGGCTCGCGCTCGGGGAGACGCCGGCCGCCGCCACGCTGCTGGGCGGCGGTGTCATTCTGGGCGCGCTCGTCGTCCACACCGCGCTCGACTGGCGCGAGGGCTGAACGGGGGTCGCCGCGCCCTTCTCACCTGGAAGTTCCTACCTTCCCCCGCCCGACTCGGCGGCTCCCCGCGCCCAACTACGCGAATCCGCGCGCCTCTTCGCGCGGGAACGCGTGTTGCAGAAGGGAACGCCCAGGGGGTGAGGACATGAACAACATCTTCTACATCATCGGCGTGGTGGTCGTGATCCTGTTCATCCTCGGCTATCTGGGGCTGCGGTGACGGTGAGGGGACGCGCGTCGCTGCTCGCGCTGGCCTTCGCGGCCTCGCTGGGGGCGGTCGCGTGCGACAAAGGGCCCGCCCAGAAGGCCGGGGAGAACGTCGACAAGACGCTGGATACCGACAAGCCCATCGGCAAGGGCCCGGCGGAAAAGGCGGGCAAGGAGATCGATCAGGCCGCCGAGAAGGCGAAGGATGCCGTTAAGAAATAGGGGCGTCGGTCCGATCGGTGGGCTGCCCCACCCCGATTACCGAGCACATGTTACACACTTTCGTCGGCCCCTTGCGCCTGCGATGGTCCCGAAGTGTTGGGATTGCCGGGCGTCGGGGGCCGGCCTTTCGTGGGAACGCCGGTTGCAGGGAGGAACTCGAGGGGGTGACGAGATGAACGTCCTCTACATCATGGGCATCGCGTCCGTCGTCTTGTTCATCCTCGGGTTTCTCGGGCTGGAGTGACGACGCCCCGGGTCAGTCGACGCGGAACACGTAGTCGGGTTTGAGCCCCTTCACGGTGGTCTGACCCGAGAGCGCGAGCGCAGTCGACATCTCCTCGCGCATGATCGCGCACGTGCGGGCCACGCCCGCGGCGCCATCGGCGGCGAGCCCCCACAGCATCGTGCGGCCGACCGCCACCAGATCCGCGCCCCGGGCCAGTGCCTTGAGGACGTCGGTGCCGCGGTTAAAGCCCCCGTCCACCACGATGCTCGCGGCGCCGCCCACCGCGTCCACGATGGGGGGTAACGCGTCGATCGTCGATTGCGTCTGATCGAGCTGTCGGCCGCCGTGATTGGACACCCACACGATGTCGACGCCGTGCTCCACCGCGCGGCGCGCGTCCTCCGGCGTCATGATGCCCTTCACGCCGATGGGCAGCCGCACCGTCTTGCGTAGCCAGTCCACGTCATCCCAGGTGAGCCGCGCCTGATAGGTCTGGTCCGGTCCGCGAGGGTTGGGCGCCTTCGCCATGGCGTCGCGCGGCACGTAGCGATTGACGACATCGCGCTCGCGCCGGCCGTACCACTGGACGTCCACCGTGAGACACACGGACAGATAGCCGGAGGCTTCCACGCGTTTCATCAGCTCGCTTACCCATCCGCGGTCGCCGTGGTGGTAGAGCTGGAACATCTTCGGTCCGGCGCCCGCCTTCGCCACCTCCTCCACCGGCCATCCGGTGGCGCCGGACAGGAATTGCAGGGTGTCGCCCTCACCGGCGCCGCGCGCCATCTCGCAGTCGCCCTCGGGGTGGAAGAGGATGAGCCCGCCCATCGGCGCCACCGCCACCGGCCAGGACAGCGAGCGGCCGAGGAACGTGGTACCGAGCTCGACGCTGCGCACGTCCACCAGCACGTTTTGCCGAAGCGCGAGGCGGTCCAGGTGCGCGCGATTGCGGCGCAGCGTGGTCTCGGTCTCGGCGCCGCCGTCGCCGAAGTTCCACACGTCGCGGGCCAGCTTGGCGTGGGCCGCCTCGCGAATCTCGGGCAGGGTCACGTACTTGGGTGTGGTCATGAGAGTGACGATACGACGAACGGGCGGGGGGAGACAACTGCCTCGCGTCGCTCGGACCCATCATGTATCCGCTCGCCTCGCCTTCGGCTGCGGCTCGCCAAGCTCGGTCGCCTTGACAGGCACAGCCGCCCGCGCCTAGCATCGGCCCGCGCCAAGGAGGGCGTCTCCATGCTCTACGAGCTCCGGACCTACCACGCGATGCCGGGCCGCCTGCCCGACCTCAACCGCCGCTTCGCCGAGATCACCATGGACTTCTTCAAGAAGCACGGGATCCAAGTGGTCGGCTTCTGGACCAACGAGCTGGGCGGCCCGTCGGATCAGCTTCTCTACATCCTCGCCTGGGACAGCCTCGCCGATCGCGAGAAGAAGTGGAGCGGCTTCTTCAGCGACAAGGAGCGGCTCGCGAAGTTCGCCGAGACGGAGAAGAACGGCCCGCTGGTGCGCAACCTCACCGCGCACATCCTCCGTCCCACCGCGTATTCCCCCATGCAGTAGGCCCTGCCATGGCGGACGAGCAGATCGTACGCAGCGCGTCGGGGCTCGGCTGGGTCGAGCTCCGGGAGGGAACGGGGGCCAGCCCCACGCCGGGGCAGACGGTGAGCGTGCACTACACCGGGTGGCTCGAGAACGGCACCAAGTTCGACTCCTCACTCGACCGTGGGCAGCCGCTCGAGTTTCCCATCGGGCGCGGCCGCGTGATCCGCGGCTGGGACGAGGGCGTGGGCAGCATGAAGGTGGGGGGCAAGCGCAAGCTGATCATTCCCGCCGCGCTCGGCTACGGCGATCGCGGCGCGGGCGGCGTGATTCCGCCGGGCGCGAGGCTGATCTTCGAGGTGGAGTTGCTGGGCGTGCGCTGAACAGTGGTGCACACGCCCCACCTGAGGCGGGGGTGGGACAGCAGAGCACTGCCGGGTCGTGCTCAAGTTCGCAAGAGACAATGCCGTTCTCACTGGCACTCGCCTTGCCTTTCTCATCGAGTTGTCAATCTTCGGAGAGGAGGTTTTCGATGAGAGGGCAGACGCGGCTGAGAGTCTTTTTGGTTGTGAGCATCGCCATGCTTGTCCTTGCATCCATCGTCCAGGCTCAGGGGATGCGTTGGCATGGTGGCGGCGGATGGGGGCCCGGCACGGCCTATGGGCGCATCTATGACCCCAAGACAGTCGAGACGGTCGCAGGCGAGGTGGTGAAGATCGAGCGCTTCACGCCCATGCGCGGAATGTCGAGCGGCGTGCACCTGGTCCTCAAGACCGGGACCGGCGAGGTGTCCGTGCATCTGGGCCCGCAATGGTATCTCGAGAATCAGGACGTGAAGATCGAGCCGAAGGACAAGCTGGAGATCAAGGGTTCTCGCGTCACCATGGACGGCAAGCCGGCGCTCATCGCCGCCGAGATCAAGAAGGGCGATGGTGTTCTTCGGCTGCGCGATGAGGCGGGCGTCCCGATGTGGGCCGGCTGGCGGCGCGGCTAGTCAGGACGTCCATTCGTCGCGGCTAGGGCAGGACGGCGCGCGCGGCGGCCAGGCCCTCGCGCGCGACGTCCTCCGCGGGGCGCGCCCAGGCGGCGGGATTGGGCGCCTCGTAGCTCAGGGGGCCGCGATAGCCCTTGCTCGCGAAGGAGGCGAAGAGCTCGCGGATCGGCGCCACCCCCCGCCCCGCGGGTAGCCGGTTCAGCATGTCCTTGGGATCCAGCGCGCCGCGAGGCACGTCGCTGAACTGCACGTAGACGATCTCCTCCGGCGTCACGTCCGCGACGTCCTTCACGCTGCCCCCGCTGCGCTGGATGTGATAGGTATCCAGCAGGAGCCCGCACGCGGGATGGCCCGCGCGCGCCACCAGCTCGCGCATCCGCGCGATCGTATTGAGCTGGGCCGCGCCGTAGCTGAACTCGAAGGCGAGCCGCACGCCGTGGGAGGCGGCAATGGCCGCAGCTTCTCGCACGCGTTGAGCCATCGTGGCGAGGGCGCCCTGGCCGGGCCCCACCGCGCTCATCACGCGCGGACAGCCCAGCGCGGCGGCAATGCGGCACGACTCGTCGAACACGCCCAGCAGGCGCGCGAGCTCGGCGCCGTCCGCATAGACCCAGCCGAGCTCGACGCCGACGCACGCGACGCCCAGGCCCGAGGCGCGCACCCAGCCGAGCACTTCCTCGTCGCCCTTGCCGGCCTCGCGCGCGCGCAGGAAGTCCACCCGGCGCAGCTCCACCGCGTCCCAGCCCGTTTTGCGGGCAATCGCAAGGGCGTCGGCGAGCGGCGTCGAGTCGAGCGTCCAGGTGTGGAGCGCGAGCGGGTGGCTCACCTGGCTGCCGGGGGGTCAGGACAGCGGGTAGCGGAACGGGGCCCAGCCGATTCCCGTGACGGGCTGCGGCGTGTAGGAGCCGGTGGACGCCTTCGCCGGCTGGGCCGCCTTGGCCTTGGCCGGGGCCTTCTTCGCCGCCGGCTTCTTCGCCTGCGGCTTCTTCGCCTGCGACTTCTTCGCGACGGTCTTCTTGGCGGACTTCTTCTTTTTCATGGCGCGGAATCTACACCAACTCCCGCGCGGCGGTCAACGCGTGTCCGACGGGCGGGACCCGAGGAGGAATACGGGATGCCGCGGCGCCTCCGCGACGAAGGCCTCCAGCGGCGAGTCGGGACGCACGTCGAAGTAGGGGCGCGTGATCGGCACGTCCGTGATGTAGCGGCGCAGCACGGGCGCGCTCTCGGCCGCGTCCAGCGGGCGCACCGTTACCGCCTCCGCGCGGCGTCCCCGCGCCAGGGTCGCGCGGCCCGCCGCCCGCAGGTTGCGCACCCAGGCCACCTCGCCGTAGGGCGCGACCAGCCAGCGGTGTCCCCCCATCTCGACGAGGGTCACGGGCGTGGAGAGCGGCCGGCCGGTCTTGCGGCCGGCGACGGTCAGGAGATACGTGCGCGGGGGGCCGAGCCCGAGACGCAGCAGGCCGCGGATCAGCGTGTTGGCGAGGCGCCGCGTAGCGCCGAGGCGATATGTCGCGGCCACGGGGCGGTCGCCGCGCTCAGACCTTACCGACCAACTCGGTCCCCGCGCGCCGCACGAAGTCTTCCAGGCCGGCGACATCGAGATCTTTCGGGGGCCGGATGATCAGACGGTGGAAGCCGAGCGCGGCAAATTCCCCCGCGGCGGCGGGGTCGAGGCCGTAGCCGCGGGGCGTGAGCGAGAGCTCGAGCGGGCCGAGCGCGGGCGGGCGCGGGGCGCGCGCGGCGGCCTCCCGGAGCCCGGCCAGCGCGGTGGCCGCGCCGGCGACGTCGAGCCCGAAGCCATACCAGCCATGCCCGCGCGTGACGGCGCGGCGAAACGCGGAGGCGCTGCGCCCGCCCACCACGATCGGCGGACCCCCGCGCTGCAGAGGCTGGGGATGCGCCTGGATGTCGGAGAACGCCGCAAAGCGGCCCTTGTAGGCCGGCCGCTCCTGGCCCCAGATCGCCTGCATCGCCGCGACGTACTCGTCGGTGACGGCGCCGCGCTGCTCGAAGTTGGCGCCGACGGCGCGGAACTCGGGCTCGAGATAGCCGACGCCGATGCCGAGGATGAGGCGGCCTCCGGACAGCACGTCGAGGCTCGCGAGCTCCTTGGCGAGGACGAGGGGATTCCGCTGCGGCATGATGATGATCCCGGTGCCGAGGCGCAACCGCTCGGTGTGGGCGGCGAGCCAGGTGAGCGCGACGATCGGGTCGAGGATGCGGTCGCGGGGCGCCATCGGCGACGGCGGCGCTTGAGGATCCGGCAGCACCACGTGCTCCCCGCACCAGAGGGATTCGAAGCCGACGGCCTCGGCGGCGCGCGCCACGCGGGCGGCGCCGTCGGGATGGCTGCACGCGTCCTGATTCATCGAGAAGAGACCGAGCTTGATGGCCATGACCTTGACACTACTCCGCTTCTGCGGTGTCGTGCAGGGGTATGTCCTCCATCACCCACCGCTTCGACGAGGCGCTGCGCGCGCGCGCGCGGCGGCACCTCGACGCCTTCGAGCGGCGCGGCGCCGAGGACGAGGGGCTGCGCCCGGCGGCGGTGGCGGTGGTGCTGCTGCCCGACGCGGAGGGGCGCGCATGCTTCCTCATCACCCGTCGCGCTGCCGGCCTGCGGGCGCACGCGCGACAGTGGGCGCTGCCGGGCGGCCGGCTCGATCGCGGCGAGCACGCGGTGGAGGCCGCCCTGCGCGAGCTGCGCGAGGAGGTGGGGCTCACCCTCGGGCCCGAGACCGTGCTCGGCACGCTGGACGACTACGGCACGCGCTCCGGGTTCCTCATCACGCCGGTCGTGGTGTGGGGCGGCCCGGCGGTGGTGCTGGCGCCGAATCCCGCAGAGGTTGCGAGCGCGCATCTCGTGGCCTTCGACGAGCTGGAGCGGCCTGACGTGCCGCGCCTCATCTCGATTCCCGAGAGCGACCGGCCGGTCATTCAGCTTCCCATCCTCGAGACGTTGGTGCACGCGCCCACCGCCGCCGTCGTGTACCAGACGCGCGAGGTCGCCATCCACGGCCGGACGACGCGCGTGTATCATTTCGAGCAGCCGGTATGGGCCTGGCGGTGACGCGCCCCCGGCGAGGAGCCCGCGCATGACCGACACGCGCTTCACCCTCATCGACGACGGCCGACCCACGGACGTGCCCGCGCGGGTGCGGGGCGACCAGGTGCGCCTCGCGCCCCAGGCGCTCGAGCAGGCTCTGGGGTGGACGCTCAAGCCCGAGGGTCTCTGCCGCGCGAACGTGTGCGTGCCGCTCCGCAACCGGGCCGCGGTGCAGACCGCGGACGGCGTGGATCTGGCCGGCGTGGCGAGCGCGCTCGGGCGCCCGCTCGCGGTGGACGGGGAGGCGCACGTGGCCTACCTCGGGGTGAGCGCCCACGAGCGCGGGCAGCGCCTGGAGTCGCTCGAGGCGCCCGATTTCACACTGCCCGATCTCGAGGGCCGGCCCCACTCGCTGCGCGAGCAGCGCGGCAAGAAGGTGCTGCTGGTCGCCTACGCCTCGTGGTGAGGGTGCCGCCTCGACCTGCCGGTCTGGCAGGCGCTGCAGGAGGAGCTGGGCAGCCGCGGCTTCACGGTGATCACGGTGGCCCTGGACAAATCGGCGGAGGCCGCGCGGCCGTGGATCGAGGCGTCGAAGCCGTCATCGCCGGAGGCCATGCACGTGGCGCTGATCGACACCGAGCATCGCCTGGCCGACCTCTACAACATCGTGAACGTGCCCACGGTGTTCTGGATCGACGAGCGGGGGCGCATCGTGCGGCCCCATGACGTCGCCTTCGGGACCGACACCTTCAAGCACATCACCGGGCTCGAGTCGGCGCGGCACCTGGGCGCTCTCCGCGCGTGGGTACACGGCGAGGCCCCCGCGCTGCCCGCGGGCCCCTCCGCGCGGGAGCTCCTGCCGCCGATCACCGCCGAGCATCAGCAGGCGCGGGCCGAGTTCGGCCTCGGCCAGTGGCTCCATCGCCAGGGGCAGGTGGAGGCGGCGGCGCGCCACTTCGTGCGCGGCGGCGAGCTGGCGCCGCACGACTTCACCATCCGCCGCGGCACCATGCCGATGCGCGGCATCGATCCCATGGGGCCGGAGTTCCGCGCCATGCTGACGGACTGGGTGGGGAAGGGGAACGCCTACTATCTCCCGCTCGCCGACACCAGGGGCGCCGCCGAGCGGTGAGAAAAAATCTCTTGGTGGTCTGCCACGCCAACACCGCGCGCAGTGTGATGGCCCAGGTCCTGCTGGAGAAGATGCTGGCGGAGCGCGACGCCGATCACAGCTACCGGGTCCGCTCGGGCGGCATCGCCACCTACGCCCGCGACGGCATGCTACCCTCGCTGGACGCGCGGCTCGCGCTGAAGGAGATCGGCGTGCACCTCGCCGAGGACGGCATGACCTCCACCGATCTCAAGCGCCATCGGCACCTCATCGCCGAGGCGGACCTGATCGTCACGATGACGACGCTGCAGAAGCAGATGCTCGCCGCCTTCGACGAGGCTCGCGGCCGCACCATCGTCACGCTCCGCGAGCTGGTCGACGAAGAGGGCGACATCGAAGACCCGGCCGGCCAGGGCGAGGAGGCCTTCCGCATCAGCCGCGACGAGATCCTGCGCTGCCTGGAGAAGGCGGTGCCTCGTCTGCTCGAGGAGACGCCATGAGCATCGTGCGCCAGTTCGCCGACGCCTTCAATCAGGGCGACGTGAAGGCCCTCGTCGGTCTCTTCACCGAGTCCGGCTCGTACGACGACCTCTTCTTCGGCCTGCACAAAGGGCATGCCGCGCTCCGCGAGATGTTCGAGCGCATGTTCCACGAGGGCAAGGGCTATCACTGGCAGTTCGACACCGTGATCGAGGACGCTCGCCGCGCCGCCGGCGAGTGGCGCTTCTCCTACACGGTCTCGGACGCGATTCCCCGCAGCGCCGGCCGTCCCGTGCGCTTCAAGGGCATGAGCGTGTTCGACCTCGAGGGCGGCAAGATCGCCGCCTACCGCGAATACGCCGACACCGGCGTGGCGTTGCTCCAGCTCGGCTTCAAGCCCGAGGGTCTCGCCAAGGTGCTCGCCAAGCGCGTCCCCGCCGCCTAGGGAAAGCCCAGGCGCCCCACCGCCGGCAAGCGTAGGGCGGGGCGGTTCAGGTCGAGGCCGAACGAGAGGCCGAGCACGTTGACCTCGACGCCTTCCTCCCAGCCCACGAGCAGGCCGCCCAGCCCGAGGAGCGAGACCTGCACGCCGGTGCCGCTCGGCGAGCGCCCCGCCACGCGGCCCCCGACGAGGAAGTCCTTGCCGATGGCGGTGGGCGGCAGATCGAGCCTGAGCTCCGGCACCTCGCGCCCGATGTGGGCGAGGAACGTATTGCTGTTGGGACCGGGCCACGAGCGATAGCGGTCGGGATACGGATAGGCCTTGATCGCCGCGTCCACCTTGTCGATCAGCGCCTCGACCTCGGGCCCCCGACGATCGACCAGGCGGTCCGGCCGGCTCCCGAACCAGTGATTGTCCGGCCCCGCGCGATTGACGCGGATGGCCGGCCGCCCGTACTCCACACCCCAGCCCATGACCTCGTAGCGGGTGTAGGCCTCCGCCCCGGCGCGCTTCACCGCGATCCACGTATGGACGGCCACCAGCCCGCGCCAGCCGACGGTGCGCGCGGCATACACCTGGATCACCGGCTCCGGCGTGGTGCCGGGATCGGGCGCCTGGCCGGTGGGCTCGCTGGTGAGCGCGCGCCAGTCCCCGCTCGCTCGCTCCAGCGCAGCGCAGCCCGCCCCCGCGAGGCCCATCGCGAGCGTAAGCCCGGCCAGGAGGACGAAGGGCGCGAGCCGGCCCGCCATGCTAGTGTTCCGGGCATGGCGAAGACCGAGCTGGACCTCGACGGTCTGAAGACCCACATCGGCCGGCGCCAGGAGTCGACCGACGTCGTCACCCCGGCTCCGGCGAACCTCCTGCGCTTGGCCTTCGCCCGCCCCGAGGGCGAGCTGACGGCCGGCGATGCGCTGCCGCCGGGCTGGCACATCCTCTACTTCCTGCCGCGCTACGGGCCCCACGAGCTCAGGCCGGACGGAAGCCCCCGCGACGCCGGCGTGGTGCCTCCGATGCCCCTGCCGCGGCGCATGTTTGCGGGCGAGCGCTTCCGCTTTCACCGGCCCATCCGGGTGGGCGAGACCCTGCGCCGCGTGACCGAGCTGACGGACATCTCGGCGAAGGCCGGGGGCACCGGCACCCTCGTGTTCGCCACCGTCGTCAGCCGCATGTTCGGCGACGACGGGCTCGCGGTGGAGGAGGAGCGTCGCACGGTCTTTCGGGAAGAAGTGAAGGCGGGCGAGCGCAATCAGGCGCCGCGCCGCGAGGAAGCCCCGACGGAAGTGGCATGGCGCCGCCGCATCGAGCCCGACCCCGTTCTTCTGTTCCGCTTCTCCGCGCTCACGTTCAACAGCCATCGCATCCACTACGACCGCGCCTGGGCGATGGACGTGGAGGGATATCCCGACCTCGTCGTGCACGGCCCGCTCACCTCTACGCTCCTCCTCGACTTCGCGCGCGACGCCAATCCCGACCGCGCCTTCCGCGCTTATACCACGCAGGCACGCGCCCCGCTGTTCGCCGACGCGCCCTTCGAGCTGCGCGGCCGGCCCACCGCCGACGGCCGTGGCTGCGACCTGTGGGCCGTCACGCCGGCCGGCACGGTGGCGATGAGCGCACAGGCCGAGCTCGGGTGAGCGAGGAGACCCCGCTCGGCGTCCTCATCGGCCGCCTCGCGGCGGTCGATCCCGCCCGTTCCGCGATCACCTGCGGCTCGCAGACGATCTCGCGCCGGGAGCTCGAGGCGCGCACCAACCGGCTCGCCCGCGTGTTCGGCGAACGCGGTGTCACACGCGACTCCTTCGTCACCATCGGACTTCCGAACGGGATCGGCTTCTACGAGGCGACGGTGGCGGTGTGGAAGCTCGGCGCGACGCCGCAGCCCATCTCGTCTCGTCTGCCCGCGGCGGAGCGGAGCGCGATCATCGAGCTCGCGAATCCCTCGCTGGTCGTCGGCGTGGATCCGCAGGAGGTGCCGGGCCGCGCCACGCTGCCTGCCGGCTTCGAGGCGCCCGCGTCCACGTCGGCCGATCCGCTGCCGCCGGCGGTCGCCACGTCGTTCAAGGCGCCGACCTCGGGCGGCAGCACGGGTCGGCCCAAGCTGATCGTGGGCACGCAGCCCTCGGTGTGGGAAGCGGTGTCGGGCTTCGCGACCGTGCTCAGCATTCCGACCGACGGCGTGCATCTCGTGACGGGGCCGCTCTATCACAACGGGCCGTTCACGACGTCCCTGCTGGCCCTGCTCAGCGGCAATCACCTGGTGGTGATGCCGCGCTTCGACGCCGCCGAGTGCCTGGACCTCATCGGGCGGCACCGCGTGGACTGGATGTACGCGGTTCCGACCATGATGCATCGCATCTGGCGGCTGCCCGAGGCCGAGCGCACCCGCTGCGACCTCTCGAGCCTCCGCGTCGTCATGCACATGGCGGCGCCGTGTCCGATGTGGCTGAAGGACGCGTGGATCGGCTGGCTGGGCGCCGGCCGCATCCTCGAGCTCTACGGGGGCACGGAGGCGCAGTCCTTCACCGTGATTTCCGGCGAAGAGTGGGTGGAGCGCCGCGGCTCCGTCGGCCGCCCCGTCTTCGGCGAGATGCGCGTGCTGGACACCGAGGGCAACCCGTTGCCGCCGGGCGAGGTGGGCGAGATCTGGATGCGCCGGGGCGCCGACGCGCCGCTCCCGTACCGATACATCGGCGCGCGCGCCAGGGCGCGCCCGGACGGCTGGGAGTCGCTGGGGGACATGGGGCGCATCGACGCCGATGGCTACGTGTACCTGAGCGACCGCGAGACCGACATGATCCTGGTGGGCGGCTCCAACGTGTACCCCGCCGAGGTCGAGGCCGCCCTGGACGAGCACCCCGCGGTGGCCTCGTCCTGCGTGATCGGGCTACCCGACGAGGAGTACGGCAATGCGGTGCACGCGATCGTGCAGACGCGCGAGTCCCTCACCGGTCACGAGCTGGAACGGTTCCTCGGCGAGCGACTCGTGAAATACAAGCGTCCGCGGACCTACGAGTTCGTCACGACGCCGCTCCGGGGCGACGACGGCAAGGTGCGGCGCACCGCGCTGCGCGCCCAGAGGCTGGCGCGGCGCCCGGGACCGGCGGAGACGCGAGCGTGACGGAACGGCGCGCCTCCTGGGGTATGTTCGAGCTGGCATGACGACGCGCCGGGAGCTCCTGGCGGTAGCGGGCATGGGCACCCTCCTGGCCCTGCCCGTCCCTGGCCTCGCCCAGCCGCTGCGCCGGGTGGGGGTCCTGGTTCCCGCCCCCCGCGCTGGGTACGAGCAGCGGCTGGCCGCGCTGCGGGGCGGCCTGCGCGACCTTGGGTATGTCGAGGGCAAGAGCGTCGCCTACGAATACCGCGAGTCGGAGGGGCGCTACGAGCTGCTTCCCTCGCTCGCCGCCGAGCTGGTCAATCGCAAGGTGCACGTGATCGTGACCGCCGGCACCCCGGCGGCGCTGGCCGCCAAGAAGGCGACGACGACCATCCCCATCGTCATCGGCAGCATCTCGGACCCGGTGGCCACCGGGGTGGTGCCGAGCCTCGCACGGCCGGCGGGCAACATCACGGGGCTCATGTTCTCCGTGGCCGAGCTGTGCGCGAAGCGGCTGGAGCTGATCAAGCAGGCGATCCCGCGGATGAAGCGCGCCGCCATGCTCATGAATCCCGACAACGCCTCCATGGAGCCTGCGCAGCGCGAGATGGCCCAGGCCGGAAAGACGCTCGGCGTCGAAGTCATGCGCTTCGACGTCCGCGCGGAGGCGGAGCTCGAGGACGTGCTCCAGGCCATGGTGGCGCGGCGCGCGGACGCCGTTGTGATGGTCGAGGACGCCTTCCTCAACGTCAACGCGGGCCGGCTGGGCGCCCTCGCGACGGCGAAGCACCTGCCCTCCATCGGGCTGGACGCGGTGGCGCAGGGCGGCGGACTGCTCGCCTACGGCGTGAACCAGCTCGACATGTTCCAGCGCGCCGCGACCTACATCGACAAGATCTTCAAGGGCGCGCGTCCCGCGGACCTCCCGATCCAGCGCTCGTCGACCTTCGACCTCATCCTGAACCTGAAGACGGCGCGGCAGCTCGGCGTCCCGGTGCCCCCGGAGCTTCGGCTGCGCGCCAACCAGGTGCTCGAGTGAGGAAGAGCCGGCTCTCCCGGAAGTACACGGTGGCGCTGGTGGTGCTGGTCACCGTCGCGCTGGTCGCCAGCGGCGCCGTCCAGCTCTATTCCTCCTACAACGAGAGCAAGGCCGCCCTGGTCGCGTTGCAGAACGAGAAGGCCCGGGGGGCGGCCACTCGCATCGAGACCTACGTCAAGGAGATCGAGCGGCAGCTCAGCTGGACCACGCAGCCGCAGCTCGTGGCCTCGGCGGCGGCGGTGGACCAGCGGCGCCAGGACTCCTACCGCCTCCAGCGTCAGGTGCCGCCCATCACCGAGCTGAGCTATCTGGACTCGAAGGGCCGCGAGCAGCTCCTGATCTCGCGGCTGGCCATGGACGTGGTGGGCAGCCAGATCGACTACTCGAACGAGCCCAAGTTCCGCGAGGCCAAGACCGGGAAGACGTACTTCAGCCCCGTCTACTTCCGCAAGGAGTCCGAGCCGTACATGACCATCGCGATGCCGCAGAGCGGCGGCGGCGTCACGGTGGCCGAGGTCAACCTCAAGTTCATCTGGGACGTGGTCTCACAGATCAAGGTCGGCAAGGCGGGCATCGCCTACGTGGTGGATCGCACCGGGGCCCTCATCGCGCATCCCGACATCAGCCTCGTGCTCCAGAAGACGTCCCTGGACAACCTCGAGCAGGTGAAGGCGGCGATCACGCCCAACGGGCCCGAGGTGACGACGGCGCACGACCCCAAGGGCCGCGAGGTCCTCTCCGCCCACTCGACGATCGCCCCCCTGGGCTGGGTGGTCTTCGTCGACCAGCCGCTGGAGGAGGCGCTCGAGCCCCTGCGCGCCTCCGCGCGACGGACCGGGCTCCTGGTGGTCGCGGGCATCCTGCTCTCGATCGCGGTGAGCGCCCTCCTCGCCCGGCGCATGGCCCGACCCATCCAGGTCCTCCAGGAAAGCGCGGCCAAGATCGGCGCGGGCGACCTCGCGCATCAGATCGAGCTCCGGAGCGGTGACGAGCTCGAGACGTTGGCCGACGAGTTCAACCGCATGACGAGCCGGCTCCGCGAGTCGTACGCGACCCTCGAGCAGAAGGTCGAGGACCGCACCCGCGAGCTCTCCGAGTCGCTGGAGCGGCAGACGGCGACCGCCGAGATCCTGCGCGTGATCTCCTCGTCCCCCACCGATGTCCAGCCGGTCCTGGAGGCGGTGGCGTCCAGCGCCGCTCGTCTGTGCAATGCGAACGACGCGCTCATCTATCGAGTGGAGGGAGACCAGCTGCATCGAGTGGTCCATCTCGGCCCCCTCCCCGTCGTCCCCGGCAATGTGCGGTCGGCGACCCGGGGGTCGGCGAGCGGTCGGGCCGTGATCGACCGCCGCACGATTCACATCCACGACATCCTCGAGGAGTTTGCCCGAGGAGAGTTCGAGGATGCGCAGGACCTCCATCAGATGAGCGGATTCCGGACGGTGCTCGCCGTGCCCCTCCTGCGCGAAGGCTCGGCCATCGGGGTCATCGCCCTCCGCCGTCAAGAAGTCCGGCCCTTCACCGAGGCGCAGATGAGCCTGCTGCAGACATTCGCGGACCAGGCGGTCATCGCGGTCGAGAACGTGCGCCTGTTCACCGAGCTGCAGTCGCGCACCGCCGAGCTGACGCGCTCGGTGGGCGAGCTGGAGGCGTTGGGAGAGGTGGGCCGGGCCATCTCCTCCACGCTCGACCTCGAGGTGGTCTTGTCCACCATCGTGGCGCGGGCGAACCAGCTCGCGGAGACCGACGGCGGCGCCATATACGAATACGACGGCGACACGCGGGCGTTCCGCCTGTGGGCAACCGACCGGTTCCCGGACGAGTTCGTGGCCGCCCTGCGCGCCACCACGCTGGTGTACGGCGAGGGGGCGGTGGGCCGGGCGGCGGCGGCACGGGCGCCCGTCCAGGTCGCGGACGTCAGCGACACTCAGGTCTACGAGAGCCGGATCCGCGACGTGCTGGTGCAGTCGGGCTTCCGCTCGCTGCTCGCGGTGCCGCTTGTCAGCGAGGACGAGGTGGTGGGCGCGCTGGTGGTGAACCGCCGCGTGGCCGGCGAGTTCCCGCCGCGCATCGTGGAGCTCCTGCGCACGTTCGCCACGCAGTCCGCCCTCGCCATCCAGAACGCGCGATTGTTCAGCGAGCTCGAGGACAAGAGGCGCCAGCTCGAGGAGGCCAACCAGCACAAGTCGGAGTTCCTCGCCAGCGTGTCTCACGAGCTGCGCACCCCGCTCAACGCAATCATCGGCTTCTCCGAGGTCATGCTCGAGCGCCTCTTCGGCGAGGTGAACGAGAAGCAGGAAGAGTATCTCCAGGACATCCTCTCGTCGGGGCGGCATCTCCTCTCTCTGATCAACGATATTCTCGACCTCGCCAAGATCGAGGCGGGGCGCATGGAGCTGGAGGCGGGCGACTTCGATCTCCCCCAGGCCATCGACAACACGCTGGTGCTGATCCGCGAGCGCGCCCTGCGGCGGGGCATCACGGTGGAGCGGACGGTCGACCCCGCGCTGGGCGAGATCCGCGGCGACGAGCGGAAGATCAAGCAGGTGATGCTGAATCTCCTGTCCAACGCGGTCAAGTTCACCCCGGAGGGCGGCCGCATCGCGGTGCGGGCAGCGGCCGCGAACGGTACCGCGGAGGTCTCGGTGGTGGACACCGGAGTCGGCATCGCGCCGGAGGATCAGGAGGCGGTGTTCGAGGAGTTCCGCCAGGTGGGCACCGACTATGCCCGCAAGCACGAGGGCACCGGGCTGGGCCTGGCCCTCGCCCGCAAGTTCGTCGAGCTTCATGGGGGCAAGATCTGGGTCACGAGCCAGGTGGGACAGGGCTCGACCTTCACCTTCTCTATCCCGATATCCCGATGAGGTGAGCATGGCAGGCGAGCTGATCCTCGTCGTCGAGGACAATGACAAGAACCGCAAGCTGGTCCGTGACGTGCTGACCGCCAAGGGCTACCGGCTCGTGGAGGCGGAGACGGGCGAGGACGGCGTGCGCCTGGGCCGGGAGCAGAACCCCGCCCTCGTGCTGATGGACATCCAGCTTCCCGGCATCAACGGGATCGAGGCGTTGCGCCAGCTGCGCGCCGATCCGGCCACCGCGGGGATCCCCGTCATCGCGGTGACCGCCTCGGCGATGACCCAGGACCGGCAGAAGATCCTCGCCGCGGGGTTCGACGCCTATCAGTCGAAGCCGATCAGCATCCGGCCCTTCCTGGACCTCGTGCGGGAAGTGCTCGATCGCCCGCGGGAGGCGCGCCCATGAGTCAGCCCGCACGCATCCTGGTGGTGGACGACACCCCCGTCAACCTCAAGCTCCTGGGCGACCTGCTCAGCGCGAAGGGCTACACGATCGCCACCGCCGCCTCCGGGCCCGAGGCGCTCGACAAGATCGACCACGACCCCCCGGACCTGGTGCTGCTGGACGTGATGATGCCAGGCATGAGCGGCTACGAGGTGTGCAAGAAGCTCCGCGAGAACCCCGCCACCGCGATCCTGCCGGTGGTGATGGTCACCGCGCTCGATCCGGGACAGGAGCGCGTCAAGGGGATCGACGCGGGCGCCGACGACTTCCTCTCCAAGCCCATCAATCAGCCCGAGCTGCTCGCCCGCGTACGGTCGCTGCTCCGAGTGAAGTCCTTGTGGGATCAGCTCGGCGAGCTGAACCGCACGCTCGAGTCGAGGGTCGCCGAGCAGGTCGGCCAGCTCGAGCGCCTGGGCAAGCTCAAGCGCTTCTTCTCGCCCCAGCTCGCCGAGGCCATCGTCAACGGCGGCGCCGACGACCCGCTCAAGAGCCATCGCCGCGAAGTCACGGTGGTCTTCATCGATCTCCGTGGCTTCACCGCGTTCGCCGAGACCGCCGAGCCCGAGGAGGTCATGAGCGTGCTCCGCGAGTACCACGCGGCGATGGGCGAGCTGATCCTCACCCACGAGGGCACGCTCGAGCGGTTCACCGGCGACGGCATGATGATCTTCTTCAACGATCCCGTGCCGGTGCCGAATCCCCAGGAGCGCGCGGTGCGCATGGCGCTCGCCATGCGCGCGCGGGTGGACGAGCTCATGCGCGGCTGGCGGAAGCGCGGTTACGAGCTCGACTTCGGTGTGGGCATCGCCGAGGGCTACGCGACCATCGGCGCCATCGGCTTCGAGGGACGCTGGGACTACGGGGCCATCGGCACCGTCACCAATCTCGCCGCGCGCCTCTGCGGCGAGGCCAAGCCGGGCCAGATCCTGATCTCGCGCAAGCTGCACGGGCGGGTAGACGACCTGGTCGCGGCGGAGTCCGTGGGCGAGCTAGCGCTCAAGGGTTTCTCGCGCCCGGTCAGCGCCTACAACCTCACCGCGCTCAAGGCCGAGTGACGGGGCGACGGCCGCCTACTGCTGGCCGATGAAGCTCAGGATCCGGTCGCGGTGCGCCGCGACGACCTTTCGGGCGGCCGTCTCGAGGAGTTGACGGTCGCACTCCGACGTGATCACCAGCCGGGTGGGGATCTCGGCGATGCGCTCCACCACGTCGTCGGCGTCCTCGAAGGTCTTCCGCTCGGCCTCCGTCCGGCAGGCGGGCGGGAGATCGGAGAGGTCCGCCGCCCACTTGGCGTCCGTATGACGGAGGACCATGGCGGTGAAGGCGTGCGGATCGGGGACGACTCCCTGGAGCTGCAGGCTCCCGAAGAAGAGCGACGAGTAGGCGGAGGCCCGCTCCTCCATGATCGACGGGATGCGGGAGAAGTCGAAAGTCAGGAGCGAAAACGGCAGGGAGCGGCGGAGCAGCTTCCGCTCGCCGACGGAAAAGGGGTACGAGCTGTCGAAGCCGATGATCAGCGCGCGCTTGACGCGCTTGACCTGGAACTGCTTGAGATAGAGCAGGACCAAGGTCTCCATCCCCTGGTTCTCGTACAGACCGCCGTCGCCCGCGTGCCAGTACACTTCCTTGTCGCCGATGCGCATGGTGATCGGCCCCACCACCGGCGGGAAGGAGGCCGAGGCGGCGACCACGCCGGACATGGTGAAGGGGCAGGGATCCGTCCCGATGTCGATCGGGGTCATGGGGCGGATCACTTTCCACCGCTCCCGCATCCACTGCGGGGGCGTCAGCCGGCTTCCCTGAGCCTTGAGATCGCGCTCGAGATCGGTGAAGAAGTCATAGTCGAACGCGTCTGGCGGGAGCGCGGTGATGGCGAGCCGGCGGCCGTTGTTGTAGAGGGTCGTGTTGACGATCAGTCCCGGGCTGTCGCCCGCCCGCTCGCGCGCGGCGACCGTCTGCACGCGTGCAGCGCCGTAGAGCTTCTCGTTCAAGATCTCGGCGAGCGTCTTGGCGGCGAGGGCGGAATTCAACCACCGGAACGACAGGAGCTGCCGCCACACCAGCGCGGTCTCGAAATCCTGGCTGAGGTCGTTCCGGTACTGCGTGAAGAAGGTGTGGTACGCCTCGGTGAGGGTGCCGTCGGGATTCAGGATCTTCACGTCCCGAGGTGGCTTCTTGAGCGCGAACTGCGTCGCGGCGATGCTGCCGCCGGACACGCTCGAGAGGTGCGTGACATGCTCGAGCACCGAGGAGCCGTCCGGCAGCCGCACCCCGGCCAGCGCCTCGAGTCCCGCGGCGCCGAAGAGCGCGGCGCGACTGCCGCCGCCGGACAGGGCGACCCCGATGTGCAAGTCGCGTTCGGGCACCGTGGCCGCGCAGTCCCCGATCGCCGTCGCGGGGACGAGCGTCACGTAGTGGGCGGTTGCGCACCCCGAGACGAGGATGACGCAGAGGAACGTCGCCATGCCGCGCGCGCCGATCATCGAGTCCCCCCGGTCCGGGCGCAGTGTGCTCAGCGAAGGGTCAGGACACCGGCCAGCTTTCGCGCCGCCACCCCATGTCCCAGAACATCCACTCGTAGCGGCTGGTGGCGAGGAAGTGCCGGCGCATCGCCCCACGCTCGGCGTCGCCCACGCGGCCGGCCACCACGTTGGTCGCCTCCAGCACCGCTTCGACCAGCGCGCCGAACTCGCCGGAGGCGTAGGTGCCGATCCAGCGCGTATAGAGCGGATCCGGCGAGCCGCGCCGCTCGAGCTCCTTGCCCACCTCCCAGTAGATCCAGTAGCAGGGCAGGAGGGCGGCCATGTTCTCGTGGAAGGGGGCGCCGTACGCGACGGCCAGGAGATAGGAGGTGTAAGCGAGGTTGGTGGGCGCGAGCGGCGCGGCCGCTACCTCGTCGGCGGTGAGCCCGAATTCCTTGAAGAAGCTCTCGTGGAGCTGGCGCTCGACCTTGAGGGCGCCTGCCGCGTGCTCGTTGAACATGATGATCCAATCGTCCTCGGGCGCACGGGCCGCGGCGATGGAGAGCGCCCGGGCGAAGTCGCGCAGATAGAGGGCGTCCTGAACCGCGTAGAAGCGGAAGCTGTCGCGCGGGAGCGAGCCATCGGTGAGGCCGGTGACGAAGGGATGCCGGAGGATGGACATGTAGATCCCCTCGATGGAGCGCCAGAGCGTGCTCGTGAAGGTCATGGCCGGAGTATTCTACCGCCGGGGATACGCCGATGCCGACCATCCTGACCCATGCCGTCGTGGCCTGCGGCATCGGCGGAGTGCTCACGCGCTTTCGCCGGATGCCGCCGCTCTTCTGGCTGCTCGCGGCGGGGCTCTCGATGCTCCCCGACGCCGACGTGGCGGCGTGGCCGCTCGGCGTCCCCTGGGGCACGCTGTGGGCGCACCGGGGTATCACCCATGCCTTCCCCACCGCCGCGCTCGTGTCGTACGTGGTCGCGCGGCTCGCGTTCCGGCGGCTGCGCCTGCCGTTCTTCTGGCTGTGGGGCTGCTATTTCCTCGCCATGGCCTCCCACCCCTTCCTCGACGCCTTCACCAACGGTGGGCCCGGCGTAGCGTTCCTCGCGCCCTTCGACGACACGCGCTACTTCTTTCCGTGGCGTCCGATCGTGGTCTCGCCCATCGGGCGCGACATCCTGAGCCACTGGGGCCTGCGCACGATCGTGAGCGAGCTCGTCTGGGTGTGGACGCCGACGCTCGCGCTCGTCGGGATGGCCTGGCTGGCGCGACCACGCGGGGAGCGCCGGCCCGCATGACCGAGCAGGCCGTGCAGATCGTCGGCGCGATCCTGATCCTCGTCGGCTTCGTGCTCTCGCAGCTCCGGAGGCTCGCGCAGGATTCGTATCCGTATCTCCTTGCGAATCTGGCGGGCGCGATCATTCTGACGGTGGACGCCTGGCGCGGCAGGCAGTGGGGCTTCGTGCTCCTCGAGGGCGTCTGGTCGCTGGTCTCGCTGTGGGGCGTGGTGGCGCGCGGCGCGCGCGCCCCGCATTGACAGCCCGCCCCGGGCGCGCCTAGCATCCGGTGATGGGCAAGGCGCGGAGGCCCCGGCGCCGGGGCACGGTGCGGTTGTCGCGGAAGGCCGCCGCGATGCTCCGTCTGTCGCGCGTCTCGCGCATCGCCACCGCGGGAGCCAGTGGCACCCCGCACCTCGTTCCGGTGTGCCACGCGCTCGTGGGGGGGAAACTCTACCTGGGCTCCGGTAAACGTGGCCGCAAGGTGCGGAACGTGGTCGCCAACCCTCGCCTGACCCTCACCGTCGACGAGTACTCCGAGGACTGGGCGGGGCTTCGCGGCGTCATGGTGCAGGGGCGCGCGCGGCTGATCGAGCGCGGGCCCAGCTTCCGCCGCATCCGTCGCGCGATCTATCGCAAGTACGTGCAGTACCCCACCGACGCGGCGCTGAGCGAGTCGGACTCGGTCATCATCGAGCTCACCCCCACGCACGTATTTACGTGGGGTCTTGATTGATCGGCGAGCCGCAGCCGGAGGCGAGGCGAGCGGATACGTGGCATGGCGAGCCGCAGCCGGAGGCGAGGCGAGCGGATACGTGATCCTCGATAAGCCGGGCGCCGCCCTGTCCCGTCGCACGCTGCTGCAGGCGGCGGGGGCCCTGATCGTCACGTTCTCGCTGCCGTCCGCCGGCCGCGCCCAGACCCCCCGGATCGGCGAGGACGAGCCGGTCCTGCCCGGTCAGGTCGCCGCGCCGGGCCAATCGATCCCCCCCGGTCAGATCGACGCGTGGCTCGCCATCGCGCCCGACGGCGGGGTCACCCTCTACACGGGGAAAGTGGAGCTCGGCACCGGGGTCTCGACCGCGCTGGCCCAGATCGTCGCCGAGGAGCTGGACGTGGCGGTGAGGCGCATCACGGTGGTGCAGGGCGACACCGCGCGCACGCCCGATCAGGGCGTCACCGCGGGGAGCAAGACCATCCAGCGCGGGGCCGGGGTGATCCGGCAGGCCGCCGCCGACGCCCGGTATACCTTGCGCCTCCTCGCCTCGGTACGGCTGTCCACCTCGGTGGACCAGCTCGCCACCGCCGACGGGGTGGTTCGCGTGATCGACGATCCGACACGGCAAGCCACCTACGGTGAGCTGGTGGGCGGCCGGCCGTTCAGCCGCCCCGTCACCCGCGACTTCCAGACCAAGCCGCGCGCAGCCTACACGGTGGTCGGCACCTCGGTGCCGCGCCTCGACGTTCCCGCGAAGGTGACGGGCGCCCACGTCTACGTGCAGGACGTCCGCGTGCCGGGCATGCTGCACGGGCGGGTGGTGCGCGCCCGGGCGGTCGGGGCGCGTGTGGCCACGGTGGACGAGGCCTCCGTGGGCGGCCTGTCCGGCCTGGTGCGCGTGGTACACGCGGGCGACTTCGTGGGTGTGGTCTGCGAGCGGGAGGAGCAGGCCATCGCCGCGGCGCGCGCGCTCACGGTCACCTGGCGCGGCGGCTCCCGCCTGCCTGCGATGGCGTCGCTGCACGACGTGCTCACGCAGATCCCGTCGACGCCGCGGGTGCTCGTCAACCGCGGCGACGTGGATGGCGTGCTCAAGCGGGCCGCCGCCCCGCTCGAGCGCGAGTACCGCTGGCCGTACCAGATGCACGCCTCCATCGGGCCCTCGTGCGGTGTCGCCGACGTGCGCAAGGACGGGGCCACGGTGTGGACGTCGAGCCAGAGCGTATTCGAGCTGCGCGGCGCGCTGGCCGGGCTCCTCGGCCTGGCCGCCGAGCGGGTGCGCGCGATCTTCGTCGAAGGTTCCGGCTGCTACGGCCACAACGGCGCCGACGACGCGGCCGCCGACGCGGCGATCCTCTCGCGCGCGGTCGGCCGGCCGGTGCGCGTCCAGTGGATGCGCCACGACGAGCACGGCCACGAGCCCAAGGGGCCGGCGATGGTCATGCGGGCGCGGGGCGCGCTCGACGCCGACCGACACGTGGCCGCGTGGGACTACGCGGTGTGGACACCGACTCACACGCGGCGCCCCGCCGGTCGCGCGGGGAATCTCCTCGCCGGCGAGGAGACCGGCGCGCTGGAGACGGTGCCGCGCGTGGGCGGCGGCGACCGCAACGCCCAGCACGGCTATACGTTTCCCTCCAACCGGGTGGTCGTGCACGAGCTCGATCGAAGCCCCCTGCGCGTGTCGGCGCTGCGTGGGCTCGGCGCGCCCGCCAATATCTTCGCCGGCGAGTCGTTCGTGGACGAGCTGGCCGCGGCGGCGGGCGCCGATCCCGTCGAGTTCCGCCTCCGTCACCTGGCCGACCCGCGCGCGGTCGCGGTGATCCGGGCGGCGGCGCGCGCGGGTGGCTGGACGCCGCGCCCCGCCGCCGCGTCCGGGGCGCGCTCCGCCGACCCCGCGGTGGGCCGCGGGATCGCCTACTGCCAGTACGAGAACGAGAACGCCTACGTGGCCGGCGTCGTCGAGGTGGAGGTGAGCCGGGCCCGTGGAACCATCCGCGTGCGTCGGGTGGCGGTCGCCCACGATTGCGGCCTCGTGGTCAATCCGGACGGCGTGCGCAACCAGATCGAAGGCAATGTCCTGCAGGCGATCAGCCGGACCCTCAAGGAGGCGGTCCAGTTCGACGCAGGCGGCGTGACGAGCCTCGACTGGGCTTCCTATCCCATCCTCACCTTCGCCGAGGCGCCGGACACAGTGGAGATCGTCCTGGTCGACCCCGGCGACAAGCCGCCCGTCGGCGCGGGCGAGCCCGCCACGTGTCCGATTCCCGCCGCCATCGCCAATGCCGTTTTCGACGCCACGGGCGTTCGGCTCCGCACGGTGCCGTTCACCCCGGATCGCGTCCGCGAGGAGCTTGCCCGCGCATGAATCATCGCCTCGACAAGAGCCAGGTCCATCATGAGTGGAACAACGCCCTGCCGCCGCGTCTGGACATCGCCCCCGGCGACACCGTCAGCTTCGAGACGCGCGACGCGTCGGACCAGTACTACTCGCCCTCGTCCACTCACGACGACGTCATCAAGCGCGGACCGTTCCGTGGCCATCCTCTCACGGGCCCGGTGCGCGTACGCGGCGCCCGGCCCGGCGACGTGCTCGTGGTGGAGATCCTCGAGGTGAAGCCGGGCGCGCCCTTCGGCTGGACGGCCATCCGGCCCGGGCGGGGCCTTCTCCCCGAAGCGGACTTCCCCAAACCGTATCTCCAAATTTGGGATGTCTCCGACGGCCGCTTTGCAAGAAAAGATCACCGCATCGCGGTGCCCATCGAGGCGTTTCCCGGCGTGATGGGCACGGCGCTGCCCGAGCCGGGCGGCCATAGCACCATGCCGCCGCGGAAGAACGGCGGGAACATGGACATCAAGCAGCTGACCGCGGGCACCACCCTCGAGCTCCCCGTGTGGGTGGACGGTGCGCTGTTCAGCGTCGGCGACGGTCACGCCGCGCAGGGAGACGGCGAGGTGTGCGTCACCGCGGTGGAGATGAACGCGGAGGTGACGCTCCGCTTCGACCTCAAGGCGGGCGGGCGCTTGCCCGAGCCGCGCTTCCGTACGCGCGGCCCCATTGCCACCGCAACCAACCAGGGGAGCTGGGTGGCCACCACCGCCCACGGCCCCGATCTCTTCGCCTCCGCTCAGCAGGCAGTTCGCTATATGATCGACCATCTGGTGCAGGAGCGGGGCCTCTCGCGTGAGGAGGCGTACATCGTGTCCAGCGTGGCGGTGGACCTCAAGATCAGCGAGATCGTGGATGCCCCGAACTGGATCGTCTCGGCATTCCTGCCCGAAAGTATCTTCGTCTGAGCGAGGACTACATGGCCAAGGAGCTGGCAGTCATGCATCACCCGGATCGGCGCACGGACGTGCACATGCCCTACGCTCCGGGAATCCTGGTGGCGAAGGGGCGACTCGTATTCCTCTCCGGCGTCACCGCCGCGCCGGTGTACCACAGCCATCCCCACCGCGACGAGGAGTTCGACCTCCCCGAGAGCATGCGCGAGCAGGCCCGGCTCACCATGGAGAACCTCAAGCGAACGCTCGC
The DNA here is from genome assembly GCA_035495415.1 of Verrucomicrobiia bacterium. Classification (GTDB taxonomy): domain Bacteria; phylum Methylomirabilota; class Methylomirabilia; order Rokubacteriales; family CSP1-6; genus DASRWT01. Next base: position 26,264 of record DATJFY010000129.1, read on the forward strand.
CGCCGCCGGGTGCACCCTCCGGGACCTCGTCTCGGCCACGCGCTATCTCACCGCGGTGGAGGAGCAGGACGACCTCAACCGCGTGTGGGCCGATTACCTCGATGGCCATCTCCCGACCACGACCACGGTGGAGGTCTCACGCCTCGCCACCCACGCGCGCTGCAAGGTCGAGATCAGCGCGATCGCGGTGGCCGACGCATGAGCGCCCGCCAGAACTACGGCTTCGAGCGCCGGCGCAAGGCCGACGCCCAGCGGGCCAAGCAGGAAGAGAAGCGGCAGCGAAAGAGCGAGCGGGAGACGTCGGGCTCCAGCGGCCCGGAGATGGGTGAGGCCGGCGACGCGGCCGCGCCGCCGCCGGGCATGTGGGAGTGGTTCTCGCCCAGCCGGGCCCGCACCGTCACCGTCGCGGAGAACACGCGCCCGCCTGCGGAAGCGCCCGACGACTGGGTGCTCCTGACCGACGTCCCGCCCGGGACGCAGCCGCCGAACTGAGCGAGGGCCGAGCCGGGCGGCGGCGCGCGCGGGCTACTGCCCGGGGCTCAGGGGAAGCTTCGCGATCGGCCCGATGATCCCGACGAGGCGGATCGCCGCGAAGACCTTGATGGCCACCCAGCCCGGGTCGAACTCGAAACGACCCACGCTGAACTTCGGCGAGCGGGGGTGGGCGTGGTGGTTGTTGTGCAGGCTCTCCCCGCCGGTGAACCACGCGAGGACCCGCGAGTTGTAAGCGGTGTTCATGAAGTTCTGGGCGCCCCGCCAGTGCCCGAGCCCATTGATGAGGGGCGAGAGCACGAACACGTAGAGGATGCCGTGGGAGACCATGGCGATGATGCCCGCCCAGAAGCCCAGGATCAGGCAGAGGATCGAGGTGCCGAGGAAGAGGCCCGTCCAGCCCCACGAGAACACGTAGCGATCCCAGCGGTCCTCGACGAGGTCCGGGGCGAACTTCCGGACGATGTCGGGCGCCATCGCCTCCCGCGCGTAGTAGTAGACGTTGAAGAGCTGCACCTTCCAGAACCCGAAGAGCATCGGGCTGTGGGGATCACCCTCGCGATCGGTGAACGTGTGATGCTTGCGATGCACCGCCACCCACTCCTGCCGCCGCATGCCGGTGCTGAGCCAGAGCGTGACCCGGAAGACCCAATCGAGGAGGGGATGGACGTCGAGCGCCCGGTGGGCGAGCGCGCGGTGCAGGTACACCGTGGTGGCGAGCACCGTAGCCTGGGTCACGACGATCGCAGCGATCACGACGAAGACGGCGTGAAGGAACATGTGTCCCCTATTCGTGTAGGTACGGCTCAGTTTTCAAGTGGAAGCCGGCACGACAAGGCGCCGGCAGGACCAAGCCCGGGCAAGTATACACGAATCCGCGCCCCGACCATCCTTCTCGCGAGACTTTAGGCTAGCCTAACCGGCGTCGACGCGCAAGGGGTCTTTGAGGCGGTCCCCCGGCCGGAGGTTCAGGACCGCCTCGGGGAAGATCTCGGCCAGCCATTTCACCACGTCGTTGATGGTCACGATGCCGATCGGCCGGCCCTCGGCGTCGACCAGCGGGATGGTGCGGAAGCCGGCGGTGCTCATCCGGTTCACCGCGAAGCAGATCCGGTCCTGGGGGGCGAGGGCCTCGGGCCGGCCCGTCATCACCGCGCCCAGCCGGGTGGCCCGTGGATCACGCCCCTCGCCGAGCACGCGGATGAGGACGTCCCGCTCGGTGAAGATGCCGACGAGGCGGCCGTCGCCGTCGACGATCACCACCGCGGCTCGATGCTGGGCCACCATGTGCTCGATGGCCTCGTGCACGGTCGCCTCCGCGGTGAGCCGGATGGGCTCGCTGGGCGCCAGGAGCCGGACCGTGTCGTTCAGCAGGGCGCCTTCCAGCTTCTTGAAGTCGCTGTCCAGGGATTCGGAGTACTCGTCCTCGAATTCGCTCATGGGCACCTCACCACCGCGGAATGTGGCAGGAGCATAGGCGGGGCCACCGAGAAGGTCAAGCGGCCACGGAGGGGCCTCACTCGAGCACCGCGACCGCCCGGACTGGAGAGCCATCCGCTCCGTCGATGGCCAGCGGAAAGGCCATGAAGCGGCAGCGGGTTGCGCTGATCCGATCGAGATTGGTCAGGTACTCCACTACCGTGATCCCCGCGGGAAAGAAGATGTAATGGGTCGTGCACTCCTCCCGAGGCACCTTCCGTCCGGGCTCGAAGATCCCGGTCCGCACTGAGTAGTCGGGGGGATAGTCGTAGCCCACTGCCTTCACCCGCTTCTGCACAAGCCAATGGCAGGCGTCGGCGGCGGTGAAGGGGGCCTCCCGCCAGAAGCGCGGATCCTCCACGTCGACCCGTCGTGGCCAGTCCGTCCGGAGTAGGACGATGTCGCCCGCCCGGACGTGGCTTCCCCCTCGCTCCAGATCGGCGGCGGTGACGCCGGCGTTGTCGCTCAAGTGGGTGAGGTCGACGACCGCGGCGTCGCCCACCCACTGATCGAGCGGCATCTCGGCGATGTGGCGGGCGCCGGGGAGGAAGTGCCGGGGCGCGTCCACGTGCGTGTAGGCGTGGCAGCCCAGCGTCATGACGGAGGACTCGAAGTTGTCGCCATTGGCGTGCGAGGCGCGGATCTCGCGGGCGACCTTCCATCGGAAGTGCGGTCGGATCGGGAACGAGAGATCGATCAGGGTGGGCATGGCACCTGGATAGGCGCGACGGCGTGCGCTGTCAAGCGGCGCGGTCGCGCAGCCGAATGCAGAGCTGGAGCGCCGCCCGCGCCGCCGCTGTGGGCTCGTCCTCGGCGGGGAGCCCGATCGCGCGGGCGCTCCAGGGCGCCCAGCGCGCTCGCGTGGCCTCGGGATAGAGGATGACGGCGGGCACCCCGACCGCGGCCGCGAGATGGCTGATGCCGGAGTCGCCGCCGAGATAGGCGCTGGCCTCTGCAAGTACCCCGGCGAGCAGCGGGAGGTCGGGCTCGATCAGGCTCGCGCGGTCACGGGCGACGCCCAGCGCATCCAGCCGCGCGCCGAGCGCCCGCGTGGCTTCGTGATCGGCGGGGCCCTCATGGAGGAGCAGCGTGCAGTCGGTCCCCCGAACGATTCCCGCAATCGCCTCCGCGAAGCGCTCGGGGGGCCAGCGCTTCCAGTCCCCGCCCGCGCCGGCGTGTACGACCAGCGTGGGCCGGCTCGCGCCCCGCCCCGCCATCGCGGCCCGACCGCGCTCGCGCCACGCGCGCGGCACCGCGAACGGAGCCCGCCACGCCTCCCGCGGTGCGGTCGCGGCGGGTCTGCCGAACGGGGCCCCGAGCTCGGCCAGGCTCGCGAGGAGATGGCGCCACACCGGGGTGGGGTCGTCGGCGTCGGGCACGGGCGGCGCGAGCACCGCGCGGGGCACCAGCGCGCGCAAGCGCTCCGGATACGGTGCAGCGCGCGCGCCGAACCATGAGACCACCGCGTGATAGCGGTCGAGCCGATCGGCGAGCGCGGCGGAGACGGGCGCGTCGGCGAAGAGATTGTCGAGCCCGAGAGAGTCGAACGAGAGTGACTCGTGCACCACGCCCGTGCCGGCGAGCAAGGCCCCGAGCCGAGGCTGAGCCGCCAGGCTCACGCGCAGCCCGCCGTCGAGCGTCGCGAGGGCGCGCAGCGCGGGCACCGCCTGCAACACGTCGCCGAGCGCGCCGGGATGGATGACGAGCGCGCGATGGGGGGACGGCGGGGCGGGCTTGGCCATGGCGCGCGTATGGTACCCTCGGGCCCAGCCAACAAGGAGGGGAATCCATGAAATTCGCCCTGTTCAATGGGATGGGCGGCACGACCTGGAGTGAGGTGCTCGAGCTCTGGCGGCACGTGGACGCCACGGGCTGGGACGCGGCGTGCGTGACCGATCACTTCATGCCCAACACGAAGGACCGAGTGGGCGACACCATGGAGTGCTGGACGACCCTGGCCGCCCTCGCCGCCGAGACGCGGCGTATCCGCGTGGGCACCATCGTTTCGGGCAATACCTACCGCCATCCCGCCCTGCTGGCGAAGATGGCCGCCGGCGTCGACATCATCTCCAACGGCCGGCTCATCTGCGGGATCGGCGCCGGCTGGCAGGAAAATGAGCACGAGGCCTATGGGATCCCCTTCTACACGGTGGGCGAGCGGCTGGCACGCCTCGACGAGGCCTGCGAGGTGCTCAAGCGGCTCTGGACGGAGAAGAAGGCCACGTGGAAGGGCAAGTACTACGCGCTCGACGACGCGCCGCTGGACCCAAAGCCGGTGCAGCGACCCTATCCCGAGCTGATGGTAGGGGGCGGCGGCGAAAAGGTCACGCTCAAGATCGCCGCCAAGCACGCCGACCACTGGAACGTGTGGGGTGGTCCGGCGACGCTGGCCGCCAAGGGCAAGATCCTCGAGGGGCACTGCGCCGCGGTGGGCCGCAATCCGAAGGAGATCCTGCGCTCGGCGGTGATGGTGCTCGCGCTGTCCGACGATCCCGCCGAGGTGGAGAAGCTGAAGAAGGCCTACATGGCGCGGATGGGCGCGGACGAGCAGAAGGCGAACGACACCGTGCTCGGCGGGAGTGTCGCCCAGATCCAGGACAAGCTAGGGAAGCTCCGCGCCGCCGGCGTCGGCATGCTCTTCATCCCCTCGTTCTTTCTTCCCGGGGACAAGAAGAAGACGCTCGACCGCTTCATCACCCAGGTCGCGCCCGCCCTGCGGTAGCCCGTCACCCTGCCCTCTCCCCTGAGGGGGCGAGGGTCAGGCAGCTGGGCTTTCCCCTCAGGCAGCGGGTCAGGCAAAGGGACGCGTCCGCCAGTAGGCCGCGATGTCGCCCAGGGTCGCGATCCACACGCGCGGCGTGTGGCGCACGTGGTCGATCAGCTCGCGGAGGCAGGCCAACCGTGAGGGGCGGCCGCTGATCTGGGGGTGGAAGGTGAAGTTCGTCACGCCGTGCACCTCGGCGATGCCCGCGAACTCCGTCAGCCAGCCCTGCAGGACCGGCCCGGGCGCCTGGATGCTGCGCTGCCCGGTGAACATGAAGTAGGGTGCGTCGTCGAGCACCCAGGATACGGGAATCTCCACGAGGGCGCGCCCGTCGATGGGCGGGTGGAGATATGGGCGCAGCCGGTCCATGAAGTTCGACGAGTAGTCGAAGCCGTGCTTGACGAGGAGCCCGAGCGTGCTCGCCGACACCTGCCAGGCCGGGGCCCGGTAGCCCAGCGGCCGCCGGCCCGCCACCGCGGTGAGCACCTCCACGCTTTTGACCAGGATTTGCTCCTCCCGCTCGGGGGGCAGATCGCTGACCCGCTCGTGCTCGTCGCCGTGACAGCCCACCTCGTGCCCACCCACCACGATCGCCTTCACGGTGTCCGCGTAGTGGGAGGCAACCCAGGCGGGAATGAAGAACGAGGCGCGGATGGCGGCGGCGCGCAGCATGTCAAGGATCAGGGGCACGGCCTCGACCGCCCCGTACCGGCCTTGGGACAGGGCCACCGGTTCGCTGACGCCCCGCGCCATCCAGAGAGTCTCGGCGTCGAGGTCGAACGTAAATGCGCATGCTGACTGAGCATTTCGAGGCCACGGAGAGGGAGGTGGAGGCATCGCGCGCGCTGATTGTACTATGAGAAGAATGACTGCCGACGCTCGCACGACCGAACGCATCCGTCGGCTCGAGGACAGTGTCGGCCGTGCGCTCGTGGGCAAGCCCGACGTGGTCAGGCTGGCCGTGGTGGGCCTCCTCGCCCGCGGACATCTGCTCATCGAGGACGTGCCGGGGGTCGGCAAGACCACGCTCGGCGCGGCCCTCGCCCGGTCCATCGGCGGGGGCTTCCAGCGTATCCAGTTCACCTCCGACATGCTTCCGTCCGACGTGATCGGCATCACGGTGTATCAGCCGGAGCGCGGGGACTTCGCCTTCAAGCCGGGGCCGCTCTTCACCAACATCGTGCTCGCGGACGAGATCAACCGCACCACGCCCAAGACCCAGTCGAGCTTGCTCGAGGCCATGAACGAGGCGCAGGTCTCGCTGGACCACACCACCCACGCGCTGCCGCGCCCCTTCATGGTGCTGGCCACCCAGAACCCGCGCGAGTACGAGGGGACGTTTCCGCTGCCCGAGTCGCAGCTCGACCGCTTCCTGCTCCGGATCCGGATCGGCTATCCCGACCTGCCCGACGAGAAAGTCATCCTCCGCGGCGGCGGGGGCGCCCTCGTGGAGCGGCTCGATCCCGTGCTGAGCATGGGCGAGGTGCTGGACCTCCAGGACGAGGCCGAGCGGGTGCGCGCGGACGAGTCCGTGCTCGACTACCTGATGGCGCTGGTGGCGGCGACTCGCGCGACGCCGCTGCTGTCGCTCGGCGTGAGCCCGCGCGGATCGATCGCCCTGTTGCGCGCCGCCCGGGCCCGTGCCCTCGCCGACGGGCGCGACTTCCTCCTACCCGACGACGTGAAGAGTCTCGCCGTGCCTGCGCTCGCGCATCGCGTGCTCACGCGGAGTGCGAGCGGCGCGCCGGGCGGGGGAATGGATGCCGAGGCCATCATCCGCACCCTCGTTCAGGACGTGCCCGTCCCGCGCTGAGGCGGGGGCCCATGCGCGTGCCCGACTGGGTCCGCCGGATCTGGCGTCCGCGCCGGACGATCTGGCCGACGCGCGACGGCTGGTGGAGTCTCTTCGCGGCGGTAGGGCTGGGCGTGGCGGCGGTCAACACCGGCAACAATCTCCTCTATCTCCTGTCGGCGATGCTGCTCGCCCTCGTGGTCGTGTCGGGAATCCTCTCCGAGGCGGTGATCCGGCGGCTGCGGCTCGCGCCCGCGCTCCCCGAGGAGATTCACGCGCGGCAGCCCGCGCTGCTCGGGCTCACCCTCCGCAACATCAAGCGGTGGCCGTCCTACTCGATCACGCTCGAGGTGCACGACGCGGCCGGCGCGCGCCGGTTCATCTACGTGCCCCGCATCGCCGCCGGCGAGTCGCGCCTCGTGACCTGGGAGGCGACGCTGCCGCGGCGCGGCCGCCAGCGGCTGGGCGGCGTGCGTGTCACCACGCGTTTTCCCTTCGGCATCTTTCTCAAGGGGAGCCAGGTCGCGATGCGGGAAGAGGTGCTGGTCTATCCTGCGGTCGAGCCCGTGTCCTCCGCGCGGCTCGGAGCGCTGGGCGGCGGCGGGGCGACGAACACGCGTCGCCGCGGCCGGGGAGTCGACCTCCACAACCTCCGGGACTATCGGCCGGGCGACGATCCGCGGCTCATCCACTGGAAGTCGACGGCCAAGGCGGGGGTCCTCACCGTGCGCGAGCTGGAGGCGGAGACCACGCTGGATACCCGGATCATGCTCGTGCGTGGCCCCGGTGCCGGGGAGCGCGTCGAGGCCGGCATCAGCGAGGCGGCGTCGCTCGCGGCGCATCTGTTGCGCGCGGGGGCGCAGGTCGAGCTGGCGGGTCTGGGCCTTCACGTGCCGCTCGGACGCGGGTCCGCGCAGCGGCGCGCCATTCTCGCCGCGCTCGCGCTGTGGGACGCCGACGCGCCGGCCGCGCCGGTGGATCTCGCTCGGCGCGCCGGGCTGCGCGAGATCCGCGTGAGCGTCGGCTAGCGGCGAGGGACGCGCCGGCGAGAGAATCATCCCCACCATCGGCCGCGCGCCCTTGACAGGACCGAGGGTCGGCGCTATTCCTCCGGGGACCGACGTACACCCGCGACTCACCCCAAGGAGGCCCGCATCGTGTCTCTCGATCCGCGCGCTCTGGCATCGCTACGCTGGCGGTGCGCTGGTCCTCACCGCGGCGGCCGCGTCGTCGCGGTGGCCGGCGACCCCGGCGCGCCGTCCACGTTCTACTTCGGCGGCTGCGCGGGCGGGGTGTGGAAGACCACCGACGGCGGCGTCTACTGGGAGAACGTCTCCGACGGTTTCTTCGAGACGGCGGCGGTCGGCGCCCTCGCGGTGGCGCCCTCCGCGCCCAATGTGATCTACGCCGGCACCGGCGAGGCGTGCATCCGCGGCAACGTGTCCCACGGAGACGGCGTGTATCGCTCCGACGACGGTGGCCGCACCTGGCGCAACCTCGGGCTCAGGGACACGCGCCACATCGGCCGCGTGCGTGTGCACCCCACCGATCCCGACACCGTGTACGTGGCCGCGCTGGGCCACGCCTGGGGGCCCAATCGCGAGCGTGGGGTGTTCCGCTCACGCGACGGTGGCGGGTCGTGGCAGCCGGTGCTCTTCAAGAGCGAGCGGGCGGGCGCGGTCGATCTCTCCCTCGATCCGGGCAATCCGCGCGTGCTCCTCGCTGCGGTGTGGCAGGCCCAGCGGTTCCCGTGGGGGATGTCGAGCGGCGGGCCCGAATCCGGCCTCTGGCGGTCCACCGACGGGGGCGACAGCTGGACCGACATCAGCCGGAATCCCGGGTTGCCGCGGGGCGTGCTCGGACGCATCGGCGTGGCGATCTCGCCCGCCGACGGCCGCCGCATGTACACGGTGGTCGAGGCCGAGGACGGCGCGCTCTTCCGGTCGAACGACGGCGGCGAGACCTGGGAGCGCGGCAGCGAGGAGCCTGGGCTGCGGGGCCGTCCCTGGTACTACATGCACGTGGTCGCCGATCCGAGCGACGCCGACACTCTCTGGGTGATGGACTACTCGCTGTGGAAGTCCGGCGACGGCGGCCAGCGCTTCGCGGAAGTGGCGACCCCGCACGGCGACAATCACGATCTCTGGATCGATCCGCGCGACTCGCGCCGCATGATCGAGGGCAACGACGGGGGCGCCTGCGTCTCGTTCAACGGGGGCCAGTCGTGGTCGTCCATCTACAATCAGCCGACCGCGCAGTTCTACCACGTGTGCGCGGACGATCAGCGGCCCTACCGCATCTACGGCTCGCAGCAAGACAACTGGGCCATCAGCGTGCCGAGCCAGTCGCATCGCGGGGCCATCACCGCCATCGACTGGGTGCAGCCGGGCGGAGGCGAGTCGGGCTACATCGCGGTGAAGCCGGGCGAGCCCAGCATCGTGGTGGGCGGGGCGATCGGGAGCGGCCCCGGCATGGGCCGGATGATCCACTACGATCACCGCACCGGGCAGGAGCGAATCATCAGCGTGTGGCCCGAGGGCTACGGCATGGGCACGCCGCCCAGCGAGCATCGCTACCGCTTCCAGTGGACCTTCCCGATCTTCTACTCGCGCTGGAATCCCCGCGAGCTCTGGATCGCGGGCAACGTGATCTTCCGCTCCACCGACGAGGGGCAGAGCTGGGAGATCGTCAGCAAGGACCTCACGCGCGCCGACACCAGCAAGATGGGCCCGTCGGGCGGCCCCATCACCCGCGACAACACCGGCGCCGAGGTCTACGGCACGATCTTCGCCCTCGTCGAGTCGCCGCATGAACGCGACGTGCTGTGGGCCGGCAGCGATGACGGCCTCGTGCACCTCTCGCGCGATCGCGGCCGCACCTGGCAGGCGGTGACCCCGCCCGAGCTGCCGGAGTGGGCGCTCATCAGCGTCATCGAGCCGTCGCCCCACGAGGCCGCCACCTGCTACGTGGCCGCCACGCGCTACAAGCACGACGACACCCGGCCCTATCTCTTCAAGACCGCCGACTACGGACGGACGTGGACGCGCGTGGACGCGGGCCTGCCCGCCGGGGAGTTCACGCGTGTGATTCGCGAGGACCCCGCCCGCCGCGGCCTCCTCTACTGCGGCACGGAGTCGGGCGTGTGGGCGTCACTGGACGACGGCCGGGCCTGGACCCGGCTCCGCGGAAACCTGCCCGTGGCGCCCATTCACGACCTCATCGTGAAGGATGGCGACCTGGTCGTCGCCACTCACGGCCGCGCGTTCTGGATCCTCGACGACCTCTCGCCCCTCCATCAGATGGTGGATGCCGTGACGGCGGCCGACGCCCATCTCTTCACCCCGCGCCGCACGGTGCGCTGGCGCGCGTACCGCGGTCACGGGATGAGCCCGGGGCCCAACCGCGAGGTCGCGTATCGCATGGCCGGATCTCTCGGCTACGGGTATCGCCAGGTCGAGGCGCCCACCGGGGAGAAGATCGAGCAGAAGCTGGACGCCGGCGAGAACCCGCCCAGCGGCGTGATCGTCCACTACTGGCTACGCGACGCGCCCGCCGGTGACCTCGCGCTGACCTTCCTCGACACGGACGGGAAGGAGATCCGAACCTTCACGAGCAAGCGCGCGCCCGACGGGGAGGGGACGCCGCCGAGCACGGCCGGGCCCAGCGCGGGCGGCGGCGAGGAAGCGCCGCGTGCGCCCGACGCGCCGACCACCGGGGGGGAGGAGCCGCCGCATCCGACCAAGTCGGCGGGTGCCAATCGCTTCGTGTGGAATCTCCGGGGGCGTGACGCCACGAAGCTTTCCGACAACAAGGGGCGCGGCGGCAGCACGGAGATGCTCACCGGGCCCCGCGTTCCGCCCGGCGCGTATCAGGTGCGGCTCACCGTGAACGGGCGTTCGCTCACCCAGCGCTTCGAGCTCGTCAAGGATCCACGGACCGCCGCCACCGACGACGATCTGCGGGCGACCTACGCGCTGGCCCGCGAGGCCCACGAGCTCCTCGGGCGCGTGCACGACGCGGTGCTGCGGCTGCGCGACATTCGAGCTCAGGCCGAGGGCTGGCGTGACCGCGTGGCCGCGCCGCCCATCAAGAGTGCGGCCGAGGCGCTGGCGCGGATGCTCACCGCGGTCGAGGAGGAGCTCATCCAGGTCCGCTCCGACAATCCGCGGATGTTCCCGGCCAAGCTCAACACCCGCATCGGTACCGTGATCGGCCTCATCGACTACGCGGACGCGCCCCCGACCCAGGCCCTGCGCGACCTCACGGCGGACCTCGCCCACCGCGCGGAGACCGAGCTGGGCCGACTGGAGCGCCTCATTGCCGAGGATGTGGCGCGCTTCAACGTGCAGTGCCGGGACGCCGGCGTGGCCGCCATCGTGCCGAGGGCGACGGAACGGGGCTGAAGGGGCGACGCGCAAGCCGCGTCATCATCCAACCCTAAGGTTCCCGGACAATGCCCAGGAATGGAATCTGCATCAGGCAAGTCCATACATGAACCCCGTCGACGGCTTGCAGCTCTTCGAGCAGTACGGCCTCATCATCCTGCCCGCGCTCGCGATCGCAGAGCAGGTCGGCATTCCGCTTCCGGCGGCGCCGGTTCTCCTTGCGGTGGGAGCGGTGGCCGCGCATGGTCGCGTGAACATCCCGCTCGTGCTGTTGACCCTGTCCGCCGCGGCCCTGGCGACCGACCTCGCCTGGTATGAGCTCGGGCGACGGCACGGCGCGACTGTGCTGGAGCGGCTCTATAGGTGGTCATCCCGACCGGACGAGTGCCGGCGCGGAGCCGCGGTAGTGTTTAGCCGCCACGGTGCGCGCAGCATGCTCGCCGCGAAGTTTTTACCCGGCCTCACGACCATCTTGCCCCCGCTGGCCGGGGTCTTCGGCGTCGGGCGCGTGCGCTTCGTCCTCTATGACCTCGCGGGCGTCCTGCTCTGGGCCCTCACGTGGCTCGCCGCGGGGTACTTCTTCAGTGACGGCATCGCCATGATCGCCCACCGCGTCAGCATGCTCGGACAGGTGCTCGGCCTCGTCGTCGTGATCGCGCTGATCGCCTACGCGGCGTTTCGGTACGCGCGGCGCCGTCGACCGTCCGCCTTCCCGGTCCAGCGGATGCCGTCCTCGCGCTCGCGCCGTGGCCCTGCCGCGGCGCGACGTGGGGATCATCGATTCCTCGACCCCGTCTGACGTCCCACCGCCGAGAGGCGTTGGCGGAGGGGATACAGTGAGTCATGGGCGACCGCGCGCCGACCGCCGCCATCGAGCTCCGCCTCAGTCAGCCGCAACAGCTCTTCAATTCCCTCGATCCCTCTCCCTTTCACGAGCGTGATCTCGACGACGACGCCGAGCAGTACATCGTCGACTCCGCGGACGAGTATCCGCTGGACCAGCCGCTGACGCTGGTGCTCTACCTGCCCAGCGAGGCGTCGACGGGCAAGCCACCGGATCTCGCCAGCGGCATCCATCACTACTTCGCCTACCGGGCCGAAGAGACCCGGAGGCGACTGCGCATTTTCTTCCGGGAAGGTCGCATTGCCCTCGTGGTGGGCGTCACCTTCCTCTTCATCTGCATCGCCCTGCGGCAGCTCGTCCTCATGGCCACGAGGGGGTTGGTCGCGCAGATCGCCGACGAGGGACTCTACATCGTGGGCTGGGTCGCCATGTGGCGACCGCTGGAGATCTTCCTGTACGACTGGCGCCCGATCCGGCGGCGTCAGCGTCTCTTCGCCAAGCTGGCCGACATTCCGATCGTCATCCGCGCATCGTGACGCGGGCCGCCCGAGACGCTCCCGGCTTGATAATTGCCCGCGTTCGTGAGACAAGCGGGGCCACCAATCCGCCCGGGAGGCCCCTATGACACGTGCCCTCGTCCTGGTCGCGCTCCTCCTCGCCACGCTGGCCCCCGCCGCCGATGCCCAGACCACCCTGGTGGTCACCGGCTACGGCGGCCGCTGGTCGGAGGTCATGAAGAAAGCGCTCGTGGAGCCCTTCGAGAAGAAGCACAACGTCAAGGTCGAGGTCGTGACGGGTATCACGACCGAGTGGGTCGCCAAGCTCCTCGCCGCCGGCCCCGACAACCCCCCCTACGACGTGGTATTCGGCAACGAGCCGGCCTTCCCGATTCCGCGCGAGCGCGGCTTCTTCGAGAAGCGGAACGAGGCCCTTGCCCCCAACATCAAGAGCCTCTATCCCAAAGCCCTCATCGGCGACACGAGCCTGGCGATGTTCTGGGGACGCATCGGCCTCGCCTACCGCACCGACATGGGGCTCAAGCGGCCGGTGTCGTGGAAGGACTTCTGGGACGAGACCTACGCCGGCCGGCGCGCCACGTACGTCATCGGCAACACGCTGGGCATCAACTTCCTGTTCATGGCGGGCAAGCTCTACGGCAAGGACTACTTCGACGTCGACGCGGGGGTGGCCGCGATCAAGCGGGCGCAGCCCAAGCTGGTAGACTTCACCGGCACGGTGGAGAAGCAGCTCGAGCAGAAAGAGGTCGTGATGGCGGTGCTGCACGACGCGGCCGCGTACGACCTCCAGAAGCGCGGCATCCCGGTGGACTGGGTCGCGCCCACCGAGGGGCAGCCGATCCTCGACCAGATCGTGCAGGTGACGCGCGGCTCCAAGAACAAGGAGCTGGCGTGGAAGTTCATCGACGCGTACATCTCGCCCGAGGTGCAGCTGGCGTTCGCGAACGAGCTGTTCTGGAGCCCCACCAACAAGACGGTGAAGGTCCCGGCGGACGTGGCGAAGAAGATCATCAGCGGGCCGGCCGACGTCGAGAAGCTCGTGCTCTTCGACTGGGCCCAGGTGGCCAAGCAGCGGCCGCAGTGGACGGAGAAGTGGAACCGGGAGATGCGTTGACGGCGTCGACGGCCGCCGCGAACGGCGCCGCCGGCACTGTCGCCCTCACCGGCCTCGTCAAGCGCTACGGGACGACCGTGGCGCTCGACGGGGTGTCGCTCGACATCGTCCCCGGCGAGTTCTTCACCCTGCTCGGACCGTCGGGCTGCGGCAAGACCACCACGCTGCGCTCGGTGGCGGGCTTCGTGGCCCCCGACGCGGGGCGCGTCGCCATCAACGGGGCCGACGTCACCGGCGTGCCCCCGCATCGGCGCCGCGTCGGCATGGTCTTCCAGCACTACGCGCTGTTCCCCCACCGGACGGTGGCGCAGAACGTGGCCTTCGGCTTGCGGATGCAGGGCGTGCCGAAGGCCGACATCGTGCGACGAGTAACGGACGCCTTGACCCTCGTCCAGCTACCCACCTACGGGGGACGCTACCCCTCCCAGCTCTCGGGCGGTGAGCAGCAGCGGGTGGCGCTGGCGCGCGCGCTGGTGACGCGGCCTTCGGTGCTGCTGCTGGACGAGCCGCTGGGCGCGCTCGACAAGAAGCTCCGCGACCACATGAAGATCGAGCTCAAGCGCCTGCAGCGCGAGGTCGGCATCACCACGATCTACGTGACCCACGACCAGGAGGAGGCGCTCACGATGTCCGACCGCATCGCGGTGATGCATCGCGGGCGGGTCGAGCAGGTGGCCACACCACGCGGCTTGTACGAGGGGCCGGCGACCGCGTTCGTGGCGTCCTTCATCGGCAACATCAACCTCTTATCGGGGCGCGCGGCCGGAGCGAACGTGGTGGCCTGTGCCGGAGAGACGGTGGCGGCCGCGGGCTTGGCCCCCGCCGGCGCCGCGGTGGCGGTGGCCCTCCGGCCGGAGCGGGTGCGCCTCGATCCGTCCGCCGCGCTGGACACCGTGCTGCCGATGACGGTGGCCCACGTGGTCTATCAGGGCGAGACGGTGCGCTACCTGCTGCGCTCCGAGGGCGGCCTGGAGCTGCAGGCCGTCGAGCTGGGCGAAGTGCGCTTCACCGCGGGCGCCCGCGTGCGCGCAGGCTGGACGGCGGCGGACGCCCGCATCCTTCGAGAGGAGTCCTCATGACGACCAGGGTGGGCATGATCACGGTGGGACAGGCTCCGCGCAGCGACGTGGTGCCGGACATGACGGCGATCCTGGGCAGCGACGTGGAGATCGTGGAGGCGGGCGCCCTCGACGGCCTCTCGCGCGCGGAGATCGCGCCGCTCGCTCCCGAGGGCGACGACGAGATCCTCGTGACGCGCCTGGCCGACGGCTCGTCGGTCTTCGTCGGCAAGACCAAGATGATCCCGCGGATCGAGGCGAAGATCACGGCCCTCGAGGATCGCGGGGTGGCCCTGACCGTGCTCCTCTGCACGGGCGAGTTCCCCAAGCTCCGGGCGCGGCGTCCGTTCCTCGAGCCGCAACAGCTTCTGCTGGGGCTGCTGCATGCGATGGTCTTCCCCGGCCGGTTGGGGGTGCTGACGCCGTCGGAGCGCCACGTGCCCCAGACGCTCGCCCGCTGGCGCGCCTGCGGCTTCGACGCGCACGTGGCGCCGCTGTCGCCCTACGAGGAGCACGACCCCGCCGCGGTGCGACGTGCCGCCGAGGCGCTGCGCGCGGGGAACGCGGGGCTCGTGGTCATGGACTGCATCGGCTTCCGCCGGAAGACCCGGGACGAGGTGGCCGCCCTCACCGGCGCGCCCACCCTGGTGGCGAACCTGCTCGTGGCCCGCGTGGCTGCGGAGCTGCTCGGCCGCTGATTCCGTGAGCCGCGGCGCCCGCGTCCTCCTGCTGGGACCGTACGTCCTGCTGCTGACGGTGTTCTTCACCGTCCCGCTCGTCCTCATGCTGCTGATCAGCCTCTCGCGCAGCTCCTTCGGGCAGATCGACTGGGCGCTGACGGGGAGCCAGTACGTGCGCTTCTTCACCGACGCCTACTACCTGAGCGTGCTCGGCGACACGTTGTGGCTGGGCGTGCTCACCACCGTGGCGTGCCTGCTCCTGGGGTATCCGCTCGCCTACCATCTGGCCCTGACGCGCACGCGCTGGAAGCCGCTCCTGATCGTCTTCATCCTCTCCCCGCTGCTCGTCGGCATCGTCATCCGCTGCTACGGGTGGATGATCCTCCTCGCCGACCGCGGCCTCATCAATGAGACGCTCACCCAGCGCGGCTGGCTCGCGAAGCCGCTGCCTCTCATGTACAACAAGTTCGGGGTCACCGTGGCCCTGGTGCACGTCTTCCTGCCGTTCATGGTGCTGTCGCTCACCGGCGTGCTCAAGCGTATCGAGCCGCAGCTGCTCGAGGCGTCGCAAACGCTCGGGGCCTCGCCGCGCCGGGCCTTCTTCGAGATCACCCTCCCGCTGTCGCTGCCCGGGATCCTCGCCGGCTCGCTCCTCGTGTTCTCGCTGGCCATCTCCTCGTTCGTGGTCCCCATCCTGGTCGGCGGCTTCAAGGTGCACGTGCTGCCCATGGTCGTCTACGAGCAGGTGCTCTCCGTGTTCGACTGGCCGTTCGGCGCCGCCAACGCCTTCGTGCTGCTGGCGATCTCGGTGGTGTTGATCGCGGTCTACATCAAGGTGACCGAGCGGGCCCTGCGGGGGATCGTGTGATCCTGCGCGTGGTGGTGGGGCTCGTCTACGCGTTCCTCGTCCTGCCGATGGTGGTGGTCGTGCTGGCGGCGTTCAACGCGGGCAACTACTTCACGTTCCCGCCCCAGGGGTTCTCGCTGCGGTGGTTTGCCAACTTCTTCCACCGCCGCGAGTTCATGCAGGCGCTCTGGCTGTCCACCGAGCTGGCCTTCTGGACCGCGCTCGCGTCCACCGTGATTGGGACGGCGGCGTCCGTCGTCCTCGTTCGGGGGCGCTTCCGCGGGCGCGACCTCCTGAACGCCTTCGTGACCTCGCCGCTGCTCCTGCCCCAGATCCTCACCGGGGTGGCGCTCCTGCAGTTCTACACGCTCCTCAAGATGCAGGCCTCCTACGCCGCCCTGCTCATCGGCCACATCGTGGTGACGACGCCCTACGTCATCCGCACCGTCACCGCGACCCTCACCCATTTCGACCTCGCCCTCGAGGAGGCGGCGCAGAGCCTGGGCGCGCATCCGGTGCGCGCCTTCTTCGAGGTCACCCTGGGCGTCATCAAGCCCGGGGTGGTGGCCGGCGCGATCTTCGCCTTCGCCATCTCGTTCGACAACTTCACCCTGTCCCTGTTCCTGACCAGCGCGAAGCTGACACCTCTGCCCATCGAGCTGTTCGCCTATCTCAAGTACTCGTTCGACCCCACCGCCGCCGCGGTGTCGGCCTTCGCGATCGGCGTGGCGCTGGTGCTCGTGGTGGGCATCTCGCGCTTCATGGGGCTCGAGGAGTTCACGGGGTTCTGATGAGACGACACGGATGAGGCCGATCCCGTTGGAGGACATCGAGAGCCTCGCCATCGGCGCCTGGATCCTGGGCACCGGGGGCGGAGGCAGCCCCTACCTTGCCCTGTTGAACATGCGGCAGCTGTACCGAAAGGGCGTCACCTGCCATCTGATGGACGCCTCCGAGCTGGACGACGACGACATGGTCGCGGTGGTCTCCAACATGGGGGCGCCGCTGGTGGGCCAGGAGCGCCTCACCGATCCCAAGACGATGGCGCTGGCCGTCACGATGATGGAGGAGTATCTCGGGAAGAAGTTCCGCGCCCTGATGTCGCTGGAGATCGGCGGGGGCAACTCCATCCAGCCTTTCATGGGCGCGGCCATGCTGGGCCTCCCGGTGATCGACGGCGATTGCATGGGCCGCGCCTTCCCCGAGGCGCAGATGACGAGCTTCGCCATCCACGATCTGCGCATGTACCCGCTCACGCTCGCCGACGTGCGCGACAATGCCGTGGTCGTGGCGCGCGCGGCGTCATGGAAGTGGATGGAGCGCATCAGCCGGAAAGCGTGCGTGGAGGTGGGCTCCATCGCCTCCACCTGCAAGGCGCCGCGCACCGGCAAGGAGATCAAGGAGTGCGCGATCCTCGGCTCCACCACCAAGGCCATCGGGATCGGCCGGGCGGTGCAGGCCGCGCGCAAGACCCACCGGGACCCCATCGAGGCGGTGGTGCAGCAGGAGGGCGGGATCAAGCTCTTCGTGGGGAAGATCCACGACATCGCCCGCCGCACGACGGAGGGCTTCCTGCGGGGCACCGCCGCCATCGAGGGGCTGGACGAATGCCGCGGCCACACCTTCCGTCTCGCGTTCCAGAACGAGTTCGCGGTGGGTTGGGTCGACGACGTGCCCCGGGTGATGACCCCCGACCTCATCTGCGTGCTCGACACCGTGGCGGGGGACGCCATCGGCACCGAGACCCTCCGCTATGGGCAGCGCGTCACCGTCATCGCGCTGCCCGCTCCCCCGATCCTCCTCACGACCAAGGGGATCGAGCACGTGGGGCCGCGGGCCTTCGGCTACGACCTCGACTTCCGCTCGGTGTTCGCATGAGGCGGCGCATCGGCATCGACGTGGGCGGCACCAACACCGACGCGGTGCTGCTCGAGGACGATCAGGTGGTGGCGGCGGTGAAGACGCCCACGACGGAGGATGTCACCAGGGGCATCACCCGCGCGCTGGCCGGGCTCGTCGAGCGGGCCCCGGGGGCGCGCGAGGCACAGGCGGCGATGATCGGCACCACCCACTTCACCAACGCGGTGGTGCAGCGGCGCGATCTCGACCGCGTCGCCGCAGTGCGGGTGGGCTTGCCCTCGGGGGCGTCGCTCCCGCCTTTTGTCGACTGGCCCGAGGACCTCGCCGCCCTCGTGCGCGGCGAGGTGGTGATGCTGGAAGGCGGCCACGAGTTCGACGGCCGTCCGCTGGTACCGTTCGACACCGCCGGCATGCGCGTGGCGGCCCGGCGCATCCGCGACGCGGGCATCCGGTCGGTGGCGGTGGCCGCGGTGTTCTCGCCGCTCAACGCGGCGTGCGAGGAGCAGGCCGCGGCCATTCTCGGGGAGGAGTGTCCGGACGTGGCGGTGACCCTGTCCCATCGCCTCGGGCGGATCGGGCTGCTCGAGCGAGAGAACGCCGCGCTGCTCAACGCCTGCCTGGTCCGGCTCGCGCGCAAGACGACGCGGGCCTTCACCGAGGCGCTGCGGGCCAGCGGCATCGCGGCGCCGCTCTATCTCACGCAGAACGACGGCACCGTGATGCTCGCGGAGGTGGCGGAAGCCTACCCCGTCTACTCCTTCGCGTCGGGCCCGACCAACTCCATGCGAGGCGCGGCCTTTCTGTCCAGGCGCGGGGACGCGCTCGTGATCGACGTGGGCGGCACGACCACCGACATCGGCAGCCTGCGCCACGGGTTCCCGCGCGAGGCCAACAGCGTGGTGGAGATCGGCGAGGTTCGCACGCTCTTCCGCATGCCGGACCTCCTGTCGCTGGGCCTGGGCGGCGGCACGCGCGTGGCGGCGACGCCGTCGCTCGCCATCGGCCCCACCAGCGTGGGCTACCGGCTCACCGAGCAGGCGCTGGTGTTCGGCGGCGACGTGCTGACGGTCACCGACGTCGCGGTCGCCGCCGGTCTCATCGAACTGGGCGACCGCGCCCGGGTAGCCTCGCTGCCCGCCTCCCTGGTGGATTCCACACTCGCGCGCATCCGTGCCATGATCGAAGAAGGGGTGGATCGCATGAAGACCGAGGCGGGCGATGTGCCATTGATCGCGGTGGGGGGCGGTTCGTTCCTCGTGCCGCCGCGGCTCGCCGGGGTCTCGGAAGTCTTGAACGTCCCCCATCAGGCCGTGGCCAACGCGGTGGGGGCGGCCATCGCTCAGGTGAGCGGCGAGGTGGACCAGATCTTCCAGGATCTCTCCCGGGACGAGGCCATCGCGCGGGCCCGCCGAGCTGCGGAGGACAAGGCGGTGGCCGCCGGCGCCGACCGCGCGACGGTCAGCGTGGTCGAGGTCGAAGATCTCCCGCTCTCCTACCTGCCGGGTAACTCCCTCCGGACCCGTGTCCGGGTGGTCGGAGAGATCGCGCGGTAGGCCGCGCCATGTCCCCCGCGCTCGCGGTGCGCCTGGCCGCGTACCTGCTCGTCGCCGACGGGCTGGCGGCGCTGGTGCTCGCCGGCTTGCTCGGGCCCGTGGGCCTCGTCGTGGTGGGCCTCGCCCTTCTCATGAGCTGGTGGGAGGCGGGCATCCGCGCCCGCATCCACACGCGCGCCCTTGGCGCGGGGCTCGTGGTCGTGGCCGCTGTCGCCTCCACGGTGGACCTCATATATCTCTCCGAGACCGTCCTCGACGGGCTCGTGCACATGCTGCTCTTCCTGGTGCTCGCCCGGCTGTTCACGTCCGACTCGGTGAAGGACGCGCGCACCGTGGCCTTCCTCGCCTTCTTCATGCTGGTGGCCGCCTCGTCCGCCGCCTTCGGGGTGGGCTTCCTCTTCGTCTTCATCGCGTTCCTTCTCCTGGCGACCTGGCTGCTCCTGCTCCAGCACATCCTCGTGGAGTCCGAGCCCGCCGCCGATCGCGTGGTGGCGGGCGCCCCGCAGTGGGCGAGCCCGCGCATGCTGCTGGGCCTGGCCGCCGCCGCATCCATCGCCACCTTCTTCATCACCACCGCGCTCTTCTTCGTGATCCCGCGCGTGGGCCTGGCCGCGCTGCCCTTCCACGGCAAGATCGGGTCGCTCGTCACGGGCTTCTCGGACCGCGTCGAGCTGGGCGCCTACGGGGAGATCCAGAACGACGCCACTGTCGCCATGCGCGTCCACGTCCCCGGCGACATCCCCGACGAGGCGCTCCCGCTGCTCCGCTGGCGCGGCATCGTGTTCGACGAGTTCGACGGCCGCGCATGGAGCGCCAGCCACACGCAGCGGGCGACGCTGCGGCGCTCGCTGGCCAGCGACTACCGCGTGGGGGCGTACCGGGGCCGCGGCCCCCTCGTCACGCAGGAGGTCTTCCTCGAGCCCATCGGCACCGAGGTGATCTTCAGCGCGCCGCGCGCCCTGCGCCTCGAGGCGCGCGCGCCCGAGATCACCCTAGACGACACCGGCACCGTCACCATTTCCTCCGCGTCGGCGCGCCTGCACTACCGGGTCGAGTCCGAGCTGGAGGTGCCGGGCCCCTCGAACCGCCGGGAGCCGCGCATGCCGGGGGAGGAGCCGGCGGGGGCCCGCTATCTCCAGCTTCCCGAGCTGTCGCCGCGCATCCGCGAGCTGGCCCGCGGCGTCACCGCGGGCGCCCGCGGTCCCCGCGACGCCGCCCAGCGGCTGACCGATCATCTCTCACGGCAGTACCGCTACTCGCTGAAGCTCGAGCGTCGCACGAAGCTGCCGCCGCTCGAGGAATTCCTCTTCGAGTCGCGGGCGGGGAACTGCGAGTACTTCGCGGCGGCCCTTGCGGTGATGCTGCGCACCCAGGGCATTCCCGCGCGGGTCGTGGCCGGCTTCCAGCGAGGGGAGTGGAACCCCTTCGGCCGATACTTCACCGTCCGCATGCGCGACGCGCACGCGTGGGTGGAAGCCTATGTGGCGGGGACGGGCTGGATTACCCTCGACCCGTCTCCGCGCGCGGAGCCAGAGGCGGCGTCCAGTGCGGCGCAGTACCTCGATGCGCTGCGCCTGCGCTGGTACCGCTACGTCATCAACTGGAGCCTGCGCGACCAGGTCGAGGTCGCTACGACCATTCGCCGGCAGGCGACCTCGTGGCGCGTCGACTGGACGGCGCTCCGCGCGTGGCGCCCGCCCGTGGTCGCGTACCCCGTTGCCGCGGGGCTCGGGCTGTTCGTCGTGTGGTGGCTCTGGCGGCGACGCGCGGGGGCAGCGGGGCGCGCTGCCGAGCGGATACCGGGCTTCTACGTGCGAGCCCTGCGGGCGCTCGCGCGGCGCGGGTTGACGCCCGGCGCGGGGGAGACGGCGCGCGAGTTCGGGGCGCGGGCCGCCTCGACACTGCCGGGGGCCGCGCCCGCGCTGGCCCGCCTCACCGACGGCTACGAGCGGGTGCGATTCGGCGAGGCGACGCTGGACGCGGCCGAGCGCGCCGACCTCGACGCCTGCGTGCTCTCCCTCTCCCCGTGAGGTGGACGTGAGGGGACCGGTCTACCGGCTTCGCCATGCGGCGACGTTGGCTTCGATCTGCCGCGAATGCTCTTCGAGATGCGCCGCGTAGATCCGGAGCCAGTCCTCTGCGGTGTAGCGGCCGGACTGGCTGTGGCGCCCCGCGCGCCCCCAGACCTCCTCGGGCAGCCGGCGCAGCAGGGCCGCCGTATTCGCCCGCACCGCGTCCACCGTCGCGAGGGCGAGCTCGATTGGATGGGCGTGATAGTCGAAGGCGGCCGCCCAGTTCGCCTCGTCATAGCCCTGGATCAGCACCGGATCGGGCTCCGCCGCGAGGAAGCGGATGCGCCCCGCCGCTTGCGTCTCCGAGTCCGCGCAGTGCACGGCGACCTCGTGCGCGGACCACTCCCGCGGCGCCGGCCGCCAGGTGAGCGCCTCCGCCGGCACCGCGGCGATGGCCGCACGGAGGCGGGCCGGGCCCGCCGCATAGTTGTCGATGAGGCTGCGCCGCTCGGCCGCGGACAGAGTCATGGCGTCCTCCTTGTCGTTCCCCTACGTTACACTGAGCCGCCCATGCTGGAGCTCGGCCAGGTGATCCTCGGCGTGCGCGATCTCGACGCGGCGACCCGGCGTATGGAAGCGCTCGGCTTCACCGTGCTCGACGGCGGCGTGCACCCGGGCCTCGGCACCGCCAACCGGATCATTCCGCTCGGCCGGCAATACCTTGAGCTGCTCGGCGTGGTCGATCGCGCGCTCGCCGAGTCGCAATGGTACGGGCAAGCGCTGCTGGCGCGCATCGCGGCCGGCGACTGCCTCGTGCGCTGGTCGCTGCGCACGGACTCGATCGACGCGGTGGCGCGCGCCCATGGCCTCGTGCCCGAGCGCCGACGGCGCGTCCGTCCGGATGGCCGCCCGCTCAGCTGGCAGGCCGCGGGCTTGCGCGAGGCGGCCGCCGAATCCTGGCCGCCCTTCTTCATGCAGTGGGACGATCCCGCGGATTTTCCCGGCGCGATGCCGGCGCGTCACGCCAATGGTGCTCGAGGGGTCGCATGGATCGAGGTCGCCACACCCGATCCCTCGCGGCTGGCGCAGCTGTCCGCGGGTGCCGTGGCTCCCATTCGCATCGTGACCGGGTCTCCCGGGCTCAAGCGCGTGACGGTGTCGACGGGGCAAGGGGAGGTGACGCTTGGCTGACCGCGCCGCTGTTCCGTCAGGCGATGAGCGCGCTGGCCACGTGGAGGGCAAGAACCTCACCCTGCTGCTGCGCCATGCGGACGGGAAGCCGGAGCGGCTGCCCGCGCTCGCCGGTGAGCTCGTGGCGCTCACGCCGGACGTCATCATGGCGCTCGGAGGCGACGTGGCCCGGTTCGTCCGCCGAGCGGCTAGCCCAGGCGCCGGTGCTCCACGAGCAGACACCGATCCTGCACCACGCGGATCCCCGCCCGCGCCAGCCGCTCCGCCGCGGCGTCGTTGACGATGCCGAGCTGGAACCAGGCCACGCGCGGGCGCGCGGCGATGATGTCGTCGATGTGGGGCGGAATGTCCTTCGAGCGGCGGAACACGTTCACCATGTCCACCGGCGGGGCGATCGCGGCCACCGTGCGGTACACCGGACGGCTCAAGATCTGCTGCACGTCCGGGTAGTACACGGGCACCGGCACGATGTCGTAGCCCGCGCGCGCCATGTACTCGGGGACGTAGAACGCCGGCTCGCCCCGCTGGGCCTCGGTCTTCATGCCGAGCACGGCGATGCGTCGGCACTCGCGCACGAGGGCCGCGACGGCGTCACGCGCGGTCACGAGATTTTCGGTCCACTCGCCCATGTGGCCAGTCTAGCACTGTGCTAGCCTGACCTTTGGGGGAGGACAGACCATGGCGATCCGGATCACCCGCGTGTACACACGCACCGGCGACGGCGGCGAGACGGCGCTGGTCGGCGGCCGCCGCGTCGCCAAGGACGCGCCCCGGATCGAGGCCTACGGCACGATCGACGAGCTCAACGCGGTCATCGGCCTGGCGCGTGTCTTCAACGCGGAGCAGCTCAAGAAGAGCAAGGACCACCGCTGGCTCGACGAGGTGTTCCGCCGGCTCCAGAACGAGCTGTTCGACCTCGGCAGCGAGCTGGCCACGCCCGAGGACGCGGTCTACGAGGGCATGCACCGGGTCGGCGAGGCCGAGGTGAAGGCGCTCGAGCAGCTCATGGACCGATGCCAGAAGGATCTCAAGCCGCTCAAGTCCTTCGTCCTCCCCGGCGGCGGGCGCGTGGGCGGCTTCCTCCATCAGGCGCGCACGGTGTGCCGCCGTGCCGAGCGGCGCGTCCTCGCTCTCGCGCGCGTCGAAACGATCTCACCCTGGCCCCTCAAGTACGTGAACCGTCTCAGCGACCTCCTCTTCGTGCTCTCGCGGTGGGTGGGCCGGCGGCTCGGCGAGACCGAGTACCTCTGGCAGCGCGGGCTCGCCGGCCATGAGCGCGCCCGTCGCTGAGGTGTCCGGCTACCGCATCCGCCGCGCCGCCTCACATGATCACGAGGCGGTGGTGCGCGAGCTCCGCGCGTATCTCGCCTGGCTGGGCGAGGAGCTGGACGGCGAGGGCCTCGACAAGGACATCGCGAACTGGCAGACGGCCTATGACGGACGGCGTGGCTGTCTGCTCGTGGTGGAGGATCCGGAGGGACTCGTGGTGGGCACGGCGGCGGTGCGGGTGCTCGAGCCGGGCGTGGGCGAGGTCAAGCGCATGTGGATACGCCCGCGCCATCAGGGCAAGGGTCTGGGCCGGCCGCTGATGGACGCGTGCCTCGCCGAGGCGCGCGCGCTGGGTTGCACGCGGCTGCGCCTGGACAGCGAGGACCGCCTGGCCGCCGCCGTCCACCTCTACCGCGCCTACGGCTTTCGGGACATCGCCGACTACAACGGCAACACGCGCGCCAACCTCTGGATGGAGCGCGCCCTATAGCCCCCGGCGACGTGCAGGACGTGGCGGCCCCGCGGCCGGCCACGGTGGCCGCGCGCGGCATGGTGACCTGCTCGCATGTGCTCGCGTCCACCGCGGGCGTGGCGATGCTTCGCGCCGGCGGCTCGGCGGTGGACGCCGGCATCGCGGCGGCCGCGGTGCTGAGCGTGGTCTACCCGCACATGACGAGCATCGGGGGCGACTCTTTCTGGCTGGTGCACCCGGCGAGCACAGGTGGCGTGCGCTTCCTCGACGGCGGCGGCCGCGCGCCCGCCGGGGCGACCATTGCCGCGTTCGAGGCGCGCGGGCTCGCGGCGGTGCCGTATCGAGGGGTGCTGCCCGCGACCGTGACCGTGCCCGGCGCGGTCGACAGCTGGCTCGAGGCGCATGCCGCCTACGGGCGGCTGCCGTTGCCACGCGTGCTCGCGCCCGCCATCGAGTGCGCGCGCGACGGCTTCGCGGTGGGCGCGCGGCTCGCCTACTGGATCGCCTCGATGGCGACGACGTTCGCCGAGAGCCCCGAGGCGGCGGCGATCTTCCTGCCCGAGGGCCGGCCGCCCGGCGAAGGCCAGCGCTTGCGCAATCCCAACCTCGCGCGGACGCTGGAGGCCATCGCGGCGACCGGCCGCGGCGGCTTCTACGAGGGCGAGGTGGCGCGCGAGATCGCGCGCTGGTCGCGCGCCCGCGGCGGGCTCATCGAGGAGGGGGACCTCCGGGCCCAGCGCGCGCGGTGGGGTGAGCCGCTCTCCTCGACGTATCGGGGCATCACGCTCTACGAGACCCCGCCGCCGACGCAGGGAGTCTCGGTGCTCCAGATGCTGCGCCTCATCGAGCCGTACGATCTCGGCGCCATGGAGTTTCTCGGGCCCGATCACGTGCACCTGCTCGTCCAGGCGAAGCAGATCGCGTTTCACGACCGCGACCGGGTGCTCGCCGATCCCGACTTCGCCAAGGTCCCGGTGGAGCGGCTGCTTTCACCGGAGTACGCGACGGAGCGCCGGCGCCTCGTCGACATGCGGCGGGCGCTGCCCTGGGACGAAGTGCCGAGCTTCGGCACGCTCGCCGGCGACACCGTCTACGTCGCCGCGGTGGATGCCGAGGGCAGCGCCGCCTCGCTGATCCACAGTGTCTACGGGCTTTTCGGCTCGGGAGTGGTGGCAGGGCGCACCGGCGTGGTCATGCAGAATCGCGGCGCCTACTTCAGCCTGGATCCCGCCCACCCCAACCGTCTCGAGCCGGGCAAGCGGCCGCTGCACACCCTCATCGCCTCGCTCGCGTTCCGCGGCGATCGTCTATGGCAGGTGATGGGCTGCATGGGGGCGGACGGGCAGCCGCAGATCCATCTCCAGGCCTACACGGCCATGATCGATTTCGGCCTGGACGTGCAGCAGGCGATGGAGGCGCCCCGCTGGCTCTCCGGCCGCTTCGGCCTCCTCGAGCCCCGCGACCTGTTGAACCTCGAGGGCCGCTTCCCCCCGACGACCGGCGCGGAGCTGGCGCGGCGGGGCCACACCGTCAACCAGTGGGGCCCGTGGAACGAGCGGGCCGGCCACGCGCACGGCATCACCATCGATCCCGCCACCGGCGCGCGTCACGGCGGCTGCGATCCGCGCAGCGACGGCGTCGCCCTCGGCTACTGAGCCCCGCGGTCGCCGCGGAGAGGAGCCCGACCATGCCCTACCAGGTGTACGCCCTCAAGTACGCGGAGCGTGACACCCAGCAGTGCACGTTCTTCTTCCGCGAGCCGTCCACCGCCACGCTCACGCTGCACTTCTACCTGTGGGTGATCCTGGGCGGGCCGTATCCGCTGGTGCTCGACACGGGCTTCTCCGCCGCCGACGCGCAGCGGCGCGAGGCGCGCAAGTGGGTGAGCCCGGCGGAGATGCTCAATCGCGTGGGCGTGAAGGCGGCCGACGTACCGGTGGCGCTGATCTCGCACCTGCACTGGGATCACTGGGACGGTTACCAGTTCTTCCCCGGCGCCCGCTTCTGGATCCAGAAGGAAGAGATGGAGTTCTGGACGGGCTTCGCCGGGCAGTACGCGCACTACCGCATGTTCGCGGAGGCGGAGCCGCTCGCCGACCTCGTCAAGCTGAACTACGCGGGACGGGTGCGGCTGGTCGAAGGCGAGATGCCGGTGCTGCCGGGCATCACCGCGCACTGGGTGGGCGGCCACACCGCGGGATTGCAGGTGGTCTCGGTGGAGACCGCGAAGGGCACCGTGGTGCTGACTTCGGACGCCTCGCACTTCTACCGCAACATCGAGCGGCGCGACCCCGTGCAGATCATCACGAGCCTGCCGCAGATGCTCAAGGGCTTCGACCGGATCGATGAAATCGCGGGCAGCCCGGATCGCGTCGTCACCGGCCACGACCCCGAAGTCGCCAAGCGCTTCGAAGAGCTCGAACCCGGGATCGTGAAGATCGCGTAGGCGAGCGGCCCCTTATCGGCGCTCGCCCAGCTCCTTGCGCACGAGGGCCGCTCCGGCGGCCAGCGCGCGCAGCTTCCCCTCGGCGACCTCGCGCGTGAGGGGGACCATGCCGCAGTTGGTGCAGGGGAAGATGCGCGCGGCGGGTGCGTGCTTCAGGCCCTCGCGGATCACCCGCGCCACGTCCTCGGGCGTCTCCACGGTATCGGTGGCCACGTCCACCGCGCCCAGTAGGATGTCCTTGCCCTCGAGCAGGCCGATCAGCGCGATCGGCACCCGCGACGCCGCGCATTCGAGCGACACCCCGCCGATGCGGGAGCGCGCGATCAGCGGAAAGGTCTGCTCGTACTGGCGCCATTCGCCGCCCAGCGTCTTCTTCCAGTCGTTGTTGGCCTTGATGCCGTAGCCGTAGCAGATGTGCACGGCGGTGCGGCATCGGAGCCCCTCGACGGCGGCGTCGAGCGCGGCCAGCCCCCAGTCGCGCACCTCGTCCATGTAGACGTTGAAGGCGGGCTCGTCGAGCTGGATTACATCGACGCCGAGGGCCTCCAGCTCGCGGGCCTCCTCGTTGATGAGGCGGGCGAGGGCCATGCCGAGCTTGGCGCGGCCTCCGTAGTAGGCGTCGTGGATGGTGTCCACGATGGTCATGGGCCCCGGCATGGTGAACTTGAGCCGCCGGTCGGTATGGGCCCGCGCGAAGCACATCTCCGCGGAATGGATGGGGCCGCGGCGGCGCACTGGCGCGGTCACGGTGGGGACGTGGGCCTTGTAGCGGTCGGCGCGGATGCCGATCGTGACCATCTTGCCGAAGTCCACGCCCTCGAGCGACTCCACGAAGCCCCAGACGAAGTGGCGGCGGCTCTGCTCGCCGTCGGTGACGATGTCGATGCCGGCGCGCTCCTGCTCGCGTAGAGCGAGGATCACCGCGTCGCGTCTGGCCTCGTCGAGGGCGGGGCCCTCGACCCGCCACGGCGCCCAGAGGGTCCGCGACGGCGCCAGCCACGTTGGCTTGGGTAAGCTGCCCGCGATGGTGGTTTCGAGCACCGCCCTGCATGGTATCATGCCGCCATGATTCGACTCATCGCGCTCACGTCGCTCGTCGCGCTCGCGCTCCCCCTCGGGGCATGCTCGCTCGACCCCGAGAGGCAGTGGTACAAGCCGAACGGTAACTACACCTCCGCCGATTTCGATCGTGACACCACGGCCTGCACCAAGGACCGCGTGCTCGACGAGACCTGTCTCAAGCAGCGCGGGTGGGTGCCTCTGTCCGGCGACATCGTGAAGAAGCAGGCGGAGAAGCCGCCGGCCGGCTCCGCCAACCGCTATTAGCCTCCGCGCGATCGTCTTCGATTTCGGCGGCGTCCTCTGGGATATGCGCTGGGAGGTGGCCCGCGCGCTCTCCGAGCACCACGGGCTGCCGCGCTCCTCGGTGTTCGAGACGCTCTATCGCACGGAGACCTGGCGGGACATCGAGCGGGGGATCGGGGATCCCGAGGCGTGGAAGGCGCGGGCCCACGCCGAGCTGGAGACTCGCGCGGGGAAGACGCTTCCGCCCCTGCACGAGAGCTGGCGGCTCTCGCAGCGGCCGATCGGGGCCAATCTCGAGCTGGTCGAGCGGTTGCGGCCACCCTACAAGGTGTCGGTGCTGAGCAACGCGGACTGCGCGCTCCGCGGACGCCTCGAGCACGAGATGCGCATCCACCATCTCTTCGACGACATCGTGTGCTCGGCCGAGGTGGGCATGGCCAAGCCCCAGGCCGAGATCTTCGAGCTGGCGGCGGCGCGGCTCGCGGTGACGCCCGCGGAGTGCGTGTTCGTGGACGACTGGGATCAAAACGTCGACGCCGCGCGGGCCGTGGGCATGACGGGCGTCTGCTATCGCATCGACAGGGGCGATGACCTGGCCGCGCTGCTTGCCGCGGTCGGCGTCCGGCCGCGCGCGTGAGGCCTCGTTAGTGGCGCGCATCGCCTGCTTCATCAACGCCGGCGCCGCCCTCTCGGACGCCGTCTCGCTCGCCGCCCGAGCCGATACGCTCGGCTACGACAGCGTGTGGACGACGCACGGGATGGGGCGCGACGCGCTCATCGTGCTGGGCGCCTATGGGACGGCCGCGCCGCGGGTCGGACTCGGCAGCGGCGTGATCCCGATCTACCCGCGCCATCCCGTGCTCCTCGCCCAGGAGGCGCTCACCCTCGCCGACGTCACCGGCGGCCGGGTGCGGCTGGGCATCGGGGTCAGCCACGCGCCGATGATGGCGCAGGCGCTCGGTCTCGACATGGGCCGTCCGCTGGACGTGATGCGCGAGTACGTGTCGGTCTTGCGCGGCGCGCTCACGGGCAAGGTTCAGCACACGGGCGCCCGGTATCAGGTGACGTGGCAGATCGGGCTCCCCCGCCTGCCCGAGCCTCCGCCCATCCTGCTCGGGGGGCTCGGCACGAAGATGCTGGAGCTCGCCGGCGAGATCGCCGACGGCGCCGTGCTGTGGCTCGCCGCGCCCGACTACATCCGTCGCGAGGCGTTGCCCGCCATCCGCCGCGGGCGGGAGCGCGCGGGCAAGCCGCTGGCCGGCTTCGAGGTCGTCGCCGCCGTCCCCGCCGCCATCACAGTGGACCGCGGCGCCGCGCTGGGGACGTTCCGAACCGAGCTGACACGCTATCTCGCGCTGCCGTTCTATCGCGCGATGCTGGAGAAGAGCGGCTTCCGCGCGGAAGTGGCCGCGTACGACAGGACGCCGGGCCCGGACGGAGTGCCGGAACGCCTGCTCGGCGCGCTCGGCGCGGTCGGCGACTATCGCGCGCTCGCCGCCTTCGTGGCCGCGCACCGCGACGCCGGCGTCACCCTGCCCGCCATCCGGCCCATCGGCTTCCCCGACGCCCCGCACTACCTCGCCACGCTCGAGGCCGGCGCGACCTGCTGACGCGGTGGGCACCGGCCGGGTTCCCTGTCGCGACCTGAGCGCGCTCCTCCGCGCGCTGCCCCGTCGTCCCGAGGACCCCGGGACCGCGCGCCTCATCGCGCGCCTCAGCGGCGTGCGCCGAGCCGGCGAATTCGGACGGCGCGACTTTCTCGACATGTGCCACTGGAAGAGCCCGCGCGCGATGCTCCACTACCGGCGTCACTCCGCGGCCACCGTCCGGCGCGTGTCGCGGGCCGTCCTCGCCACCCGCGACGAGGCGGAGCGAATGGCGCTGCTCACCGCGCTCAAGGGCGTAAGCGTCCCCACCGCCTCCGCCATCCTCACGCTGCTCGATCCCCGTCGCTACGGCGTGCTCGACATCCGCGTCTGGCAGCTCCTGCACGCCATCGGCGCAGTCCGCGCGCGGCCGGACGGGCGCGGCTTCGGGGTGTCCCACTGGCTCGAGTTCTTGACGCTGATCCGCGCGGAGGCGCGAGCCCTGGGCCTCACCGCCCGGGCGGTCGAGTGGATGCTGTTCGGCTACCACCAGACGGTGCAGACGGGCCGGCTCTACGAGCCGGTGGCGCGCCCGCGGCAGAGCGTGAGGGCCCCCGCCGCCCCGGCCAGGAAGAGGGGCGCGCCGAGCACCCAGCGCTGACGGCTCCTCGCCCGGGCGCGGTGCGTGGCCAGCACCAGCCGATCGCCCGCCGCGATCTCGCCGCGCCCGGCCAGAAATTGTCGGAGGCGCTCAAGCGTCTCCGGCGGGAGCGGGCGACGGCCCCACCGCGCGTCCTCATGGAGCGCGCGCAGGCGAGCCAGCTCGGTCTCGGCGGCCACGAGGGCGCGGCGGCTCTCGGCGTCCGCCTGGCGCTCGGCCGGCGTGAGGAAGAGCCGGCGCACGGCGGGGATGCCGGCCTCGAGCACATCGAGCCAGGGATGATCCATGGCGGGGAAGAGCAGCAGCAGCACACCGCCCAGTGCGATCGCCCCGCAGACAACGGTCCCGGCGCCGCGGAGTGCGCGCCACCCTTCGCGCCGCGCCGCCCCCGCGAGCGCGGCGGCGCCGCGGGCGAGCGCGGCGGCCGCCAGCACGGCGCCGAGGCAGGTGACGACGCTCGCCCCCGTGGGGAGATCCCATCGATACGCGGCGGCGAGCCCTCCTGCCGAGGCGAGCACACCCACCGTCCAGCCGACGGCCAGCCGCGCCCGGACCGACGCGACCACGAGCACCGCCAGCGCGGCGGGGATCACGAGATAGGCGAACACGAGCAGCACGCCGGCGAGGCGCACCGAGCTCGTGACCACGACGGCGAACGTGACGTAGAAGAGAGCGTCCCACGCCACGACGCGCCGGCCGCGGGCCCGCGCGCCGCCGGCGTCGAGCGAGATCTCGAGGAGCGGGCGGCGCACGAGCCAGTGGAGCGCGCCGAGCGCCGCGTACAGCGCGGCCACCGTGCCCACCTCGGTGGGCGTGACGGTGAGGATGCTGCCCACCAGGAGCTGCTTGATCTGCTCCGCGCCCTGCGGCGCGCGGTCGAGCGCGAGGATCGCGGCCGCCGCGGACACCACGTAGACGATCCCGATGATGGCCTCCTGGGGGAGGGCAACCCGGTGGGTGCGAGAGGCGGCAAGAAAGCCGGCGCCCGCTACCGCGAAGGTCAGCGCGTACCAGTAGGCGGCCGGGCTCTGGATCGCATGCCCCGCGAGGAACGCCGCCGTGATGCCGAGCGCGGCGACCTGGGCGAGCGCCAGGTCCACGAAGATGACGCCGCGGGCGAGGACGTGCAGTCCCAGGTAGACGTGGATTCCGGTGAGCACGAGGCAGGCGAGGAAGGGCAGGGCGAGGACGTCGAGCATGACGCGGAGCTCGGGCCTAGCGCGGGGCCGCCGCGGCGGCCTCGACGAGGCGGCGGATGTCGACGTCGAAGAGGGCCACGTAGTCGGCGGCTTCGGGATCCGCGCCTACCGAGGCGGGCAGCGTGACGACGCGAGCGCCGCCGCGCGCGGCGACCTGGCTCACCACCGCGGGATTCGACCAGGGCTCGTCGATCACCAGCCGCACCGCGCCGTCGCGCATGTGGGTGATCAAGGCGCCGAGCGATTGCGGGGAGGGGGGCACCCCCGGGCTGGGCTCGATGGCGGCCACGATGACGAGGCCGAAGCGGCGCGCGAAGTAGGGCCACGAGTCGTGCGCCACCACCACGCGGAGGCCGCGCAGCGGCGCGGCGTCCCGGGTCCAGCGAGCGAGGGCGGCGTCGAGACGCGCGAGGAAGCGCGCTCGATTGGCGGTGAAGACGGCCTGGTCCGCCGGCGCCACCCGCGCGAGACCGCCGAGGATGCTCGCGGTGATGATGCGGGCGTTCTCCGGGTCCAGCCAGTAATGGGTGTTGCCGAGTCCGTGGACGTGCCCCCCGCGCGCGGGCCGCGCCCGCACTGTCTCCGCGTCGAGGAGCTCGATTCCCGCGGAGACGTCGAGATCGCCCGCCGCGCCGCGGGCCAGCGCGGGATTGCCTGCGGTCTGGACGGCGCGAGCGAGCCAGGGCTCGTGGTCGAGCCCGATGCGCACGAGCAGGGCCGCCTCGCGGAGCCGCGCGAGCTGCCCCGGCTTCACCTCGACGGCGTGGGGGTCGTGAACGGCGGGGGTCAGGCTCTCCACGCGGACGCGGTCACCGCCCACCGCCTCCACCAGGTTCTTCAGATCGGTGGTGGTTGTGACCACGGAGAGCTCGCCGCCGCCCCACGCGGGGGCGGCGGCGAGCAGGACGACGGCGAGCAGCGCCGCGCGGCGCGCCACCGGCTACTTCTTGGCGAACACGCTCTTCGGGATCATGCAGTGCACGCCCTTGCGGACGTCCACGACCTGGCTGACCCGGCAGTCGCCGACCATCGACGTCAGCGCATAGGCCTCGTACCGGTCCAGCGGCACCAGCTTCTGCGCGGCCAGGAAGTCGACGGTCTCGTGCACTGCGGCGACCATCGCCTTGTTCAGGTCCTCGTCGAAGCCGGTCATGATCCAGTGCGTGCGCGTCTCGATGCGCGGCCACTCGAGCTTCATGTCCTTGCGCACGATGAGCTGCATGACGATCTCGCGATACGAGCACTCGAGCGCGGTCAGATTCACCTCGCCGTTGCCCTGGCGGCAGTGCGAGTCGCCCGTCCACACGAGCCCGCCCTTGAGGAAGATGGGAATGTAGATCGTGGAGCCTTCCTGCAGCTCGTTGATGTCCATGTTGGAGCCGTTCTTCCACGGCCGCAGCGTGGACACCGGCGCCATGGGATCGGTGGCGCCGCCCTTGCGAGGCGAGGGATCCTTGGGGTCGATGCCGACGGCGAGTGTGCCGGGGAAGGGCTGCAAGTCCACCGTGATGCCCGGCTTGAACTCGGCCTGCCGCTTGTCCCAGTCCAGGTAGAAGTACTTGAGATACCCGTTCGGCATCTCGGAGGCCAGCACGCCGATGGTGGGGAAGTCCTTGCCGGGCAGGCTGAAGTTGGTCCCGAAGGCCTTGGGCACGATCTTGAGAATGCGGATCTCCATCACGTCGCCGGGCTCGGCGCCGTTGACGTAGATGGGGCCGGTGAGGGAATGCGGGCCGCCGCCGGGGTTGGCGCGCCGCAGCGCGACGATCTCGTCCATGGTGGTGCCAGGGACGATCTTGTTGTGGGAATGCATCATGGTCTCGACGGCCACGGTGTCCCCGGAGTTCACGACGAGCTTGGGCGGCTCTTTGGGATCGAGCCAGCCCCACTGGGTGGTCTCGAGCGTCGCCGGAAGCACGTGGTAATTGCCGCCGGCGATCGGCACCGTGCGGTCGCGCTTCGATTCCTCGACCTGCTGGGCGGTGGCGTAGAGCCCCAGCGAGAGCAGGACGGCGGCGAGGGCGAGGCCGGCGACCATCCACCGGCGGTTCCGGAATCGGGCCATGACGGGCCTCCTTTCGCGTTCGGGTGCATGCCGCGCATCGCGACGCTGCGGAGCGGGCCGTGCCGGATTCTACCGCACGTCAGGTGTTTCCCATCAATGCCCGTCGGAGCTGGTCGAGGTGATCCGTGTCGTGGGCGGCGAGGAGGGCCGCGAACTGGGCCAGCGTGAGCGTCCCCCGGACGGGGTGGACGCCGCGCCGCTCCCAGTGCGCCGGGCTGAGATGGCCCAGGAAGGCGAGCGACTCCATCCGCCGGCGCCGGAACGTCTGGAGCGCTTCCGCGGTGTCGTTGCGCCGGTACTGACGGTCGTCCACCCAGCGCTCGGGCGCGCCGCCGTCGTCGTAACGGGGCTCGTCCCGGTCGAGCATGGCCTGGAAGAAGCCGAGGAAGGGCTCCTCGGTATCCCGCACGTGGCAGACGACTTCCTTCGCGCTCCAGGCATGGGCGGATGGCCGACGGGACAGGGCCGCGTCGTCCGCGCCCGCGATGGCCGCGGCGAGGTCGTCGGCGGCGCGCGCCAAGCGCGCCAGGGACTCCTCCACGCTGGGGCCTTTCTCCGGACTCACGGTGTCGGAAACCAGTTGATGGAAGAGGTGAGACTCCCGCGCGTAGAAGCCCTCGGTGTGGAACGAGTCCCCGAGCCCCAGCCCCGCGTAGTCGAGATGATGCCCCACCTCGTGGAGCAGTGTGCGGAGAAAGGTGCGGAACGCGACCACCCGGCGCTGCTTGGCGGTGCGCATCCAGAGCGTGATCAGCGGCGCCTTCCCGCTGCGGGGCTCCATTTCGTAGAGGCCATGGAGCTCGCCCCAGCGGGCGTGGGGCCGGGCGGCGAGCACCTGCACCCGGACCGGCGGCAGCCGCAACGCGCCGGCGAGCGCGCTCACGAGTTGCTGGGCGGCCGACTCGGTCGCCGTCCGCTCCTCGCCCGCGAGCGCGGCGGCCAGCGCGGCGACCCGCGGGCGCAGGGCCGCCGCGTTCGGCAGCGGCACGGCGCTGATGGCGTCGCTGCGGAGATAGATCGCCTGCTGCGCGCGATTGAGCCGCTTGAAGTAGGCGAAGGGCATTCCCTCGCCATCTTACGGCCCCCGGCTAGCGACCCGACCAGTTCGGCTTGCGCTTCTCGAGGAAGGCGCGGGCGCCTTCGAGACGATCCTCGGTGGTGCGGAGCAAGGTCGAGAGGTCCGCCTCCAGGCGAATGCCGTCGGCCAGCGGCAGGGCCATCCCGCCCACCACCGCTTCCTTGGCGTAGCGGAGGGCGATCGGAGCCTTCGCGGCGATGGTGCGCGCGAAGGTGGCGGCGGCGCCGGCGAGCTCCGCCGCCGGAATCACGCGCTCGACCAACCCGATGCGGAGGGCTTCCTCCGCGGGCACGCGCATGCCGGTGAGGATCATCTCGAGCGCCTTGCCGCGGCCGACGAGCCGAGGCAGCCGCTGGGTGCCGCCGCCGCCGGGGATGATGGCCAGGTTGATCTCGGTGAGGCCGAGCTGGGCATCGTCGGCGGCGATGCGGATGTCGCAGGCGAGCGCCAATTCGAGCCCGCCGCCGAAGGCGTAGCCGCGGATGGCGGCGATGATGGGCTGCGGACACCGGTCCATCGCCTGGCGGAAGTCGATGCGCCTGCGCTCCTCGCGGAACTGCGTGGGCACCAGCGGCTCGACGAACTCGCGGATGTCCGCCCCCGCCGAGAAGGCGCGCTCCCCCGCGCCCGTGACGAGGACCACCCGCACGGTATCCTCGGTGGCCAGGCGCGTGAAGACCTCGGTCAGCTCGCGGCGCATCGCGTTGTTCATGGCGTTGTGGACGTCGGGCCGGTCGAGCGTGACGGTCGCGACATGATCGGCCAGCTCGTAACGGATCGCCTCGTAGGTCATGGGGGCGCGCTCCCTCTCGGATTGCGTTGGCTCAATAGTTGGTGGAAGATCGGCGGGCTGCCGCGGCGACGCGGCGAGAAGGGGCGTCGGTATGAGGCTCGACCGGAGATCATTCGTTCGGCTCGTGGGAGCGGGGGCCGTCGTCTGGACCCACGGCGGCTGCGCGCAAGGACGCGTTCCGGGGCCGCGTGAGCCGAACCCGGTGACCAAGCGGCCGATCATCGGCTATCTCAGCGGCTGGTCGGCGGAGGAATCGCGGCCGATCGTCGCCGCGTTCCATCAGGGCTTGAAGGAAGCCGGCTACGTCCAGGGGATGAACGTCCTCGTGGAGTCCCGGTTCGCCGACGGCCAGCCCGACCGCATCCCGGAGCTGGCCAACGAGCTGGCGCGCCGCCCGGTGACCGTGGTCGTGACCACCGGGGGCGCGCAGTCCGCCGTCCGCGCCAAGCCGATGGTCCCGCCCATCATGCCGATCGTCTTCGCGATGAGCGAGGATCCCGTCAAGCTCGGCCTGATGACGAATCAGAGCCGCCCCGGCAACAACGTCACCGGCGTGCGTTTCATCATCGACGATCTGGGCGCGAAGGGGATCGAGATCGTCCACGAGCTCGTTCCCGGGGCGAGGGCGATCGGCTTCCTCGTCAACCCCGATGACCCCGACAGCGAGTCGCGCACGCGAGGAGCCCAGACCGCCGCGGATACGCGGGGGCTCAAGCTGGGCGTCGTCGGGGCGAGCACCGAGCGCGCGCTCGGCGCCGCCTTCGACACGCTCGTCCAGTCGCGCGTGGACGTGCTGCTGGTGGACGTCGCGCGGTCTCTGACCGAGCAGCGGCGTCGCATCACCGCCCTCGCCGCCCGGCATGCGCTTCCCACCGTGTATCCGTTCCGGGAGTTCGTGGACGCGGGCGGTCTTCTCTCCTACGGCATCAGCATCGCCGACGCGAACCGGCAGCTGGGCGTCTACACCACCCAGGTGCTTCGGGGCAGCCGACCGGGGGACATGCCGGTGATTCAGGCGACGAAGCACGAGCTCATCGTCAACCTGCGGGTGGCCCGGGTGCTGCGGCTGCCGGTGCCGAGGGCGATGCTGCTCCGCGCCGACGAGGTGCTCGAGTAGCCGGTCACGGGCCCGGCCGCTTGCCGCCCACGATCTGGCGGCGGCGGAGATCGGCAATCTCGTCGTCGCGGTAGCCGGCCTCGCGGAGCACGGCGTCGGTGTGCTGGCCCAGCGTGGGCGGCGGGCCGGCATCCTCGGCCTGCGTCTCCGAGAAGCGCAGCGGCTGGCCCATCAGTGACAGCGGCCCGATCTCGGGGTGGTCGTAGTGCACGACCATCTCGTGGTGTGTCACCGCCGGATCCTTCATGAAGTCGAGCATTGTCTGCGTCCCCGCGGCGGGGATGTCGTGCTCGGCGAGGATGCGCAGCCAGGCGTCGCGGGGTTTCGACGCAAACGTCTCTTCGAGCAGCGTCATGAGCTGGTCGCCGTTGTCGCGTCGGGCCAGCCAGGAGCCGAAGCGCGGATCGTCCGCCATCTCGGGGTGGCCGATCGCCTGGCAGAGCTTGCGCCAGAACGACTGGTTGCCGACGGCGAGGAACAGCCATTCGCCGTCCTGCGCCTGATAGATCCGGTAGGTGGGCGTTTCCTTGTAGACCCGCTCGAGGCCCGGATAGTCCACCACGCTCCCGGACTGCAGCGCCATCACCCCCTGCAGGAGCGAGGTGCGCACGTGCTGGCCGCGTCCCGTGCGCTCGCGCACGAACAGCGCGGCGAGGATGGCCTGACAGGAGAGCGCCGCGGTGTAGTAGTCGGTGACCGCGATGCGCATGTACTTTGGCGGGCCCCCGAACCCCTGCGTCGCCATCACGCCGCCCATGGCCTGGAGCAGGGGGTCGAAGCCGGGGCGCTCGCGATAGGGCCCATCGGGACCGAAGGCGGTCACCGACGAGTAGATGATGCGCGGGTTGATCGCGCGGAGGTCGTCGTAGCCCACGCCCAGGCGCTCCACCACGCCCGGCCGCATGTTCTCCATGGCCACGTCGGCAAGGCGGGCCAGGCGGTGCACGACGGCGCGCCCCTCCGGCTCCTTCAGGTTCACCGCCAGCGACCGCTTGCCGCGATTCCATCCGTAGAAGCCGGGCAGCTCGCGGAACGAGTCGCCCTCGAGGCCCTCCACCTTGATGACGTCGGCGCCGAGATCGGCCAGCATCATCGCCGCGTAGGACCCGGCAATGTACGACGTCAGGTCGACGACCGTGACATTGGCGAGCGGGCCGGAAGTCATGACGTCGCGGCGACGTGCCTGGCGATGAGCTCCCGGTGGTACTCGGCGTCGCCGAACTGCACTTCGAGCGACTTGGCGCGCTTGAAGTAGAGGTGGAGGTCGTACTCCCAGGTGAAGCCGATGCCCCCGTGCACCTGTATGGCCTCCCCGCACACCTTGCGCGCCGACTCGCTCACGTACGACTTGCAGATCGAGGCGGCGACGGCGGCGTCCTCCGCGCCCGCCTCCAGGGCCCACGCCGCGTAGTAGACCGCGGAGTGGCTGTTCTCCACCTCCATCAGCATCTCGGCGCACTTGTGGCGGATGGCCTGGAAGGTGCCGATGAGCTGGCCGAACTGCTCGCGCACCTTGGCGTACCCCACCGCCATGTCGAGCGCGCGGCGCGCCGCGCCCAGCATCTCCGCCGACGCGCACACCGCGGCCCGCCGCAGCGTGGATTCGAGGATGGGGGTGCCGCCGCCCGCCCCACCGACGAGGGCATCCGCGCCCACGCGTGCGCCGTCCAGGCGCAGCTCCGACCAGCGCGTGGTGAGATCCATGCCGGTGACGGGCTTGAGCGTGACGCCCGCGCCCTTGGGATCCACCAGGAACAGCGAAAGCCCCTCCGGCCCGCGTGCGGGAACGAGCACCGCGTTCGCCACGTGCGCCCAGGGCACGAAGCGCTTCACCCCGCTGAGCGCCCAGCCGTCGCCGGTCCGGGTGGCGGTGGTGATGACGCCCGCGGGATCAGCGTCGAGGCGATCCTCCTGGAGCGCGGCGCTGAGGCGGGCGCGGCCGGACGCGATGGCGGGCAGCCACTTTTCCTTCTGCGCCGGCGAGCCGCCGAGGAGAATCGGGACGCCGCCCAGCACCACGGTGGCGAGGAAGGGGCCGGGATACGCGGCGCGCCCCATCTCCTCGTGGATCAGCGCGAGCTCGACGAGGCCGAGCCCGGCGCCGCCGTATTGCTCCGGGAAGGGCAGGCCGAGCCAGCCGAGCTTGGCCATCTCGCCCCAGAGGGGCTCCCCGTAGCCCGTCGTGTCGTCCATCATGGCGCGCACGTGCTCGGGCTTGCACCGCTCGTCGAGGAGGGCGCGGGCGGAGTTCTTCAGGAGGACCTGGTCGTCGCTGAACGAGAAGTTCACCGGGCGCCTCCACGGTCCGCGCGGGATTCCTTGGGCAGGCCCAGGATGCGCTCCCCGATGACGTTCTTCTGGATCTCGGACGAGCCGGCGTAGATGGTGCCGGCGCGCGACCAGAGGAAGCCGTAGGCCCAGGTGCCCATCTCGCCGACCGCGGTATCGATCTCCAGCGCGAGCTCGGCGGGCGCGCCGTCGGTGAGCTGACCGTAGGCGCCGAGGATCTCCTGCGCCACCTCCATGAAGCGCTTCTCGAACTCCGAGTAGGAGAGCTTGGTGAGCGATCCCCCCGCGCCGGGATGCTCGCCCTTCTCCAGCTGGGTGAGCACGCGGAGGGCGTTGTAGCGCTCGACCTCGAGGTCCGCCCAAATCTTGGCGAGCCGCTGACGCACCGTCGGGCTCTCGATGAGCGGCCGCCCGCTGCGCGTGAGCTTCTTCGCCGCGCCGACCAGGCGGTGATACTGCGCGGCATAGCCGGAGATGCGCGCCAGCGAGCGCCCGCCGCGCTCGTAGCCCAGTGTGGTATTGGCGATGGCCCAGCCCTCGCCGAGCTTGCCGATCTGGTTCTCCTTCTCCACGCGCGCGTTCGTCATGAAGACTTCGCAGAACTCCGCCGAGCCCGTGATCTGCTTGAGCGGCCGCACCTCGACGCCGGGCTGGCGCATGCTCATGAGGAAGCACGTGATGCCCTTGTGCTTCGGCGCCTTGGAGTCGGTGCGCGCGAGGAGGAGACCCCAGTCCGCCACCTTCCCGCCGCTGGTCCAGATCTTCTGCCCATTGACCACGAAGTGGTCGGCCTTGTCCTCGGCGCTGGTCTTGAGAGAGGCCAGATCGGAGCCGGAGTTCGGCTCGGAGTAGAGCTGGCACCACATCTCCTCGGCGGTGAGGATCTTCTGGAGGTACCGCTTCTTCTGCCATTCGTTGCCGTGGACCACGATGGTGGGGCCGACGATGCCGAGGCCGAGCCCGTTGGTGGGGGCCGGTGCGGCCGCCCGCGCCATCTCATCGGCGACGATGGCCTGCTCCATGGGGCGGGCGCCCTGGCCGCCGTACTCCTTGGGCCAGCCCATGCCGAGGAAGCCGCCCTCGTAGAGCGTGCGGTGCCAGATCTTCCGTTCTTCCAGCGTGCGAGGCGGGGAGGACGGCAGGTGCTGCTCGAGCCACGTCCGCACGTGCTTGCGATATGCGACGTCCTCGGGAGAGTAGTTGAGATCCATGGCGAGCGCCTCCTCGGTCGGCGGGTACGCCCGTTTCTTAGCATGGGGCCCGAGGTCGGTCAACACGGGGCGGACCACGCTATACTGGCACCCATGAAAGCCATCATCGTCGCGCTCGTGGTGCTGCTGGTGGTCGTGGGCGGCCTCTTCATGTGGGGCGTGGGGGTGAACAACCGGCTGGTGGGGGCCGAGCAGGGTGTCAATGCGGCCTGGGCGCAGGTGCAGACGGTGTATCAGCGGCGCGCCGACCTCATCCCGAACCTCGTCGAGACGGTGAAGGGTTTCGCCGCCCAGGAGCGCACCGTGCTCGAAGAGGTCACGCGCGCGCGCGCGAGCGCGTCCCAGATGACCCTCACGCCCGAGATGCTCAACGACCCCAACGCGCTCCGGAAGTTCCAGGAGGCGCAGGCCCAGCTGGGCGGCGCGCTGTCGCGGCTGCTCGT
Organism: Verrucomicrobiia bacterium; assembly: GCA_035495415.1. GTDB lineage: Bacteria > Methylomirabilota > Methylomirabilia > Rokubacteriales > CSP1-6 > DASRWT01. The sequence continues at coordinate 66,787 of DATJFY010000129.1, forward strand.
CACCGTGGAGCGCTACCCCGAGCTCAAGTCGAACCAGAACTTCCTCGCGCTGCAGAGCCAGCTCGAGGGGACGGAGAACCGGATCGCCGTCGAGCGCCGTCGGTACAACGAAGTGGTGCAGGGCTACAACACCCAGATTCGCCTCTTCCCCGCCAGCCTCGTCGCCGCCTTCCGCGGCTTCAAGGAAAAGGCCTACTTCGAAGCCGCCCCGGGCAGCGAGACCGCGCCCAAGGTCAAGTTCTAGCCCGCGGCCCGCGGAGGCTACCGGTGCGCCCGATCCACATGGCGCTCGCGCTCGCCCTCGCCGTCGCCGCGCTGTCCGCGACGGTGGCCCTGGGCCTCACCGTCCCCCCCGCGCCCACCCGGCGCATCAACGACTACGCGGGCGCGCTGAGTCTCGCGGAGCGCGACCGCCTCGAGGCCAAGCTCGCCGAGCGCGAGCGGACCAGCCAGAACCAGGTCGTCGTGGCGATCTTCCGCTCGCTCGAGGGTGAGAGCCTCGAGGACTTCTCCATCCGGCTCGCCGAGCGCTGGAAGATCGGGCAGAAGGGGCTCGACAACGGCGTCATCCTCCTCATCTTCCTCGAGGACCGGAAGTTGCGCCTCGAGGTGGGCTATGGGCTCGAGCCCACCCTGACCGACGCGGTGGCCTCGTCGATCATCAACACCGTCATCGTGCCCCGCTTCCGCGAGCGGCAGATCACCGGCGGCATCGACGCCGGGCTCGACGCCATCGACGCCGCCATCCGCGGGGAGTTCCGCGTCGAGGGGCGCCGCGAGCCTCGGCGCGACCGCGACCGCGTTCCCGCGTTCGTCCCGCTCCTCTTCGTCGTCCTCGTGATCGTGGGCATGGTCATGGCCGCGCAGCGCAACGCCGCCTACGCGCGCCGTCACGGCTGGACCGGCGGCTCCCGCGGCTGGGGCGGTCCCTACTATGGCGGCGGCGGCTTCGGGGGCGGCGGCTTCTCGGGGGGCGGATCGTCCGGCGGCGGCTTCAGTGGCGGGGGCGGGTCCTTCGGCGGCGGCGGCTCGAGCGGAAGCTGGTAGCGGCCATGGCGCGACATCCACGATGGCTCAGAGGGTTCGCGTCGCATGCCGATCTCGACGCGGTGGCAGAGGCGGTCGCCCACGCCGAGCGCGGCACCGCCGCCGAGATCCGCGTCCATCTGGATCACCGCTGCGCCGGAGACGCGATGGCGCGGGCGATCGAGATCTTCGAGCGTCTTCGCATGCACCAGACCGCGGAGCGCGCGGGCGTGCTCCTCTACCTGGCGGTAGGCGACCGGAAGGTGGCGGTGATCGGCGACACGGGGATTCACCAGCGGGTGGGCCAGGGCTACTGGGACGAGCTCGTGGCGCGGGTCATCGAACATCTGCGCGAGGGCCGGCCTCGCGAGGGGCTGGTCGGCGCGGTTGCCGCGCTCGGCGCCGCGCTCTCGACGCATTTCCCCCGGCGGCGTGACGACCGCAACGAGCTATCCGATCGCGTGAGCCTCGAGGACGGGGGCGGCTGATCCGGCCCGGCGCCGCCGTGCTATGCTCCCCACGCCATGACGAAAGCCGAGCTGCCCACGCCCGCGCTCCTCCTCGATCTCGACCGCTTCGAGCGCAACGTCCAGAAGATGGCCACCCATGTGAAGACGGTGGGAAAAAAGCTGCGCCCTCACGCGAAGACGCACAAGTGCCCGGAGATCGCGCGCCGTCAGATCGCGGCCGGGGCGGTGGGCGTGTGCGTGGCCAAGGTGGCGGAGGCGGAGGTGATGGCGGCGGCGGGGGTCCGCAATCTCCTCATCACCACCGAGGTGGTGGGGGCGGAGAAGATCGGACGCCTGCTCAAGGTGCTCGACCGCAACCCGGAGACGCTCGCGGTGGTGGACAACGCCGACAACATCCGCGAGCTGGCCGCGGCGATGAGCCGCGCGGGCAAGGTGCTGAACGTGCTCGTGGACGTGGAGGTCGGCGGCCGCCGCACCGGGGCCGAGCCGGGCGAGCCCGCGCTGCACCTCGGCAAGCTCGTGGCCAACGAGCGCGTGTTGAACCTCCGCGGGCTCCAGGGCTACGCCGGGCACTGCGCGCACGTGGTCGGCTGGGCGGCGCGGCGCAAGGCGTCGCACAAGTGGATGAAGCGGCTCATGAAGACCCGCGATCTCTTCGAGAAGCACGGGCTGCCGACCGAGATCGTGACCGGCGGGTCCACCGGTACGTTCGACATCGACCCCGAGCTGCCGGGGCTCACCGAGCTCCAATCCGGGTCCTACTGCGTGATGGACATCGACTACCGCCGCATCGGCGCCAAGGGCGGCAAGATCAACGATCAGTTCGAGACCGCCCTCACCGTGCTGACCACGGTGGTGAGCCGCCCGAGCGCCGAGCTGGCCATCGTCGACGGCGGCTTCAAGGCGTTCTCGACGGACCGTCCGTTCCCGCCGGAGACGGTGGAGTGGCCGGGTCTCGAGTTCACGTGGGCGGGCGACGAGCACGGCCGCCTCACCATCGTGGACCCCGACCGCGCGCCCCGCCTCGGCGACCGCATCGAGTTCTTCCCGCCGCACTGCGATCCCACCTTCAACCTCTACGACCAGCTCTACGCGATGCGCGGGGACAAGGTCGAGGCGGTCTGGGAGATCGCCGGGCGCGGCAAGAGCCAGTAGCGGCGGGCGGGCATGCGCCGGGCCCTGCTCATCAGCATCGACGGCTTCGCGGGCTTCTACTGGGACGACCCCGCGCTGCGGATCCCGATCTTGCGGCAGCTCGCTGCGCGCGGCGTCGTGTCGGCGAGCATGCAGGCGGTGTTTCCCAGCACCACCTGGCCCACCCACGTGAGCCTGGTCACCGGCGTGCGGCCGCGCACGCACGGGGTGGTGGGCAACCACATCCTGGATCGGGCCACCGGGGTCAGCCAGGATCTCACCGGCGACCCCGTGTACGACGCGCGCGCCATCCTGCGCGCGCCGACCCTCTACGACCACGCCCATGCGACGGGACGCAGCACTGCCGCGGTGGACTGGCCATGCACGCGCCACGCCGACACGCTCGACTGGAACCTGCCCTTCTTCAAGGACCAGCGCGTGTTCGAGGCCCACACCGCGCGGGCAGTGTGGCAGGAGCTGGGGGCGCTCGGCTATCCCATGGACCGGCAGGGGGAGTGGGCGCTCTTGCCCAAGCGCTTCCTCAAGGACGCGATGGTGGCGGACGTGGCCGCGCACCTCGTCCGGGGGCGGCGGCCCGAGCTGCTGTTGCTGCACTTTCTCTGCGCGGACAGCCACCAGCACCTCTTCGGGCCGCGCTCGCCCGAGGCGCGCTGGGCCATCGAGTACATCGACGGCCTGATCGGTCAGGTGCTCGCCGCGCTCCCCGCCGGCGCGCTCGACCGCGACACCGTCGTGTTCGTCGTGTCGGACCACGGCTTCTTGCCCGCGGAGCGCGAGATCCGGGTGAACGTGCACCTTCGCCGCCGCGGCCTGCTCGCGGTGGACGGCGAGGGGCGCGTCGCGAGCGCCGAGGCGCGGCTCGTGATGAATCACGGCGCCGGCTACGTCTACCTCGCGGGAGACGGCGACCGCGCGCGGCTGGCTCGCGACCTCGCGCGCGAGCTGGCCGGCCTCGAGGGCGTGGCGGGCGCGTGGCCCGCGGAGGACTACGAGGGGCTCGGCCTGGCCGCGCCCCACGAGAACGCGCTGGCCGGCGACCTGGTGCTCGACGCGGCGCCGGGCTACTGCTTCGGCGATGAGGCGCGCGGGGACGATCTCCTCGCGCCGCCGCGCTATCGCGGCACCCACGGTCAGCGGCCGGAGCATCCCGACAACGCCGCCTTCTTCCTCGCGGCGGGGGCGGGCGTGCGGCGCGCGGGGGCGCTCGGGCCCATCACGAGCCGGGACGTGGCGCCCACGCTCGCGTCGCTGCTGGGGCTCGAGATGGGGCCGGTGGAGGGACGCCGCCTCGACGAGGCGCTCGCCTAGGCCTGGACGGGCTCTATCACCGCCGCGTTCGCGCGGTCGGCGGGCGTGGCCTCCTCCCAGTGTCGGTCCCAGTAGGAGGTGAAGACCGCCCACACGTCCTCGTGGGTACGGCACTCGAAGAGGCGGCGGCGGCAATCGGTCGCGTGCCCCAGCCCCTCCGTGTACCAGGCCAGGTGCTTCTGCATCTGCACGAGCGCGTACTTCTCGCGGAAGTGTTCGCGAATCAGCGCGCAGTGCCGCGCGATCACGGCGATCTTGTAGTCGCGCTTGCCCTCGGGCGAGAGCGCGTCGAAGCTCTCGCTGAAGATCCACGGGCGTCCCAGCGCCCCGCGTCCGACCATCACGGAGACACAGCCGGTCTCCGCCGCCATCCGGCGCGCGTCGGCCATCGAGCGCACGTCCCCGTTGCCGGTGACGGGGATGGACACCGCGCCCACCACGTCCGCGATGATCTCCCACGGCGCCCGTCCGGTATGACGCTGCGCGCGGGTGCGTGGGTGGACGGTGATCGCGTGCACGCCCTCCGACTCGGCCATCTGCGCGACCTCGACCGCATTGAGGTGCTCGTCGTCCCAGCCGCCCCGGATCTTCACGGTGAGGGGCACCGACAGCACCTTGCGCATCGCCCGCAGGATACGGCCCGTCGCGGCGAGGTCGCGCATGAGGGCGGCGCCCTTTCCCTTGCCGGTGATGCGGGGCATGGGGCAGCCCATGTTGAGATCGACGAGATCGGCCCCCAGGCCCTGCAGCTTGTCGGCGGCGCGGCTCAGCAGCTCGGGATCCTTGCCGAGGAGCTGCATGGCGAGCGGCCGCTCCTCGGGGAAATAGGCGGCGATGTCGTTGGCGTGCGGATGGTTGGTGAGGAGCGCCGCCGCGTCCATCTCCTCGGTGGTGGTGAGCCCGCTCCCGCACTCCTTCACGATGAGCCGGAACGGCGCATTGGTGATCCCCGCCATGGGGGCCATGCGCGCGAGCGTGGGGATCTCGACCGCGCCGATTTTCATGACGGCTTCAGTATACCGGCAGCGGCGTCATCGGCCGTATCGGCGCGGAGTGGGGGCCCGTGGCGGCGGCTGCTGTTTCCCCATCTCGCGCTCGGTGCTGTAGGCGGGACCCGTGGACGACGTCGGGGCGGAACGCGTTGCGTTCTCCTGCTTCGCGCGCTGGCCGCGCTCGATGAACGCCGCGATCTCTCGGTTGAGCGTGTCGACGTCGTCGGGGATCGCCCCCGAGGCGGCCATGTGGCCGGTCACTGACGCCGGGTTGATCTGCACCGCGCGCGAGGAGGGGATGTAGCGGAAGGCATCCCGAGCCTCCCACTCCGGGTTGAGCAGATCCTTGATGCCGGTGAGGATCAGCACGCTCGACTTGATCGCGCGCAGGGTCTTGAACATGTCGCCGTTACGCTCGGGCCCGGCGCTGATGTCGTGCTGCTCGTAGGCCCAGGTCTGGTAGATCCAGTCATTGGCGTCGAACGCGAGCACGAGCGCGTCCTCCTGCGCCTTGAGCCAGGGGAGCACGTCCGGGCCCTGGGGGAACTGGGCGTTGAGCTGCTCGGGCGTACGCGAGGCCAGGATGGTCACGATGTCCCGCCAGAGCCGGATGCCCGCCTCGGGCGGGCTCGTGTACTCGCCCCCCTGCCACGCCGGATCGAGCATGATCGCCTTGCGGCTCGCCTCGAGCACCGTCACCGTCCATGCGGGCGTCCGCAGGAGCGGCGTCATGGCGATGAGCTGATCGGCGAAGTCCGGATAGCTCACCCCCCACTGCAAGGCCTGCATGCCGCCCATGGACGCGCCCACCACCGCGATCACGTGCTTCACCCCGAGGTGCTCGGTGAGGAGCCGGTGCTGGGACTGGACCATGTCGCGGATGGCGAAGCGGGGGAACTTCATGTGGGGCTGCGCGGTGCTGTTCGAGGGCGAGGTGGTGAGCCCGTTGCCGATCGCGTCCACCGCGACCACGAAAAACTTGTCGGGGTCCAGGGCCTTGCCGGGGCCGATGAGGAAATCGAGCCGATGATGGTTGCCGCCGATCGCGGTGAGCACGAGGATCGCGTTCGACTGGGTGGGATCGAGCGTGCCGTGCGTGACGTAGGAGACCGCGAAGTCCTTGATCACCTCGCCGCTTTCGAGCGTGAGGTCGCCCATGGCGTAGCGCTGATGGGGCGGGTCGGTGTCCTTGTGCGCGAGACCGGGCGAGGGGGCCAGCAGGACGGCGGCCAGGCCGACGACGACGAGCATCGGGCGCATAGGGCCTCCTTCAGGCGTGGGGCGGTGGCGGGAGGGCGCCGATGGGCGCCCAGTCGCGCGGCGCCGGACCCGGATCGGCGCACCGCTCGAGATCGAAGCTCTGCGACACGGGATCGCCGCTGTTGGTCCAGCGTGGCAACGGCCCGGTGAGGCGGAGGCGGGCGGTTGCCGGATAGAAGGCGTACACGAGATCCCCGCCGACCACGCTGGCGGAGGCGCGGGCGAAGCCGGAGGGCACGGGGATGAGCGGGACCGGCCACTTGAAGGTCAGGATGCCGGCGGCGCCGGCGGCGTCGCGCGACTCGCGGAACTGGCCGCTGATGGCCTCGCCGTCGAGGCCCCAGCCGACCACGCGGCCGTTGACGCCAGCGCCGCTGATCACGATTTTGCAGTCCGCACCCCAGCGGCCGACGAGCTGGCGGGCAACGTCGCTCGGCGGGATGAGGCTGAGCGAGGCGCCGCGCCGCTCGAGCGAGTCGATGGAGGCGCAGCCCGCGACGAGTCCCGCGGCGAGGAGGAGCAGCGCCGCCCGCGCCCTCACGCGGCGGCTACTCCCACGCGGGCACGAGCGCGCCGCCGGCGTCCCGACGCTGCGGCGCCCAGGCGAGCGTCACCAGCTTCACCGCGATGTTCGCCTTGGTGGGTTTGAGCGAGAGGGGCTCGAGCGGCTGCTGGGCGGGATCCATCTGCGCCGCCACCGCGTCCGACTCCCGCTTGAACTCCGCGTCGAGATCGGCGAGCTGCTGCTGCAGGCTCGCCACGCTTTCCTTGGCCCGCGAGACGTCCTGCGCCTCCTTCATCGCGCGCCCCGCCCCCCGCGCCGCGGTGGTTGCGCGGCCCAGGGTGGTGGCGTTCACCGCCTTGCGACCGAGAAATGCGCCCAGCAGCGTGGCGCCCACCGAGATCGCGACCTGGAGTCCCTGCTGCGTGGCCTGACCCGACTCGCGCTCCACCGCCTGCTGGGCGCGCCGGACCTTGTCCTGGAGCGCGGCGATCTTCGGCGCGTACTTCTGGCGGAGGCCCTCCGCGGCGGCGTCGCGCGCCTCGCGCGCGCCGTGCTGGATCCGCGCGCGGAACTCGGCCTCGGACTCGCCGGGGCGCGAGACCGCCTTCACCGCCGGACAGGCGAGGAGCTCGAGGGTCCGCGTGCGGAACAGCCACCCCGCGAAGTCGCGGCTCCAGTCGGCGTAGCTCTTCTTCTTGGTGGCGATGCCGGGCAGCTCGGCGAACTGCGCGCCGGCCGCCGGCTCGGCCTCGAGGTCGGCCAAGGCGAGGCTCGCCTCGCGCGCCTGCTCCCAGTCCACCGGCACCGCGCCCCCGCCGATCGGCGCGAGCACGCTCACGTCCTGGCTCACGTCGATCCCGCGCTTGGCGTCGGTGAAGCGGACCTGGGCCGCGCCCAGGAGCATGGGCGCGTAGACGAGCGCGCCGGCCGCGCCGCGCACGGGGAGGAACTGCTGCGGGATGTCCGGCGGGAGCACCGGGCGCGCCGACGCCGCGGTCACGGGCGCGGCAGGAGTCGAGGCCAGGGGCGCCGCCGCGGCGGCAGGACCCCTCGCCCCGGGCGGCGCTTCGGCGGGCCGCGCGGTCGCGCGCGCCGCCGCCGTCGCGCCGCCGCGGCGGTCGGCCATCAGCGTCCGGATCTGATCCCGCGTGAGGGGGCCGCGGAGATACGACATGGCCCAGCGCGTCTCGAAGACGACCGGCGCGTCCTCGTGGACGTTGTTCATGAGGAAGATCCGGTTGCCGAGCCCCGCGATGGTCTCCTCCATCTTGCCACGGTCGAAGCGGCCGCCCGCGCCCGCCGCCGCGCCCTCGAGCCCGTCCAGCACGCGCGCCTTGTCACGATCGGTCTGCAGGCGCCCGATGAGCCACGTCCCCGCGTTCGAGAGCCCCTTGTAGTCGAGGTCCACCGGGTTCTGGGTGGCGAGCACGACCCCGACGCCGAACGCGCGCGCCTGCTTGAGCAGGGTGAGCAGCGGCTGCTTGGACGGCGGGTTCGCCACCGGCGGGAAGTAGCCGAAGATCTCGTCCATGTAGACGAGGGCGCGCAGGCTCGTGGTGCCGGACTGATTGCGCATCCAGCCCAGCGTCTGGTTCAGCAGCAGTGAGACGAAGAACATGCGCTCGGCGTCGCCCAGGTGCGCGATGGAGAAGATCGCGACGCGGGGCTTGCCTTGCTGCGTGAAGAGCAGGGTCTGGACGTCGAGCGGCTCGCCCTCCATCCACGCCGTGAAGCCGGAGGCGGCGAGAAGATTGTTGAGGGTCATGGCGAGCGCGAAGCGGTCCCTGGCCGGGAAGAAGGCATCCACGTCGAGCAGGCCCACGCGCTTGACCGGTGGGGACTGGATCTGCTGGATGAGCCCGGCGAGATCGAGATCGCGCCCCTCCGCCCACGCGGTGCGGAGGATGGTGGAGATCAGGATGTGCTCGCGGCTCTTCACCGGATCGGCCTCGACCCCGACCAGGCCGAACAGGCTCGTCACCGTGGTGCTGATCCGCTCGCCGAGGGCCTCCGCGTCCTGCTGCACGGCGCTCGGCGGCGCCGCGAAGGACTTGAGGATCGACACCGGGATCCCCGCGTTGCTGCCCGGCGTGTAGATGGCGAAGTCCGCGGCTTCGCGGAGCCGCCGGATGCGTGCGCCGTCCTCGCCCCAGGCCGCGAGCCCCTTGGTCCAGAGCGCCGCCTGCTGCTCGGCGAAGGCATCCGGCGTCACGCCCTTTCGGCGCGCATCGTCCTCGTCGATCCAGGGGCGGAAGTCGGCGGGCCGAAGCTCCGGGAAGGTGAGGAGGAGATTGCCGAGATCGCCCTTGGGATCGATGACCAGGGCGGGGATGCCGTCGATCGCGGCCTCCTCGAGCAGCGCCAGGCAGAGGCCGGTCTTGCCGCTGCCCGTCATGCCCACACAGACCGCGTGGGTAACGAGGTCCTTGGCGTCGTAGAGCAGCAGGCCTCCCGCGGGCTGCTTCGTGCCGAGATCGTACGGCCGCCCGAGGTAGAACACGCCGAGCTTCTCGAAGTCGGCCGGGGTGGCGACGGCGGGAGTGGGCGCGGCGGATGTGGAGGAGCTCGACGCGCCCGCGGCCGCCGTCGCCGAGGCTGCCGCCGCCCTGCTGCCCTTGCCGCCCTTGGCGCTCTTGCTCATACCGTCCGCTTGTAGGCGACGCCCCCCTTCATGATCATGAGCACGTTGTCCTGGTTCTGGAAGAGGCGGAGGTCCTTGAGGGGATTGCCCTTGAGGACGAGGAGATCGGCGTACTTCCCGGCCTCCACCGAGCCGATGTCCGACTCCATCTTGAAGATCTGCGCGTTCACCTGCGTCGCGGAGAGCAACACTTCCATCGGCTTCATGACCTGCGCCTTCAGCTCGAATTCCACCGTTCGCTGGGACTGCATGTCGCCGAGGAGATCCGAGCCCGAGCCGATCTTGCAGCCGGCTCGATACGCATGGGTCAGGCCCTCGACGCTGCGCTCGCGGGCGATGTTGATTTTCTGGATCTGGTGATCGCCGATTCCGTAGTTCTTGCCCTCGCGGTAGATGGCCTCGTAGGTGACCATGGTCGGCACGAGGAACGCGCCCGCCTTCTTGATGGCCTGCGCCCCCGCCGCGTCCAGGAGATTGCCGTGCTCGATGCAGCGCACGCCCGCGGTCACCGCGTTGCGGATGGCCGCGCCGGAGTAGGCGTGGGCGAGGACGTACTTGCCCACCGCGTTCGCTTCCTCGACCGCCGCCTTCATCTCGTCGACGGTGTACTGCGTGGTGTCGAGCTCGTCGCCCGGTGACATCGCACCGCCCGAGGCCATGATCTTGATCTGGTCCACGTCGTGGCGGATCTGCTCCCGCGCCGCCTTGCGCACCTCATCCGCCCCGTCGGCGATGATGCCCGCCATGCCCACGCAGCACTCGACCGGCGCGATCCACTCGGCACGGCGGCGCTTGTCGGCATGGCCGCCGGTCTGCGAGAGCGGGCGCCCCGACACGAGCAGGCGCGGACCAGGGTAGAGCCCGGAGGACACCGCCTCCCGAAAGCCGTAGTCGGCGCCGCCCGCATCGCGCACGGTCGTGAAGCCCTGCATCAGGCACTGCTCGATCCGGCGCATCGCCTTGGCGGCGATGAGACTCGGGGGGCTGTTGCGATGCTGCTCGGGGATGTTGGCGTCCACCGCGCACATGTGCACATGGGCGTCAGTGAGTCCGGGCATGAGCGTCTTGCCCTTGCAGTTGATGGTGTCCACGCGGCCCTTGAGCGGGCCGACCTTGCCGGACCGAATGACGTCCTTGATCCGCTCCCCTTCCACGACGACGGCGGCGCCGTCCACGGGATCCTTGCCGGTGCAGTCGATCAGGAGGGCATTGGTGAAGACGGTGATCCCAGCCATGAGGCCTCCTCGGCGGCGCGACGTCTGGCAGCGGGCGGATTCTAGCAAGATTTCCAGGCGCTTGCTTCAGGCGTCCTGCCCTGGACTCGGCGCGTTGACGGGCAAAGGTCCGCGAGCCCACCGGCTCTTGCGACGCGTCAAGTCGCTGAAAGATGAGGCACTATCGAGATGGCACGGCCCATGCCCCTCGAGGGGGAGAGGGCGCCAGCTGGCGCCGGGGAGGGGACGATGCAGATCGACACGTGGTACGACCTGGCCGTCCGCGAGCTCAGCGAGCTGACCGATCACGCCAAGGAGATGCTCAGCGAGGCCGAGAAGGCCGCGCAGGCGGCGAAGGACGCCGCCGCGAGCGCCCCGGTCGACGACAGGCCGGCCCAGCCTCCCGTCGCCGTCTGATCGGGCTCCTTCAGGGAAGCGGGGCGGCGGAAGCCGGCCGAGCCGGCCCGCCGCCCCGTGTGCTTACTGGTCGACTAGCGCGCGAGCACCTTCGCTTCGTACATCCAGACTTTCTCGTCGGCCCGCGGCGTCCACTCGATCCAGGGCGCCACGCCGTAGAGATCGTGCTGCTGCCAGAGGAACACCCACGGCACTTCCTCGTGCACGAGCTGCTGCAGCTCGGCCCAGGCCTCCAGCCGCTTCCTCGGATCGACGATGGTGACGGCCTGGGCGATCTTCGCGTCGATGGTCGCATTGTTGCCGAAGCCCGAATAGGTCGGCTTGGCCTGGAAGAGCTGCTCGATGGTGCCCTGCCCGTCGAGCGCGGGGCCCCAGCCCAGGAAGAACATGTCGCCGGTGGTGCGATTCTTGATCTTGTCCAGATGCGTACCCCACTCGTTCACCACCATGTTGACCTTGATGCCGAGGCGGCCGAGCTGAGAGGCGATGGCGAGCGAGACGTCCTTGTCGAGCGGGTAGCGCCCCGACGGCGTGTCCAGGGTGAGCTGGAGCTTGGTCGGGTCCACGCCGGCCTCCTTGAAGAGGGCTTGGGCGCGCGCGGGATCGTACTTGATGCACTCGACCTTGGGCGAGTAGTCCACGTTGAGCGGCGCCAGCGGCCCGCACATCTTGGTGGCGCGCCCGCGCAGCACCTGGGTGATGAGCTCGTCCACGTTGACCGCGTGGTGGATGGCCTTCCGCACCTTGAGGTCCTGCATGGGCCCGGGCTTGAGGTTCACCAGGGCGAGGTAGTTGATGCGCGAGGACACCGTGGAGCGCACCTTGGCCTTGCCGCTCTTGTCCACCTGCTCGACGTTGAGCGGGGGCACGTCCTTCATGATGTCGATCTCGCCGGCGAGGAGCGCGGCGAGCCGGGCGCTGAACTCGGGGATATAGCGGAAGGTCACGCGGCTGAGATCCGCCGGTCCCTGCCAGTAGTCGGGATTGCGCTCGAGCACGAGCTTCTCGTCGCGGACCCACTGCACGAACTTGAAGGGCCCGGTGCCGATGGGCTTGGCGGCGAGCGCCTGCACGCCCTGCTCCTTGAGGGCCTTCGGGGGCATGGGCAGGAAGTCGGTGGCGGCCATCCGGTCGATGAGGCCCGGCCAGGGCTTGTCGGTGATGAAGCGCACCGTGTAGTCATTGACGATCTGGACATCCTTCACCTGGGCCCAGCGCGGCGCGTAGTGCGTCTTGCTGGCGGGGTCCTTGATGTAATCCATCGTGGCCTTCACCGACTGGGCGTTGAAGGGCTCGCCGTTGTGGAACTTCACCCCCTGCTTGAGCGTGAATTCCCAGGTGGTGTCGTTGACGATCTTCCACCCGGTGGCAAGCATGGGCGCGGGCTTGTAGGTCTTGGCGTCGCGGTCTACCAGCCGGTCGTACATGTGCTCGACCTGATCATTCGTGGTCCAGTCCACGATGGTGTTGGGGAGCAGGGACCGTGGCTCGGCCGCGAACGCCACCACCACTTCCTTCGCCTTGGCGCGGTCCTGCGCGGGCGCCGGCGCAGGCTGAGCGAGGATGGCGGCCAGGACCACGAGGGCCGCGATGCGGATCCGGGGAATCACCATGAAGGCCTCCTCTGAGGTTCGCGCCGTCAGGCGCGGAATTTCGGGTCGAGCACGTCGCGCAGCCAGTCCCCGACGAGATTGATGCCGAGCGCGGTCAGGGCGAGGGCCGCGCCGGGGAAGGCGGCCAGCCACCAGGCGACGTAGAGATAGTCGCGGCTCTCCGAGAGCATGCTGCCCCAGGCCGGCGTCGGGGGCTGCACGCCGAAGCCCAGGAACGAGATCGCCGCCTCCGCCACGATGAACTGCGAGAACTGGAGGCTCGCGACCACCAAGATGGAGGGAAGCACGTTGGGCAGCACGTGCCGGAACAGGATGCGGCCCCGACCCAACCCCAGCGCCGCCGCCGCCTGCACGTACTCGCGCTGCTTCACCGACAGAACCTCCCCACGGACCACGCGAGCATACACGACCCATCCCGCGGCAGCCAGGCTGATGATGATGTTCCGCAGGCCTAGTCCCACGATGGCGTTGATGGTCAGGGCGAGGAAGATGAGGGGGAAGGACAACTGCACGTCCACCAGGCGCATGAGCACCGTCCCCGGCCACCCGCCGAAGTAGCCGGCGAGGAGCCCGAGGAGGCCGCCCACCGCGGCGGTGATCGTCACCACGCAGATCCCGATGAACAGCGCGATGCGCGCCCCGTAGAGCACGCGCGAGAAGAGGTCGCGACCGAGCTGATCGGTGCCCCACGGGTGCCCCGCGGTGCCCGGGGGCTTCAGGCTCTGGGCGAAGTCGCCCACCACGGGATCGTGGGGCGCCAGGAGCGGCGCGGCCAGCGCGACCACGATGGCCACGCCGGCCAGCGCGAGGCCGAGCAGGCCGAGGCCGTTGCGCCGCGCGCGCTCGAGCAGGCGCCGCGCGTTCACGCGGGCCTCGACGTGCGCGGGTCGATCCAGCCGTAGATCACGTCCACGAGGAAGTTGATCAGGGTGTAGGTCAGCGAGATCACGAACACCGCGGCGAGCACCACGGGGAAGTCGCGGTTGAGCAGGGCCTGCACGGTGAGGCGGCCCACCCCCGGCCACGCGAAGATGGTCTCGGTGATGACGGCGCCGCCCAGGAGCTGGCCCGTCTCGAGGCCGGCCAGCGTGATGATGGGAATGGCCGCGTTCTTCAGCGTGTGCTTCGCCACCACGATCAGCTCGGCGAGACCCTTGGCGCGCGCGGTGAGAATGAAGTCCTCGCCGAGCACGTCGAGCACCGACGAGCGGGTGAGGCGCGCGATGCGCGCGGCGTAGAAGCTGGCGAGCACGATCACCGGCATCACGTAGTGGGCGACCCCGCCGGTGCCGCCGGTCGGCAGCCAGCCGAGACGTACCGAGAAGAGATAGATCAGCATGAGGCCGAGCCAGAACCCGGGGATGGCTTGGCCCAGCACCGTCCCGCCCATGCCGAGGTAGTCCCAGACCGAGCCGCGCCGCATCGCCGAGATCACGCCCACGGGAATGGCGAGGCAGAACGTCAGAAGCAAAGCCAGCAGGCCCAGCCTCAAGGTCGCGGGCAGGCGCTCGAGCACGAGGCCGAGGGCATCCTGCTTGTAGCGCAGGGACTCGCCGAAGTCCCCGCGCACCGCGCCCGCCATGAAGCGCCCGTACTGCACGGGCAGGGGATCGTTGAAGCCGAGCCGCTGGCGGAACTCGTTGACGTCCTTCGCCTGGATGTCCATGGGCAGAAAGAGGAGCACGGGGTCCCCGCCCAGGCGGGCGAGGAAGAACACGGCGGTGAGGGCGAGGAAGAGGACGAGGACGGTCTGGGCGAGGCGCGAGAGGACGAATGCGCGCACTCTACCCCCGCATCCGGTCCGCTCGCCCCGCCCGCATCGGGCCGGTCAGGAGGACCGGAACTCCTGGTCGAGGATCTCGGTGATGAAGCGGTCGAGCGCCACCGGGTAGAAGCGCACGTTGGGCGTGAGGATCACCCCGGTATTGATGACCTCGCGCTGGGCGAGCTCGTCGAGGGCGCGCTCGATCTGGGTGTGAGGGTCCCGATCGACCCTCTGAATCGACAAGTCCTCACTTTCCAGCGTCACCTGATGCTTGGAGGAGTACATGAACGAGAAGACGCGCGCGACGAGCGTCTGGTCCATGAGGTCCGTGTCCTTGAACAGATCGCCGTAGGTTTGCCCGGCCCGCCCGGGGGCGAGCACGAGGCGCGGCGAGACCTTGATCTTGCCCCGGATCTCCACCGCCGCCGCCGGCTTCCCCTCCTGCGGCCCCACGAGGATGTAGGGAAGCACGTGATAGCCGGCGATGATGCCGGTGGCGGGCTTGCGGAGGATCTCCGTCTGGTCGAACAGGTGCTTGAGGAACTCGGGATCGTGACGCTCGCCGAACACGAGGGGCCGACCTAGCCGCGGAACACCGAGGCTTCCATGCAGTCGAAGCCGAAGTCGTGCTCGCGGCTCTCGTACCGGCCGCTCTCGCGCACGTGGTCGAGGTAGGGCTTCACGTCGCGGCGAAACATGCCGGTGTTGTCGGCGATCACCAGCGCGCCGTTGACGAGCCGCGGCTCCACCGCGCGGAGATAGTCCAGGTAGTCTTCCTTCCGCGCGTCTATCAGGAGAAAGTCCACGGCTCCGCGCAGCATCGGCAGCACGCGGAGCGCGTCGCCCACCACCACGCGTACGCGGCCTTTGAGGCCGGCCGCCGCCGCGTTGTACTCCGTGAACTTGGCGAGGTAGTCGTTCTGCTCCACGCAGGTGAGCCGCCCGCCGCGCGGCATGCTGCCGGCGATGAGAATAGCAGAGTAGCCGAAGAGCGAGCCCACCTCGATCCCGCGGGTGGGCCCGTGCCGAGCGATGAGGCGGCGCAGCACGCGGCCCTTCTCCACGCCGATCACGGGGATGGTCCATTCCGTCACCGCGCGGTCCATGAGCCGGAGCATGCGCGCGGCCTTCTTCGCGAGCGGCTTGGGACGGCTCATGCGCGGAGGCTGGCGAGCTTAGCCTGGACGGAGTCCGGCAGCGGATATTTCCGGTCCCACCCGCCGGCCTTGACGATCTGACCGGGCAGGTCGTGGCCGACGATCTCCTGCACGCGTCGCGACACGGCGAGGTAGGCGCCGAGGTCGATGCCGGTCTCCACCCCCATCGCGTGGAGACAGTGGATCAGGTCCTCGGTGCACACGTTGCCCGACGCGCCGGGCGCGAAGGGACAGCCGCCCAGCCCGCCGATGGAGGCGTCGAAGCACGTGACGCCGTGCTCCATGGCGGCGAGGATGTTCGGAATGGCCATGGCGCGGGTGTCGTGAGTGTGGAGCGTCCACTCCACGCGGGGGAAGCGCGGAACCAGGCGCTCGAGCACGCGGCTCACCTGGGCGGGGTTCGCCATGCCGGTGGTGTCGGCGAGTCCGATGCCGCGCGCGCCCATGTCCACCAGCCTCCCCACGATCTCCTCGAGCCGCCCCACCGGCACGTCGGTTTCGAATGGACAGCCGAAGGAGCAGGAGATGCCGGAGTTCACCGGGACGCCGCCGCGCTGAGCGACCTCCATGGTCGCGCGCAGCTTGCCGAGCGACTCGGCGATGGACATGTTCACGTTCGCCTGGTTGTGGCTCTCGCTCGCCGACACCACCGTGTGGATGGCGTCCACCCGCGCGTCCACCGCGCGCACCGCGCCCTTGTCATTGGGCACCAGCGCCGCGTAGCGGGTGCCCGGCCGGCGCGTGATGGCCGCCATGACCGCCTCCGCGTCGCGGAGGGCGGGCACCGCCTTGGGAGAGACGAACGAGGTGACCTCGATGCGCGGCACCCCGGTGGCGGAGAGCCGGTTCACCACCTCGACCTTGGCCTCGGTGGGAATCCAGTCCGGCTCGATCTGGAATCCGTCCCGCGTGCCCACCTCGCACAGCGTCACCCGCGGCGGCAGCTTCATGGCGTTCCTCCTCTGACCGCCCATTCCTCTTTCAGGATCTCGCCGATCCACATGTCGTGCCAGCGGCCGTCCACCAGGAAGTGGCGCCGGTAGAGACCGCACTGCTTGTAGCCGGCCCGCTCCAGGGCGCGCCGGCTCGCCTCGTTCGGGTTCACCACCGTGGTGACCAGCTTTTCGAGCCCGAGCTCGAGGAAAGCGTAGCGGGTGCGAAGGCGCATCGCTTCGCCGGCGTAGCCCTTCCCCCACTCGTCCTTCTCGCCGATCACGATTCCCGTCATCGCGTGGCGATTGCGCCAGTTGATGTCGTGAATGCCGGTGTTGCCGACGAGGCGCCCGCTCGACTTGGCGACGATGGCCCACATCACCATCTTGTCGTCCGTGGCGGTGCGCTCCAGCCACTCCGTCTCTCCCTTGTCGGAGAGGGGATGGCGGTAGAGCATGTAGCGGGTGACCTCCATGTCGGCGAACCACCGCCGGTAGGCGGGCAGGAACTCGGCCCGCGGCGGCTCGAGCCGGACCCGCTCCCCGTCGATGACTGGGCCGAGCATGCGTCAAGCCTCGAAGGTGAAGGTGCTGCCCACCGAGGGCACCACCATCTCCGACGGCAGCTGCCGGCCGATTGCGATGCAGGCCTCCATGCCGGTGCAGTGCTGCGGCACCAGCCACTGGAGGCCGAGCCGGCGAAACTCGTCCACCACGAAGCCCACCCGCTCCTCGCCGAGGCCGCTCAGGTGGAAGCCGCCCATCACGGCGTGGATGCGCGGCACCCCGCTCACGCGCGCGGCGTGGCGGCAGATGCCCACGATGCCGCGGTGCGAGCACGAGGTCACCACCACCAGCCCCCGGCCGCGCACGTGGGCGATCAGGGTCTGCTCGCCGATGAAAGTATCCTGCACGACCTCGCCGTCGCGCTCCACGCGGAGCGACGCGGGAATCGTCTCCCCCGGCACCGTCTCGTGCATCTCGCCGGAGAGCATCACCCCCTCGGGCAGCACGGTGGGCTTGGCGACCAGCCGCACGTCCAGATCCTGACGCGCGAGCTCCGCGCGGTCGAGCCGGCCGATGTAGACACGGTCGCCCGCCCGCTCGCTGTAGCGCGGCAGGAAGTGATCGGAGCCCGCGTAGAAGGGCATCGCGCGCTTCATGAGCCGCCGGCTGTCGCGCAGGAAGCCGGGCAGCCCGCCCCAGTGATCCTGATGTCCGTGGGACAGGGCGAGCGCGTCCAGGCCCGCGGGGTCGAGCCCGAGCTCGTGGAGATTGTGCAGGTACGAGTCGCCGGTGAGGCCCCAGTCGAACGCGATGCGGCTGGTCTCGCGCCCCCGCGTCACCTCCACCCAGTGGGCGAGGCCGTGCTCGGCGCGCAGGGTCGGCATCCCCCGGGCGCGGGCGTGCGACCACCGGCGCGCGACCTTCTCGTCCGCTCGCAGGTTGTCCACGGCGTTGTCCACCACCGTGGTGACGCTGATACGGTCAACGGCCTCGAGCGTCATGTCATCAATAGGAGCGCGGCATGCCGAGAACGTGCTCGCCCACGTACGCGGCCACGAGGTTGTTGTTGATGGGCGCGGTCCGGTACAGGCGCGCCTCGCGGAACTTGCGCTCGACGTCGTACTCCTCGGCGAAGCCATAGCCGCCGTGGCAGTCCACGCACGCGTCGCCCGCCTGGATGGCCGCTTCGGACGCCAGGTACTTGGCCATGTTGGCCTCGGGCCCGCAGGGGATGCCGGCGTCGAACATCTTGGCCGCCTTGGTCCGCATGAGGTCGGCGGCCTCGATCGCCATGTGGGCCTTGGCGATGGGGAACTGCACGCCCTGGTTGGCCCCGATGGGCTTGCCGAAGATCACCCGCTGGCTCGCATAGGCCACCGCCTTGTCGATGAACCAGCGGGCGTCGCCGAGCGAGTCGGAGGCGACGAGGATACGCTCGGCGTTCATGCCGTCGAGAATGTAGGAGAAGCCTCTCCCTTCCTGGCCGATGAGGCTTTCCGCGGGGATCTCCATGTTGTCGAAGAAGAGCGCGTTGGTGGAGTGATTCATCATCATGCGCAGCGGCCGCACCTCGAGCCCCTTGCCCTTGAGCGGCCGGATGTCGATGAGGAACACGCTGAGCCCGTCCGTCTTTTTCTTCACCTGGTCCACCGGGGTGGTCCGGGCGAGGAGCAGCATCAGGTCCGACTGGAGCACGCGGGAGATGAACATCTTCTGCCCGTTCACGATGTAGCGATCGCCCTTCTTGAGCGCGGTGGTCTGGAGCTTGGTGGTGTCCGAGCCCGCGTTGGGCTCGGTCACGCCGAACGCCTGGAGGCGTAGCTCGCCGGTGGCGATCTTGGGCAAGTAGCTCTTCTTCTGGGCCTCCGAGCCGTGCCGCAGCACCGTGCCCATGATGTACATCTGGGCGTGGCAGGCGCCCGCGTTGCCACCCGAGTGGTTGATGGCCTCCAGGATCAGCGCGCCTTCCATGAGGCCGAGACCGGGCCCGCCGTATTCCTGGGGAATCAAGGCGGCGAGGTAGCCGGCCTTGGTGAGCTCGTCGATGAAGCGCTCGGGATACTCACGCTTGGCGTCGAGCTCGCGCCAGTACTCGGGCGGATACTGCTTGCAGAGATCGGCCACCGCGGCCTTCAGCGCCCGCTGCTCGTCGGTGAGCGTGAACGTCATGTCCTTGGTCATGGCTGCCTCCGGCGCTCGGCGCTCAGGCTCGGGCCGCGGTGAGGATGATCTCCACCAGGCAGCCGTCGGCGAGCGGCGCGCCCACGCAGGCCCGCTGCGGCCAGCTATCGGGATTCGGGCCGAGCCAGGCGTTCCACACCGCGTCCATCTCGGCCTTGGTGGCCATGTCGGCGAGGAAGATCTGGGCGGAGAGGATGCGGGTCTTGTCCGCGCCCGCCTCGGCGAGGCTCTTGTCGAGCCCGGCGAGGCACTGCTCGGTTTGGCCCTTCACGCCTTGCTGCCGGTCGGGCGCGGTGGCGACCGTCCACACGAGATCACGGTAGATGGAGGCGCGGTTGCGGCCGGTCGCGCTCCCGCGAAGACGACGGATCATGTCGTGCATGTCAGCGCCCCTTGAAGCGCGGCTTGCGCTTCTCGTTGAAGGCCCGGACCCCTTCCAGGCGGTCCTCGGTGGTCACGGTGTTGTTGTACGCCTCGATGGCGAGGCGGAGCGCCGTCTCGAGATCGGTCTCGCTGCCCCAGCCGATGGCCTGCTTGGCCTTGCGCACGGCGACGGGGCCATTGTCGGCGATGGTGCCGGCGATCTCCAGCGCCTTGGCGCGTGCCTGCCCGGCGGGCACGAGGTGGTTCACGAGCCCGATGGCCTTGGCCTCGCGCGCGTCCACCCGCCGCCCCGTGAAGATCATCTCCTTGGCGAGGGGACCCCCCACGATGCGCGGCAGGAGCTGGGTGCCGCCGATGCCGGGGAAGATGCCCCGCGTCACCTCCGGCACGGCGAACACCGCGCTCTCGCTCGCCACCACGAAGTCGGACAGCACCGCCAGCTCGCAGCCGCCGCCCATGGCGAAACCCTCCACTGCGGCGATGACCGGTACCGGGCAATGGAGCACGAGGAAGGCTCCCTCCTCGAAGATGACGTGCTGCGCGCGCCAGGCCTCGTCGGTCATTCCCTCGCGCTCCTTGAGGTCGCCGCCCACGCAGAAGGCCTTGCTGCCGGAGCCCGTGAACACCACGGCCCGCGCGGTCGGGTCCCACTTGAGCGCCTCGAAGCAGCGCAGGAGATCGCGCCCCATCTCGGTGTTCATCGCGTTGAGCGCCTCGGGGCGGTTGAGCTCCACCGTCACGACGAAGTCGTCGGCCGAGCGCGTGACGTTGAGCGTCTTATAGTCCGACGACATGGCGCCTCGCCAGTTCCTGGATGGTGGCGGCGTCGTAGCCCAGCTCCGTGAGCACCTCGGACGTGTGCTCGCCGAGCAGCGGCGGCACGCGCGTCACGCCGGCCCGCTCACCGTCCCAGCGAATGGGCAGGCCGAGCGCTTTGTAGTCGGGCAGGCGCGGGTGCTTGACCGGCACCACCATCCCGCTGGCCTCGGTCTGCGGCTCGGCGAGGACCTTGTCGACCGTGTTGATGGGCGCGCCCGGCACGCCCGCACGCTGGAGACGCGCGAGCACGTCGGCGGAATCGAGCGTGCCCGTCACCGCGGACAGCGCCTCCACCAGCGCCTTTCGATTCTCGACGCGCGAAGGATTGTCGCGGAAGCGCGGGTCCTCTGCGAGGGCGGGCACCGCGAGGGCCTCGCACACCTTCACGAACAGGGCATCCGAGCCGGCGGCGATCATGACCCAGGCGTCCCGGGCGGGGAAGGCCTCGTAGGGGCAGATCATGGCAGTGCCCGAGCCCTGGGGGGACGGCACCTCGCCGGTGCCGAAGTACTGGTTGGTCTGGAACGCGGTCCACGCCAGCGCGGTGTCGAAGAGCGCGGTGGTGACGTGGGCGCCGCGGCCCGTCCGATCCCGCTCGCGCAGCGCGCCCAGGATCGCGGTGACCGCCCACAGCCCCGTGCCCATGTCGACCAGCGACACCGGCACGCGCGCGGGTGCCGCGCCGGGATGTCCGGTGAAGGACATGATGCCGCCGTAGGCCTGCATCAGCGGGTCGTAGCCCGGCCGGTCACGCAGCGGGCCCTCGGTGCCGAATGCGGTGACCGAGCAGTAGACGAGGCGCGGATTGAGCACGCGAGCGCGCTCCCAGCCCAGCCCGAGGTCCTCCACCGCGCCCGCCCGCAGCGACTGGACGAACACGTCGGCACGCGCGAGCAGGCGCTCCACCACCGCGCGGCCCTCGGGGTCTTTGAGATCGACGGAGAGGCTCCGCTTGTTGCGGTTCACCGCCATGAAGGTGGCGCTCTCCTCGCCCCAGTAGGGCGGCGCCCAGGCGCGGGCGTCGTCCCCGCGCCCGATGCGCTCGATCTTCACCACGTCCGCGCCGAGGTCTCCCAGGATCTGGGCGCAGTAGGGGCCCGCCACGTTTTGCGTGAGATCGGCGACGAGAAGATCGGCGAGGGGGGCGTCCATGGACCCGTTATTATAGCCCGATGCCGCGGGCGGCGGCCGCCTCCCCATGGCCGCGGCGCCGCGGATTGACGGCCCCGGGGGCGTGTGATAGTCAGGGGGCGTCATGGCGGTCACGGTGTACGGTGCGGGCGCGATCGGCGGCATCACCGGCGCCGCCCTCGCGCGAGCCGGCCGCGACGTGCTGCTCGTGGACATCGAGCGCGCACACGTCGAGGCGATGAATGCCCACGGGCTCACCATCGAGCGCGCCGACGGCGCGGTGACGGTGCGGGTGCGCGCCGCCACCCCGGACGCGATGCCGGAGCGCCTGGATGTGGTGCTGCTCGCGGTGAAGTCGCACCATACCGCCGCCGCCCTCGACGTGCTGGCCCCGCGCCTCGCCCCTGACGGCGTGATCGTGTCGGTGCAGAACGGGCTCAGCGAAGAGCTCATCGCGGCGCGGGTGGGCGCGCCGCGCACCATGGGCTGTCTCGTGAACTGGGCGGCGGACTGGCTGGCGCCGGGCCGCATCCAGCACGGCGGCGAGGGCGCCTTCGTCGTGGGCGAGCTGGACGGCGCCGACTCGCCGCGGGCCCGCGCGATCGCCGCGCTCCTGGCCGCGGTGACGGAGACGCGGGTCACCAGCAACATCTGGGGCTACAAGTGGGCCAAGCACGTCTACGGCGCGCTCCTCTTCGCCACCGCGCTCGTGGACGCGCACATCTACGACGTGGTGGAGCGGAGCCCGGAGATCCAGCACATGCTCGCCTGCCTGGTCGCCGAGGGGATCGCCGCCGCCGACGCCTGGGGCGTGGCCGTCGAGCCCTTCGACGAGTTCGACCCCGTGTGGTATCGGGCCGCCGCCAAGGGCGACGCCACCGCGCGCGGCCATGCCATGGCCGCGATCGCCGCGCACTACCGCGCGCACACCAAGACCAAGAGCGGCATCTGGCGCGACCTCGCGGTGCGCCGGCGCAAGACCGAAGTGGACGGGCAGACCGCGGTCACCGCGGCGAAGGCCCGGGTCCGCGGGGTGTCCACGCCCCTCACCGCGCGGCTCATCGAGCTGATCCATGATCTCGAGTCCGGCCGGCGCCCGATGGCATGGTCGAATCTCGACGAGATGGTGAAGGTGGCTCCGCCCCTCACGCGAAAGGAGATGTCCCGATGAAGCACGCGATCCGGCTCCTTGCCGGCCTGACCGCGGCGCTGCTGGTGTTCGGCGCCGCCGGGGAGGCGGCCGCGCAGAAGCGCGGCGGCACCCTCACCATCGTCCGTCCCACCGATCCCGTCTCCCTCGAGCCCAACCTCGAGACCACGGCGCCGGGGGCGTGGGTGTACTTCAACATGCTCGAGGGGCTGCTCACCCTCGACGAGAAGATGCAGGTCAAGCCGGCGCTCGCGACCTCCTACGAGGTCATGTCGCCGACCAAGGTGCGCTTCAAGCTGCGCCCCAACGTGAAGTTCCATGACGGCACGCCGTTCAACGCGGAGGCGGTGCGCTTCACCTACGACCGCGCGCTCAACGGCAAGCCTCCCGCGCGGTGGGCGAGCCTCGCCGGCTCGCTCGCGGGCGCGGAGGTCGTCGACAACCTCACCGTGGACATCGTCACCAAGGAGCCCTACGGGCCCATCCTGCGCACGCTTGCCATGTACTGCATGGGCATCGTGTCGCCCACCGCGGTGGGCAAGCTGGGCGCGGACTTCAGCCGCGCCCCGGTGGGCACGGGACCGTTCAAGTTCGTGGAGTGGAAGACCAACACCCACGTCATCATCGAGCGGAACAACGACTACTGGGGCGACAAGGCCCTCGTCGACCGCGTGATCTTCAAGGTGGTGCCCGAGGAAGGCGCGCGCATGCTCGCGCTGCAGACGGGCGACGCCGACATGGTGCTGTTCCCGGCGCCCGCCCAGCTGCCGGCGCTCCGCAAGGACCCGAAGTACACCGTGCACGAGACCACCGGCATCCGGGTGGTGTTCGCCGGGCTGCACGCCGGCTTGCCGCCCCTCGACGACGTGCGCGTGCGCCAGGCGCTCCTCCACGCGGTGGATCGCAAGGCCATCCTCGACAACATCATGGAGGGCTCGGCGGGGCCGGCGCTCGGCGTCCTCGCCCCGGGCGTCTTCGGCTTCAAGGACATGCAGCTCGACAAGCTCTATCCCTTCGACCGCGCCAAGGCCAAGGCCCTGCTCGCGCAGGCGGGCTGGACCCCCGGCCCCGACGGCATCATGCAGAAGGGCGGGCAGAAGCTCTCGCTATCCTGGGTGACCGCGCGCGGGCGCTATCCCAAGGACGGCGAGATCACCGAGGCCATCCAGGCCATGTTCAAGGATATCGGCGTGGAGGCCAAGGTGCAGGTGCTGGAGTGGGCGGCCGTGTTCCAGCAGGTGCGCGGCAACCCGCTCAACCACCACATGTTCACGCTGGGGTGGGTGACGTCGAACGCCGACGCGGATTACTCACTCTACGCGCTGTTCCACAGCAAGCAGGTGCCACCCACGGGCTGGAATACCTCGCGCTACGCGAACCCGCGCGTCGACACGCTCGTCGAGCAGGCGCGGCGCAGCCTCAACCAGACCGAGCGCGAGAAGCTCTACGGCGAGGTGCAGGACATCCTCGCCAAGGAGATGGTGTGGATTCCCGTGTACACCACGAAGGAGATCATCGTCACACGCGCCAACGTGAAGGGCTTCCACATCCACCCCGTAGAGTACAACCTCACCCTCTGGAAGACCTGGCTCGACAAGTAGCCGAGCGTCGGGGAGGCGGCGGATGCTGACCTTCATCGTCCGCCGCCTCCTCCTCGCGGTGCCGGTGCTGCTGGGCGTGGTGTTCGTGGTCATGCTGACCGTGGACCTGCTGCCCGGCGACGCCGTGAGCCTGATGCTGGGCGAGCATGCCACCCCGCAGGCAGTGGCGGCGCTCCGGGACCATCTCGGCCTCGACAAGCCGCTCGCCACCCGCTACGTGCAGTACGTGGGCCGGCTCCTCACCGGTGACCTCGGTCGCTCCATCCAGCAGAACCGGCCGGTGTCGGCCGAGCTGGCCGACGCCTGGCCGGCCACCCTCGAGCTCACCCTCGCCGCGCTCGTCCTCGCCGCGCTCTTCGGTGTGGGGGCGGGCGTGGTCTCGGCGGTGTGGCCGTCATCGTTCTTCGACACGCTCGCGCGGCTGGGCTCGTTGTTCGGGCTCTCCCTCCCCGTGTTCTGGACGGGTCTCGTGCTCATCGTGATCTTCGCGTGGTGGCTGCCCTGGCTCCCCGTGGGCGGCACCGGCTCGCCCTCGCATCTCGTGCTGCCCGCGGTGGCGCTCGCGCTGCCGTCGACGGCGATGATCGCGCGCATGACACGTTCGAGCGTCCTCGAGGTCCTGCGCGAGGACTACGTGCGCACCGCGCGGGCCAAGGGCGTGCGCGAGCGATGGGTCGTGACCAAGCACGCGCTGCGCAACGCGGCGATTCCCGTCTTGACGCTGCTGGGCCTCCAGGCCGGTCAGCTCATGGGAGGGGCCGTCCTCACCGAGACGGTGTTCGCGTGGCCGGGCCTCGGCCGGCTCATGGTGAAGGCCATCTTCGCGCGGGACTACGTCCTGCTGCAGGGTGCGGTGCTGGTGTTCTCGCTCGCCTTCGTGCTCGTCAACCTCATCGTGGATCTTTCCTACGGCGCGCTCGACCCGCGCGTCTCGCGGCAGGGCTAGGATGAGCACCGAGGCGGTGATGTCGGGGCCGGCGCCACGCGTGGAGACGAGCGCGTCGGGCAGCGTCGCCTGGCGTGAATTCCGGCGCAACCGCCTCGCCCTCGTCGGCCTGGCCCTGGTGGCGATCCTGCTCGGCGCCGCCGCGTTCGCGCCCTGGCTCGCCCCCCGCGACCCCGCCAAGCAGAGCCTGATCGAGAAGCGCGCCCGGCCCGGCGCCAAATACCTGCTCGGCGCCGATGAGTTCGGCCGCGACATCCTCTCGCGGGTGATCTACGGCACGCGGGTGGCGCTGCTCGTGGGCACGGTCTCGGTGCTCATCGCGCTGGCGATCGGGCTCAGCCTCGGGAGCCTGGCCGGCTTCGCGGGCGGCTGGACGGACACGCTGATCATGCGGGCCATGGAGATCCTGCTCGCCTTTCCGTATCTCCTGCTCGCCATCGCGGTGGTGTCCGCCCTCGGGCCCGGCGTGCTCAACACCACGATCGCGGTGGGGATCTGGGGCGCGCCCACGGTGGTGCGGCTGGTGCGCGGCTCCGTGCTGACCCTTCGCGAGTCGGAGTACGTCGCGGCGGCGCGCGCGCTGGGCGCCTCCGGCCCCGGGTTGGTGGCGCGCCATGTGCTGCCGAACCTCATGCCCACGGTGATCGTCTACGCCACGCTCTTCATGGCCAACGCCATCCTCGTGGAAGCGGCGCTGTCCTTCCTGGGTTTGGGCGTGCAGCCGCCGACCGCGTCGTGGGGACTGATGGTCTCCACCGGCCGCGACCTTCTGCTCGTGGCGCCGCACGTCGCCACCATCCCGGGTGTCGCCATCATGGTGGCGGTGCTGGGGTTCAACCTGCTGGGCGATGGCCTCAGAGACGCGCTGGACCCGCGCCTCCGGGGGGACCGGTAGCGGGGGCGCGCGCACGTCGCCTGATCCTCTCGGTCGCCGTCGCCCTGCTGCTCTGGCCGGGGGGGCCTTGCGCACGCGCAGCCGGCGGCGAAAGGGTACCGGATCGGCTCCCTGAGTCAGGGCCAGCCGCCGAAGACCTACATGGTCGGGCCACCGCCCGAAGCTTGGATCGGCTGTCGCCGCTCGCCGAGGATCTCGTGCGGCTGAGGGTCGATGTCATTCTCGCGCGCGCCTCCTCGGGCGCGCTCGCCGCCGAGCGCGCGACGTCCACGATTCCGGTCGTCTCTTTGCCGTCTACGCGCCGGTCGAGTGGCGGCGGCCCGCGTCAGCCGGCCTGAAGGTCGCGGAACTTCTTTCCCTCCCGGGCGAGGCGCTCGAGCAGCGGGGCGGGCTGCCACAGCTCGCCGTGCTGCTTCTGGAGCTTGCAGACGTCGTCGTAGACCGCCGCGGGGCCCACGGTGTCCGCGTAGAACATGGGGCCGCCGCGATGGACGGGGAAGCCGTAGCCGTAGATGTAGATGATGTCGATATCGCTGGGCCGGAGCGCGAAGCCTTCCTCCAGGATCTTGGCGCCCTCGTTGATGAGGGCGTAGACGCAGCGCTTGAGGATCTCCTCGTCGCCGACCGCGCGGCGCTCGATGCCCCCCTCCTTGGCGGTCTTCGCGACGAGCGCTTCGATCTCGGGATCCGGCACCGGCGCGCGGCTGCCCTTCTCGTAGCGATACCAGCCGGCGCCCGTCTTCTGGCCGAAGCGGCCCATCTCGCAGATGCGGTCGGCGACGGGGGAGTAGCGCAGGCGGCGGTTGCGGGTGGCCTCCTTGCCCTTGCGGATGCGCCAGCCCACGTCGAGACCGGCCATGTCGCCCATCGCGAACGGCCCCATGGGGAGGCCGAAGTCGTAGATCACCTTGTCGACCTGCTGCGGCGTGGCGCCCTCCTCCACGAGAAATTCGGCCTCGCGCAAGTACGGGGCGAGCATCCGATTCCCCACGAAGCCGTCGCAGTTGCCCACGAGCACGCCGACCTTGCGGATCCGGCGGGCTAGCTCCATGGTGGTGGCGATGGTCTCCTTCGAAGTCGCCTTGCCCCGCACGATCTCGAGGAGCCGCATCACGTTGGCGGGGCTGAAGAAGTGCGTGCCGATGACCTGCCCGGGCCGCGAGGTGGCGTTCGCCATCTGGTCGATGTCCAGCGTGGAGGTGTTGCTGGCGAGGATGGCGCCCGGCTTCGCCACCTTGTCGAGGCGGTCGAACACTGTCTTCTTGACGTCCATCTCCTCGAACACCGCCTCCACGACGATGTCCGCCTCGGCGACCACGTCGTAGGCGAGCGTGCCCTGGATCAGCGCCATGCGCGCGTCCATGTCCTTCTGGCTGAGGCGGCCCTTCTCCACGGTGGCCGCGTAATTCTTCCGCACCACCGCGAGGCCCTTGTCGAGCGCGTCCGGGTTCATCTCCAGCACACGCACGGGAATGCCGGCGTTGGCGAAGTTCATCGCGATGCCGCCGCCCATGGTCCCGGCGCCGATCACCGCGGCCGAGGCGATCGCCTTGACCGGCGTCTCCTTGGGCACGTCGGGGATCTTTCCCACCTCGCGCTCGGAGAAGAACACGTGGATCTGCGCCTTCGACTGGGTGGACTGCATGCACTGCGCGAACAGCTCGCGCTCGCGGGTGAGTCCCTCGTCGAAGGGCAGGGTGGCGGCGGCCTCCACCGCGTCCACGCAGCGGAATGGGGCGAAGAAGCCGCGGGCGCTGCGTTCGAGGCCCTTGCGGAATTCGGCGAACACGGCGGGGTTCGTGCCGCGCACCTTGTCGCCGAGGTCCCGGATCTTGCGCCGCGGCTTCCCCTCCGCGACCAGACGCTCCGCGTACGCGCAGGCGCCCTCGAGGAGGTCGCCGGGCACGATCTCGTCGATGATGCCGAGGGCCTGGGCCTTCGCGGCGGGAATGGGGTCGCCCGCCACGATGAGCGGCAGCGCGGCCTCCGGGCCGGTGAGCCGCGGCAGCCGCTGGGTGCCGCCGGCGCCGGGCAAGAGACCCAGCTTCACCTCCGGGAATCCCACCTGGCCGCCGGCGACGGCACAGCGGTAGTGACAGCCGAAGGCGACCTCGAGTCCGCCGCCGAGCGCGGTGCCGTGAATCGCCGCCACCACGAGCTTGGGGCTTCCTTCGTACTGGGCGATCACCGCATTGAGATCGGGGGGCATGGGCGGCTTGCCGAACTCGCGGATATCGGCGCCGGCGATGAAGGTGCGTCCGCCGCCGATGAGGACGAGCGCCCGCGCGCCCTCGTCGGCGATGCCCTTGGCGAGGGCGTCCGCGAGCCCTTGCCGCACGCCCTGGCTGAGCGCGTTGACGGGCGGGTTGTTGACGGTGATGACGCCGATCGCGCCGCGCCGCTCGTACTGCACCAGATCTGCCATGGTCTCCCCCTCGGTGATCGCTACGGTGAGGGGGACATCGTGACCTCTTCCCCCGCCTCGCGCAAGGGGAACCCGCGAAGCTCAGTTGTCGAAGCGGAGGTCGTCGATCTCGCGGCGCAGGTCGGCGAACGTGACGCGGAGGACAGCTTCGAGTGAGCGGAAGCGGCCATTCATCTCCGACTTCAGCTCATGATGGAGCCGGAGAGTCACTTCGGTGCTCGCGGCGACTCCTTCGGCAATAGTGCGGATGTCGGAACGGAGGCTCTCGGCGACGATGTCGAAGTGGCGGCGCGTCATCTCGTCGCCCGCCCGCATCTCGGCGCGGAGGCCGCCGATCTCGGTGTGCATCTCGGCGCGGAGGCCGCCGATCTCGGTGTGCATCTCGGCGCGGAGGCCGCCGATCTCGGTGTGCATCTCGGCGCGGAGGCCGCCGATCTCGGTGCGCATCTCGGCGCGGAGGCCGCCGATCTCGGTGCGCATCTCGGCGCGGAGGCCGCCGATCTCCCCATGCAGCTCGGCTCCAAGCGTGGAGATCTGCGCCTGGATTGACTCGAGCATCTCGCGAGTGTCGGCGTCCACGCCCCCTACTCTAGGTGGTCTCGCGGCCGCGCGGCAAGCGTATCTGGCGGGACACACTGGGTGCGCGGCGCAGAATCGCTCAGCCCAGCTTCTGGACGAGGGCCCAGCCCGCGTCGGCGAGTGGGCGAGCGCGGGCGCCGCGCGAGCGCGCGTGGGGATCGTTCGCGGTACCCGCGACGACGCGCCCCATGATCCCTTGGGCAATAGCGGAGAGCCGGAACATCGAGAACGCGACGTAGAAGTCCCAGTCCTTGATGCCATCGCGCCCGGTGCGCCGGCAGTACGCGGCCAGGTACTCCGACTCCGACGGCATGCCGAAGGCGGCCAGATCGGCGCCCTCGAAGCCCTCCATGCTGTCGGCGGGGAGGCGATACGGCATGCAGTTGTAGGCCAGATCGCTCAGCGGATGCCCGAGCGTCGAGAGCTCCCAGTCCAGCACCGCGATGATGCGCGGCTCGGTGGGATGCACGATGCAGTTGCCGAGGCGGAAGTCCCCGTGGACCAGGGTGGTCGAGTCCTCGGCGGGCATGTGCTCGGGCAGCCACGCCATGAGCTTCTCCATCGATTCGATGTGCTCGGTCTCGGAGGCGCGGTACTGCTGAGTCCAGCGGTGGAGCTGGCGCTGGATGTACTGGCCGGTGCGCCCGAAATCACCGAGCCCGATCGCCTTGTAATCCACCGAGTGCAGGCGCGCCAGTACCTCGTTCATCGAGTCGTACATCTTCGCGCGGTCGGCGGGCGGGACGTCCGGCAGCCTCGGGTCGGTGAGCACGCGGCCGACCACGCACTCCATCACGTAGAACCAGGTGCCGATGACGTTGTCGTCCTGACACAGGAGATAGGTCTTCGGGACCGGCACGCCGGAGCCGGCCAGGGCGGTGATGACCCGGTACTCGCGATCGACCGCATGGGCCGAGGGCAGGAGCTTGCCGGGGGGCTTCCGACGGAGCACGTACAGGACGCCCGGGGTGGCGAGATGGTAGGTCGGATTCGACTGGCCACCCATGAACTGCCGTACGGTGAGCGGGCCCCTGAACCCGTCAATGCGCTCGGCGAGATAGCGCTCGAGCCGCCCCACGTCGAAGCGGTGCGACTCGCGCACCGCCTCGGTGGCCTCGACGTTCAGAGCCGGAGCTGTCATGCCGGCCTTTATAGCACGGGCGGGGGAGGCCGGGGAGGGCGCCGCCGGGGCGCTCCGGACGCAGCCCGCGCTAGCGAATCGCCTGGGCGCGAAGGGCGAAATCGATACGGACGCGCTGGCCGATCGGGTTCAGCATCGAGTCGTAGCTAACGCCGAAGTCCTCGCGGTTGATGTCGAAGCGGCCCCGGGCCTCGAGCCTCCCATCCGCCACGCTGACCTCCACCGGCACCCGCACCTCGCGGGTCACGCCCCGGATGGAAAGGCGCCCCACGAGGACGAGATGGCCGCCGTCGCGCTCCACACGCGTGCTCTCGAACGTGATGGTAGGGAAGCGCTCGACGTAGAGGAAGCCCTCGCTGCGCAAATGGTTGTCGCGGCGCCCGATGCCGGTCTCGATCGACGCCGCCTCGATGCTCACGCGGACCCGACCACTCGCAAGGTCGGCGGGGTCCGCGAGCACCTCACCGGAGAATCGGGTGAAGCGTCCATCCGCGTTGGCGAGGCGGGACGTGGCGTGGAACCCGAGCTGGCTCCCGTCGCTCTGCACCCGGTAGCGCGTCGTATCGGCGCGCCCCTCCGATGCGCCGCCGAGCGCGACGAGGGCCACGAGGAGCAGCAGCGCGAGCCCGCGCGGTCCCGGCGCGACACGATGGAGTAGTGGCATCAATACCCCCATCGTCTCACGGACACCTATTGCGGGCAGGGCTACGGCCGGCGGCCGGTGAGCTCGCTGCGGGCGAGCGCGGCGCCCGCGGCGAGCGCGCCGATCTTCTGGTTGCACATGTAGCGGGGTGACCAGCCGAAGCCGCAGTCCGGGTTCACGTAGAGCTTGTCGGCCGGGCACACCTGGAGCACGCGGCGGATGCGCTTGGCCACGTCGTCGGCGGAGTCCGTGTAGAAGCCCTTCACGTCGATGACGCCGGCGCCCAGCTCGCGCCCCGCGCCGAACTCCTTCCAGACGTCCAGCTCCGCCAGCTCGCGCCCCGCGAACTCGAGCACGAACTGATCGGCCCGCGCCTTGAGCAGCCCGGGAAAGTAGGGGCGATAGGAGCGGTCGAAGCGTGAGCGCCCGAAGCGGTTGCCGAAGCAGACGTGAAAGGCGAGCTTGGCCTTCACGCCCTCGGTGGCCATGTTGTAGAGGCGTGCCATCTCCTCGCCCGAGACATTGCCCCGCGCGGGCTCGTCGAGCTGGATGAAGTCGGCCCCCGCCGCGACCAGACCCTTGAGCTCTTCGTTGATGACCTCGGCGAAGCGCTCGGCCACGTCGACCACGCCCTTGTACAGCTTGCCGGGGTGAATGCGCGAGCCGAACGTGAGCGGCCCCGCGCAGGTGGCCTTGGTGCGCTTCGCGGTGTGGCCCTTGAGGTATGCGAACTCCTTGATGATGCCGAGCCCGCCCGGCGGCGTCTCGATGCGTCCGACCGCCTCGTAACGCGTTTGCTGGTCGTAGCCCCAGGGCCCCGCCTTCCGGCGCACCTCGATCGGCTCGATGCCCTTGATGATGGCGTAGTAGGAGTCGACGTAGCCGTCGAGCCTCCGCACCTCGCCGTCGGTGATGATGTCAAGGCCCGCCCGCTCCATGTCGCGGATCGCGGTGTCGGCCGCGTCGTCGAACATCTCGTCGAGATCGGCGGGGCCGAATTGACCCGCTTCGTGGGCCTTGACCGCGGTGTACCACCAGCCGCCCTTGCCGTGGGAGCCGACGACGGTGGAGGGAATCAGGGGCTGCTCTGCCATCAGTGGTGTCCTTTCCTCGTGTATGATCGGCGCCGTGACCGATGACGCGGTTCACGCGCGCATCCTCTCCATCGCCGAGCTCGTCAACGGCGACCCCGGGCTCGTGCGCCGGGGCCGTCACTGCTCGACCACCTTCCTCCTCGAAGCCGGCGAGACATCTTATCTCGTTCGCGTGCTCGAGGGGCGGGTGGCGTCGATCGAGCGCGGTCCCTTCCTCATGCGCCCCTGGACGTTCGCGGTCCGCGCGCCGGCGGAGGCCTGGAACCGTTTCTGGGAGCCCGTTCCCGCGCCCGGCTACCACGACCTCTTTGCCATGAAGAAGTTCGGCATGGCAAGCGTCGAGGGCGACATCATTCCCCTCATGGCGCATCTCCGCTACGTGAAGGACCTCCTCGCCGCGCCCCGGCGCATGCGCCTCGCCTGAGGCATGGCCGACTTCGAGCCCATCATCGGGCGGTATCTGCGGCTCCCCCTGGGCGGCCGGCCCTGTCGCGTCTATTTCGAAGAGGCGGGCCAGGGTATCCCGCTCGTGTGTCTGCACACCGCGGGCGCCGACAACCGCCAGTATCGCCACCTGCTGAACGACGCCGCGATCACGCGCGACTTCCGCGTGCTCGCCTTCGACATGCCCTGGCACGGGAAATCCCTGCCGCCGGTGGGGTGGCAGGACGAGGAATACCGGCTCACGACGGCGGGCTACATCGAGATGATCCTGGCGTTCTGCGATGCGATGGGGCTGGAGCGGCCGGTGCTGCTGGGCTGCTCGATCGGCGGCAAGATCGTCCTCGAGCTGGCGCGGCGGCATCCCGACCGGTTTCGTGCCCTCATCGGCGTGGAGTCCGCCGCCTATCAGACGCCGTGGTACGACGACACCGGCTTCCTCCAGCGTTCCGACCTCCACGGCGGCGAGGTGGCGGGCGCGCTCATGTCCGGGCTGATCGCGCCGCAGAGCCCATCCGAGACGCGCTGGGACACGCTCTGGGGCTACATGCAGGGCGGGCCCGGGGTGTTCAAGGGCGACCTCTGGTTCTACAGGGTGGACGGCGACTTCCGCGACCGCGTCGGCGAGATCGACACCGGCCGCTGCCCGCTCTATCTCCTCACCGGCGAGTACGACTTCTCCTGCACGCCCGACGACACGCGCGCCACCGCGGAGAAGATTCCGGGCGCGAAGTTCACGGTGATGCGGGAGATCGGCCACTTCCCGATGAGCGAGAACCCCGCCCAGTTCCGGAAGTACCTGGCACCCGTGCTGGACGAGATCCGCGCTCTCGGGCGCTGATCCCGCTCGCTACGCGGCGCCCCCGATCACCCCCATCACTGCCGCGTCGCGATGCGCTGCGTCCGGGCGCCCCGCGAAGATGATCTCCCCCCGCTCGATCGCGTAGAGGCGAGCGGCGAACGCCGGCACGTGGTGGATGTTGGACTCCGCGAGCAGGATCGCGTGGCCCCGCCGCGTGATCGCGGCGATGCCGTCGGCGACCGCCGGGATGATGGCGGGCGAGAGGCCTTCGAAGGGTTCGTCCAGCAGCAAGAGCTCGGGGTCCAGTGCGAGCGCCCGCGCGATCGAGAGCATCTTCCGCTCCCCGCCGCTGAGGGCCGGACCCTTGCGGTCCGCATAGCCGCGGAGCACGGGGAATACGGCGTGGGCGGCGTCGATCCGCTCGCGCGCCGGCCGCCCGCCCGGCCGCGTCCAGGTCGCGATCGCGATGTTCTCCGCCACCGTCAGGTCTGCGAAGATCCCGCTGTCCTCCGGCGCGAAGCCGATGCCGGCCTTGGCGATCTCGTGGGTGGGGCGGCCGGCCATCGACACGCCCTTGTACGTGATGCTGCCTGCGCGCGGCCGGAGGTAGCCCATCACCGTGCGGAGCAGGGTGGACTTGCCCGCGCCGTTCCGCCCGACCAGGCAGACGACCTCCTGCGGGGCCACGTCCACCGTCACGCGGCGGAGGATGTGACTCGACTGGATGAACACGTCCAGGTCGCGGATGGCAAGCATGGTCATGCGGGATGGCGCCGGCCGATCATGGTGTCCACCACCGTGGCGTTCTCCCGGATGGCCTGCGGCGTCGCGTCGGCAAGGACGCGCCCCTGGTGGAGGGCGATGATCCGGTGAGAGTAGCCGAAGACGATGTCCATGTCGTGCTCGACCTGGAGGATGGCCTGGAGGCCGACCCGCCGGGCCGCCGCAACCATCACTTCCATGATCGCGTGCTTGTCGCCGGTGCTGACACCGCTGGTCGGCTCGTCCAGCAGGATGATCTCCGGACGCAGCGCGAAGGCGGAGGCCACGTCGAGCAGCTTCTTGTCGCCCTGGGGCAGGGTGCGGGCGAGGACGTGGCGCTTGTCTTTCAAGCGAAACAGCTCGGCGACTTCCGCGGCATCCTCCTGCACGGCGCGGTCGCGCGCCAGGCTCGCCCAGAGCCGCGTGCCGCGGCGGAGGCGCGAGACGACCGCGGCCTGCAAGGTCTCCAGGACCGTCAGCTCGGGAAAGATCTGCACGAGCTGGAAGGCGCGCGCCATGCCGAGCCGCGCCAGTCTCACCGAGCCGATACCGGTGACGTCGCGCTCCTTGAAGCGCACGCTGCCCGCGCTGGGCGCGAGGACCCCGGTGAGCAGATTGATCAGGGTGGACTTGCCGGCGCCGTTGGGCCCGATGATCGAGACGAATTCCCCCGCCGCCACCGTGAAGCTCACCCCGTCCAGCGCGCGAAAGCCGCCGTAGCTCTTGGCGAGGTCGCGCGCCTCGAGGATCATCGGCTCGGCTCCGCCGTCTCGCGCCGGGTGCCCGTCCACCGGGCGAACAGGCCCATGAGCCCGCTCGGGGCCACGATCACGAGGAAGGCGAGCATCGCGCCGAACACGAGGCGCCAGTACGGCACCACCGACATGACCAGATCCTGGAGGTAGATGAATGCGAAGGCTCCCAGCACCGGGCCCCAGAAATGGCTGAAGCCGCCCAGCAGCGTCATGAACACCACGTTGCCGGACTGCGTCCAGTAGGCGAGTGTCGGGTCCACGTTGCCGGTGGGCGGGCCCAGCAGCGCGCCGCCGACCGCCCCGTAGACGCCGGAGATGACGAACGCGTACCAGCGATAGCGCGTGACGCCGATGCCGAGGGCCTCTGCCTTGAGCGGGTTGTCGCGGATGGTGCGCAGGCAGAGCCCGAAGGGCGAGCCGACGATGCGCCACATGGCCAGCGCGGCGAGCGCGAGGAGGGCCAGCGAGTAGTAGTAGTAGGGCCCCGCGAGGTAGGCGGTCTTCCCGAGGCCGGCGAACTCCTGGCCGAGGAGCAGGGGGCGCAGCACGCGCATGCCCTCGTCGCCGCCGGTAAGGCGGTAGAACTTGACGAGGAAGGTGTAGAACACCATTCCGAAGGCCAGCGTGAGCATGCCGAAGTAGATCTTCACGTAGCGCACGCAGACGAGGCCGATCCCCGCGGCGGCGACACCGCCGGCCGCCGCGGAGACGGCGAGGATCAGCTCCATGTGGCGGATGCCGAGCTGGCTCGTGAGCACGGCGCCCGCGTACGCCCCGACGCCGATGAAGAGGGCGTGGCCGAACGAAACCAGGCCGGTGTAGCCGAACAGCAGGTTCAGCCCGAGGAGCACCACGGCGTAGGCCATGAAGGGCAGCAGCAACAGCACCTGATAGGTCGGAACCACGAGCGGCGCGGCCACCAGCGCCGCGGCCGCCGCGGCGAGCACGAGACGCCCCGTCATGCCGCCGGGCTCAGGCCGCCACCGCGCCGAACAGCCCCCGCGGCCGGAGCGCGAGCACGACGATCACGATGAGATAGATCGCGATCATCTCGAGCTCGGGGTAGAGGGCAATGGCCGCCGCGCGCAGGAGGCCGACGACCAGCGCGCCCACGAAGGCGCCGCGCATGCTGCCGAGGCCGCCGATGACCACCACGGCGAAGGCCTCCACGATGAGCTCGATACCCATCTCGCTCATGGCGGCGGTGGCGGGGATCACGAGCGCCCCGCCGAGCGTGCCCAGCGCGGTGCCGAGGGTGAACACCTTGGCGTAGACGCGGCCCATGTTCACGCCCAGCGCCTCCGCCATCTCGCGGTTGTCGGCGGTGGCCCGGATGATGCGGCCGAACGCGGTGCGCGTGAGCAGCCAGCCGATGCCGAGGGCGATGGCGAGGCTCGCGCCGATGACGATGAGGTTGTACACGGGCATGGTGGCGCCGGCGAGGCGCACCTGTCCGTAGGCGAGGTAGAGACCCCCAGTGGACTGGGGCGAAGTCCCCCAGGTGAGCCGGATCGCGTCCTCCAGCATGAGCACCAGCGCGAACGTGAGCAGCAACTGGAACGTCTCGTCGCGGTCATAGACGAAGCGCAACAGCCCACGCTCCACCACCCAGCCCACCGCGCCGACGAGGAGCCCGGCGGCGGCCAGGGGGACCAGGAACAGCGGTGGGGGCCCGCCCGCCTGGATGAACGCGCCCACCGCCCACACCCCCACGTAGGCGCCCAGCGCGTAAAACGACCCGCACGCGAGGTTGAAGATGCGCTGGACGCCGAACACCACTTGGAGCCCGGCGGCCACGAGGAACAGGATGGCGGCGTGGAACACGCCGCTCATGACGATGCTGACGACGCCGGTCGTCACGCGCGGACTTACTCGATCACGCGGGAGGCGCGACCGAGCAAGGGTTGGGGGAAGCTGAGCCCCAGGGCCCTGGCTGCCTTGACGTTCACGACCAGATCCAGCTTGTCGGCCTGCTCGACGGGGAGATCGGCCGGCACGCTGCCCTTGAGAATACGATCCGTGTAGCCGGCCACCCGGCGAAAGATGTCCCGCGGGCTTGGACCGTACGAGATGAGACCCCCGGATTCCAGGAAATCCTCGTGCTCGTACACCGCAGGGACGCGGCTCTTCGCGGCCAGCGAAGCAATCTGCGCCGCATGCGCGGAGAAGAAGGCGGAAGGCAACACCAGCACGGCGCCCGCCTTCTCTCGCTGCATGCGTGTGAAGCAGCCCTCAGATCCCCGGGCCGCCGCGCCTCTTGCTTGGGGACCATCTGAATGCCGAGCTGCCGTGCCGCGGTTTCGATGGCTTCCAAGTTGCCCGGCACCCGAACATCCGAGAGGGTCGGCGCCATCGCCGGACTGTCCTCGAGGACGGCGAGCCGAGTGAGCGTCGGGATCGTTTCCTTGAGGAGCTGGACGCGTTTGGGATTGAGGTCGCCCGCGATGATCGCGACCCCGGTGAGGTTGGCATGAGGACGAGCCAGGGTCACCACGAACCCGTGGGCCACGGGGTTGCCCGAGACGAACACGATGGGAATCGCCGTCGTCGCTTGCTGAGCGGCTTTCGTCGCTGCACTGCCGTCGGCGACTACGACCCGCGCCCCCAGCCGGAGCAGCTCGGCAACCAGCGCGGGGAATCGCTCGGCCGCGCCGCGCGAGTACCGTTGCTCGATGGAGACGGCGCTTCCCTCCGTCCAACCCCGCTCGACCAGCTCGTGCCGGAACGCCGCTAGGGCGATCGATCGTGGCTCGGGCGCCAGCCACCCGATTCGTGCCGGCCGCCCGCCCTGGGCATGGGCAGGACGTGGAGCCATGGCCGCGGCGAGGCCCAGCGAGATGAGGAACTCCCGCCGAGCCGCCATGGTCACTCGATGACGCGGTCGGCGCGGCGGGCGATCGATGCGGGCATCGTCAGGCCCAGAGCCTTCGCGGTCATGCGGTTGATCACGAGCTCGAAGGTCGTCGGCCGCTCCACCGGCATGTCCGCCGGCTTTGCGCCCTCCAGAATGCGCGCCGCAAAGACGCCGGCGCGCCGAAAGCATTCGCGAATGCTGGGCCCGTAGGCGAGGAGACCACCAGCCTCCGCGAACTCCACGAACATCGATACCGCGGGAAGATGCTTCTTCACGGCGAGGTCGCCGAGGTTGGCGCGATGGTAGAAGACCAGAGCGACGAGAGAAACAACAAGGCCTGGGCGTTCTTGCGACGGGCCGCGTCCAACCCATCGACCGCGCCGCGCTCTCGGCCGCCCGAAACTGTGGTGCATTCATGCTCGAATCGCCGAAGACGGCGACACGTGAAGCCGACGGGATCGCTTCGTTGAGCAGCTGCAGCTGCTTGGCGGTGAGGTCGGGCAGATCGAGGAACACGCCGGTGACGTTGCCCCCCGGCTGGGCCAGGCTTCGCACCGCCCCCGTCGCCATGGGGTCGCTTCCCAGGTCGACGGCCACGATGGGAATGGTGGGGCTGGCGGCCTTCGCGGCGGCCAGCGCGCGCGCTCCCCTAACGAGCACCATGTCCGTGGCGCCACGCATCGCGGCGGCGGCCCTCTCCGGCAGATGCTCCGGCTTGCCCCCCGCGTCCTGCACGTCGAGCCGGTAGTGCCGGCCCTCGACGTGTCCTCGCTCACCGAGACCCTGCCGGAATTGCTCCGACAATGCGGCATTGAAGGGCGTCAGGCCGAGTCCTAACGGGGCCAGGACCACGCGCCGATCGGCCATGTCCATCGCATCGACCTATTCGCAGCCGGTCAGATCTTCCAGCCGTTGATCCACTCGAGGAGCTTGGCCCCCGCCGGCTTCATCGCCTGCTTGGTGGAGACGACCTCGATCGGGTTGATGGTGACGAAGTCGTAGGCGTTCTTGTGGGTGGTGATGCCCTGGTAGAAGTTGCACATTTGCACGTGATCCGGCCGCCACGAGCGGCGCCCGGAGAGCGCGTCTACCTCGATGCCCTCGAGCGCTTTGACCACCTCGCCCTTCGACGGCCACTTCCCGGCGGCGGCATAGGCCTTCTCCACCGCCGCCTTGTAGCTCTCGATGTTGAAGTAGGCGTGGTCGCACTCGTACGGCGGGTACTCGTTGTACTTCGCCTTGTACTCGCGGACGAACTGCTTGAGGAGCGGCGAGCTCTTGGGGTCGTCGAAGTACATGGTGTTGTAGCCGAGGAGGAGCCCCTCGGGGGTGAACTCCTTCTTCAGCGAGTCGTGTACGCCGCCCGCGGTGGTGAATACGCCCTTCATGCTCTTGAAGAGCCCGACCGCGGCCGCCTGCTTCATGAGGATGGTGGCGTCACCCGACCAGAACGAGCACATGAGGAGGTCGGCCTTCGACTGCTGGATGGCCGCGATGTGCGAGGTGAAATCGGTCGCGCCGAGCTTGGGGAAGAGCTCGAGCACGAACTTGACATCGGGGATGTAGCGCTTGAGCACCGCCTGATACGTCTCCCAGCAGTCGTGCCCGTACGAGTAGTCGTTGCCGATGCCCGCCACCGTCTTCGCGCCCTTGAAGTACTTGGGCGTGAGCATGCCGGCCACGATGGCCTCGACCTCGTTGTCCACGCTCTTGAAGGCCCACTTCGGATTGGGCATGGTCTCGTCCACGCCCTTCTGCGTGGTGCCGTCCCACGAGAGCCACGGCACCTCCATCTCCTCGGCGACCGGGCCCAGGGCGAGGGTCACGCCGGTCGAGATGCCGCCGATCACCACCTCGACCTTGTCCTGGAGGACGAGCTTGCGGTAGCGCTCCACGGTGTCCTTGGGCGTGGACTCCTCCTCGACGACGAGCTGCACCGGGCGGCCGAGGATGCCGCCGGCCTTGTTGGCCCGCTCGGCCCACCACTCGGTGCCGCGCAGCCCCGCCGCGCCGACGGGCGCCGCGATGCCCGCGCGGATGGCGATGATCCCGATCTTCACGGGATCCGAGGGCACGCCGGGCCGCGCCTGGGCGCCGGCCCGCGCCGGAAGGCCCGCCGCGCCCAGCGCCGCCGCGGTGCCGAGCGTCTTGAGAACCTCGCGTCTCGTCGTCGCCATCGTCGCCTCCTCGTCGTCCAGCGTTAGCCGCGGAGCTGCGTGCGGGCCAGCCGCGCGCCCGCGGTCAGCCGCTTGAGCTTCTCGAACGCCACCCAGCGCGGGACCGGGAAGAACCCGCAGTCCGGCACCAGCGACAGCCGCTCGGCCGGGATGTGCTCGAGGCAGAGCCGGATCCGCTCCGCCACGTCCTCGGGAGTCTCCATGTAGAAGGACTTGACGTCAACCACCCCGCAGGCGATGTCCCGATCCACTCCGAGCTCCGACCACATCTCGATCTCGGCCATCTCGCGGTTGGCGTATTCGAAGACGAACTGATCGCACCGGGTCTCGAGCAGCGCGGGGAACATCCAGCGGTAGCTGCGCTTGCCGCGAGGCCGCGACAAAAGATTGCCGAAGCATACGTGGTAGCCGATCTTGGCCTTCACACCGGCCACGCAGGCGTTGAACATCTTGACGTACTCGGGGGCCTGACCGGGGACGATGGCCGCCGAGGGCTCGTCGATCTGGATCCACTCCGCGCCGGCGGCAGCCAGGGCCCGGAGCTCCGCGTTCACCGCGGGGACGAGGTCCCAGCAGAGGGCCAGGCGGTCGTTGTCGTACGCGTCGCCGGGGCGGGTCTGGACGTGGATGGAGAGGGTGACGGGGCCGGGGCACGTCGCCTTCACCGGCTTGTCGGTCTGGCTCTTGAGGTAGGTGAACTCGTCGACGGTGCCGAGCCCCTTCGGGACCGTGATCTTCCGCGTGGGCCGGTAGCGCGGCACGCTATCGTAGGCGTAGAGGCCGGTCTTCCGGAGCGGCTCCAGCGGCTCGAGGCCCTCCATCTTCCCGTAGAAGGTCTGCACGAAGAAGAAGCGGCGCATCTCGCCGTCGCAGATCACGTCGATCCCGGCCCGCTCCTGGTCGCGGATGGCGAGCTGGGTGGCGTCGTCGAAGGTCTCCCGGCTGTCGGTCTGCCCGTAGTCGCCCGCCTTGATCTTGTCGAGCGCCGTCCAGAACCAGCCGGGGAAGCCGTGGCTGCCCATCACGTGGGTGTAGAGCGGGGGGAGGGGGGCCGTCATGTCAGGATCTCCTCACGACAGGAGCTTCTTGGCGATGATCTCCTTCATGATCTCGGACGTCCCGGAGGCGATGGTCCACAACCGCACGTCACGGAAGAACCTCTCCACCGGGAACTCGCGCATGTAGCCGTAGCCGCCGTGGAGCTGCACCGCCGCGTACGCCACGCGGTTGGCCACCTCGGTGGCGAAGAGCTTGGCCATGGACACGTGGAGGGCGGCGTCGTCGCCGGCAACGTAGGACGCCACCGCGTGATAGAGGAGCTGGCGCGCGGCTTCGATCTCCGTCGCCATGTCGACCACCTTGTGGCGCAGCGCCTGCTTCCGCGCGAGGGGCTCGCCGAAGGCCTGGCGCTCCCCGAGATAGGCCACCGTGTCCTCGAGCGCCTGGGCAGCGCCGGAGAGGGCGAGCACCGCCGCCATGAGGCGCTCGCGCTGAAGCCCGGTCGCGAGCTGCTGGAAGCCCCGGCCTTCCACGCCGAGGAGGTTCTCCGCGGGAACCGGGCACCCCTCGAACGCCAGCTCGGCGGTGTCGGACGCGCGCATGCCCATCTTGTCGAGCTGACGGCTCACCGTGAAGCCCGGCCATCCGCGCTCGACGAGGAACATCGAGATGCCATCGTGACGCCGCCCGGGTGTCCCCGCCCCCGTGCGCGCCGCCACGAAGTAGAGGTCGCCATGGACGCCGTTGGTGATGAAGATCTTGCTGCCGGTGAGGCGGTAGCCGTTGCCGTCCTCGACCGCGCGCGTGGCGAGGGCGGCCATGTCCGACCCCGTTCCCGGCTCGGTGATGCCGAGCGCGCACACCGTGTCGCCCGCGATGATGCCGGGGAGATACCTCGCCTTCTGCGCGTCGGTGCCGTAGCGGGTGAGCCAGGGGGAGGACATGTCGGTGTGCACGAGCACGCTGAAGGCGACCCCGCCCGAGCGGCAGCGCGCCATCTCCTCGCCCAGCACCACGCTCGAGAGGAAGTCGCCGCCGGCGCCGCCGTACTCCGGAGGGAACTCCAGGCCCAGGAATCCGAGCTCACCCAGCCGCCGCCAGAAAGCGCGCGGGATCCGGCCGGCGCTCTCCCACTGGGGAACGAAGGGCGTGACCTCCTTCTCCACGAAGGCGCGGACGCTCTTCCGCAGCATCTCGTGCTCGGGCGTGAAGAGCGTGCTCACGGGGCGGCGGCAGCCAGGAGAACGCCCCGGCGATCGATCACGGAAGGCGGACCCACCCTTCCATGAGCCGCCGCGCCGTCCGGTACACGGTCACTCGCTCCGCGTGATAGTCGCCGCCGGGTCGCGTGACGGCGGCGTCCAGCGGGAGCACGCCGGAAGGATGGCCGAGACGCACGTCCGCGCCCGGCTCGGCCGTCGAGACCTCATGAACCAGGCTGTCCTCGACGCGCGCGGCCACCGCGAGGCACATCGACGAGGTGAGGGGGAACGCGCGGTGACAGTTGCCCATGGAGATGGCACGCCCCACGACGTCGGAGGCGCCCGCGTCATAGGCCACGCCGTCGAGCGCGGTGAATGCGACGGGCGCGGTGACGACCGCGATCTTCGGGGTGGCCGCGCTCCCGGGAATCCCCATGAGCCGGGCCGCGCCGACGCGGATGGCCTCGAGCCGGGCGCAGAGGGTGGCGTCCCCGTCCATCGCGGTGGGCGACTCCGTGCCCTGAAGGCCGACGTCGCGGGCGCGCACGAACACCATGGGGATGGAGGCGTCCACCAGGGACGCCTCGACCCCCTCGATGGTGTCGCGGGGCCGGCCGGTGGGCAGGAGGCGCCCGGTGCCCGCGCCGCCGGGCTCGACGAAGTCGAGCGCGATGCGGGCGCCGCGGCCCGCCACGCCGGGGAGGTCAAAGTCGCCCCGGGCGCGCGGCTCGCCGTCTTGCACGGGCACCCGCGCGACGATGAGTTTCTTCGTGTTGGTGTTGTGGATGCGCACCACCGTCTCGCCGTCGCACGCGGGGACCAGACGCTCCTCGATCGCGAAGGGGCCCACCGCGGAAGAGCAGTTGCCGCAGTTGCCCGTGTAGTCGACCTCGGGCTTGCGTACCTCCACCTGGGCGAAGGTGTAGTCGACGTCGGCGCCCGGCATGGTCGCGGGGCCGATGATCACCGCCTTGGACAGCGACGAGATGCCGCCGCCGAGGCCGTCGAGCTGCCGGCCGCTCGGATCGGGGCTGCCGAGGGCGGCGAGGAGGACCGCGTCACGGTCGCGGCCGGCGGGCGGCAGATCGCGCTCGTGAAAGACCAGGCAGCGGCTGGTGCCGCCGCGCATGTAGACGGCGGGGATGCGGCGCTGAGTCACGACGCCCCCCCCTCACCCGGTCGTCTTCCCTCAGGGGAGGAGCGTGCCGTCTGGGCGAGCAGGCCGCCCGCGAGCAGGAGGTCGCGCTCGCGCGGCGTCAGCACGCAGCGGGCGTGGAAGCTTCGCCCCGACCGCTCGTTGACGACGGCGACGCGGCGGCCGGCCTGAAGCGCGTCGCGCAGGTCGGGAAACCGCAGCACGTCACCGGCTTCAAGGCTGTCGTAATCGGCGGGGTGGTCGAACTCGAGAGGCACGAGCCCCCAGTTGATGAGGTTGGCGCGGTGAATGCGCGCGAAGCTCTTGGCCAGGACCGCGCGCACGCCGAGGTGCAGCGGCGACAGCACCGCGGCTTCGCGCGACGAACCCTGTCCGTAGATCTCCCCGCCCACCAGCACGCCATCGCCCGCGGCGCGCGCCCGCGCCACGAAGCCCGCGTCCAGGTTCTTGAAGGTGAACTCGGCGATGGCCGGCACGTTGGAGCGGAACACCAGCGCGGCGGTGCCGGAGGGCGAGATGTCGTCGGTCGAGACCTTGTCGCCGAGCTTCAGCAGCACGGTGGCCCGCAGCGAGGCGTCCACCGGCTTGCCCCGCGGCACCGGCTTGATGTTGGGCCCCTTCACCACCTCCGTGGCCG
This sequence comes from Verrucomicrobiia bacterium, assembly GCA_035495415.1. Lineage (GTDB taxonomy): Bacteria > Methylomirabilota > Methylomirabilia > Rokubacteriales > CSP1-6 > DASRWT01. The sequence continues at coordinate 110,523 of DATJFY010000129.1, forward strand.
CCGCGTCTGCCGTCGCGGCGGGAGGAAGCAGCCCGGCGTCCGAGGCGGTGAGCGAGGCGGGGTACTCGCGCGTGGGCGCCGCGCCGCGCGTGCGGGGATCGGTGATCACGCCGGTCAGCGCGGAGGCGGCGGCGGTCAACGGCGAGCACAGATAGACCTGATCGTCCTTGACCCCGCTGCGCCCGGGGAAGTTCCGGTTGAACGCGCGCAGGCTCTTGCCGCCCGCGGCAGGCACGTGGCCGATGCCCGCGCAGGCGCCGCAGGTGGGCTCGGACACCGTCGCCCCGGCGGCAAGGAGATCGGCGAGCAGGCCCTCGCGCGCCATGATCTCGAGGATGCGGCTCGAGCCCGGGAACACCACGAACGAGACGTTGGGCGACACGCGCTCCCCGCGCACCGCGCGGCCGACCGCCCACATGTCCTCCCACGAGGAGTTGGTGCAGGAGCCCACCATGACTTGCTCGAGCGCGGTGCCGGCGACCTCGCGCACCGGCACCACCTTGTCCGGCGAGGCGGGCAGCGCCACGAGCGGCTCCAGCGTGGACAGGTCCAGCTCGATGCGCTCGTCGTACTCGGCCTGAGGATCCGCGCTCAGCGGGGTCCACTCTCGCTCGCGGCCGAGCAGGGCGAGATAGCGGCGCGTCTCCTCGTCGGAGGGGAACACGCTGGTGGTCAGGGTCAGCTCCGCGCCCATGTTGCAGATGGTGGCGCGCTGGGGCAGGGAGAGCCCGGCTGCGCCCGGCCCCGCGTACTCGAAGATCTTCCCGCTCCCGCCGCGCACCGAGTAGCGGCGCAAGAGCTCGAGGATCACGTCCTTGGCGTGCACCCACGGCGGGAGGGCGCCGGCCAGCCACACCTGGACGACCTTCGGCATCGGCAGGTAGTAGGCGCCGCCGCCCATCGCCACCGCCACGTCGAGCCCGCCCGCGCCGATGGCGAGCATGCCGGTCGAGCCGCAGAGCGGGGTGTGGCTGTCCGTGCCCAGCACGAACTGACCGGGCACGCTGAACGTCTCGAAGTGCACCTGATGGCAGATTCCGTTGCCCGGCTTGGAGAACCACGAGCCGTAGCGCCGCGCCGCCGTCTGCATGTACCGATGGTCGTCGGTGTTGCGCGAGTCGGTCTGATAGACGTTGTGGTCGATATAGGTGACCACTCGCGACGGCTTCACGCGGGGGAAGCCCATGGCCTCGAACTGTAGCCAGGCCATGTTCCCGTTGGTGTCGGTGAGCAGGCACTGATCCACGCGGAGCCCGATCTCGTCACCGGCGACGGGCTTGCCCGCCACCAGATGCGACGCGATCAGCTTCTGGGTGAGGCTGCTAGCGCTTGTCAACCGGCTGGTACGCGCGGCGGGCGTAACCCTTGTAGTCGGCCCGCGGCCGAATGAGGCGGTTGTCGTCGTACTGCTCGAGGAGATTGGCCGACCAGCCCGCGATGCGCGCGGCCGCGATGACGGGCGTGAACAGGTCCACCGGGATGCCGATCGAGTAGAACAGGGGCGCCGAGTAGAAGTCCACGTTGGGGATGAGCTTCTTCACGCCGTGGATCTTCGCGTGCAGGCGCACCGCCATGTCGTACCACATACCCTGGCCGGACTGCCGGCAGGCCGCTTCCGCCATGCCGCGCAGGATGGCCGCGCGGGGGTCACCCGCGGTGTACACGCGATGGCCGAAGCCCATGAGCCGCCGCTTCTCGGCGAGCGCCTTGTCGGCCCAGGGCTCCACATTGTCCACGCGGCCGATCTCGATGAGGGTGCGCATTACCGCCTCGCCGGCCCCGCCGTGCAGCGTGCCCTTGAGGGCGCCCACCCCGCCCGCAACCGCCGAATGCATGTCGGAGAGGGTGGCCGCGATGACCCGGGTGGTGAAGGTGGAGGCGTTCAGCTCGTGCTCCGCGTAGAGGGTGAGGCTCGCGTCGAGCGCCTTGGTCACGACGTCGGTCGGCCGCTTGCCCGTGAGCATGTAGAGGAAGTTCGCGGCGTGCGACAGATCGGAGGCCGGCGGCACCGGCGCCTCGCCGCTCCGCACTCGGTGGTGCGCGCAGATCGCGGTGGCGAACTGGCTGGTGAGACGAAGCGACTTGCGGAGGTTGGCCGCGCGCGAGTTGTCGGTGGCCTCCGCGTCGTGCATGCCGAGCACCGCCACCGAGGCCTGGAGGACGCGCATCGGATCGGTGTCACGCGGCATCAGCCGGTAGGCGTCCACGAGGGCGGACGGGATGTTGCGCGCCCCGATGAGCTCGACCTGGAAGCGGTCGAGCTGGGACTTGTTCGGCAGCTCACCGTGCCAGAGGAGATACGAGACCTCCTCGAAGGTGGCCTGACGAGCCAGCTCCTCGATGTCGTAGCCGCAGTAGGCGAGGCGGCCGTTCCGTCCGTCCAGGTCGCAGAGCTTGGTTTCGGCCGCGACGACGCCTTCGAGCCCGCGAATGAGTGTGCTGCCCTCGGCCATGGTGGGGTCTCCCGTCACGAAACGCTATACCGGCGCGGTAGTGGACGCAACCCTGATATGGTGGATGCATGGCGGAGGGGCCGGCTCGCGGCACCATCTTGCTCGTCGAGGACGAGGAGGGCGTCCGCGCCGTCCTCACCGAGCTGCTCGAAGGCCTCGGCTACACCGTGCTGCCGGCGGCGAACGGCGTGGAGGCCGTCGGCATCGCCGGCGGTCACGCGGGGGGTATCGACCTCGTGGTCACCGACATGGTGATGCCGGAGATGAGCGGTCAGGAGCTTGGGCGCACCCTCGCTCAGAAGTGGCCCGACCTGCGCATCCTCTATATGTCGGCGTTCGCCAGCAACATCTATTCGCCCAGCGCGCTCGCCAATGCGCTTGCCGATTTCATCTCCAAGCCCTTCGACCTGGAAGACTTCATCGCGAAGGTGCGGACCTTGATGGCCGCTCCCCCCCGCGGCCGCGCCGACGCCGCGGCGGGCGTCCCGCCGTCCGGGCCCGCCTAGGCCGGGCGCCGGATCCCGAAGGCGGGAAGCACCACTTCCGCGAACGCCTGTAGCGCCTCCCAGTCGTACGGGCCCTCGCGCAGCGCGATGTTCAGCCGGTGCACGCCCGCCTTCTGATAGGCCTCGCACATCGCGAGGACGTCCTTGGGGGTGCCGCGGAAGAATCCGCCCCGCGGATTGTTGGCGCCCCAGTGCTTGAGATAGAGGGCCTCGCCCCGCGCGGCCCCGACGGCATCCGCGCCCAGGTAGAACCCCACGTTGACGCTGCGAAGCACCGCGCGGGGATCGCGACCTTCCTTCGCGCACCAGTCGTCGAGCACGGCATTCTTGGCCGCCCACACCGTGGGGTCGATGTAGGGCGCGTTCCAGCCGTCGGCATGCCGGGCCGCGGCGCGAAGCGTCCGCTTCTCGCCCTGCCCGCCGATCCAGATCCGGAGGCGCGGCTGCAGCGGCTTGGGATTGCAGCGCGCCTCCACCAGCTTGAAGTGCTGGCCGTCGAAGCTCGAGACCTTCTGGTCGAAGAGCAGGCGCAGGATCTGCACCGCCTCCTCGAGCTGATCCTCGCGGATGCCGATGCGCTCGAAGGGAATGCCGAAGCCGCGATACTCGGCCTCGTGCCACCCCGCCCCGATGCCGCACTCGACGCGGCCCCCGGAGATGTGATCGATAGTGCACAGCGACTTGGCGAGGAGCCCCGGGTTCCGGTAGTTCACGCAAAAGACGAGCGCGCCGAGGCGCACTCGCGTGGTCTCCATGGCCATGGCGGTGTAGGCCGCGATGGCCTCGAAGCAATCGCCGTCGCCGCCCTGGGGCGGGCTCTCCTGGAAGTGGTCCGCCACCGAGGTCCAGTCGAAGCCGGCGGCGTCGGCGAACCGCCAGAGCTTGCGCAGCTCGTCCATCGGCCCGCCGAGATGTCCCACGTGAATGCCGAAGGTCATGGCCATCGCGCGCCTCTCTTCATTGGGCGGTGGTCAGCGTGAGGCCGCCGTCCACGACGAGCGTCTGCCCGGTAATCCAGCGCGATTCGTCGGATGCGAGGAACACCGCCGCCCAGCCCACGTCCCAGCCGGTGCCCTCGGTGCCGAGCGGGCTCGCCTTGCGCCGCCGCTCGCGCGCCTCCGGCCCGAGATCCTCGACCATCGGCGTCCACACCATGCCGGGCGCGATCGCGTTCACCCGGATGCCCTGACGCCCCACCTGAGCGGCGACACTTCGGACGAAGCCAATGATGCCGGCCTTGGCCGCGGCGTAGGCGGTACGGCCATGGCCGCGGAGCGCGGCCACCGAGGAGACGCAGATGATGGCGCCGCCGCCCCGCTCGGCCATGGCGGGAATCGCGGCCTGGGTGGCGAGCAGCATGGACTTGAGATCCACCGCCATCACGCGGTCCCAATCCTCCTCGGTCGTCTCGAGGACGTTCTTGCGGGACTCGATGCCCACGTTGTTGTGGAGGACGTGAAGGCCGCCGTACGACGCCACCGCGGCCGCGACCATGGCCCGGCAGTTGGCCGCGCGAGTGACGTCCGCGGCGAAAGCGGTGGCGGTGCCGCCCTCGCCCTTGATGATGGCCACCGTCTCTTCGGCGCGGGCGAGCTGCGCGTCCACACAGAAGACGGCCGCGCCCTCCCGAGCGAACAAAATGGCGGCGGCCTTGCCGTTGCCGAGGCCCGGCCCGCGCGACCCGGCGCCCGCGACGATCGCGACCTTGCCCGCGAGGCGGCCGCTCATCGCCTCAGTTCTTGAAGTTGCCGTCGATGTGCACGTCCACCAGGTACGGGCCGCCGGAGGCGAGGCCGCGCTTCACCGCCGCGCCGATGTCCACGCCCTTCTCCACCATCTCGCCGGGCACGCCCAGCGCTTTCGCCATCCCCACGTAGTCGATGCGCGGGTTCACGAGGTCCATGCCGACGTACTGATCGTCCTCGGCGGAGAAGCCCTTCAGCGCGAGGGTGCGCTGCTTGAGGATGCGGTAGGAGGCGTTGTTGAAGATCACGTACACGCACGGGATGGAGTCGTGCGAGGCCGTCCACAGCGCCTGAATCGTGTACATGGCGCTGCCGTCGCCGATGAGCCCCACCACCGGGCGGCCGGGCTGGGCGAGCTTGACGCCGAGGGTGGCGGGTAGGCCCCAGCCGATGCCGCCGCCGCGAAGGCCGTAGAAGCTCTGGTGGTCCTTGGCGCGGAACAGATTGCGCACGCCGTGGCTCGACGAGATCGACTCGTCCACCACGATGGCGTCGTCGGGCACCGCGTCGGCCACCGCGCCCACCAGGGCCAGGGGCGAGATCGGCGAGGTCTGCACCTCGGCGCGCGCCTTGGCGCGCATCTTCTCCGTCGCGGCGGCGTGAGCGGCCGCGAGCTCGGTGACCTTTCCCGCGCGTTCCTTGACGACGGCCGGGCTCAGGCGCTTGCGCAGCGCCTCGGCGAGGTCGGGCAGCGTCGCCTTGGGATCGCCCAGGATGGCGACCTTGGCGGGATAGTTCTTGCCGAGCTGCCAGGGATCGGTGTCCATGTGGACGACGGTGAAACCCTCCGGCATCGGCTCGACGTCGGACGGCAGTGACAGGGTGAAGAGATCGCCGCCCACCGAGAAGAGGAGATCGTGCCCCATCAGGAGATTGCGGATGGGCGGGCCGAGGCGCGGGAAGGGGCCCGCGTAGAGCGGATGCGTGAAGGGGAACGAGCAGGTCGACGGGACACACTCGCCGTACACCGGCGCGCCCAGGAGCTCCGCCACCTCCGCCATCTCCTGGAGGGCGTCGCCCTGCGAGATGGCGTCGCCGGCCACGAGGAGGGGACGACGGGCGCGGACGAGGAGGTCGGCGGCGGCGTCGATGGCGGCGGCGTCGCCCCGGATGCGCGGCGCCACCCGCGTGCTCGCGAGCAGGTCCAGCTCGCGCTCCGCGTTCAGCACGTCCACCGGCAGGGAGATGAACACGGGCCCGGTGGGATGCGCGTGCGCGGTCTTCACCGCGCGGCGTACCGCGCGGGGGAGGTCCTCGAGGCGCGTGATCTCATGCGACCACTTCACGTACGGCCGTGCGACCGGGGGAAGATCCGACCAGAGGATCGGCTCGGTGAGGTTCATCGCCTGATCGTGCTGCCCCGCGGTGAGGAGCATCGGCGCGCCCGACATGCGGGCGTCGTAGAGCATGCCCATTGCGTTGCCGAGGCCGGGAGAGGTGTGCACGTTGACCGCGGCGAGCTTGCCGCTCGCGTGAGCGTAGCCGTCGGCCATCGCGATCGCGACCGACTCCTGCAGGGCCAGGACGTAGCGGATCCCCGGCTCGCGGGCGAGCCCGTCCATGAGCGGCAGCTCGGTGGTGCCCGGGTTGCCGAACATGCACTCCACGCCTTCCTGCTTCAGGATCTGGAGAAACGCCTGCTTGCCGGAGAGAAAGGGCATGGGGAATCCTCCTCGGCGGGGATGATACCGTCCCTTCCTTGACTCCGCCAGAGGCGCTCGCTACGCTGCATTCGCGATGACGAATGCCGCGACGACGACCCTCGACGCGCCGTTTCTGCGCGCGTGCCGCCGCGAGAAGACTGCGTTCACGCCGGTGTGGCTCATGCGCCAGGCGGGGCGCTACATGGCGGAGTATCGGGCGCTGCGCGCGAAGCACGCGTTCCTCGAGCTGTGCAAGACGCCCGCGGCGGCCGCGGAGGTGACACTACAGCCGGTGGAGCGCCTCGGGGTGGACGCGGCGATTCTCTTCGCGGACATCCTACTCGTGCTGGAGCCGCTCGGCGTGGGCCTCGAGTTCACGCGCGGCGAGGGGCCCCACATCCTCCGGCCCATTCGCGGCGCGGCGGACGTCGCAGGGCTGCCCCGCGTGGACGTGGGCTCCTCGGTCGGCTACGTGTTCGAGACGGTGCGGCTGGCCCGCCGCGCGCTCGCCGGCCGGGTGCCCCTCATCGGCTTCGCGGGCGCGCCGTTCACGCTGGCCTCGTATCTCATCGAAGGTGGCGCGTCGCGCGACTTTCTCCACACCAAGCGCTTCATGCGCGCGGAGCCGGCGGCCTGGCACGCGCTGATGGCGCGTCTCGCCGACATCACCGCCGACTACCTGAACGGGCAGATCGGCGCCGGCGTCCAGGCGGTGCAGCTCTTCGACTCATGGATCGGCGCGCTCTCGTCGGCCGACTATCGCGAGTACGTCCTTCCCCACACCGCCGCGGTCTTCCGGCGCTTGGCCGTCGGCGCGCCCGCCATCCACTTCGGCACCGGCACCGCCGCTCTGCTGGAGGCGATGCGCGAGGCGGGCGGGGACGTGATCGGCCTCGACTGGCGTGTCGATCTCGGCGCCGCGTGGGACCGGCTCGGGCCCGAGGTGGCGGTGCAGGGGAATCTCGACCCCGCCATCCTGCTCGCGCCGGTGAACGAGATCCGTCGCGGGACCCGCGCCGTCCTCGACGGCGCCGCGCGCCGCCCCGGCCACGTCTTCAACCTGGGGCACGGCGTGCACGCGGAAACGCCGGTGGACCATGTCCGCGCGCTCGTGGACATGGTCCACGAGCTGAGCGCGCGCTGATGCGTCTCGCGGTCATCGGTGGCGGTGTGTCCGGCCTGGCCGCCGCGCACCGCGCGACGGAGCTGGCGAGGGAGCGCGGCCTCGCCCTCGACCTCACCCTGCTCGAGGGAGCTGAGCGCCTGGGCGGCATCGTTCACACCGAGCGGCGCGACGGCTTCCTCATCGAGGGCGGCGCGGACTCGTTCATCTCCGAGAAGCCCTGGGCCCTCGCGCTCTGCCGCCGGCTCGGGGTGGAGGACCGGCTGGCGCGGACGGACGACCGTTACCGCAGCGTCTTCGTGGCGCGCGGCGGGCGGCTCCACCCGCTCCCCGCGGGCTTTCAGATGATGGCGCCCACGCGTCTTGCGCCCCTCCTGGCCTCGCCGCTCTTCTCCTGGCCCGGCAAGGCCCGCATGGCCCTCGATCTCGTGCTGCCGCGCGGCGGGGATCCCGACGAGAGCCTGGGCGCATTCGTGCGCCGGCGGCTGGGCCGCGAGGCGCTCGAGCGCGTGGCCCAGCCCCTGATCGGCGGTATCTACACCGCCGACCCGGATTCGCTGTCGCTCGCCGCCACCATGCCGCGCTTCCTCGAGATGGAGCGTCGCGACCGGAGCGTGATCCTCGCAATGCGCCGGGCGGCCCGAACCGCGCCCGACGTGGCCCGCGGCGCCAGCGGCGCGCGCTGGTCGCTCTTCGTCACCTTCGTCGACGGGATGGAGGAGCTGGTGCACGCAATCGCGCGCCGACTGCCGCCCGCGTCGGTGCGGCTCAAGGAGCGCGTCGCCGCGATGGAGCGCCGGGGCGAAGCCTGGCGTCTGATCACCGCGGACGGGGCCACGCTCGAGGCGGACGCCCTGGTCCTGGCGACCGAGGCGCATCAGGCGGCGCGACTGCTGCGGTCCCTCGACCCGGGCCTCAGTCATCTCCTCGGAGACATCACGTACGCGTCCTCGGCCACGGTGACGCTCGGCTATCGCCGCGGGGACATCGCGCATGCCCTCGACGGGTTCGGCTTCGTGGTCCCCCAGGTGGAGCGGCGGCCCCTCATCGCCTGTACGTTCTCGAGCGTGAAGTATCCCGGGCGCGCGCCCGAGGGCATGGCACTGCTGCGCGTGTTCGTGGGCGGCGCGCTGAACGAGGCCGCGGCGGACGCTGACGATGCCGCCCTCATTGCGACCGCGCGGGGTCAGCTCGCCGAGCTGCTCGGCGCGCGCGGCGAGCCGGTCCTCGCGCGGGTGGCCCGCTACGTGAAGGCGATGCCCCAGTACCAGGTGGGACATCTCGCGCGCGTCGACGCCATCGAGTCGTCGGTGCGCCGGCTGCGCGGCCTCGCGCTCGCGGGCGCGGCGTATCGCGGCGTCGGCATCGCCGACTGCGTGCGCTCCGGCGAGGCGGCGGCCGAGACCCTGCTCGCCTGACCGGGCGTCCGCCCGGCGCCGATCCGCGCCCCTCCCTCCGCGGTCCCCGGGCCTGCTGGGTGGAGGGGCCCGTGGTCGTCACGACGTCCGGCTTCCGCCTCCGCCGTCTCGAGGACGCTACGCCTCTCGCTTCGACACGGTAACCCGCGCGGTCCGATTCGGCCGGCCGAAGCTCCGCACGCGCTCAACGAGATCGGCCGGCCACGCGCCCTCCGCCACCCGGCGCGCCACGAGGGTGAGGCTCAGCTGCGCGACCTCCTCCCAACGCCCGCCCGCCTTGAGCATCTCCTCCAGCGCGTCGCGCGCCGGCTCGCCCTTCTTCGGGAAGGCGAGGGTGTGGCGCAGGGAGATCCGCGCGCGATGGGCGGAGCCGAACACCGACGAGACCTCGAGGGCGGCCGCGTACGCGACCAGCGCGGCCTCGGTCTCGGCGATGCGGGCGTCGAGCGCCCGCCGCTCGGCATGGAGCGCGGCCAGCCGGTCCACCAGCGCCGTCCCGTCCTCGTGGGGCGGCGCGAGCAGCGACGGCATCGCGGGCGGAAAGAGATGCGCCCACGCCGGGCAGAGCGCCTGATAGGCGCAGCGCTGGCAGTGGCTGCCTTCCCGCAGAGCCCACGTCGTGTCGGCCTGGATCGTCTCGACGAGGCCGAGGGTTTGCGCCTCGAGCTCACGCAGCGCTTCGGGCGCGCGCCGCGAGCGGAGCTCGAGGTCGTGGGCGGTGTAGTGCCAGATCAGCTCGACGTCGCGCGCGTGGCGGGGAAAGTGGCGCTGCACCCCGATCTGGTAGAGCGCGAGCTGGCGGTCGGCATCGGCGTCCTGCTGGGTGGCGAGCCACTGGCCGGTCTTGTAGTCGCGGATCTGCCACGTGCCCTCGCGCGTGACGGAGAGCCGGTCGATGTAGCCCTGCAGCCACAGCTTGCGCGCCTCGTCGAGCGGGAACAGGATGCGCCGCTCCACCGCCACCGTCCGCTCCTGATCGAAGGGCTGATAGCGCGCATGGAAGTCGCGGAGCTGACGGGCGCCCAGCGCCTGGTAGTCGGCGGCGGTGCGATCGGGTGCCGCGATCCGGATCGTGCTCGCCCATTCGGCGTCCCACGTCCGCCGGTAGCCGGCGAGCACGACATCGAGCGTCGGAGTCTCACCGACCTTGACGCCCCGGTAGAGCGCTTCGAGCGCGGCGTGCACCTGGCTGCCGAGGAACATCTCCACGGTCTCCACCGCGGGAACCTTGACGCGGTCCACGTACTGGAAGCGGTACTCGCGGGGGCACCGCTCGTAGACCCGGAGGCGGGAGTGCGAGAAGACCGGCATGAAGGGGATCCTACTCCGGCGCGGGGAGGAGCGCTCGCGGCACGAGCGCTTGTCGACCTCCGGGGTCTGGTGTACAGTCCCCCCCACGCGGGATCCCACCGCTAGTCCCTTCTCTTGGCCCGACCCGTTAGGCAGGGAGGACACTATGCGCCCACGGCTCCGTCCCTTCGGCTTGGCCCTCCTGATCGCGTTGGCGTGGCTGGTCGCGACGCCGCCGCCGAGTGATGCCCAGACACCCAAGCGGGGCGGGACGCTCCGCGTGTCCTACGGGAACGAGGTCGCCAACCTCGATTTCCACACCGCCCCCGGCTACGAAATGATGTGGGTGGCCATGAACATCGGGTGCGGCCTCGTGAACATCACCCCCGATGGGAAGTTCGTGGGGGACGCCGCGGAGTCATGGACCGCGTCGCCCGACGGCCTCCTCTACACCTTCAAGCTGCGCAAGAACGTGCTCTTCCACGACGGTACGCCGGTGGACGCCGCCGCGGTGAAGTTCAGCATCGATCGGCTCATGGACCCGGCCACCAAGTCGGGGATGCGGAGCTTCTACGAGTCGGTCCACAGCGTCGAGGTCGTGGATCCGCTCACCGTTCAGATCCGCCTGAAGCACCCCTACGCGTTCCTGCTCCACATGCTGGCGGCCTATCGCACCGGCCTGGTGCTCTATTCCCCCGCCGCCACCCAGAAGTACAGCCTGGAGGACCGCAAGCAGGGCAAGCCGGGGGCGGTGATCGGCTGCGGGCCCTTCAAGCTCGTGGAGTGGGTGAAGGGCAGCCATCTCGTCATGGAGCGCTTCGACAAGTACTTCGTGCCCGGCCTGCCCTACCTCGACCGGGTCATGATCCGCGTGATCAAGGATCCCGTCACCGAGATGGCCGCCTTCAAGGCGGGAGAGATCGACTTCATCGCCTCGTTCTCGCCGGAGCACGTGGACACCCTGAAGGCCCAGTCGCCAAACGCCGTCATCATGACCGGCAAGGAGACCACGCCCATGCTGGCGGCGATGAAGGTCACCGTGCCCAAGGACGGCAAGCCCATGTCCAAGGAGCGGGCGCCACACCCGATCTTCGGCGATCTGCGGGTGCGCAAGGCGATCGGCTGCTACGGCATCGATCGGCAGGAGATCGTGAAGATCGCCTTCAAGGGCAAGGCCACCCCATGGGTGGGCATGAACCCCCCCGGCACGCTCGACACCGTGGACGTCAACGCCCTGTGCCCCTATGACCAGGCCAAGGCCAAGGCCCTCCTCGCCGAGGCCGGCTACGGCCCGGCCAAGCCGCTGACGTTCGAGCTGATGGCCGACACCGAGAAGAGCGTGTTCAACGTCATCGCCACCGTGATCAAGGAGCAGATGACGCGCATCGGGGTGACCGCGAATATCCGGCTCGTGGACAAGGTGTCGTGGATGAACAGCACGCTGCAGGACGGGCCGTGGGACATGTACGTCGAGGACCTCCTGTCGCTGATCACGCTGGACAGCAACGCCTATCTCTCCAACAGCACGTCGACGTGGAGCCATCCCCGCCACAACGACAAGCGGGTGGACGAGCTCTATGCCCGCTACGCGCAGGAGATGGACGCGACGAAGCGCAAGGCCATCGCCAAGGAAATGCAGGAGTTCTTCGTCGAGAACATGTACTGGAACAACATTTCCGGCTCGCCCTTCTACATGGTCGCGCAGCCGTGGATGAAGGGCTACGTCTACAACGCGGAGTTCGAAGTCCACTACGACAAGGTCTGGCTGGACAAGTAGGGGGCGGCCGTGCGGGTCTACATCCTGCGGCGGCTGCTCGAGATGATTCCCACCATCCTCATGATCACGCTCGTGGTGTTCGTGATGATGCGCTCGATTCCCGGCGATCCCGTGGTGGCTCTCCTTGGTGACGCGTATACCGAAGAGGATGCGGAGCGGATCCGCGCCGCCTACGGGCTCGACCAGCCCGTCCTCGTCCAGTACGTCATCTGGCTCGGCAAGCTGGTACGGGGCGACTGGGGCGCGTCCATCCTGAGCGGGCGCCCCGTCCTCAGCGACGTGCTCGTCCGCCTGCCCGTCACCCTCGAGCTGATCCTGCTGTCGATGGGCGTGGCGCTGGTCATCGCCATACCCGCCGGGCTCATCGGCGCCCTGCGCCAGAACACCTGGGCCGACTACACTGCCACCTCCGTGGCGATGATCGGCGTGTCCATCCCCGAGTTCTTCATCGGCGTGCTGCTCCTGCTCGTCTTCTCGATCGGCCTGGGGGGGATCCTGCCGAGCTCGGGCTGGGTGTACCTGCCCGGCACCTGTCCCACCATGGTGTGCGGGGTGAGCCTGTGGGGGAATGCCCAGCACGTGCTGATGCCGGCGATCGCGCTCGGCGTGGGGCGGGCGGCCATCCTCACGCGCCTCCTCCGCGCCAGCATGCTGGAGGTGATCCGCACCGAGTACGTGACCACCGCGCGCGCCAAGGGGCTGGGCGAGCGACCGGTGGTGCTCAAGCACGCCCTCAAGAACGCGCTCATCCCCACCGTCACCGTCATGGGGCTGCAGGTCGGCTTCCTCATTGGCGGCGCCATCGTGGTCGAGACGCTCTTCGCCATGCCCGGGCTCGGTACCTTCGGCATCGACGCGATCATCGCCCGCGACTACCAGCAGGTGCAGGGCTTCGCGCTCATCACCGCGTTCGCCTTCGTGGCGATCAATTTCCTCGTGGACCTGACCTACACGGTGCTGGACCCGAGGATCCGCTATGCGTGAGATTCGTGGCGGCAGCGTGGGGGAGGCCGAGATTCCCGCGGTGGCGGCGGTCTGGCCGGAGGCGCGGCCGCGCTCGGAGTCGCCGTTCGCGGAAGGGATGCGCCGGTTCGGCCGGAGCACCACCGCGCTCGTGGGGGTGGCGATCGTGGCTGTCCTGCTCGTGGTGGCGCTGCTCGCCGACGTGCTCGCCCCCCAGAGCCCGATCACCAGCGATCAGACCCAGACCTTCGCCCGGCCGAGCTGGGATCACCCGCTGGGCACGGATCAGCTCGGGCGAGACATGCTGAGCCGCGTGATCCACGGCACGCGGATCTCGCTGATGGTGGGCGTGTCGTCGGTGGTGCTCGCGTTGTTCGTGGGGGTGCCTTTGGGGATGATCGCGGGCTTCTACGGCGGCCGCGTGGACCTGCTCGTCATGCGGGTCATGGATCTGATCCTCGCCTTCCCGATCTATCTCCTCGCCGTCATCCTCATGGTCATGTTCACCCCGACCGCCGGCCTCATCGGCATCGTCAAGGTCACCGGCGCCATCGCCATCGTCCGCATCCCGATCTACGCGCGCCTGGTGCGGGGCAGCGTGCTGTCGGTGCGGGAGAAGGAGTATATCGAAGCGTGCCGGGCGCTCGGCGTGCGTGACGGGTGGATCCTCTTCCGCCACGTGTTGCCCAACTGCCTGGCCCCGATCATCGTGACGACGACCCTCGGCATCGCCACCTCCATCATCGTGGAGGCCACGCTGTCGTTCCTGGGGCTCGGCACGCAGCCGCCCACCCCGAGCTGGGGCTGGGACCTCAAGGCGAACGTGGCGTTCATCCAGGACAACGCGTGGCTCGCGCTGTTCCCCGGGCTCGCCATCTTCGTCACCGTGCTCGGCTTCAACCTCTTCGGCGACGGGCTCCGGGATGCCCTGGACCCGCGGCTGAAGTAGCGCGGCCGGGGCGGGTCAGCGCGGGGCGAGCTGCTCCATCACCCTGAGCGCCCGGTCGATGGGCTCGTCGGCGAGGGTGAAGTTGCCCTCGAGGAAGAGCTCGGTGAGGCCCGCCTCGGCGTAGCGGCGGATGTCCTCGCGGATTTCGTCCACCGTTCCCCACAGGGCTCGGCGGCTCGGCCCCTGCGGGGCGTCGTGGATGCGGAACGAGCCCCGGCAGACCACGTGGAGGCGGGCCGGATCGCGGCCCGCCTTCTCGGCAGCGGCGCGGATGCGCGCGATGAGCGGGCCGACGTCGGCCAGCGGCATGTTGCCGCCGTTGAACCCGTCGCCCAGGTTCACCGCGCGCTGGATCACCACGTCGCTGTAGCCGCCGACGGTGATGGGCGGGTGCGGCTTCTGGCGCGGCTTGGGGAGCACCTTCGCGCGCGGCACGTGGTAGAAGTCGCCGTGGAACTCCACCTCGTCCTGGGTCCAGATCGCCTTGAGGCAGCGGAGGAACTCGTCGCCGCGCTTGCCACGCTGCTTGAACGGCACGCCGGAGGCGTCGAACTCGTCCTCGGACCAGCCGAGCCCGAGCCCCACGTCGAGCCGTCCGCCCGACACCTGATCGAGCGTGGCGAGTTGCTTGGCGAGGAGGATGGGGGAGTAGTACGGCATGATCAGCACGCTCGTCCCGAGGCGGATGCGCGTGGTCTGCCCGGCCACGAAGGCGAGCGAGACGATCGGATCCGCCACCGACTCGAACATCTTCGGCCACGGCTGCCCGGGCATGGGCGGATAATCGCCCTTGGGCCGGGTCGCGTAGAGCAGCCGCTGCAGCACCCAGAGCCCGGAATAGCCGAGGGCCTCCGCGCGCTGCGCCACCCGCACCTGGTTCTCGGGCGTCGCCCACGCCCCCGCCACGTTCAGCGCCCAGCCGAGCTTCACTCGAGCCTCAGCGTCTCGATGTCGTTCAGGAGCACATCGGGAAAGAGATACGACGTGGTGTAGATCTCGCGCACGACCCCGCGCGGATCGATGAGGAAGACTTTGAGCACGTGCCCGAGCCGCGGTGCCTTCGTCCCGTGCGCGCCCGGCTCGAGCCGCACGTCCTGGCCGAAGCCGTCGAGCAAGGGCACGAGCTCGCGCGAGGAGGCGGTGGTGAGGAAGGCCCACTCCACGCCGGGGCCCTTGTCGGCGAGTACCCCGTTGGCGTAGCGCCGCATCACCTCCGGCGTGTCGTGCGCGGGGTCGAAGCTCAGCGTGACGAGGCGCACGCGGTCCCGCAGGTCGGGCGACCCGCCGAGCCGGTCGTACATCGTGTGCAGCACCTGATACGCGAGGGGACAGCCGCGCGCGTCCGCGCACCCGGTGTAGATGAACGACAGGACCGTGATCTTGTCGCGGGTGAAGCGAGCGAGGGGCGCGCGCCGGCCCCGCACGTCGAGCACGTGGCCGTCCGGCGACGGCATGATGGCGTGCAGCTGATAGGTGCCGGGCGCGGGCGGCACGAAGTCCATCATCGCCGGCGGATCGGGCGCCATCGGCGGCTCGTGGGCGGCGGCGGCGCCCCCGCCCGTCCCCACCGCCCCCGCGAGCGCGAGCGCCCACGCCACGGCGGCGGCGAGGGCGCGGAGCGAGCTCACCGCAGCGACCCGGCGCGCGCCGTGCGCATCTCCGGATAGGCGAGCTTCATCGCCTTGGCGCCGAACTTCATGTGATGCGCGCGCCCGAGCTTCTCCTTGGTGAAGTCCACCTCGAAGGCGGGCGTCAGCTCCTTGCCGTCCCAGTTGAACGCGCGCACGAACTGCTCGTTGAGGTCGCCGGGCTTGTCCCAGTTCGCGAGGAGCGAGGAGCCGATGTAGACGCGCTTGCCGTCCCAGCTCTGCGAGATCATGTTGATCTGCTTCCCGGTGACCTTCTCGTACGTCTGCTTGGGCTGCTCGGGATTTGTGAGGTCGAAGTAGCGGGTGGTGCCGTCCATGAACGTGTTGACCCAGAGCCCGCTGCCATCGCGGTTGATGCTGATGTCCACGGGAAGCGGGATCTTGGCGGGATCGCCGATGGTCGCGACCTCCTTGGCGCCCCACTCGCCCGCGGAGTCCTGCTTGATCAGCCAGAGCTTCGAGGTGAGGGCGGCGGCGGTGATCGCCCAGTTGTCGCCGGTGCGGAGGGACCAGCGGATCTCGAGCGGGGCCCCCGGCACGGCGAGCACCTTGCGCGGCTGCAGGGCCTTGAGGTCCCACACCACCATGGTGTTGCCGAACTTCTTCATCGCCTCGGCGTCGCCCACCAGCTTGTCGAGCGGACGCATGTAGTTGACGTGGCCGGTGAAGCTCGAGGACAGCATGACGTTCTTCTCGGGGTTGATGGCGAGATCGTAGCCGTAGCCGTCGCCGCCCTTGTCGGTGGGCATGCTCACCACGTTGATGAGCTCGCCGCGGTTCGAGTAGACGGCGAAGCCGGTGACCCCGCCCTTGTCCTTGGCGTTCGAAAGGGCCTGGACCAGCATGCGCCCGGGCATCGCGTAGTAGGTGTGCGGGCCCACGAAGCCGGTCTTGGTGGCGAAGTCGTTGATGCGCTTCACGATCTTGGGCTTGGCGGGATCCGTGCCCACGTCGAACACGACGATCTTGCTGTCGTCGAGGCCGCCGGCCCAGAGAAAGCGCCGATCGTCGGTGAAGCCCATGTGATGCGCCTCGCCGCGGCCGCCGACGGACACCTTGTGGATGACCTTGCCGTAGGTCGCGGACTTGGGATTGGCGTCGATGGTGACGAGCTTGTCGGAGCCGTCGCCGAGCCCGGGGACGCCCAGCGTCCAGACATAGACGTAGTCTTCCTGACCCTTGATCAGGTTCCCCATGTAGGGCGAGTTGCACGTCTCGTCCGCGCGCGCGAGAGTGGGAGCCCCCATGAGGGCGAACGCAAGAGCCAGCGCGAAAAGCCCGAAGAGAAGGGGAAAGCGGCGTGAGCTCATGAATCGATCTCCTTGTCGACGGGTGGCCGCGTCGACGCACGAAGCTGTTCTCGGCGGACGGAGTATAGCAAACGGATCGATCGGGCAGCTTGCCGCGGCGGCCCGCATTCCACGGGCATCATGCCTCCATCGGGCCCTCTTTGGCCACCCTCGGACCACGCTGCAATCAGAAGACCAAGCGCGGGATGCCATCGCGCGAGATGAGATGATGGGCGGGCCCGCGGGCGGGCAGGTGAACGACCCCGCTGGCATGGGCGATGCTGAATGAAGGCGGGAGCCGGCCCATGAACGACCAGGCGTCGATGCGGCGAAGGGTGCGGATCCTGGCGCGCGCGAGTATTGTGTGCGCGCTCGCCTTCGTGCTCGGACGCCTCCCCGCGGGGGCCATGCTGGCGCCCCCGGCGGCGACGCTCACCGTGCTGGAGGGCCGTGTCGAGCACGCCCGTGGCTCCGGCTCGATGGGGCCCGCGTCCTCGGGCGCCGACCTCGCCGAAGGCGATCGCGTGGTCACCGGTGCCGATGGCCGCGCGCTGATCACGTTTCTCGACGGCACCACGGTCACGGTGGAGCCGGACACCCAGATCACCGTCCGCGAGCTCACGGCCGTCCCCCGAGAGCCCTCGCGCGTGCGCCTCTTGATCCTCACCGGCACGCTGTGGGCTCGCGTCGGTGGGTGGCTCGGCGGCCGGGGCACGGTCACGCTCGAATCCAACGCGTACTCCGCCACCGCGCGCGACGGCCTCATCGGCGCGCAGTCCCGCGGCGACGGCGCCTTCGTGAGCTGGACGCGCGCCGGTGAAGTCACGCTGCGCGACGCGCGGGGCGAGACGCGGCTGATGCTGCAGCCCGGGGACAAGGGCACGCTCACCGCGGCGGGCGGGGCAATCCGGGAGACCTTCGCGCCGACCGCCAGCACGATCGAGATCACCGCGGAAGGACCGGTGTCGCCGCTCCTGGTGATGCCGGACGGAGCGCGGGCGGCGGGCTTCGTGCCTCCGGACGTCGAGGTCAACCAGGTGTTCGGCTCGTTCACCGGCGTGCGCGAGGGGCGCCGGGTGATACAGGTTCCCGGCGGCCTCGTCGGGCCGTATCGCCTGGTGCTCGCGGCCACCGGCGATGGACCGTACACGGTGACGGTGACGGGCCGCGCCGGCGATCGACTCGCCTACTCGAGCGAGCGCAGCGGGCGGGCGCGCGCCGGGATGCGCGAGGGCGCCGAGATCGTGCACCGTTTCGGCGAGTTCGAGCGGGCTGATCCGCGCACGGCGCGGGTGACCGACGGCTGGGTCGGGCCGTTCAGCAGCCGGCTCGGCCAGGTGCCCCCCAGGGTGACGCTGCCCGAGCCCGCGATGGTGCGCTAGCAGCCGGCGCCCACCTGTTCACTTCACGCGGGCGACAAAGACGCCGTCCCAGTCCACGGGCGGCGGGTCGGCGAGGAGCTCGCGGCTTCGGCGCCGGTAGAGCTCGATCGGGCCGTCGCCGGGCGCCTCCGCGGCGAGCTCGTCGAATCGGGCCACCGCCTCGCGCCATTGCCGGCGCCGGTACCAGGCGATGCCCTCGTGATAGCGGACGAGGCGGGCGGCGCCGACCGGCGTGAGGCTGCCGGCGGGGCCCAGTAGCTCGTACACGGTGAGCGGCGCGTCGCGACCCACCACCGCCACCACGTCCAGGAAGCGGTACGCGAAGGCCGGGCCGGCCGCCGCGTGCGTCGCCTCGCCGAGGAGAATCCGGACGCCGTACTCCTTGGAGAGGCCTTCCAGGCGCGCCGCCACATTCACGGCATCGCCCACCGCGGTGTACGTGAGGCGGGCGCGCGAGCCCATGTTCCCCACCACCATGGGACCGGAGTTGATGCCCACCGCCATGTCGAGATCGCGCCAGCCGCGCCGCGCGAACTCGGGTTGCAAGCGCTCCAGCGCCGTGACCATGCCGAGCGCGGCCGCGCAGGCCCGCCGGGCGTGGTCCGGCTGGTCCATGGGAGCGTTCCAGAACGCCTCGAGGGCGTCGCCCGCGTACTGCGCGAGGACGCCGTCCTCGGCGAACACCCGCTCGGTCATCTCGGTGCGGTACAGGTTCAGCAGGGAGACGACGACCTCGGGCGCGAGTTCGTGGGCGAAGGTGGTGAAGCGCCGGAGATCGTTGAAGAGCACGGTCATCTCGCGCAGCTCGCCGCCCAGCCGCAGGCGGTCGAAGTCCTCGAGCACCCACCGGCTGACCGCGGGCGACAGATAGCGCGCCATCGCGTCCTGGAGCACGCGCTGCTCGGCCTCGTCGAAGACGACGCGGTAGCCGAGGGCAGCGCCGAAGGCCACGAGCAGGGCGGCGGGCGCGAAGACGAGGTCGAGGATCCGGCCCGTCTCGAAGAGCAGGGCGGCTAGCGTGACGTAGAGCGCCAGCAGCCCCAGCACCGCCGCGCTCGCCGCGAGCGGCCGCCACGCCGCCGCGAGGGCCGTGCCGGCAAGGGCGAGCGCCGCCACGACGATGACGGCGAGCCCGTGCGGCACCGGGACGAGATAGCGCTGGTGAAGGATCGTCTCGACCGCGTTGCCAAGGATCTCGATCCCCCACATGCGCGTGTCGCGAGTGGTGGGCGCAGCATGCTCCTCCACGCCCCGGATGGTCGGCCCGAGAAGCACGATGCGATCGCGAAGCCGGGCGGCGTCGACCCGACCCTCCAGGAGATCCACGAAGGACACGATGGGGAAGGGACCCCGGCGCCGCGGTCCCGCCGGAGGCCCCAGGAAATTGATGAGCAGCGTGTCGTGCTCGGCGAGCGGAATGGCCCGGCCGGCGCCGAAGACCATACCCGTCGCGGGCGGCGCATCCAGCACCGCGGCCCGTCGCGCGTACCGCGCGACGACGGTCAGGGACAGGCTGGGGACCACCGTGTCCCCGGCTTCCAGGAGGAGCGGGAGGCTGCGCACCACGCTGTCGCGCCCGGTGGTGATGTTGGCGGCGCCCTCCGCGGCAGCGGCGGCCCGGATGGCCGGCGCGGCGCCGACGAGGGCGTCGAACCGCTGCGCCACGCCGGGGCGCGGGTCGAAGGCCTGCGGGCCCTGGGCGAGGACGGGCACGACGACGTTCCCGGCGCGCCGCATCGCCGCCGCCAGCTCGTCGTCACCCGCGCGGGGCGCGTCGAAGAAGACCGCAAAGGCGATGACCCGCGCGCCGGCGGCCGCGAGCGCGTCCACCGCGTGCGCGTAGAGGTTGCGCGGCCACGCCGAGAGCGGGCCGTACCGGCCCAGGAGGGATTGGTAGCTTCGCTGATCGATGCCGACGATGACGGTGGACGCGGCGGGCCGCGTGGGGCGCGCGGCGAAGAGCAGATCGGTGGCCTGGGCGCGCAGCGTGCCCAGCACGTCCGCGAGCGTGGCCACCCCGAACAGCGCGGCCACCATGATGGCGAGGAGGCCATTGGCGAGGAGACGGCGGCGGGCGCGACGTGACAGCATGGACAGCCCCCGCCGGCTGGTCAGCGTAGCGGCCTGAAGAATTCCCGGATCTCGCGCGCGAGGGCCTCCGGCTCCTCCATCGCGGCGAAGTGGCCGCCGGACGGCATCACCGTCCAGCGCTGGATGTTGAAGACCTTCTCCGCCCAGGGACGCGGCGGTCTCACGATCTCCTTCGGGAATGCGGCGTAGCCCGACGGCACGTCGGTCCGTGCGCCGTCGGGAAGCGGCCACTTGCTGTGCAGGCGCGCGTAGTAGGGCCAGAACGACGAGCCGATTGCTCCCGTCACCCAGTAGATCGTGATGTTGGTCAGGAGCTCGTCCTTGGTGAAGCGCCGCTCCACGTCGCCGCCGCAGTCGCTCCACGTGCGGAACTTCTCCACGATCCAGGCGGCGAGGCCCACCGGGGAGTCGGTGAGGCCGTACGCGAGCGTCTGGGGCTTGGTGCCCTGGATGATCTGGTAGCCCGTCTCCTCCCTGAGGAAATGGCCCAGCTCGTCGAGGTACTGCTTCTCCTCCGCGGTGGGCGCGTCTGGCCGCGCCACGTCTCGGCGCAGCGGCAGGAGGTTCATGTGGATGCCGATGAGATCCTTCGGCCGCCGGAAGCCCAGCACCGCGGTGATGAAGCCGCCCCAGTCGCCGCCCTGGGCGCCGTAGCGCGCGTAGCCGAGGACGTCGGTCATCAGGCTGCCGAACACGTCCGCGATCTCGGGGACGCCGAAGCGCGGCTGGCCCGGCGCGAACGAGAATCCGTAGCCAGGCAGCGACGGCGCCACCACCGTGAAGGAATCCTTCGGGTCGCCGCCGAAGCGCGCGGGATCGGTCAGCAGGGGCAGGATCGTGTGGAACTCCCACACCGATCCCGGCCAGCCATGGGACAGCAGCAGGGGCATCGGCTTGGGCCCGCGGCCGGCCTCGTGGATGAAATGGAGCTCGATGCCAGAGACATCGGCCTTGAACTGACGGAAGCCGTTCAGCTCCGCCTCCCAGCGCCGCCAGTCGTAGCGCTCGCGCCAGTACGTGGTCAGCGCCTTCACGTACGCGAGCTCGGAGCCGAACTGCCAGCCCGCTCCCGGCGGCTCGTCGGGGAAGCGCGCGCGACCGAGGCGCTCGCGGAGATCGGCGAGGACGGTGTCGGGCACCGCGACGGTGAAGGGCCGGGGAGCAGGCATGGTGGAGTCCCTCAGAACACCGGGTTCTCGACGTAGTGGCCCCAGACCTGACGGAGCCGCGCCACGATCTCGCCCAGGGACGCGCGCGCCTTCACCGCTTCGATGGTGAGGGGCATCAGGTTGACCGCGGGGTCCTTGGCCTCGGCGGCGAGGCGCTCGAGCAGCTCGCCCACGCGGGCATTGTCGCGGCGCGCGCGCACCAACTTGAGCCGCGCGATCTGCCGCGTCTCCACGTCGGCCGCCACCTTGTGGATGGGCACCGGGACCGGGGCGGGCGGCTCCGCGAACATGTTCACGCCGATCAGGGGCTGCTCGCCGGACGCGCGGCGACGTGCCGTCTCGTAGGCGGAGTCCGCGATCTCGCGCTGGAACCACCCGGCCTCGATGGCCTTGATGGTCCCACCCATCGCGTCTACCTTGTCGAGGATCTCGAACACCTTGGCCTCGATCTGATTGGTGAGGGCCTCCACGTACCACGAGCCGCCGAGTGGGTCGACGACCTGTGGCACCCGCGTCTCGAGGGCGATGACCTGTTGCGTGCGCAGCGCGAGCTTCATCGCCTCCTCGGAGGGGATCGCGTACGCTTCGTCGAGCCCGTTGGTGTGCAGCGACTGGGCGCCGCCCAGCACGGCGGAGAGCGCCTGGTAGGCGGTGCGGACCACATTGTTCATCGGCTGCGCCTTGGTGAGGGTCGCCGCGGCGGTTTGACAGTGGAAGCGCAGGCGCATCGACTCCGCCTTGGTGGCGCCGAAGCGCTGCTTCATCACCTTGGCCCAGGTCCGCCGAGCCGCGCGGTATTTCGCGACCTCCTCGAAGAAGTCGGCCTGGGCCACGAAGTAGAAGGCGAGGCGCGGCGCGAACTCGTCCACCGGCACGCCGGCGCGCGTCACTTCCTCCACGTAGGCGATGCCGTTGGCCATCGTGAAGGCGACCTCCTGCACGGACGTCGCCCCCGCCTCGCTGATGTGGTAGCCGCTGATGTTGATGGGGTTGTAGCGGGCGAGGTTGCGCGCCGAGTACACGATCATGTCGCGCATGATCCGCATCGACGGGCGGATGGGGAAGATCCACTCCTTCTGGGCGATGTACTCCTTGAGGATGTCGGCCTGCACCGTGCCGGAGAGGCGGTCGAGATCGAAGCCGCGATGCTGCGCCAGCGCCACGTACATGGATAGGAGGATCCACGCCGAGGGATTGATGGTCATCGACACCGATATCTTCTCGAGATCGATGTCCGCGAAGAGGGCCTCCAGATCGTCGAGGGTGTCGATGGCCACGCCCTCGCGCCCCACCTCGCCGATGGACTTGGGATCGTCCGAGTCGTAGCCCATGAGGGTGGGCATGTCGAAGTCCACGCTGAGGCCGGTCTGCCCCTGCGCGATCAGATAGCGGAAGCGCCCGTTGGTGTCCTCGCCGGTCCCGAAGCCGGCGATCTGGCGCATGGTCCAGAGCCGCCCCCGGTACATGGTCGGATACGGCCCGCGCGTGAACGGATACTGGCCGGGCAGGCCGATCTCCTCGAAGGGCGTGTCCGCGATGTCCGCCGGGGTGTACACGCGCTGCACCGGCAGTCCCGACAGCGTCCGCGCGTCCGTCACCGTCTCCGGCTGGCGCTGGAGGAAGCCGCGCAGCTCGTTACGCTCCCACGCTGTTTGCAGCTGCCGCGCCCGCTCGATCGCGTCCCGGTCGAACATCGTGGTCCTCCTGGCCTTCGGCTACGTCTTGGCGTCGCGGAGCGCGGCGAGCAGCGCCCGCGCCGCCGCATGCGGCCCCAGCTCGCGCCGCGCCACCCGCGCCACCAGCGGCGCCATGTGCAGCGCGGGGTCCCCCATCGCGCGGGTCAGCGTCTCGTGGGCGATGCGGAGCACGCGCTGCTGCGCGCGCTTGGCCCGCCTCGGCTCGAGGGCGTCGCCCGCCTTGAGCTCATCCATGTGCGCGCCGATGGCATCGAGAAGGGCGTCCACGCCCTCCTCGCGCGCGGCCACGCACGCCATCACCGGCGGCACCCGCACGCCCTCGCGGGCGGGCAGCAAGGTCAGCATCGCGCGCAGCTCCGCGATGATGCGGTCGGCGCCCTCGCGGTCGGCCTTGTTCACCGCGTGGATGTCCGCGATCTCGAGGACGCCCGCCTTGATCGCCTGCACGTCGTCCCCGAGGCCGGGCACGCTCACCACCACTACCGTGTCGGCGGTGCCCGCGATCTCCACCTCGTCCTGGCCCACGCCGACCGTCTCCACGAAGATGGGATCTCGCCCCGCCGCGTCCATGAGATCGACAGCGTCGGCGGCGGCCCGCGCGAGCCCGCCCAGCGCCCCGCGGGTGGCCATGCTGCGGATGAAGACGCCGGGATCCAGGGCGAGGTCGTTCATGCGGATCCGATCGCCGAGGATGGCGCCGCCCGAGTAGGGCGAGGACGGATCGACGGCGAGAATGCCCACGGTGCGGCCCCGCTGCCGGGCCGCGCGGGCGAGCGCGCGCACCAGCGTGCTCTTACCGCTGCCCGGCGAGCCGGTGATGCCGATCACGTGGGCCCGCCCGGTCTGGGGATAGAGCCGCTCGGACAGATCCGCCGCCCGCTCGCCGCCTGCCTCCACCCAGGTGAGCCCACGCGCGAGGGCACGCACGGAGCCGGCGACGATCTGGGACGCGAGTCGGTCGAGGTCGTTCATGTCGTGTGATGGACCCGCTCGCGATAGAGATCGCGGTCGTCGATCACGCGGCGGGCCTTGAACTCGGTGCGGGGGAGCGTTCCCTCGGGAACGAGCTCGAGCACGGGGTGCACGCCGATGCGCGCGCGCAGACGCGTCCGCATCTCGCCGCGCAGCGCCTCGAGCCGCTCCGGCGCGGCGTGGCTCGACGCGTACTCCGCGCGCACGAGCAGCTCGTCCATGGCCTCCCGCCGCGACACGATCACGCGGAACTCGCCCCCGAAACCGTCCACCGTGCGGAGGGCGTCCTCGATGGCGCTCGGGTAGACGTTCTCGCCGCGCACGATGATCATGTCGTCGAAGCGCCCATAGAGCCCCGCGGGGAGGCGCGGGTAGGTGCGCCCGCAGGGGCAGGGCTCGTCCGTCCAGCGCGCGCGGTCGCCCGACACAAGCCGGATCATGGGCTGCGAGGTGCGCTCGAGGTGCGTGTACACCGGCGTGCCCTCGGCCCCGTAGGGAAGGGGCTCGAAGGTGTCTGGGTCGCAGACCTCGGTGTAGACGAGGTCCTGCCAGAGATGCATGCCGGTGCGCCGGCGGCACTCCCCGTTGGTCATCCACGGCGTCATCTCGGCCATGCTGCCCAGGTCCACGCAGATGCCGCCGAAGGTCGACTCGATGAGCGCCTTGGTGGCGGGAATTCCCGCGCCGGGCTCCCCCGAGAACAGAAGCATGCGGATGCCGAGCGCGCGCGGGTCGATCCCTTCCCGCCGAGCCGTCTCCGCGAAGTGGAGCGCGTACGAGGGCGTGCCGTAGAAGGCGGCGGGTCGCATGTCGCGCGCCCACTGCACGGCGAGGAGCGTCTGGCCCGCCGCACCCGCCCCGAAGGGGAACACCGTCGCGCCGAGTCGCTCGCCGCCCACCAGCGCGCCCCACGAGCCCAGGTAGAGGCTGAAGAACGAGCAGATCATGAAGCGATCGCCGGGACGCAGGCCGGAGGCCCACAGCACCCGGGCGTGCGCTTCCCCGATGCGCGCCCAGTCCTCCGCGCCGATACCGAACACGGTGGGCCGCCCGGTGGTCCCGCTGGTCCCGTGCACGCGCGCGACCTCCGCGGGGTCGATGCAGAGATAGTCGCCGAAGGGCGGGTGAGCGGCCTGGGCGGCGCGGAGATCCGCCTTCTGGATGACCGGGAATCGCGCGAGGTCGGCCAGGCTCGTGAGGCGGTCGGGCGACACGCCGGCCGCTTCCCAGTGTCGCCGGTAGAACGGGCTCTTCTCCCACGCGTAGCGCACCTGGTGCTGGAGCTTGGCGAGGATGACCCGATCGCGGTCCTTCGGCTCCGCGCATTCGAGGTCGGGCGACCAGTGCTCCGCGTCCCGCGCGGGGCGGTAGCCCGCATCGTAGCGCGGGGGCCAGGTGGACGAGAGCACGCCGCTCACCGTCAGCGAGGCGTGCGCCCGGCCACCAGCTCGCGCAGGCGCGCGACGATGGTATCCGGCGGGGTGTCTTGGAGGATGACGTCGGCGACACCGATGGCCTTGAGGGCGTCGACGTCCTCGTCGGGGATGACGCCGCCGCCCACCAGGATGATGTCCTCCGCGCCCGCCGCCACCATCAGCTCGCGCACCTTGGGGAGCAGGGTCATGTGCGCGCCGGAGAGGATGCTGATGCCCAGCACGTCCACGTCCTCCTGCACCGCGGCGGCCACGACCTCCTCGGGCGAGCGATGGAGGCCGGTGTAGATCACGTCCATCCCGGCGTCGCGCAGCGCCCGCGCCACCACCTTGGCGCCCCGGTCGTGGCCGTCGAGCCCCACCTTGGCGACGAGCACGCGAATGGGCTTCATGGGGCGGGCACCCGCGCCGGCTTCGGCGCGTCGAGGACCTCCCGTACCTTGGCGGCGAGGGCGTCGGGCGTGAACGGCTTCGAGATGAAAGCGGTGCCGGTCTCCAGGACACCGTGCCGCACGATCGCGGTGTCGGTGTAGCCCGACATGAACAGCACGCGCATGTCCGGTCGCGTACGCGCGAAATGCTGCGCGAGCTCACGCCCGCTCATCTGGGGCATGACCACGTCGGTGACCATCAACTGGATGGGGCCGCGATGCCGCTCGCTCACATCGATCGCCTCCCGGCCGTGCCGCGCTTCGAGCACGGCGTAGCCGCTCATCTCGAGGATCTCACGCACCACCTCGCGCACGCGGGGCGCGTCCTCCACGAGGAGCACTGTCTCGGCCCCCCGCGTCTTTCCGCCCGGGGCCTCGAGGCTCGCGACGCGGTCGGGCTCCTCGGCCACCGCGGGCAGGCACACCTTGAACGTCGTGCCCTGCCCCAGCTCGGAGTAGACCCAGACATGGCCGCCGCTCTGGCGCACGATACCGTACACCGTGGAGAGGCCAAGCCCCGTCCCGCGCCCCGGTTCCTTGGTCGTGAAGAAAGGCTCGAAGAGCCGCGCCTTGGTCGCCTCGTCCATCCCGGTGCCGGTGTCGCTCACCGCGAGGACGACGTAGCGACCGGGCGCCGCCGCGCCGTGCGACAGCGCGCTGGCCGCGTCGAGCTCGAGGTGGTCGGTCTCCATGGTGAGCCGCCCTCCGTCGGGCATGGCGTCGCGCGCGTTCACCGTGAGGTTCATGATGACCTGCTCGAGCTGGCTCGGATCGGCCTTCACGTAGTCCAGCTCCGCCCTGGGCGCGAACACGAGGTGGATGGTCTCGCCGACCAGACGCTCGAGCATGGTCTGCATGCCGCCGACGATGCGATTGAGGTCGAGCACCTTCGGGGCGAGCACCTGCTTGCGGCTGAAGGCGAGAAGCTGGCGCGTGAGCGCGGCGGCCTGCTGGGAGGCCTCGCGGATGCCGTCCACGTTGCGCCGGAGCGGGTGATCCTCGGGCACTTTGCGGCGGATCAGATCGCTGTCGCCCTGAATCACCATGAGCAGGTTGTTGAAGTCGTGCGCGATGCCGCCGGCGAGCTGGCCCACCGCCTCCATCTTCTGCGCCTGGCGGAGCTGCTCCTCGCTCTCGCGCAGGGCCACCTCAGCGCGCTTGCGCTCCGTCACGTCGACGGTGAGCCCGCGGAGCTGCCGGGGCCGACCGCCGCTGTCGCGCAGCACGTGGATGATGTCGCGCAGCCAGAGAATCCGTCCGTCCGCGGCCAGGGCTCGGTACTCGAACTCGTGGTCGGTGGCGGTCGCGATGGCGGCGCGGCACCGTGTGACCGCCCCCTCGCGGTCGTCCTTGTGGATGCGGAGCGCGAAGAAATCCGGGTCCCGCAGCCAGTGCTCGGGCGGGAAGCCGAGCAGGCCCTCCGCGCGCTGGCTCACGAACGTGAAGCGCAGGCTCGCCGCCTCCGCCTCCCACACGATCGCGTCGAGGCCCTGCACGAGGTCGCGAAAGCGCTGCTCGGAGGCGCGGCGCGCCGCGTGCAACCGCTCCTCCTCCGAGAGATCCTGGATGGTGAGGAGCAGCCGCGCCTCCTCCTCCTCGGCGATGCGGATGCTGGTGATGGTGATGCGCACCGGCCGGCTCTCCCGCCGGTTCGCGAAGCGCAGGTCGAAGAGCACGTCGGGCTGGGCCACGCCGGTTTGCAGGACCTCGCGGATGCGCACGAGCAGCCCCTCGGCCTTGGCCACCTCGTCGAGCCGCCGCCCCACCACCGTGGCGTTGCTGAGCGAGAAGGACTCGAGGAACGACCGGTTGGCGGAGACGATGCGCAGGTCGTCGGAGAGCACGAGCAGGCCGGACGGCACGCTCGCCACGATCTTCTCCGCGTAGCTCTTGAGGTTGAAGATCGCGCGCTCCTGCCGGATCTGCTCGCGCAGGAGCTGGGCGCGCTGGCGCTGGCGCCACAGGCCGATCAGCAGCAACCCCTCGGCGAGGATGAGGAAGATGGCGGCGGCGCCGGTGAGGTAGCGCGCCTGGCGAAAGTCCTCCAGCGCCTCGTCGCGATCGATCTTGAGCACGAGCCCCCAGCCGGGGCCGGCAATCCAGCGAGCCGCGGCGAGCACGGGCACGCCGCGGTAGTCCGTGGTCTCGGTGAATGCACCCTTGCCGGCCACCGCGTCGGGCATGAGCGCGGCCAGCTCGCCCAGGGACCGGCTCGCCGCCTGCCATCCCGCGCCGGGCGAGCGGAACGGGGAGAGGTAGGCAGGCTGGTTGCCGTCCATCCGGAACAGCAACGCTTCGCCCGTGCGCGTAGGCACCGTCTCCTCGCTGAGGAGGAGATAGAGGCCGCGCTCCGGCGCCATCGTGAGCACCACCGCGCCGAGCGGCGTCCCCGCGGTCGCGCCCTCCGCGTTCACCGGCGCGGCAAAGACGAGGTGGCGCGCGCCGCCGGGATGGCTCGTCATGTCGGCGCGGAACGCCTTCGCCGAGAGGGCGGCCTGGGCCGCCGCCGCCCGGTCGGGGGCGCCGGCGCCGCGCGTCTGCGCGACCACGCGGCCCGACGGGTCCACCACCGCGATCCCGAGATACCCGTAGGCGGCGGCGACGCGGTCGAGCTGGGCGGTGACGCCGCGGTCGCCTTGGCCGGCGAGCAGGGCGTGCACGGCGGGCGTGCCGGCGAGCAGCTCGGCGTCGGCCTTGCGGGACGCCAGCCAGTCCGAGACGAGCCGCGCGCGGTCGCCCGCGAAGGTCGTCAAGCGCGCGCGCCAGTGATCCATGACCACGCGGCGCTCGCTTGCGATGTGATACCACATGAAGCCCAGCACGAGCGCCGCACCCACCAGGAAGGCGAGGGGATAGAGCCAGCGGGCGAGATCCGCGGGCGCGGGCGCGCGCTTGTCGGGGGCCGCGGTGGGGGGCATCGCGCCCATTGTGCGACGAGGCGGGGGGCGGTGTCGAGGTAGCCGCGCGCGCTCACGCGGCCGTCATGTGGCCCCGGGACCGCGCCGCATAGGCGAGGACGCGCGCGACGAAGTCCTCGCGTCCCGCCGGGTCGACGAGGTGGCCTTCTTCCACGACGGGGAGGCCGGGCCACGCCGCGGTCAGGGCGGCCGCGAAGAGACCGCGGCCGGGGCGCGAAGCGCCGTGCGCCCCGTCGTCGTTCCAGACGGGCACGTCTCGCAGCCCGCAGGAGGGCGAGGCGCTCTTCAGCACGCCCGCGATGTCGAGCGCGGCCAGCTCCCGCGCGCGGCGCCGCGCGTACGCGGTCATCTCCGGAACGGGATCGCGCGCGCCACGCACGCCCTGCATGCGCGGCGCATGGGGATCGCCCGTGAGCCACACCGGCTCACGCGGCGCGCCGAGGCCGATCTCCATCTCGGGGCAGACGGGCACCCAGGTGAACCGCGGACCGAGAAGCTCGACGATCGCCGCGCTCCGCTTGTGGCCGCCGTCGTAGCGCACGGGCTCCCGAGGAGACAGGCGGAGACGCCGACCCGGATCATCGCGCGCGGTAGCGCACCTCGAAGTTCACACAGCCGGCGGGCGAGCGAAACGGCCCATGGGGCATGCCCGGCGGGCGCACCGCCACCATACCGGCGTGATAGGTCGTGGCCCCCACCACGCACGAGCCGGAGACGATGTAGATCTCCTCCCAGAAATCGTGAGTGACCACGGCGTCGTTGCCCGCCCCGGGCTCGAAGCGGAGGAAGCGCGTGGACACCCCCTCGTCCTCGCCACTGGCGATGATCTGCTCCCACACCCCGCTCGGATAACCGGGCGCGGGACGCCAGGGCAGGGCGGCTGGATCGAAGAACTCGCGCTCCTGCTTCATTTCGCGGCCATTCTAGCGTACCTTTGCGGCACCTCACCCACGGAGGGTTCCGTCATGCTGCGCGTTGTGATCATGCTTGCGCTGGCTCTTCCCTCGCTCGCCTCCGGCGCCGCCGCGCAGGAGCCGTATCCCACGCGGCCCATCTCGATTGTCAATCCCTTCCCGCCGGGCGGCATCGCCGACCTCACCGCCCGGCCGCTCGCGTCCACGTTCGAGAAGCTTCTCAAGCAGCCCGTGGTCGTGGTGAACAAGGCGGGCGCGGCCGGCGCGGTGGGCACGCAGTTCGCCTCGGTGGCCAAGCCCGACGGGTATACGATCCTGATCGCCCTCGTGAGCATCTCCTCCACGCCCGAGGTGGACAAGCTGTTCGGTCGGCCGGCCACGTACACGCGCGATCAGTTCATCGGCATCGCCCGTCTCAACGCCGATCCGCCGCTGCTGGCGGTGAACGGCCCCTGGAAGACGCTCAAAGAGCTGGTGGACGACGCGAAGAAGCGGCCGGGCGAGATCACGTTCGCGTCGTCGGGACCCTACGGCGCCTCGCATCTGCCCCTCGAGATGTTCCTGCAGTCGGCGGGCCTCAAGATGCGCCATCTCCCCACCACCGGAGGCGGGCCCGCCACCACCGCGGTGCTGGGCGGTCACGCCCAGCTCTGGGCCTCGCCGCCCGCCCTGGCCGCGCCGCACATCCAGGCGGGCAAGATGCGCGCGCTCGCCGTCTGGGGCGCCACGCGGCTGGCGGCGTTCCCCGACGTGCCCACGCTCAAGGAGCTGGGGTACGACGTGGAGTACTACATCTGGACGGGGCTCTTCGCGCCGAAGAGCGCCCCGCCTCACGTGATCCAGGTCCTGCGCGACGCGACCCGGAAAGCGGTGCAGGACGAGGAGTTCAAGTCGGCCATGGAGAAGGCCAAGACCCCCATCGCCTATCTGGACGCGGACGAGTTCAAGGCGTTCTGGGACAAGGACGCGCAGCGCATCGCCTCGGTGATCCAGTTCATCGGCAAGACGGAGATGAAGTAGTGCGCATCGATCTCCACACCCACGTGGTGCCGCCGCGCTGGGAGGATTTCGCCGCGCGCTACGGAGGCGGGAAGTGGCCGCGCCTCGAGATGAAGGACAGCTGCCACGCGACGATCATGACGGGCAGCCAGTTCTTCCGCGCCATCGACGACCGGTCGTGGAGCCCGGAGCGGCGCATCGAGGACATGGACCGCCTCGGCATCGACCGCCAGGCGCTGTCGCCCCCGCCCATCATGCTCGCGTACTGGGCCGAGCCCAAGGCCGCCCAGGCGTTCGCGCGCATGCAGAACGAGTTCGCCGCCGAGGTCGCCGCGCGGCATCCGGCGCGCTTCAGCGGCATGGGCTCGGTGCCGTTGCAGCACGTGCCGCTGGCCATCGAGGAGCTGCGCTACTGCCGGGAGCGCTTGAATCTCCACGCGATCGAGATCGGCACCAGCCCGGCCGGGCGCGACTTCGACGACCCCGCGCTGTTTCCGTTCTTCCAGGCGTGCCGCGACCTCGACGTGGCCATCTTCGTCCACCCGGCGAGCCCGCTGATCGGGCAGGAGCGGCTGACCCAGTACTACTTTCCCTTGATCGTGGGGAATCCGCTTGAGACGGCGCTCGCGATCTCGAAGCTGATCTTCGGCGGCGTCCTCGAGCGGCTGCCCGACCTCCGCATCTGCTTCGCGCACGGAGGCGGGGCATTCCCGTTCACGCTGGCGCGGCTGAATCACGGCTGGCACGTGCGGCCGGAGGGGCCGAAGGCGATCCCGAAGGAGCCGCGCGAGTACGCCAAGCGCCTCTACGTGGACTCGCTCACGCTTGCCCCGCGCAATCTCCGCTTCATCATCGAGGAGCTGGGCGCCGATCGCGTGATGATCGGCAGCGACTACCCCTTCGACATGGGGGACAACGACCCCCGCGCCGCGCTGGACGCCGCCGCGCTCGACCCCGCGACGCGGCGGCTCATCGAGGGTGAAACGGCGGCGCAGTTCCTCCGACTTCCGGTATCCTGACGCCATGCCTACCATCGACGCCGCCAAGCTCGAAGCCCTCGCCACCCGCATCTTCACCGGCCTCGGCACTCCGGAGGCCGACGCGCGCCTTGTCGCCACGCTGCTCGTGCGCGCGAACCTGCGCGGCCACGACTCCCATGGGGCCATCCGCATCCCGCAGTACGCAATGTCCATCAAGACGGGCCACGTGAATCCCAAGAGTCCCATCACCGTGCTCGCGGACACGCCGGTGATCGCGCGGCTCGACGGCGGGCGCGGCTTCGGGCAGGTGGTGGCCAAGCGCGGCATCGAGATGGCCATCGTCAAGGCGAAGGCCATGGGCCTCGCGGCGGTGACCCTCGCTAACACCACGCACGTGGGCCGGCTCGCCGACTACGCCGAGATGGCGGCGGCTGAAGGGCTGGTGGGCATGCTGTGGGTGAACGCGGTGTTCGGGCTCAACGTGGCGCCGTGGGGCGGCGCCGCGCGCCGGCTCGGCACCAACCCGCACGCGATCGCGGTGCCCGGCGACGGCGCGCCCGCCATGGTGCTCGACTTCGCGACCAGCGTAGTGGCCGAAGGCAAGATGCGCGTGAAGAAGAACCGCAAGCAGCAGGCGCCGCCCGGCTGGTTCATCGATGCCGAGGGCAAGCCCGGCACGGACCCCGAGATATTCTACGGCACGCCGCCCGGCTCGCTCCTCACCGCCGGCGAGCACAAGGGCTACGGGCTCTCGCTCGCCGTCGAGCTCTTGGGCGGCATCCTCTCGGGCACCGGCGCGGCGAGCCCGGGTCCCGGCGTGTTCGCCAACGGCACGCTCATGATCTGCCTCGACGTCGAGCGCTTCATGCCGCTCCCCGAGTTCCGCAAGCAGGTGGCGACGTTCTTCGCCTGGGTCAAGACCGCGCCGCGCGTGCCCGGCGGCGGCGAGATCTTGATCCCCGGCGAGCCCGAGGCGCGGCTCGAGTCGGAGCGCCGCCGCGACGGTATCCCCATCGAGGACGAGACCTGGCGCCAGATCGAGACGCTGGCGGCCGAGCTGGGCGTGGGGTAAGCCGGCCGCGCCCAGACAGCACGGCGGTGCGGACCGCCCTGTGGCGGGCGCTCCACGTGGAAGTCGATTCGCCGCCGCATGTGTTCGACGACGAGCTGGGATTGAAGCTGGCGGCCCCCGACCCAGGATGGCGAGATCGTCCGGACATGAGCCCGTTCACGCGGCCCTTTCGCGCGTCCATCGTGGCGCGCGCCCGCTTCGTCGAAGATCTCGTCGCCGAAGGGGCGACCCGTGGCGTCGGGCAGTACGTCATCCTCGGCGCGGGACTCGACACACTTGTCCAGCGTCGGCCGGAGCTCGCCGCGCGCCTGCTCGTCTTCGAGATCGATCGGCCGGGTCCGCAGGAGTGGAAGCGCCGGCGCCTCGGCGAGCTTGGTCTCGGCACCCCCGCGCACCTACGGTTCGTCCCCGTCGACTTCGAGGCCGGCGACACGTGGTGGGAGCGCCTTGCCGCGTCGGGCTTCGACTCTGGGCGGCCGGCGGTGGTGGCGTCCACCGGGGTGAGCATGTACCTGACCAAGGAGGCGATCGTGGCGACGCTGCGCCACGTTGCCGCGCTCGCATCCGGCTCTACGTTCGTCATGTCGTTCATGCTTCCGATCGAGATGCTCGACCCCGAGGTGCGTCCCGGGGTCGAGAGCGCGGCCGAGGGAGCCAGGGCGAGCGGCACGCCTTTCATCAGCTTCTTCACGCCATCTGAGATGCTGGCGCTGGCCCGCGCCGCCGGGCTCCAGGTTGTCGAACATGTTTCGGCCGACATGCTCGCCGAGCGCTACTTCGCGGGCCGGACCGATGGTCTTCGACCGCCAAGCAATTCAGAAGAATTACTCGTGGCGACGACCTAGCGGCGCGGCGGTGGAGCAAGTGGGTGATGCCTGACACCGGGAAATCGCTCGTCGATTGCCACGTCCACCTGGCCGCGGTGCCGGAAGGGGACAACGGCTGTTACATCTCGCCGAAGATGCTCCGGAGCCCGCTCTTTCGCGTGCTCATGTGGAAGCAGGCCCTCGACCCGTCCCGGCCGCGCGAGGCGAATCAGAAGTACGTCGAGGATCTCCTGAGCGAGCTGCGCGCCTCCCAGCACGTGCGTCAGGCGGTGGTGCTCGGCATGGACGGAGTCTACGACCAGGCTGGCCGGCTCGATCGAGACCACACCGAGTTCATGATCGGCAACGACTACGTGCTGGCGACCGCGCAGGCCCATCCCGACGCGTTCTTAGCCGGCGTCTCGATCAATCCCATGCGACGCGACGCGATCGACGAGGTGCATCGCTGTGCGGAGGCGGGCGCCGCGCTGGTGAAGGTGCTGCCGAACGCCCAGCAGTTCGATCCCGCGGCCGCGCACCACAAGCCGTTCTACCGCGCGCTCGCGGCGCGCCGGCTGCCGCTGCTCAGCCACGTGGGCTACGAGTTCAGCCTGATCGGGAAGGATCAGTCGGTGGGCGACCCGAACCGCCTGCGCGTTCCCCTGGATGAGGGCACGATGGTGATCGCGGCTCACGCCTGCAGCTACGGGCTGATGCTCCACGAGAAGTTCCTGCCCACGTTGCGCGAGCTCGCTGGCCGCTATCGCGGCTTCTATGCGGACGTCTCGGCGTTGACGCTGCCCAATCGCTTTCGGATGCTCCTGCACCTGCGGAAGCACCCGGCGCTCCACCCGCGCCTGCTGTTTGGGACCGATTATCCGCTGCCGGTGTTCCGCTTTCCCGCCTGGGGACGCGGAGGGTCGCGCACGCGGAACCGCTTCGACCGCCAGGTGACGGTGTGCCGGGCGCTCGGGGTGGGGTTCGGCTCGCTCGGCGACATCTTGCCGCGAGCGGGCGCCTAGGCTACGGGAACAGCCGCTCGGCGTTCTTGTAGGCGATCTTCTCGGCGACGTCGGGCGGGAGCTGCTTGAGGTAGGCGCGCACGTCGGTGACCGAGCTCGGCAAGGCCTCCCACCTCGACGTCACCCACGTATCCGTGCCGGCGAGGAAGCGATCGGGATGGCGCAAGAACAGCGCGCGCCACCCAGGATCGAGCGTGCCACCGGGCGCGACGTCGCCGTTACGGAGAGCGAGGTCCACCCAGAGCGTCGCATAGCGATCCAGCAGCGCGCCCACCGCCTGCGGGCCCGAGGACATGCCGGCGTGCGCCCAGATGACCTTGAGCCGCGGCTCCAGCGTGAAGAGCTCGACGATGGCGACCTCGTCGGAGTGCGCGTGGAGGTAGATGCCCTCGCGCAGGACGATCTCGGTGAGGCGCTTGATCACCGGCGTGCCGACCTGGCCGCCGTAGAGGTGGAACTCGCCGATTCCCTTGTGGACCTTGAGCGCCAGTCGCGACTCGAGATAGGGAATGACCGACGGGTCCTGCCACCAATGGCCCATGTCCTCGCGCGTGCGGTAGGGGCGCAGGATCGGCACGATGCGCTGGGGATCCTTCTGGTACAGCTTGATCGTGCCCTCGTCGGGGGTGCTCGACACGAGCGCGCGCTTGACGCCTGCCTGCTGGAGGATGGCGAGGATGCGCGCCTCGGGATACTCGGTCCAGTCGGGCGCGCTGTAATGAATGTGGGTGTCGAAGATGGGAAGATCGGCGCTCTGCGCGCGCAGAGTCGCCGCGGGGAGGAGCAGCGCGGTCGCGACGGCCAGCCGGGCGCGCATCCCGAGTCGCATGGTCCGCGACACCTTACCACGGGTGTACCATGCACGATATGAGACGCATCTCCGTTGTCCTGATGGCCGTGGGCGTGCTCGCCGTCGCCACGCCCGCCCGGGCCCAGATCACCGGCATCAGCGGGCCCCGCTATCCCTATTCGAACAATCCGGTGGACCGGGTGTACCAGGACGTGCAGAAGCCGCTGCCGCGCCTTCCCGCGGCGCCCCCGCCGGCCACGCGGTGGGTGCCCGAGCAGCGCGCGATCGACCCGGGCACGCGGCAGGAAGTGGTGATTCCCGCCCATGAAGAGCGGCGTGTCACCGACACCCAGGTGCACGTGCCAACGCTGCCTGCCTACAGCCCGAGCGGCCCGGCGTTCATTCCGGGGGGCGACCGCCCGCCGGCCGAGCTGCGCCCGGCGCCCTGAGAATCGCCCGCGTGCTCGACACGGTCGGTATGCCCGAAATCAACAAGATCTTCGCGGTGCTCGACGCGATCGGTGTGCACCGTGAGCACGTGGTGATTCCGCTCGCTACCGGCAAGGGGCGGGTGCGCCGGATGCCCTCCGGCAAGCTCGAGATCATCGTGGACGCCGAGACGCCCATCGACGAGTGGCTGAAGGGCCTGCCCGCGATGATCCAGGAGGCGCAAGCCCGGTGAGCCGCGCCGGGCTCCGCCGGGAGCTCGGCCTCGTTTCACTGCTGGCCATCGTCTTCTTCAACGTAAGCGGCGGACCCTACGGCATCGAGGACGCCGTCTCGTCGTTCGGGCCGGGGCTCACGCTGGTGCTTCTCGTGCTCACGCCACTGGTCTGGAGCCTCCCCGTCGCACTCGCGATGGCCGAGCTCGCCGCCGCGCTCCCCGAGGAGGGAGGCTACGTCACCTGGGTACGCCGGGCCTTCGGTCCCTTCTGGGGGTTTCAGGTCGGCTGGTGGAGCTGGGTCAACTCCTTCGTGGACGTGGCGGTGTACCCCGCGCTCTTCGCCGACTACGCGAAGTACTGGTTTCCGGACATGTCCAGCGCGACCCGGTGGACGATCGCGGTGGTCTTCATCTGGGCGCTCACCGGACTCAACGTCGCAGGGGTGCGTCTCACCGGCCGAACCGCGGTGGCGCTGAGCGTGGGCGCCCTTCTGCCCGTCGCGGTCTTGACGCTGCTCGCCGGGCTCCATGCCGAGCACGCGCCCTGGAAACCCTTCGCCGCGGATGGGGAGGGTCTCCTCACCGGTATCGGTCTCGGGCTCGCGGTGATGATGTGGAATTACTCGGGCTGGGATAACCCGAGCACCCTGCTCGGCGAGACCCAGCAGCCTCGCTCCGACTACCGGCGCGCCATGCTGACCGCGGTGCCCCTGATCGCGCTCGCCTACCTCCTGCCGGTCGCGACCGGCCTGTCCGTGTCGCCCGACTGGGAGAAATGGGACACCGGCCACCTCCCTCAGGTCGCGGAAGCCGTCGGCGGCTGGGCGCTCGGCAGCTTCGTGACCGCGGGCGCGCTCTTCGCCACCGCGGGGCTCTTCCTCGCCGGTCTCCTCACGAACTCGCGTCTGCCGTATGCGCTGGCGTCTCTCGGGCAGCTTCCCGCCTGGCTCGGCTCGGTGAGCGCCCGCACCGGGACGCCCTGGGCTGCGGTCGTGCTCTCGAGCCTCTGCTACAGCGCCTTTGCGGTGTTCTCGTTCAAGGAGCTGATCGTCCTCAACATCTGGCTCTACTCGATCGCGCTCCTCCTCGAGCTGGCCGCCTTCGTGGCGCTGCGCCTGCGCGAGCCGGCTCTGCCGCGCCCGTGGCGCGTGGGCGGGGGCGCGCTCGGCATGTGGCTGGTGGCGGTGCTGCCCGCCGCGCTCAGCGTGCTCGCCATGGCGACGGCGGGCTGGCAGAACACGGTGGCCGGGGTGATCGCGGCGCTGACGGGGCCCGCGGTGTACTGGCTGGCGGCGCGGCGCGCGCCATCAGCGGCCGGCGTCTAGCCTCCCGCGAAGGAGCACGGTCCACGGCTCCACGCGCGTGATCACGAGCAGGCCCGAGGCCGTCCAGGGATCGGCGGCGAAGCGGGCCCGCACCGCCTCTTCGTTCGTGGAGTCGACGACGAGCAGCACGTCTTCGCCCGCGCGCAGCTCGCCGGAGCCCAGCGGTCCACCCAGCACGATGAACCCATCGGCGGCGAGGGCGTTCATGAAGGCCGCGTGCTCGGCCCACTGGGCCTGGCTCCGCAGAGGCACCCCCGGGTTCCAGGCCGGCCCGCGCGCGCGGCGCACGGTGAGATAGGTCGGCATCGGCTAGTGGCCGAAGACTTCAGTGCTGAGATACTTCATCCTGGAATCGACGGCCAGCGTGACCACCGTGTGGTCCGGCCCGAGCCGCTTCGCCAGGCGCAACGCGGCCGCGACGTTGGCGCCGGTGGACGTGCCCGCGAAGATGTCCTCGTGTCGGGCAAGCACCCGCGCCGTCTCCATCGCCTCCTGCGAGGAGGCGAGCTGGATCTCGTCGGCGAGCGTGTCGTGCCAGAGCGGCACCACGAAGCCGGCGCCGGTGCCCTCGATCTTGTGCGAGCCGCTCGGCCGGCCCGAGAGCACCGCCGACTCCTCGGACTCGACGGCCACGATGCGGACCGCCCCGTCGTGCTCCCGAAGGCGCGTGGAGATCCCGCGGAGCGATCCGGCCGTCCCGACGCTCTGCACGAACGCGCTGATGCGTCCGCCGGCCTGCTCCCAGATCTCCTCGGCCATGCGCTCGTAGCTCGCGAGCTGATCGGTGTTGTTGAGCTGATCGGTCCAGTAGCAGCCGGGGGTGGCGGCGAGCCGTCGCGCCGTGTCGATCATCTCGAGCGTCAGCGCCTTGGTCGTCCCGCCGGTGGCGCTGGGGACGAGGGTGAGCCGGGCGCCGAGCGCCCGCATGTGGTCGCGCTTCTCCTTGCTGAAGGCTTCCGACGTCACGATCTGGAGCGGAATCCCCTTCGCCGCGCACACGAAGGCGAGCGACACGCCGGTGCTGCCCCCCGTGTACTCGACGACCGAGCCGCCGGGCTTCAGCCGTCCGTCCGTCTCCGCTGCCTCCACCATGGCGAGCGCCATCCGGTCTTTCATGCTGCCGGTGGGATTCTCGTACTCCAGCTTGACGAAGATGCGTGCGCTCCCCGGGGGGACGAGATGCCGCAGTGGCACGAGGCGGGTGTGGCCGATCGTGGCGAGAATGGTCATGCGTGAGCCTTCACAGCTCGACCTCCATGGCGACGATCCAGAGCGCCGCGTTGCTCGGTAGTGCGCGCCTCTCCCCAGTGTGGCGAAAGCCCGCTCGCGTGTACAGGGCGAGCGCGGCGGGGCGATGCTCCGGCGCCCAGAGCCCGAGCCGCCTGCATCCGCGACCTCGCGCCCAATCGAACACCGCGCGGAGGAGCGCCTGCGCGATGCCACGCCCGCGCCAGGCAGGGTCCACCCACATCCCGCCGACCCGGCCCATGTCCGCGCGCTCGCGATCCAGGAGACCGTACACGGTCCCGACGGTCGCGTCGCCTTCACAGGCGAGGACCATGGTCTGGCCACCGGAGCCGGTCACCTGGCGCGTCAGCTCTTCCCAGTACGACGCGGGCTGCGCCTCGGCGTGAGACGCTGTTTCCCCGAAGGAGTCCGGCGCATCGCGCAGGGCGCGGAGGCGAAGCGTACGGTGGAGCTCGGCCTCACGGGGCGCCAGAACGCGGAGCTGCACGTCGTCGACTACTCGACGAGCGGATCCGCGCGGAGGCGGAAGGCCGGTGTGACGCTCACGCCGAGGCTCTTCGCGGTCTTACCGTCCGATGCCGCGTGAGAGATTCCGCGATGTCTACCGCGGCGTCAAGTGGGGTCCCGCGCGGCGGGGTGACGGCCAGCTGCAGGCCCGCCTCGCGCGCGGCGCGCCACACCCCCGCTCGGAAGACGGCGTCGGTGAGGAGGCCGCCGGCCCAGCTCACCGCGACCGGCGGGCGCAGGCGAAGGCGCGCGGCGAGATCGGCGACCAGCTCGGCGAGAGCGAGCTGGGCGCCGGCCACGATCGCGCGTGCGACAGGATGGCCGCGGCGCGCGGCCTGCAGCGCCGAGGGCGCCAGCGCGGCGACCCGCGCCACCGCGTCCGGCCGGAGCGCGAGGCGGCGCAGGGCGCCGGCGTTGCGCCGGGCGACCGGGAGCCACGCTCGGCCGATCCAGAATGCCGAGCCTTCATCGCCGAGGAGGGGACCGAAGCCGCCGGCGCGCGCCAGCGCGCCGGAGCGGCCGCGTCCCAGGGCGATCGACCCAGTGCCCGCGAGGAGCAAAATGCCTGGCGCCGGGCCCAGGGCGCCGTCGCGCGCCGCCTCGACGTCGGAGATCGCGCGCACGCGCCGCGCCAGGCCCCGCAGGGCCGCCGTCGCCGCGCGTCGCTCGGCGAGAGTCCAGACCCCGCGCGAGGCCACCACGAGCGCGCCGATGTCCGGCGGCCGCAGGTTCCAGCGCCGCAAAGTCGCGCGGAGAATGCCGGGCAGAGCGCCGATCGTCACCGCCCCGCGGCGGAGGCGTCGCGTGCGCCCGGCGCCGTCACGCGCCAGCACCCGCAGCGTGGTGCCGCCGAGATCACACCCCACCGCCCAGACCGCCCGCCGCGCGCGCCGCGTCGCCATCGCGGTATTGTGACCTAAATTGCCCGGCCCGCCGAATCCGGGTCGCATAATGGCGCCAGGCCATGGCCTCTTCCGCCTCCGCTGCCGGCCTCACCTGGCCCGACTACGCCGTTCTCTTCGTCTCCCTGATTGCCCTCGTCGCGATCGGCGGCGCGTTCACCCGCCGCCAGAAGGACACCTCCGACTTCTTCCTCGCGCGGCGGCACATTCCCTGGTGGGCGGCGTGCCTCTCGTTCCTCGCCACCGAGATCAGCGCGGTCACCATCATCTCGGTGCCCGCCACCGCTTACCGTGAGAACTGGGAGTACGTGCAGTTCTTCATCGGCTCGAGCCTGGCCAAGTTTGCGGTGGCCTTCCTCTTCATCCCGGCCTTCTACCGCTACGACTGCACGACCATCTACGAGTTCCTCCTGCACCGGTTCGGCCAGGCCAGCCAGGTCACCGGCTCCCTCTTCTTCTTCGTGACGCGGCTCCTGGGCTCGGGCGTGCGGCTCATGGCCGCCGCCCTCGCCGTGTCGATCCTGATGAACTGGTCGTTCCTCGCCACGCTCGCCCTCTTCACGGCGGTGTCGATCGTCTACATCGCCCTCGGGGGCGTGAGCGCGGTGGTGTGGACGAACGTGTTCCAGGCGAGCCTCTTCCTCGTGGGCGGGCTCGTCACCGTGCTCTTCCTGGTCTCGCAGGTCGACGGGGGCCTCGCCGCCCTCTACTCGACCGCGGCGGCGGCGGGCCGGCTCTCCGTGATCAACTGGGGGCCGGCGCCCGGCGACCCCGACTTCTGGCGTCGCGTGCTGTCCGATCCCAACATTTTCTGGCTGGCCATCCTCAACGGGCTCGTGGGCTCGACCGCTGCCTTCGGCACCGACCACGACCTGATGCAGCGGCTCCTCACGGTGGAGACGCGGCGGAAGAGCCAGCAGACCCTCGCGCTGACCCCGCTGGGGACCCTGGCCACGCTGGGGATCTACCTCAGCATCGGCGCCGGGCTCTTCACCTACTACGCGCAGCATCCCTCGGCGACCTTGCCGCGGCCCGACGAGATCTTTCCCTTCTTCATTCGCACCGCGATGCCGGAGGTGCTGCGCGGGCTGATGCTCACCGCGATCGTGCTCGCCTCCATCGACTCGCCGCTGGGCTCGCTGGCCGCGTCATTCGTTACCGACATCTACCGCCCGCTGCTCGTGCGCGGGCGCAGCGAGCGGCACTACGTGGGCGTGTCGCGAGCCGCGGTGGTGGGCTTCGGCCTGGTCCTCGCCGCCATCGCCTGGGGCTTCTCGCGCCAGGACCAGATCCTCTGGCTCGCCTTCAAGATCGCGGGGGTCACGTTCGGCTCGCTGCTGGGGGTATTCCTGCTGGGCCTCCTCACGCGCCTTCACGCCAACCGAGCCAACGTGGTGGCGATGGTGGTGATGGCGGGGTTGAACCTGGTCCTGCTCATCCTCTCCGAGACCGGGCGGATCGGCCTCGGCTGGTCGTGGCTCGTGATCCTCGGCACCATCGGGACCATGGCGCTGGCGGCGGCGCTGGCGCCCGTGCTCGATCGCGGGCGGTAGGCCGCCGCGCTATGATCAGGGCCATGGAGCCCCGCACGCTGAGGCCGGGAGCGCCCACCCACGCCGCCATCTCCGCGGATGCGGCCGCCGAGTCGCGCGCCCGCGTGCGGGCGGGGCTCATCTCGCTCGTGGCCGGGGCGGTGATCCTGGCCGCGAAGTTCTGGGCCTATCGGCTCACCGGCTCCACCGCCATCCTGTCCGACGCGCTGGAGTCCATCGTCAACGTGGTGGCCGCGGTCTTCGCCGTCGGCGGCATCGTGTTCGCGGCGCAGCCGGCCGACCGGAACCATCCCTACGGGCACGGCAAGATCGAGTTCTTCTCCGCCGCCTTCGAGGGCGGCCTCATCGCCTTCGCGGCGGTGATGATCATCTACGAAGTGATCCGTGCGCTGCTCTATGGCGCGGAGATCCGAGCGCTCGACGTCGGCCTCGGGATCGTGATGGGCGCGGGCCTCGCGAACCTGCTGCTCGGGTGGTATCTCCTCCGCACCGGGCGCGCGGCGCGCTCGCTCACCCTCGTTGCCGACGCCCAGCACGTGCTCGCCGACTTCTGGACGAGCGTCGGCATCGTGGTGGGGCTGTTCCTCGTCCGCGTCACCGGGATCTGGTGGCTGGATCCGGTGACCGCGGGGGTGGTCGCGCTGAACCTCATGTGGACCGGGTATCGGCTCGTCCGCCATGCCGCCGGCGGCCTCCTCGACGAGGAGGACACCCCGCTGCTCCGGCGCGTGCTCGGGGTGCTCGACCGGCACATCGGGCAGGGGGTGATCCGCGTGCACCACCTCCGCGCCATCCGCGCCGGCCGGTTCCACCACGTGGGCGCCCACCTCGTGGTGCCGGAGTTCTGGTCGGTGGATCGCGCGCACGAGCTGGCGGAGTCGTTCGCCGAGCGGGCGATCGAGGAGCTCGCGATGGAAGGCGAGATCGTGTTCCACACCGACCCCTGCCACCGCGCCTACTGCGGGATGTGCGACCTCGACGACTGCATGGTGCGGCGCGAGCCTTTCCGTGGCCGCGCGCCCCTCACCCTCGAAGAGGCGGTGCAGCCGGACATGCCCCGGCTCTAGCCCCCCGCTGCGCCCGCCCGATCAGGGGCGGCGCGGGATCTCCATCTGCCGCTCGGGGTGGCGCAGCTCCTGGAAGCCGAACTTCCGGTAGAGCGCGTGCGCGTCCCGGGTGGCCAGGCTCCAGCGCTCCAGCCCCACGAGCTCGGGATGGCTCGTGATGCACTCCATGAGCAGCGTGCCCACCCCCTGGCCGCGCCGCGACTCGTCCACGATCACGTCGCAGAGATAGGCGTAGGTCGCGCGGTCGGAGATCACGCGCGCGAACCCCACGAGGTGCCCCCCGGCGAGGGCGCCGAAGGGAAGCGAGCCGCGCAGCGAGCGCTCGATCACCTCGCGCGTGCGCTTGGGGGCCCAGTACGAGCGGGCGAGGAGGGCGCAGATCGCGTCGAGCGGCAAGCGCGCGGAATCGGTGGTGACGGTGACGTCACCCCGGCTCCAGCTCGAATGAAGCCCCGGCGTGGCCGTCCGCGTCCCGTCAGTGGGCATGGAAGGGCGCCGTGGCGGGCTCCGGCCGGGCAAGCCGGTTCCCCAGCTGGATCAACGCCGTGCCGAGCCACGCGCGGAAGGCGCGGGGGGCGCGCGCACGTCGGGCGAGCATGCGGCGGGCCGCCGCCTCCCGGGCCTCGGCGAGCTTCGACGCCACCATCGTCTCCACCACGTACTCGTTGAACATGGCGTGGTCCCTCCCGGCACCGAGGATCGCGCCATCTCGATCATCAGGGAAATCAATTGTTGTGATCCGAAGCATCAGCTAGTCTTTGTCAGTCATGCAGCTCCAGCTCTCCCATCTTCGCACCCTCGAGGCGGTGGCGCGGCGCGGCTCGTTCTCGCGCGCCGCCCACGAGCTCCACATCACGCAACCCGCAGTGAGCATGCAGGTGCGGGCGCTGGAGTCGGCCCTGGGGGCGCCGCTGCTGGAGCGCGTGGGCAAGCGCGCCTTGCCCACGCCGGCCGGCGAGCTGCTGCTGGTCCACGCCGCCCGCGCCCGCCGCGAGC
Source organism: Verrucomicrobiia bacterium (assembly GCA_035495415.1). GTDB lineage: Bacteria > Methylomirabilota > Methylomirabilia > Rokubacteriales > CSP1-6 > DASRWT01. The sequence continues at coordinate 154,266 of DATJFY010000129.1, forward strand.
TCGAGACGGCGGTGGAGCAGATCCAGGGGCTCAAGGGCATCGTGGCCGGCCGCATCCGCATCGGCACCAGCGCGTCCATCAGCACCTATCTGCTTCCCCCCGCGCTCAGCGCCTTCCGCCGGGCGTACCCGCGTACCGATCTCGTCATCGAGACGGGCAACGCCGCCGAGATCGCGCGCTCGGTGGTGGAGAGCCGGCTCGACGTGGGCATCGTGAGCCTGCCCGTCCGCGACCGCGAGCTGCGCGTCGCGCCCTTCCACGACGACGAGCTGGTGGCGATCGCGCCCCCCGACGATCCGCGCGTCGCCCGCGCGCGCGTGGGCGCGGCCGAGCTGGCGCGCGAGCCCCTCGTGCTCTTCGACCACGGCGGCAACGTGCGCCGCGTCATCGACGGCTGGTTCCACGCCGCCGGCGTCGCCCCGGTGGCGCCGATGGAGCTCAGCAACACCGAGGCGATCAAGAAATTGGTCGAGGCGGGTCTCGGCCTCTCCGTCACGTCCTGGTTCGCGGTGCGGGCGGAGGTCGAGGCCGGCCGCCTCCGCGCCGTCCCGCTCGAGCCGCCGCTCCTGCGGCGGATCGGCGTGGTGCTGCGCCGCGGCCGGCCGGTGGGCGGTCCCCTGGCCGCGTTTCTCGCCGAGCTCGAGCGGCTGCGGGTCGAGCTCGACCGGGGCCGGCGCGCGCCGCGCGGCCGCCCGGCGGCAGCTCGCCGCCCGCGCTCCGCGCGGGAAGGATTGTCGTATCCGCTCGCCTCGCCTTCGGCTGCGGCTCGCCGCCCGCGCTCCGCGCGGGAAGCATTGTCGTATCCGCTCGCCTCGCCTTCGGCTGCGGCTCGCCGCCCGCGCTCCGCGCGGGACGCATTGTCGTATCCGCTCGCCTCGCCTTCGGCTGCGGCTCGCCAAGCTATACCAGCAGATGGGCGAGCACGGCCTCGAGCTGGCACCGCCGCCAGCCGTAGGCGGTGAGGCCGAGGACGCCGGGCGCGAGCAGGGCCGCGTCGTAGGGATCGCGCATCAGCACCACCGCGAGGGCGGGCGCCTCGCGCTGGAGCGTCTCCAGCAAGGCGCGGTTCGACGTGTAGAGGTGCGCATCGTAGAGGAAGAGCAGCGTGACGTCGGCGCCGCGGGCGGCCGCCCCCGCCGCCTCGATCTCCCCCTCCGTCGGCTCCACGCCCACCACCGCCATCTCGGGCGCGACGCCGTGGGGCGCGAGCGCGCCCGTCACGTACTCCGCCTCGCGCTGCATCGCCGGCTCCACCGTGATGCGGTCCGCCAGCGAGGACAGCCGCGGGAACACGGCGAGGACGCGGCCGTTGAAGCGCCGGCGCAGGCCCTCGGGCATCGGGGTGACGCGCGTCACCGCGCGCGCGGCCATGGCCCGGGCGAGCGGCTCGCCGTCGCGCTCGGCCGCGGGCTCGCCCTCGGCGACGCGCCGCGGCCGCTTGGCGACGAGTGCGTCCAGCCGCGCCACCGACTGCTCGAGCTGGCGGCGCGGGAGGGCGCCGCTCTTCGCGGCCTCGAGGAGCGCGGTGTGCGCCCCGCGCTGCTTGGGCTCGGTGTGGCAGACGAGGAGGAGGTCGTGCCCGGCCTGGGCCGCCCGCGCCGTGGCCTCGCCGATGGGGCAGAGCTCGCCGATGGCGCCCATCTCGAGATCGTCCGAGATCACCACCCCGCGATAGCCGACCTCTCCGCGGAGGTAGTCGTGCACGATGAGCCGGGAGAACGTGGCGGGCATCCGCGGCGCGGGATCGAGCCGTGGATAGAGTGGGTGCGACGTCATGATGCAGTCCACGTCCGCCGACATCGCACCCAGGAAAGGCGGGAGGTGGCGCGCGTGCATGTCCGCCCAGTCCGAGTCGATCACCGGCAGGCCCAGGTGCGCGTCCACCGGGGCGTGGCCCTTGCCAGGGAAGTGCTTGGCGCACGCGGACAGCCCCTCCGCTTGCATGCCGCGGATGCGCGCGGCGCCGAGGCGCGAGACCAGCGCGGGGTCCTTGCCGTAGGAGCGGATGCCGATGTTGGGGCTGTAGCGGTCGGTGAGCACGTCCAGCACGGGCGCGAAGTTCACCTCGACGCCGAGGCGCCGCATCTCGCGGCCCTCGATGCGCCCCTGCCGCTCGACGTACGCGGTCTCGCCCGCAGTGCCGGCGGCGAGCCCGTCGGGAAAGATGGTCACGCCGCGGTTCAGCATGATGATGCGTCCGCCCTCGTGGTCCGTGGTCACGAGAAGCCGGCGGCCCACCGCGCCCTCGAGTCCCTCGAGCAACGCGCGGAGCCGCTCGGGCGTCTCGAAGTTGCGGCGGTAGAGCATGATGCCGCCGGCGCGCGTGTCGCGGAACAGCCGCACGTCCGTGTCGGTCAGGTCGGGCCCCACGAGCCCGAACACGAGCATGCGTCCGATGAGATCTTCCAGGGTCACGCGCGCCTCCGCCCCACCGCCGCCGTGCCGAGCCCGATCACGCCGAGTCCCGTGCCCACGATCGCCAGCATGGCACGATCGCCTCCCCGGTCCACCAATCGTCCGAGCCCGGCAGTGCCCGCCGACACCCCGGCAAAGAGGAAGAAGGCGAACAGCGAGAAGGCCTTGCCCCGGGCGGCGGGCGAGATCTCGGTGGCCCGGAGCTGGAGCGTCGTGTGGAGCCCCACGAAGCCCACGCCCAGCCCGAGCATGCTCGCCGCGAACACCGGCCAGCCCGACTCGGGGATGAGCGCCAGGACCGCCAGCGCCATCAGAAGGCCGCCGACCCCGGCCAGGGCGGCCTCGCTCATCGCCCGGCGAATCGGCGACATGAGCGCGCCGCCCACCATGGTCCCCACGCCGAAGCAGGCAATGAGCAGACCGACCGCGAGCTGGCTCGCCCCGAGCCGATGCGTCGCGAAGGCGCCGAGGTAGGTGACGCCCCCCCAGAGCAGCGCGCCCTCCAGGAAGATCGCGAGATAGACGAGCCGCGCGCGCGGATCGGCGAGGAAGTCGCTGTAGCGCGTGTCGGTCCCATGAGCGTCCGGGGACAGCGCGGGCCGCGCGGGCGGCACCGCGAACATCAGGAGCGCCGGGACGAGGCCGAGCGCGGCGTAGGCCAGGAGCATGAGCCGCCACGAGACGTAGTACGCCACGATGCCGCCGATGCCGGCGGAGAAGGCGAGGCCCGCGGAGGTGACCACCGAGAAGCGGCCGATGGCCACCTGGCGCTCGGCGTAGGCGTAGGTGTCGCCGATGTAGACCAGGGTGAGCGGAACCACGGCGCCCGCGCACGCCCCGGTGAGCAGGCGCGTGGCGACGAACTGCGGCGTGGTCTGACTCAAGGCGGACAGCGCGGTGAAGACGCTCCATCCAAGGCTCGCGACGCGCACCACCGCGACGCGCCCGTAACGATCGGAGAGCGGGCCGTACACGAGCTGGCCCGTGCCGTACGCGAGCGCGTAGCTCGTCATGGCGAGCCCCGCTGCGCCGGGGGTGGCAGCGAGCGACGCCGAGATGGAAGGAAGCAGGGGCGCCAGGATGCGGACGTCGACCGTGACCAGGAAGCCCAGCACCATGAGGAGGGCCAGCGGCGTCACGGCCGATATCCTAGCTCGCCGCGCTCACGAGTACAGCAGATAGGGCCGCCGCGCGCGGGCGAAGCGCGCGAGGGCGGGCGTCCAGCTCGCTTCGAGCGCGCGGAGGGACCCGCCGCGCTCGATGATCCGGCGGATCCCGTCGGTGCCACAGAGCAGATCCATGGCCAGGCGCGTCCACTCGAACTCGTACGGCGGGCGGCGCCATCCGAAGCGGCGGCCGCCCTGCCGCCGCGCTTCCGCGATCAGCGCGAGGTAGGTCACGAACGGGCGAAAGCGCTCGCGGTCCGTCACATGCACCTGCACGCCGCCACAGCGGCGCCCGCGCCACTTGTGGAAGGCGGGCTCGAAGCCGGTGGCGCGGAAGCGCACGCCGGGCAGACGCCGGCGCTCGAGCGCGGCGGCGAGCCGCTCGCCGTCCAGATAGGGCGCGCCCACCCACTCGAAGGGCCGGGAGGTGCCGCGCCCTTCGGAGAGATTCGTGCCCTCGATCAGGCAGCCGCCGGGATACACCCACGCGGTGTCGAGCGTGGGCATGTTGGGCGACGGCGCGACCCACGGCAGTCCCGTGTCCTCCCAGCGCATGCGCCGCCGCCAGCCCTGCATCGGCACCACCGTGAGATCGCAGCCGAGCGCGTGCGTCTCGTTGAGGTAGGACGCCAGCTCCGCGATGGTCATACCGTGGCGAATGGGCAGGGGATAGAGCCCGACGAACGACGCGAACCCTGGATCGGCCACGTTGCCCTCGAGCCGGTCGCCCCCGAGCGGGTTGGGGCGGTCGAGCACCACCACCGGCACCCCTGCGCGCGCGCACTCGCGCATGGCGAGCGCGGTGGTCCACACGTAGGTGTAGTAGCGGGAGCCCACGTCCTGCAGGTCCACGACGAGCGCGTCGAGGCCACGGAGAGACATCGCGGTGGGCGCGAGCCGCTTGCCGTAGAGGCTCCAGATTGGCAGCCCAGTGGCGCGATGCCGCTCGACGCCGATGCCGATCTGATCCTGCGCGGCCCCGGTGATACCGTGCTCGGGCGCGAACAGCGCGGCCAGGCGCGTGCCGGGCAGCGCGCGCACCACGTCCACCGCGTGCCGCAGGTCGCGGGTCACCGAGGGCTGATGGGAAAGGAGCCCGACGCGGCGACCACGAAGGAGGCGGGGGAGACGGCGCGCGAGCACCTCGAGGCCGGCGAGGACGGTGGTCACTGGCTTCTATAGTAGTAGGATAGGCGCGCGCATCATGCCGAAGATTCGCTACGCGCGTCTGCCCACCGAGCGGTCCGATCCCGCGACGCGTCGCCTCGACCGCCTCGATGCGCTCGGGATCGCGCGCCTCATGAATCGCGCCGATCGTGTAGCGGTGCGCGCGGTGGCGCGCGCGGCGGGGTCCCTCGCGCGCGCCGTCGACGTGGTGGTGGACGCGCTCGCTCGCGGCGGGCGCCTGCTCTTCGTCGGGGCGGGCACGAGCGGGCGGCTCGGCGTGCTGGAGGCCGCGGAGTGCCCGCCCACGTTCGGCACGCCGCCGCGTCTGGTGCGCGCGGTGATGGCGGGCGGACGCGCCTCCGTGTTCCGCGCCGCGGAGGGGGCGGAGGACGACGGGCGCGCGGGCGTCCAGGCCGTGCGGCGGCTCGCGCGCCGCGGCGACGTGGTGGTGGGGGTGGCGGCCAGCGGCGTGACCCCGTTCGTGCGGGCCGCGCTGGCCGCCGCCCGCGGCCGCGGTGCGGCCACCGTGCTCGTCACCTGCAACCCCACCGTGTCGAGGGGCGCGGCCCGGGTGGTCGTGGCCCTCGCCGTCGGCCCCGAGGTGCTGGCGGGCTCGACGCGCCTGAAGGCCGGCACCGCGACCAAGCTCGCCCTGAACACGCTCACCACCGCCACGTTCGTGCGCCTCGGCAAGGTCTACGGTAACCGCATGGTGGATCTCGAGCCTCGCTCGGCGAAGCTGCGCGCGCGGGCGCTGCGGCTGGTCGGCGAGCTCGGCGGCGTGCCCCCGCGCGCGGCGGTGCGGCTGCTCGCGGCGGCGGGCGGCCGCGCCAAGCCCGCGATCGTGATGGCGCGGCTGGGCGTCGACGCGCGCGAGGCGCGGCGACGGCTGGCCGCGGCGCGCGGCTTCCTGCGCGGCGCGCTCGACGCCTAGCTTCCGGGCGCGCCCGGGGCGCGACGGAGCGGCCGGCCCAGAATTTCACGTTCCATCCATTCTGGGGCATCGTAGGGGCCATGCTGCCCGCCGGCTCGCCGTTCGTCGAAGGGTTGCTCGTCCTGATGGGCGCCGTCGCATGCCTCGCCATCGGTCACCTCGCCCTGTGGGTCGGACGGCGCGCGGACCGGCTATCCTTCTGGGTCACCGCGTGGTGCACCCTCACCTTCGTCTACATCAACGGCCACTTCGTCCAGGCGGCGGCGACGACGACGGCCCAGGCCTTGGTGGGAGCCCGCGCGTGCTGGACCAGCGCGTTCCTCCTCGTCCCCGTGGTGATCGGCCTCGCCCACGCATTCGTGGACCGTCCCGCCCCCCGCCCCGCCCTCTGGGTCACCGGCCTTTTCGGCGCGGCGCTCGTCGGGCTGGTCTGGTTCACCCAGGCGATCATCGAGCCCCAGACGTATCTGCGCCGGGACTGGGTCTGGGGCACGTACCTGGCCGTCATGCCCGGCCCGCTCCAGCGCCTCATGCTGCCGTACAGCCTGAGCGTGTTCGTGTACGGCATCGTCCTGGTCTGGCGCGCGCGGAACCTCGTGAAGTGGGAGCAACGCCTCTTCCTGGGCGCCTTCGCGTTCTACTGCGTGGTGTCGATCAACGACGTGCTGCACGCCTCGCGGGTGATCACCGGCGGGCGCCTCTTCGACTTCGGGTTCGCCGGTGTGGCGGTGGGCCTCACCTATTTCCAGATCCGCCGCCACAACTATCTCGTGGGCCGGCTCGAGGAGCAGGTGGCCGAGCGCACCAGCGCGCTGCGGGCGCGGGGCGATCAGCTCGTCACCCTTGCCGACCTCACGCAGAGCCTCACCTCCACCCTGGCGCTCGATCAGGTGCTGCAGCGCTTCGTACGCCACGCGGTGGCCCTGTTCGGCGACGGGATCGCGCGGCTCTGGCTCCTCGATGAGGACGGGCAAACCCTCAGGCTCCGGGCGCACGCCGGCGCCACCAGCGAGACGGTGGGCATCACACGGCTGACCCTGGGTGAGGGCCTCATGGGGACGATCGCGGCCACGCGGCAGCCCCTCGTGATCGACGACGTGAGTGAAGATTCCCGCACGCGCAACCTGGCCCGCGTGCGGGCGGAGGGCACGGTCTCGTTCGCGGGCGTGCCGCTCCTGCTCGGCGAGCGCACGCTCGGCGCCTTCGGCATCGCGGTGCGCGAGCGGCGGCGCTTCAGCGCCGAGGACGTCCGGCTGCTGGAGCTCCTCGCCGGCCACGCCGCCATCGCGATCGAGAACGCGCGCCTCTACCGGACGCTTGAGGAGCGCCTGACGCGGCAGCAGACCCTGACGCGGCTCACCCGCCTCATTTCCGGCTCGCTCGACACGCCCACCGTGCTGGCCGAGATCAGCCGCGCGGCGGGGCGCCTCATGGAATCGCCCCTGGCGCTGTTCTGGGTCGCCGATCGCCAGCGCGGGACCCTCCAGTTCGCGGAGCCGTCCGATCCCGAGCTCGCCGCCGACTTCCCCTTGCGCGAGGTGCGCTTCGACGAGGGCATCGTGGGCTGGATCGCCACGCATCGCGAGCCCGTCATGGTGGCCGACGTGTTCCCCGACTCGCGCTTCCGCGCCCACGAGTGGTGGCGGCGGCACGGCCTCACGAGCTTCTACGGGCTGCCCGTCATGCTCGACGGCGCTCTGCTCGCCGTGCTCACGTTCAACTCCCGCCGACCCTTCGACATGACGCCCGTCAACCAGGACTTCCTCGAGAGCTTCGTCGCACAGGCCGCGCTCGCGCTGCGCAATGCGAGCCTGTTCGAGGCGGAAGCGGCGGCGCGCCGCGACGTGGAGCACGCGCTCGCCCAGGTGAAGCAGCTCCACGGCCTCCTGCCCATCTGCGCGTACTGCAAGAAGATCCGCAACGACCGGAACTACTGGGAGGCCATCGAGTCCTACATCGGCGAGCGGTCGGCGGCGACGTTCAGCCACGGCATCTGCCCGGAGTGCCGGGAGCGGGTGGTGGGACCCGAGCTCGAGCGGTGGAAGCAGGGGCGGCGGGGCCCCTGAGGCGACACGCCCCGTAGGCCCGCGCCGCGGGCGAGCGCTAGCGGTGATGGGCGCCGTGGCCGCGATCGGGGCGGCCGTGGCGATAGACGGGCGACACCTTGCCGGAGCCGTGCCGGTACACCGGCGCCCAATGATATACGGGCACTTCGCGATGCACCGGGACCGGCTGGTACACCGGTACCGGTCGAACGATCACGGGAGCGGGGACGACGACCGGCGGCGCGGGCGCCACGACGGGCGCGGGCGCCACGACGACGGGGGCGAAGAGCCCGTGGAACAGGGAGAACGCCGCCAGGCCGAGGGCGACATTGGCGACGGTATTGCCTTCGGCGCGAGCCGGCGTGCTACCAAGTCCGAGAACCAGCGGCAGGGCGAGGACGACGGCAGCAGCGAGTGCGATGAATCGACGCATCGGGTGGCCTCCTTTCGCTGCCCGTGAGACGAGGCCCCCGGCCGACGCGTTTACGCGTGGCTCGGCCCGGCGCTGTCCTCGAAGCGCACCGGCGTTTTTCCCCGCAGAAAATCGAAGTCCACGCCCTCGTGGGCCTGCAGCACATGGTCGAGGAAAAGCCGTCCGTAGCCGCGCTCGTAATGCGGGGGCCGCGGCGTCCACGCCGCGCGGCGTCGGGCCAGCTGCTCCTCGGAAACCCGCAGGGTCAGTCGGCGGTTGACGACATCGAGCTCGATCTCGTCACCGTCCTGGACGAGGGCGAGCGGCCCGCCCACCGCCGCTTCCGGTGATACGTGCAGCACGACGGTGCCGTACGAGGTCCCGCTCATCCGTGCGTCCGAGATGCGCACCATGTCCTTCACCCCCGCCTTCAGTAGGCGCGCGGGAATCGGCGCGGCCCCCCACTCCGGCATCCCGGGCGCGCCCTTGGGCCCGACGCGCTTGAGCACGAGCACGGAGGTCTCGTCCACCGGGAGTGACGGATCGTCGATGCGCGCGTGAAGATCGGCGTGATCCTCGAACACGACGGCGCGCCCGCGATGCGTCAGGAGATGCGAGGAGGCCGCCGACTGCTTCAGCACCGCGCCGTCCGGACAGAGATTACCTGTGAGGATGACGGTGCCGCCCTCGGGGGCCAAGGGCATCTCGAGGGGCCGGATCACGTCGCGGTTCCAGTTCTCGGCGCCGGCGACGTTCTCGCCCAGCGTCTTGCCGTTGACGGTGAGCGCCTCGCGATGCAGCAGGGGCAGGAGCTCGCGCAGCACCGCGGGCAGGCCGCCCGCGTAGAAGAAGTCCTCCATGAGGTACTTCCCCGACGGCTTCACGTTGACGAGCAGGGGTGTGGTGCGCGAGAGCTCGTCGAAGCGGGACAGGGGCAGCGGCACCCCGGCGCGCCCGGCGATCGCCACCAGGTGAATGATCGCGTTGGTCGAGCCGCCGATCGCCATGTCGGCGCGCACGGCATTGTCGAACGCCGCTGCGGTGAGGATCCGCGAGGGCTTGAGCCCCTCGCGCGCCATCTCGATGATGCGGCGGCCCGCCAGCTCGGCGAGGGCCAGGCGCCGCGCGTCCGCCGCGGGGATGGCGGCATTGCCCGGGAGCGCCATCCCGAGCGCCTCGGCCATCGCGGCCATGGTGGACGCGGTCCCCATGACCATGCAGTGTCCGGCCGAGCGCGACATGCACGCCTCGTACTCGCAGAATTCCTCCTCGCTGAGGCGGCCGGCGCGTCGCTCGGCCCAGAGTCGCCACGTGTCCGTCCCCGACCCCAGCTCCTCTTGGCCTCGAATCCCGCGCAGCATCGGACCGCCGGTGACGACGAGGGCGGGCACGTCGGCGGACGCGGCCCCCATGAGCATGGCCGGCGTCGTCTTGTCGCAGCCAGAGAGGAGCACGACGCCGTCGAGGGGATAGGCGCGGATGCACTCCTCCACGTCCATCGCCATCAGATTGCGGAAGAGCATGGTGGTGGGCTTCATCAGGACTTCGCCCAGGGAGATCGTGGGGAACTCCAAGGGGAAGCCGCCTGCGGAGAGCACGCCGCGCTTGACCGCCTCCGCCACCTGCCGCAGATGCGCGTTGCAGCTCGTCAGCTCCGACCACGAGTTCGCGATGCCGACGACCGGCCGCCCGTCGAACATGGCCTCGCTGAAGCCCTCGGCCTTCACCCACGAGCGGTGGGCGAAGCCGTCGAGGTCCTTCTTTCCGAACCAGTTGCGGCTCCGCAGCGGAACGTCGGCCATGCCGGCGGCCTCCTTGAGTGGGGTAGGGCGTCATTATATAGTCCGCGCATATGAGGCTCCGAAGCACGGCGGCGTTCTTTGCATTGCTGACGGTCGCGCTGACCCCGCGCGTCGCGCTCGCGCAATCGCCCGGGCCGCCCGATTCGAAGGTGGCGATCCAGGCGGCCGCCGAGCCGGTCATGCGGCAGCTGGAAGCCTTCCGCCGCCACGACTTCGACACCGCCTACGGCTTCGCGTCCCTCGAGATCCAGCAGCGCTTCGATCGCGTCCACTTCGAGGAGATGGTGCGCGGGGGCTATCCCGAGATCGCGCGCTCGGTGTTCGCGGTGGTGGCGGAGGGCGAGCGCGCGGCCAACGGCAACGTCTACCTCGTGCTCAAGATCCGTGGCGCCAACGGCCTGAGCATCGAGGCGGTCTACGAGATGGTGAGCGAGCCGAGCGGCTGGAGGATCAACGGCGTCGTCACCAAGCCCGACCCCGGCGTCGTCTAGTCAACCCATGGATTTTGACTTCACCGACGCCCAGCAGGCCTTCCGTCAGGAGATTCGCGTCTGGCTGGAGCGCAATGTGCCGGACGAGCTCCGCGGCCGCGGGTTCGCCTCCTCGCGTGGCGAGCCCGAGGCGGTGGCGCGGCTGCGCGCCTGGCAGCGCACCCTGCACAAGGCCGGCTACGTCGGCATGGACTGGCCCCCGGAGTACGGTGGCCGAGGCGCGTCGCTGGTCGAGCAGGTCATGCTCTACGAGGAGATGGCGCGGGCGCAGGCGCCGCAGCCCCTGAACCGGAGCGGGCTCTCGATGCTCGGGCCCACGCTCATGAAGCACGGGACCGCCGCGCAGAAGGGCCGGCACCTCGACAAGATCCTCACCGCCGAGGAGATCTGGTGCCAGGGCTTCTCGGAGCCGAACGCGGGCAGCGACCTCGCGAATCTCCAGACGCGCGCCGTGCTCGACGGCGACTGGTACGTGCTGAACGGGCAGAAGGTCTGGACGAGCCTCGCCCACGTCGCGGACATGGGCTTCTTCCTCGTGCGCACCGATCCCACCGCCGCCAAGCACAAGGGCATCACGTTCATCCTCATCGACATGAAGACTCCGGGGATCACCGTGCGGCCGCTGCGCCAGATCACCGGCGAGGCGGAGTTCAACGAGGTGTTCCTCGACAACGTGCGGGTGCCGGCGGCCAACGTGGTGGGCAAGGTCAACGAGGGCTGGGGCGTGGCCATCACCACCCTCGCCTACGAGCGTGACGTGCTGACGATGATCCGCCACATCAGCCTGCGCACCGCGCTGGAGCGGCTGATCGCCCTGGCGCGGCGCACGCGCCGGAGCGGCCGCCCCGCCGCGGAGGAGCCGGTGATCCGCCAGAAGATCGCCGCGCTCGTGGTGGCCGAGCGCTGCATCCAGCTCAACGGCTATCGCAGTCTCACCAAGATTCTCCGGGGCGGCACGCCGGGGCCGGAAGGGTCCACCTCCAAGCTCTTCTGGAGCCAGGTCGACCAGGACCTCGCGGAGATTGCCACGGAAGTGCTCGGGCCCTACTCGCAGATCGGTGCGGGCAGCGACTGGGCCGCCGACGAGGGCCAATGGGCCTTCTACGCCTGCCTCGCGCGCGGCAGCGGCATCCGCGCCGGCACGTCCGAGATCCTGCGCAACATCCTTGGCGAGCGCGTCCTCGGCCTGCCCAAGGATTAGCGCTCGCCCAACAAGGAGCGCACCATGCGATTCGCCGGGAAAGTCGCGCTGATCACCGCGGCGGCCAGCGGCATTGGCCGCGCCACCGCCGACATCATCGCCGCCGAGGGCGGCACCGTGGTGGCGGTGGACACCGACAAGGCGCGGCTCGAGACGATGCTGGCGGAGATCGGCCGGGCGGGGGGCCACGCGTTCGGGCGTCCGGCCGACGCCCTCGACGCCCAACAGGTCGACGATGTCGTGAAGACGGTGGTGAGCGAGCACGGCCGCATCGACATCCTGGTGAACGCGGTCGGCGGGAGCACCATCATCAAGAACCCCGCCGCCACGGTGGAAGAGCAGAGCCTCGCCGAGTGGCAGCGCCTCATCGCCTTCAACCTCGACGGGACCTTTCTCTTCTGCCACGCGGTGGCGCCCCTCATGAAGCGGCAGGGCGGGGGGAAGATCGTCAACATCTCCTCGATCGCCGGGCGCGGCATCAGCGAGTCGAGCAGCGGCGCCTACGCCGCCGCCAAGGGCGGCATCATCGCCTTCACGCGCAAGCTCGCCCACGAGCTGGGCCCCTACGGGGTGAACGTGAACGCGATCGCGCCGAGTCTCACCCTGACCGAGCGGCTGCGGCCGCGCTGGGAGGGCTGGGACGATGCGCGCAAGGCCGAAGAGCGCGCGAAGCACCCGCTGCGCCGGGTGGCGGACGCGCGCGATCAGGCGCGCGTGATCTGCTTCCTCGCCTCCGCGGACGCCGACTTCGTCACCGGCGTCACCATCGACGTGACAGGCGGGATCTAGCTTCACCGGACCACACCGCCGGTGGGCCTCCGACGGACCCTGGGGCTCGCGCAGGTCACCATTGCGGGGATCGGGGTCATCCTGGGGGCGGGCGTCTATGCGCTGATCGGTCCCGCCGCCGGACTCGCCGGCCCCGCGCTCTGGCTGGCCTTCCTCCTCACCGGGGTGGCGGCAGGCTGCACCGCTTATTCCTACGCGCGCATCGGATCCATGCGGCCCCGAGACTCGCCCGAGTTCCAGTACACCGCCCTCGCCTTCGGCAACCGCGTCGGCTTTGTGGCGGGCTGGCTCATGTTGGCTGCGGATCTACTCGCGGTCGCCACGGTAGCCCTGGGCTTCGGCGGCTATCTCGCGCATCTCTCCGGCGTGCCGGTGAGAGCGGGTGCCCTCGCGCTTCTGACGGCCGCCGGCGCCGTGCTGCTGGTGGGCGTCGGCAAGTCCGTCGGCCTCGCGATCGTCCTCACCGTGATGGAGGCGATTGGGCTCGTGTTCGTGATCGCGATCGGCGCGCCTTCGTGGCATCGGCTGAGTCTCTTCGAGGCGCCGCTCGGGATGAGCGGCCTCACCGGCGCCGCCGCGCTGGTCTTCTTCTCCTATCTAGGCTTCGACGAGCTGGGCAACTTCGCCGAAGAGATGCGTGACCCCGCGCGGAACTTGCCCCGCGCCCTCTATCTCTCGATGATCGGCGCCACCGCCATCTACGTCCTCGTGGCGCTCTCGGCGACAGCGGTGGTGGACTGGCGGGAGCTGAGCGCCTCGCCGGCGCCGCTCGCGCTGGTGGCACGCCACGCGCTTGGATCGACCGCCGATCTCACGTTGAGCCTCGTCGCCCTTGCCGCCACGGCCAACACCGTGCTGCTCCTGTTGCTCGCGGCATCGCGCTCGGTGTACGGGATGGCCGACGCCGGGGTACTGCCGGCGCGGCTCGCCGTGGTCGGGCCGCGGTCGATTCCGAGCCTAGCCGCGCTTCTCGTCACCGGCGTGGCCGCCCTCTTCGTCCTGCCCGGCGATCTCACCGGGGTGGCCGCCCTCACGGATGCCGCGGTGCTCGCGAGCTTCATCCTGGTGAGCCTGAGCCTGCCCCGTCTGACGCTCGCTGGGACCACGGGGACGCGCGGGGGACGTTACGTGGCGGATCTGGCCGTGCCCGGTCTCGCATGTCTGATGTGCGGCTGGCTCCTGCTCCACACCGGCAGGGCTAGCATTGGCGCGGCAATCGGCCTCGCGCTGGTAGGTCTAACGCTGACCCTGCGCCGTGGGTGGCGCGCGCCAGGCTAGGGCGTCTCGCTCCCCAGGCTCGCGAGGAAGTGGACGAGGTTCACGATGTCCTCGTCCACCAGCGGCTGAGCGGACATCGTCATGGTGCCGTCGAGATCGGACGCGGTCTTGGCCTTGAAGCTCCGGAGGAGCTTCAGGAGGTAGTCGAAATCCTGCCCGGCCAGCCGCGGCACCTGCTGCTGCCCGCTGAGATCCGGCCGGTGGCAGGAGGTGCAGTGATGCAGGACGGCGAGCCGGCGGCCCTCCTCGACTCGCGCGGGCTCGGTGGTGGACACGCGGTGGCGCGGGCGCTGCGCCTCGTAGAACGCGGCCAGATCCGCCATGTCCGTATCCGAGAGCTGCTCGGCCTGAGCGGACATTTGCGGGTCCTTGCGGCGGCCGTCGCGGTACTTGATGAGCTGCCAGTGGGTGAAGAAGTTCGGCTGCCCGGCGATCGACGGCACCCCGGGGATCATGGCGTTGCCGTCGGGGCCGTGGCAGGCCGCGCACGGCATGGATTTCCGACGGCCCGCCTCGACGTCCCCCCCGCGCGCGACCTCGGCCGTCGCCGCCAGCAGCACGGCGACGGCCAGGGTTAACGGCGCGACCGCGCGCCGGAGCGAAGCGAGGTGCGTCAGGACAGGCTTCAGGGCTGGTAGGTCACCCGGAAGATCGCCCCCGCGTAGTCGTCGCTGATCAGGAGCGAGCCGTCCTTCATCTGACGGGTGTAGACGGGACGGCCCCAGATGTCGCCGCCCTGCAGCCATCCCTCCGCGAAGGGCTCGTACTTGGGGGCGCCGCCCGGGGTGAGCGTCACCATCATCACGCGGAAGCCGGTCTTCTGGTTGCGGTTCCAGGAGCCGCGCTGGGCGAGGAAGATCCGGTTCTTGTACGCGGCGGGGAACATGCTGCCGGTGTAGAACTCCACGCCGTTGCCGGCCACGTGCGGCCCGGTCTTCAAGAGAGGCGGCGCGAACTCGCTGCAGGACCGCCCCTTGCCGAACTCGGGATCGGGGATGTCGCCCTGATGGCAGAAGGGGAAGCCGAAGTGCAGGCCCTTCTTCGCCGCCACGTCGAGGCGATCGCTGGGCAGGTCGTCGCCCAACCAGTCGCGCGCGTGGGTGGCGAAGTAGAGCTCCTTGGTCACGGGATGCCAGTCGAAGCCGACGCTATTCCGGACGCCGTGCGCGAAGTATTCGAAGCCGGTGCCGTCGGGATTCACGCGCGAGATGTTGGCGTGCGTGTCCGGGGGGATGCAGATGTTACAGGGAGCGCCGATGTTGAAGTAGAGCTTGCCGTCCGGGCCGAAGGCCAGGTACTTCCAGCCATGCGGCACGTCCTTGGGCAAGGTGTCGTACACCACCTCCATCGCCGGCGGCGCGTCCAGCTTGTCCTCGATGCCCACCATCTTGGTGATGCGATGGATCTCGGCCACGTAGAGCGTGCCGTCCTTGAAGGCGAGGCCGTTGGGGAGGTTGAGCCCCTTGGCGAGCGTCTTGACCTCGCGCTGCCCGCCGCGGTCGAGCACCGCATAGACGTTGCCGGCGGTCCGGCTGCTGACGAACAGCGTGCCCTTGTCGCCCCAGGTCATCACCCGCGCGTTGTTGAGGCCCGACGCCCAGAGGGAGACCTTGAAGCCCGGCGGCACCTTGATCTTGTCGACCGGGATCTCGGCCGCCGCCTTGGGCGCGGGCGGCTGCGGGATCGGCGCCAGCGTGGAGTCCGCCAGGTTGGCCGGTTGACCCTGCTTCCACGACGGCGGCGCCTGAGCGTCGGCCAGGGCCGCGAGCACGATGCCGCATCCGAGAATCAGGGAGAGCGACACGAGAATCATCCGTCGCATGTTGGCCTCCTCCTGCTCGAGGAACGGTCAGACGGCGACGATCGTGTGGGCGATCGGCAGGAGGACGATAAAAGGAGGGATGCGTCCTGTCAAGGCGCTCCGTCTTCGCTCAGCGCCTCGCGAACAACGTGTAGAGCCAATGCCCGAGCCACCCCAGGGCGGGCGGGAGGAGCACGCCGGGAATGAGGCGGGCGAGCGTCATGGGCCAGCCGAGCAGGGGCGCCTCGTAGGTGAGCATGCGCACCGGGCTCACCAACGTCTTCGCGGTGAGCAGCGCGATGAGCGGGCCCGCCGCCGCGCCGCTGCGAAAGAGATTGGCGACGACCGGGAAGACCAGATAGGGCCCGCCCGGGAGGACGAGCCCCGCGCCCCAGCCCACGAGGATGCCGCGTCCCAGATGATCCTCGCCCATCCAGCGCGAGAGGACGGGCGGCGGAATGAGCACGTCGAGGAGACCGGCCAGGACGAAGCCCAGCGCCAGCTCCATCCACACCGAGCCGAAGAGCCGCCCGCTCGACTGAAGGCCACGCGCGGCCAGCGCGGGATCTTTCATGAGCGCGAAGGCGAGCGCCGCGACTGTGAGGCCCAGCAGGATCAGGAAGCTGGCGTCCATGCGTTTCCGCCGGCGGGGCGGCGGCATGTCACGATGACTTGGTGGTTCTGTACACGAGCTCCACGGGGGTCGAGGGCAATGTCTCCGCGGCGGCCCGGGCGGCCTCGATCAGCGCGTGATCCGGTGAGAGCCTGCAAGTGGGATCGGTGGCCGCGGCGTCGCCGGTGAGGTGATAGGCCTGGCAGCGGCAGCCGCCGAAGTCGATGGCGCGCCGGTCGCAGCTCCGGCACGGCTCCGGCATCCAGTCTTCGCCGCGGAAGGCGCGGAAGCCGGCGGAGTCCCGCCAGATATCCCCCAGCGCCTTGTCGCGCACGGACTCGAAAACGAGCCCGGGCAGGGTGTGCGCGGCGTGGCAGGGGAGCGCGCGCCCCTCCGGGCTCAGCACGATGAAGCGCCGCCCCCAGCCGTCCATGCAGGCCTTGGGCAGGTCCGTGTAGTAGTCGGGCGTGACGAAGAGCACCTCCATCGTCCCGGTGAGACGCCGCCGCGCCGCCGCCGCCACCTCGCGCGCGCGGGTGAGCTGCGCGCGCGACGGCAGGAGCGCGGCGCGATTCGGGAGGGCCCAGCCGAGGTACTGGGTGTTGGCGAGCTCGAGCCGGTCGGCGCCGAGGCGCTCGGCGAGGGCGATCACGGCCTCGACCCGGTCGAGGTTCTCCCGGTGGAGCACGGTGTTGAGCGTCAGCGGGAAGCCCAGCTCCTTCACCCACGCCGCGACTTCGAGCTTCCGGTCGAAGGCCTTCACCCCGGCGATGCGGTCCGAAGGGCCCGCCTCGGTGTCCTGGATGGAGATCTGCACGTTGTCCAGGCCCAACGCGCGGAAGCGAGCCAGCCGCTCGCGGCGGAGCGGCACGCCGCTGGTGATGAGGTTCGTGTAGAGATCGAGGCGGCGGCACTCCTCGATCAGCGTCTCCAGGTCGTCCCGCACCAGCGGCTCGCCGCCGGTGAGGTTGACCTGCACCACGCCGAGATCCTCCGCCTCGCGCAGCACGCGCACCCACGTCGCGGTGTCGAGCTCGTCGCCGTGCGCGCCGTAGTCCAGCGGGTTCGAGCAGTAGAGGCAGCGGAGCGGGCAGCGGTAGGTGAGCTCCGCAACCAGCGTGTACGGGCGCTCGCCTTCGCTCATGGCGCCGCCTGGACGAGGCCCCGGTCGGCCATGGTCTGGAGGAACCCGAGCACCTCGCGCTCCACCGCGGGCGCCTCGTGGCCGTACTGCTTCGCCAGCTCCTCGACAATGGAGCCGACCGTGCGCTCCCCGTCGCAGCGCTGCAGCACATCGGCAGCGGTGGGGTTCAGCACGAGACCGCGCTCGGGATAGAGGAGCATGTAGCGTGAGGACTTGCGGTCGAACCGGAGGCGCGCCTTGGCGGCCAGGCGTAGCCGGCTCTCCGCGGAGATCATGTGCCCCGCGCGCCCTGCGGGCCCCACCCGGGCTCGATGTAGGCCGCGTAGGCGCAGTCGAGGAGGTGCCAGAGAATCTCCGTCTTCGTGATGAGGGCGGCCACGCAGCGCTCCTGCATCTCGTAGGAGCGGGCGTGCCGGATCACGTAGTCGATGGCCTCCATCGAGTCGCGCCGCGCGCGCGGGACCCGCGAGCGGAAATAGGCGAGCATGTCCGGGCTCACCCACGGATAGTGCTTCTCCCACGCGAGCACACGGCGGGACATGAGATCGGGCGCGAAGAACTCGGTGAGCGACGACGCCACCGCCTCCACCAGCGAGCGCTCGCGGACCAGCTCCACGTAGGCGTCGCAGGCGAAGCGCACGCCGGGCAGCACCGAGCGGCAGCTCGCCACTTCATCGCGGTCGAGCCCCACGCCCTCGGCCAAGCGCAGCCAGAGCTCGATGCCCGCTTCTCCTCCGCCCTCGTCGCCGTCGTGGTCGCGGATGCGCCGGATCCACATGCGGCGGAACGCCGGATCGTCCGACTTCGCGAGAATGATGGCGTCCTTGATGGGGATGCGCGTCTGATAGTAGAAGCGGTTCAGCACCCACTGCTGGAGCTGGGGTCGGGTGAGCCGTCCCTCGTGCATGAGCACGTGGTAGCGATGATGGTCGTGGTAGCGGGCCTCGCCCTCCTTGCGCACCCAGGCGATGAACTCCTCGCGCGGCAGCGGCGGCCGGAGCGCGTCGGTGGTCACAGCGTCACCTCCATGCCGTCCCAGGCGATGGTCCAGCCCGCGCCCTCCGCCTCCTTCCGCTCGGGAGCGTCCTCCCGCAGAACGGGGTTCGTGTTGTTCAGGTGGATGAGGATGCGGCGCGTGGCCCCAAGACCGCGCAGGGCGGCGAGGCTGCCGTCGGCCCCGCCGACGGGAAGATGCGCCATGTCGGCCGCGCGTTTGGTGCCGAGCCCCTGCGCGGGCAGCTCGTCGCTCGACCAGAACGTGCCATCGAAGAACACGCCGTCGGCGTCGGCGAGCGCCTCCCGCACCGCGGGCGTTACGCCACCGGCGGCGGGAAAATAGGCGAGGCGCCGACCAGTCGCGGTCTCGCGGATCCGGAGGCCCACGTTGTCCTCGGGCGCGGTCGCCGTCCGGCCGCCCGGGCGGTTCTCGAGATGAATGGGCGGCTTGCCGGGCACCGTCACCGGCTCGATGACAAGGCCGCTGGGCGCGCCGTCCACGCCGGCCAGCGCGTCCTCACGCCCCAGCTTCAGCGTGCGCCACGTCACCTGCTCGGGAAAGCGCTGCAGCGTGCGGTACAGGCCGTTGCCTTCGGTGAAGCCCTCGCGCACGGCCTCGGTGGCATAGATCACCAAGGGATGGGACTCGCGAAGGGACAGCAGTCCGAGCACGTGATCGAGATCGCCGTTCGTGAGCACGATGGCCCGGATGGGGGAGTGGCGGGCGGCCCGGGGGTGCAGGCCCTCGAAGCTCTCGATCTGCTGCCGAATCTCCGGAGAGCAGTTCAGGACGAACCAGCCCACTCCGTCGGCGCTCACCGCCACCGATTCCTGGGTGCGCGCCGCCGCCTTCAACGTACCGTCCCGGAGCCCGCGACAGTTCGGGCATCCGCAATTCCACTGCGGGAAGCCCCCGCCGGCGGCGGAGCCGAGGACACGGATGCGCACGATGGTTCCCCCAAGACGCGACAGCCCCCGGGCTCGGCTACGCGCCGAGAGGGGGCTGCGGATTCTTCCGCGGCAGGCGCCGCCTAGAAGCGGTCGTCGTCCTGCCGGTCGAAGTCGTCCTGATAAGAGTTGATCTCGGCGTCCATCTTCACTTCGATGAAGTCCGGCGCTTCCCAGGTCATGGCGCTCACCTCCGGTAGAGGGTTCTGGTCCGGCTGATCTGTGAGGATAGTACCCAAATGGGAGCGGAGGCGTCAACCCCGCTCTCGGGCCCCTGCCACCGGGGCCACCATGGTATCGGCCCCGGGCGGAACGTATACTAGCCGCCCGGAGGAACCACCCATGTCACCCAGCGCAGATGAGCTCATCTACGAGGTGAAGGACAAGGTCGCCACCATCACGCTCAACCGACCCGACAAGATGAACGCCTTCACCGGGCCGATGATCGATGCGTGGGCGAGCTCCCTGAATGAGGCGCAGCGCGATCCCGCGGTGAACGTGGTCATCGTGACCGGGGCGGGCAAAGCCTTCTGCTCCGGCGGCGACGTCGGGCGCATGGGCGACAGCCGGCCGAGCCCCCTCGACCACAAGAACGGGCTCTGGGAAGCCATCCACCGCGTGCCCAAGGCGCTCGAAGCCATGGACAAGCCCGTGATCGCCATGGTCAACGGCGTCGCGGTGGGGGCGGGCATGGGCATGAGCCTCATGTGCGACATGCGCATCGCCGCCGACACCGCGCGGTTTTCCACCGGCTATGTGCGGGTGGGGCTCGTGCCCGGCGATGGTGACACCTATT
This sequence comes from Verrucomicrobiia bacterium, assembly GCA_035495415.1. Lineage (GTDB taxonomy): Bacteria > Methylomirabilota > Methylomirabilia > Rokubacteriales > CSP1-6 > DASRWT01. The sequence continues at coordinate 174,264 of DATJFY010000129.1, forward strand.
TCCTTCCGCGGCTCATCGGCACCGCGAAGGCGCTGGAGCTCTTGTGGACCGCGGACTTCATCGAGGCCCCCCACGCCCTCGAGCTCGGCATCGTCAACCGCGTCGTACCCGCCGCGGAGCTGCGCGAGGCGACGTACGCGTTCGCGGCGCAGGTCGCCAACGGGCCCCAGGTGCCGATCAGAATGATCAAGCGGCTGGTCTACCAGAGCATGCGCCTCGATCTCCGCACGCACCTGGACCTGGTGTCCTCCCACATGGCGGTCGTGCGCGAGACCGCGGACCACAAGGAAGGCGTGCAGGCGTTCAAGGACAAGCGGCCGCCCCAGTTCACCGGGCGCTGAGCCGGGCGCGTGCGATGACCGGAAGTCCCGTCTTTGCTCAGGACGCGATGCCCGGCACGCGCGGGCTCAACTACTTCCTGGTCGACGGCGCGTTCCAGCAGCTCTGCGAATCGGTGATGGGGCCGGAGGTCTACGCCCTCGCACGCCCCCACCTGGCCGCGATGGGCGAGGTCGCCGGGGGCGAGCTGGATGCGCTCGCGCACGCCGCCGACAAGAATCCGCCCACCCTCCGGTCCTGGGACGAGCGCGGCCAGCGCATCGACGAGGTGGTCTTCCATCCTTCATATAGGCGGATGGAGGAGCTGGCGTTCGGCCGCTTCGGCCTCGCCGCCCTGTCCCACCGGCCAGGCGTGCTCGGCTGGCCCGGCCCGGTGCCGCACGTGGTGAAGTACGCGCTCACCTATCTCTTCGGCCAGTCGGAGTTCGGGCTCCTCTGCCCCGTCAACATGACCGACTCCGGCGCGCGCATGCTGCGCCACTACGGGAGCGCCGAGCTCCAGGCTCGCTATCTGCCGGGCCTCACCGCCACCGACATGAGCGCGCTGCGCCAGGGGACGCAGTGGATGACGGAGAAGACGGGTGGCTCCGATGTCGGCGCCGCCACCACGGTGGCGAAGCGGGGGGCCGACGGGGTCTGGCGCCTCTGGGGCGACAAGTGGTTCTGTTCGAACGCCAACGCCGACGTGGCGTTCACGCTCGCCCGTCCCGAGGGGGCGCCCGACGGCACCCGCGGGCTCGCGATGTTCCTCGTGCCGAAGGCGCTGCCCGACGGGCGGCGCAACGACCTCACGGTGAACCGGCTCAAGGACAAGTTCGGCTCGCGCTCGATGGCCAGCGGCGAGGTGACGTATGCCGGCGCGGTCGCCTATCCGGTGGGCGATCTCGACCGCGGCTTCAAGCAAATGATGGAGATGGTCAATGTATCCCGCCTCTCCAATGCGCTGCGCTCCTCGGCCCTCATCCGTCGGGCCGTGCTCGAGGCGCTGACCCATGCGCGGGCGCGGGTAGCGTTCGGCCGAGTCCTCGCCGAGCTGCCCTTGCTGCGCGCTCAGCTCCTCCAGATGGTGGTGGATTCGGAAGCCGCCGCCGCGGTGGTGCTGCATGCGGCCGCCGCCCTCGACCGGTGGGACCGGGGGGAGACGGCGGCCCGCGCCCTCTTCCGCATCCTCACCCCGCTCGCGAAGTACTGGATCACCCAGCACGCGCGGCTCGTCACCGCGGAGGCGATGAACGTGCGCGGCGGCAACGGCTACATCGAGGAGTGGGTGAACCCGCGGCTCGTCCGCGACAGCTATCTCGGATCGATCTGGGAAGGGGCGAGCAACGTGGTCGCCCTGGACGTGCAGCGGGCCATCCTGCGAGAGGCCGCCCACGAGCCGCTGCTCGCCTTCCTCGGCGAGCGGCTGTCGCGGGTGACCGAGGCCGCGGCCAAGCCGTGGGTGGACGTGGCGCGCGAAGCCCTCGACGTCACCCGGCGGCGCATCGCGGGGTGGGCGGGGCTGCCGCGCGCCGAGCAGGAGCTGGAAGCCCGGCCAGTGGCCGACACGCTCTATCATCTCCTCGCCGCATCGCTGCTCCTCGCCGACGGCCAGACCCTTTTCGAGGGCCGGGGCGACGCGCACCGGCTGCTCAGCGGGGCGCTCTATCTCCGCCGCTGGGTCGTGTCACGGGAGGCGGGCGCCCCGCCGTTCGGCGGGCGCGAGATCGAGTGGCTGGACGCGCTCGCCGACTTTCGTCCCATCCCGCTGAGCGCGCTCGCCTGAGGGCGGCGCCGGCGAGGATCCCCGCCGGCTAGACCGCAAGGGCGGCGTGCGCCGCGATCTCGGCGGCGCGAATCATCATGGCGAGATCCATGCTCGGCTCGTCGAGCGCGTGCGAGGCCACCATCGGCGGAAGGAACGGAAGGTGGATGAAGCCCGCGGGAATGGGGCGGGCGGTCTCGTCGAGGGCGTGGAGCGCCGCGTAGAGCGTGTAGTTGCAGAGGAAGGTCCCCGCGGTGTTCGACACGTACGCGGGAATGCCCTCCGCGGTGAGGGCCTCGAGGATCGCGGAGAGCGGCAGGGTGGTCCAGCGCGCGACGGGCCCACCCGCCACGCACGGCGTCTCGCGCACGAGGTCCCCGCGATTGTCGGGGAGGCGATAGTCCATCACGTTCAGCGCCGCCCGCTCGAGGGCCACCCGCATGCGGCCGCCCGCCAGCCCCAGCATTACGACGGCGCGAAGCCCGGGCTCGCCGAGGGCGGGGAGGAGCGCGGCGCGCGCCTCCTCGTGCTGTACCGGCAGGATCAGGGCCCGCACGACGGCGTCGCGCACGCGGCGGCCGTCGAGTCCCTTCGCGACCTCTTGGGACGGATTGGCGGTGTCGCCGCCGAAGGGCTCGAAGCCACTGACGAGCACGTGGCCGCCCGCCGGCATGGCTAGACGGGCCGCGCCCCGGTGCGGTGGCGCTGGGCGAGGGCCTGATACCCGGCGGGATTCATCTGCACCCAACGCTCCGCCGGCGTTCCCGCGAGCGGCCCGCGTACCTTGCACGGCGCTCCCATCGCGAGCACGCCCTCGGGAATGTCGGTGCCCGGCGTCACCAGCGAGCCGGCTGCGATCATCGACCGCGCACCGATCTTCGCGCCGTCGAGGACCGTGGAGGAATTGCCCACCAGGGCCTCCTCGCCGATCGTCGCGGCGTGAACCATGCAGAGATGGCCGATGGTGGCGCCGGGGCCGATCTCGGTTCCGCCCGCCGGCGTCACGTGGATCACCGAGCCGTCCTGCACGTTCGCGCCCCGGCGGATCACGATCGGTGAGAAGTCAGCGCGCACGACCGCTCCGTACCAGACAGATGCGTTCTCCTCGACGGTCACGTCACCGATGATGCTCGCGGTCGGGGCGATAAATGCGGTGGGGTGGATCCTTGGAGTCTTTCCCTCGAATGAGAAGAGCGGCATGGCACAACGCTAGCACCGGGCGACTGGACATGGCAACCGCCGAGGCGTACGCTTCGCGGCCGGGCGGCCCCATGAGAACTCAGGGATGAGCACCCCCAAGATCCTCGCCGTCGCCACGGCCACACCCGTCCACCGATTCGACCAGGCTACCGTCTTGCGCATGGCCGGCTATCCGGACGCCCAACGGGCCGGCTTCTTCGCGAACAGCCAGATCGAGGGGCGGTACCTCTACTTCGATCCCGCCACGTTCAGGCCTGACGAGACGCCGCGGGAGAGCGTCGACGACTTGAACGATCGGTTCCGGCGAGGCGCCCTCGAGCTCTCCGCGGCGGCCGCGCGCAAGGCCATCGCGCAGGCGGGCTGGAAGCCCGAGGACGTGGACTTCATCGCCACCACGACGTGCACCGGCCGCCTCTGTCCGAGCCTCGACGCCCACCTCGTGAGCCTGCTCGGGCTTCGGCCCGACGTGCAGCGCGCGCATGTGGGCGACACGGGATGCGCGGCCGCCATGGTGGTGCTCCAGCAGGCGTGGAATCACCTGCGCGCGTTCCCCCGTCACCGCGCGGTGGTCGTCGCCGTCGAGCTCTGCTCGGCCGCCTACTACCTCGACGACCGGCTCGAGAGTGCGGTGGCTCACGCGATCTTCGCGGACGGCGCCGGCGCGCTGGCCCTGTCGTGCGAGGGCGAGGGACCGACGGTGGTCGAGCACCGCACGCTGTTCCGCCCCGAGCATCTGGGCGCGATGGGCTTCGAATACCCGGGCGGCCGCCCGCGCGTGGTGCTCTCCAAAGAGGTCCGGCGAATCGGCGGAGGCATGATGCGCGAGATGGCGGAGATCCTGATGGCCACGCATGGCCTCAAGAAGGACGATGTGGCGCATTTCGTCCTCCACTCCGCCGGCCGCCGGGTCATCGAGCAAGCCAAGACGCTGCTCGAGCTGACCGACGCGCAGATCGCCCACTCGCGTCACGTGCTCCGCGTGTTCGGCAACATGTCCTCCGCTACGATCCTGTTCGTTCTCGAGGAGGCGCTGCGCGCCGGAGCGCCGCAGCCCGGCGACTGGGGGCTGATGATCGCGCTCGGCCCCGGATTCGCCGCCGAAGGCGCGCTGCTGCGCTGGTAGATGCGCCTGTTCCGGCCGCTGTCGCGCGCCGCCGGCGCCGTCGAGCTCCTGGACGGCCCCGCCCCCTTCGCGGAGCGCGCGCGAAGCCTCGGCGATGTGGCCCGCCTCAACGGCGCCTTCGGCGGCCGACTCGTCACCGTGCGCCACGTGCGTCGCCTGCTCGCCCGTCTGCCCACCGACCGGACCGCCACCGTGGTCGACCTCGGCACCGGCGGGGGGGACATCCCGCGGGCCCTCGTGCGCTGGGCCCGACGCGCCGGCCGATCCATCCGCGTGTTCGCGCTGGATCTCAGCGGGCCGACCCTGGAGGTGGCGCGCGGGATGGTGGCGGGCTATCCCGAGATCGTCCTGCTGCGGGCCGACGCGCTCGCCCCGCCGTTTCGGGCGAACGCGGTGGACGTCGCCATCTCCTCGCTCACCCTGCACCATCTCGAGCCGGGCGCCGCCACCGCCTATCTCGCCGCCATGGGCGAGGTGGCCCGCGTGGGCGTGGTCGTGAACGACCTTGCTCGGAGCCGGCTCGGCTGGGTGGCGATCTGGCTGGTCACGCGCCTCACCGGCTGCGGGCGCATGTCGCGCCACGACGGCCCGCTGTCCGTGCGCCGCGCCTACACCGCGGAGGAAGTGCGCCGGCTCTGCGCGCGGGCCGGTCTCGAGGGCGTGGCGGTGCGCTGCTACGCGCCGCTACTGCGGCTCTGCGCGGTGACCGAATAGAGACGCGGCGGATGACATCGTACGACGCGATCGTCGTGGGGGGCGGACCAGCCGGCAGCGCGACGGCCATCCTGCTCGCCGAGCGGGGCTGGTCGGTCCTGCTCCTGGACAAGGCGGCATTTCCGCGTCCGAAGATCTGCGGCGAGTATCTCTCCCCGGAATCTGCGCGCATCCTCGACCGCCTCGGCGTGCTCAAGGGAGTCGATGCGGTGGCGCAGCCCGTCGTCGGCATGCGCATCGTGGCCCCGGATGGTCGACGTCTGGAAGGGCGCTACCCCGCGCGCGGTCCCTGGCCGGGCTACCGGGGGCACGGGCTCGCCATTTCCCGCGAAGTGCTGGATCGCCTCCTCTTCGACCGCGCGCGCGTGCTGCCGCTCGACGCCCGGGATCGTCATCGGGTCACCGATCTCCGGCGCGCGGACGGGGCGGTCGTGGGGGTGGGCTATGAGGACGCGGAGGGTCACCCCCGGGAAGCCGCTGCGCGCCTGGTGGTCGGCGCCGACGGGCGCGCATCGGTCGTCGCGCGCGCCCTCGGCCTCGTGCGGCCGCATCGTCTCCGGCGCATGGCGCTCATCCAGCACGTGACGGGCCTGGCCGGCCTCGGCGATCTCGGCGAGATCTACGTGGACCCGCCGGACTACGCGATCCTCAATCCGGTGGCCCCTGGCCTCGTGAATCTCGGCCTGGTGGTTCCCCACGCGCACGCGCGCGCCTTCCGCGGCCGGCTCGAGACGTTCTTTGGGGCGCGCCTGAAGCAGCTCCGTCACCTGGCTCCGCGTCTGGACGGACTCCGAGCGGCGGGCCCTCTCCGGGCGATGGGTCCACTCGCCTACCGCGTCGACGAGCCCACCGTGGATGGCGTGGTCCTCGTGGGCGACGCGGGCGGCTTCTACGATCCCTTCACCGGCGAAGGCCTGTACACCGCGCTCCGCTCGGCGGAATTGCTCGCCGAGGTCGCGCACGCGGCCTTGCGCGCGGGCCGCTGCACCGCCGCCGCCCTCCGCCCCTACGCACGGGCCCGCCGTGACGCGTTCCGCGGCAAGACTCGCCTCACGCGCGCGCTCCAGATGCTGATCGCGCGCCGCCGCGCGGCGAATCTCGCCGCGCGCCTCCTCGCGGCGCGGCCCGCGCTGCTCGCCACGGTGATGGGCGTGCTCGGCGACTTCGTGCCGCCCGGCGCCTTGCTGCGCGGAAATCTCCTGCGCGTCCCCGCTGGCGGTTGACAGTGCGGGTCCGACATGACAGGCTGCAATTCGACGAATGAGGGATACGTTCTCATATGCGAAGCCCTGAACCCCAGCCCGGCGCCCCGGCTCCACGGCCCCGCGATGCGGGCCCGCGGGCCATCGGCCGCGTGCTGGAGTCGCTGGAGATCCTCGCGCGCGAGCGTGGCGGGCAGACCCTCAGCGAGTTGTCCCATCGCCTCTCGTCCCCCAAGTCGAGCCTCTTCTATCTCCTCCGCTCGCTGAACCGGCTGGGCTACCTCGTGCGCGGGGAGGACGGCCGTTATCGGCTCGGCCCGGGCGCGTTCACCTTCGCCATGGCGGCGCTGTCCAACCGCGAGCTGCCCGAGCTCTCGCGGCCGTTCCTCGAGGATCTGGCCGCCAAATGCGGCGAGACCGCGCTCATCGGCACGCTGGCGTCCGACGGCACCGTCGCCGTCTACATCGATCGGGTGGAGAGTGACAATCCCGTGCGCTACACGGTGTCGGTGGGCGACCAGCGGCCGCTGTACTGCTCGGCGCTGGGCAAGCTGCTCCTCGCCTACATGTCCCCCGAACAGCAGGACGAGTACTTCCGGACCGCAAAGTTCAAGTCACTGGCGCGCCATACCATCACCGATCGCGCGACGCTCAGGAAGGCCCTCGTCGAGATCCGACGCGTGGGACTCTCGATGACCCGGGACGAGCTGTCGGAAGGCTCCGCGGGCCTGGCCGCGCCGATCTTCGGGCGCGACGGTCAGGTCGTCGCCGCGCTCGTCGTGGGGGGGCCGACGGTGCGCATCGTCCCCAATCTCGCGCGCTTCGGCAAGATGACCCGGGACACCGCGCGTGCGATCTCGCGGGTGCTGGGGGCCGGCGAAGAGCCGGCCGTCGCGGTCGCCGAGGCGCGCTGACGCGCGCCCGGCTCCTCAGCGCGCCCGCGCCCGGCTACGGCGCCTGACCGGCGCTTTGTCCTCGTCGCCCGCCGCCGGCGGCGCGCCTGCGACCAGCGTGGGCAGGCCGGCGTCACGCAGGGGCTTGCCGATGTGATCCCGGATCCAGCGGCCGTCCCACCACTCGAGCGGCGTCACGGAGATCCCGTGAATCAGGACCTCGTAGTGGAGGTGGTCGCCCACCGCGAGCCCGGTGGTCCCGGTGCGGCCGAGCTCCTGTCCCTTCTGCACCGAGTCGCCTTCCTTCACCGCAAACGACGAGAGGTGAGCGTAGAGCGTCTGCAGCCCCCAGCCGTGATCCAGGACCACCGCGTTGCCGTAGATGGTGAGGGGGCCCGCGTAGAGCACGGCGCCCGAGTTCGCGGCGGGCACGGGACTGTGCTTGAGGGAGGCGAGGTCGTAACCCAGGTGCACCTGGACGTCGATCTCGCGGCCCTCGTAGCGGTAGGAGCGTGTCTCCGCGAAGTTCGAGAACACCTTCGAGTTGTGGGGCTGGAGGAACGCGCCTTCGAACAGGGCGCGCGGCTGGGTGCGAGCGGCGAGCTCGCGCTTCTTCTGCTCGGCGGCCTTGCGCTGATCGCGGTTGATGCGGAGGAAGGCGGCCACGAGCGCCTCGCCCTGGGCACTGGCCTGCTCGGGCAGGAGCTCCGCCACCTTCTCCTTGAGAAACGGCTCCTTGACCTCGATCACGTCCACGGGAAACTTCCGCGCCTTGATCTCGGCGGCGATGGGCCGCGTGACCGCATTGCCGGCTTCGTCCTGAGCGAGCACGCTGATGCCGCCCCGCGGGGCGTCCCACGGCAGCGCGAGCATGCCGACGAGGATGCCGGAGTCGGCCGGCCCCGCCGGGAAGGCAGGGAAGAAGAGGCCGCCCGCATTCACGCCCACCCGTGAAGCGCCTTTCGAGCGAAAGACCACGAGCCCGCCGCCCCCCTGCGCAAGGTAGCGGGTGAACGAGAGGACCTCAAGGGTGGGAGGGGTGAAGTCGAGAATGACCGGAACGGTGAGTACCGGCCGATCGTCCACGCGCAGGGGCCGCCAGAAGCTGTCGCGGGCGCGGACTTCCAGCGTCGCCTGACCTTCGCGCAGCCCGGTATTGCGCCCCTCGATGGCGAGCTCGACCTTCTTCTCGGGACCGGGGGCGGCGAACGTCTGCGCGGCGAGCATCACCCGGCCCTGGCCTTGCACGAGACGCACCTCCACGCTCACCACGTCGCCGCGCTCCGCGCGGAGGCTCAGGTTGAGTGGCGTCTTGACGCCGATGAAGCGGAGCGCGGGGGCAGTCTCGGCGTGGACCCCACGGACGCTCTGTCGCCAGGCGAGAATCGAGATCCCGACCACGATGAGGAGGGCGGGGAGGACGACGAGATAGAACCAGAACCGGGCGCCGATCCGAGCCACCTGGGGATCATACCGACGCGCGCGTCGAGGCGTCAATTTTCGTGCTAGAAGAAGCCATGGGAGCGCGCGTGGGTCGCGCGGCGGCGGCGCTCGGGCTCGCCGCGAGCGCCGCCGCGCACCTGCTGAGCTTCACGCCGCTGGGAGCCCGCGTGCCCGAGGCCTTCATCGTCATGCTCTTCGCGGGCGCGATCGTGCTGCTCCTCGTGATGCTCGCCCGGCTTCGGCGGCGCGTCGCGCCCGCCCGCACCGGCCGCCGGGTGGAGCTGCTCGACTGGCGCGCGCTCTCCCGCCGGGCGCCGCCACCCCTTCGCGGGCTCGTCGTCGCCGTCGCCGCCTACTCCCTCCTCAACTTCGGCCTCGCCGTGCTCGCCGAGGCGGGCGCGCTCCGCATCGCCACCGGGCACGGGCTCCTCTTCTACCTCATTCCCTTCGTGTACTTCGCCCATGTGGAGCCCACCTTGAGTTGACACCCGGAACCCGTTTGGATAGAGTGAGCCGGGTTTGTTCCCGAAAGCACATACATGTCACGACTCGTCTGGCTGATCCCGCTGTTCCCGCTCCTCGGGAGCGTGATCAACGCCGTGGCCGGACGCCTCGTCGGCGAGCGCGCCCACTGGATCGCGGTGCCCGCGCTCGGCGCCGCCTTCCTCACCTCGTGTGCGGTGTTCGCGCGTGTGTGGGCGGGTGAGACCTACACCGGCGCGCTCTTCTCGTGGATCGGCGCGGGCACCTTCCAGGCTCCGCTCACCGCCCAGGTCGATCAGCTCTCCGCGGTGATGCTGCTCGTGGTCACCGGCGTGGGCTTCCTCATCCACCTTTACTCCGCCGGCTACATGCACGGCGATCCCGGCTACGCGCGCTTCTTCACCTATCTCAACCTGTTCGTGTTCTCGATGGTGATGCTGGTCCTCGCCGGCAACTTCCTCGTCCTCTACGTGTTCTGGGAGGCGGTGGGCCTCTGCTCCTACCTCCTCATCGGCTTCTGGTACGAGCGGAAGTCGGCGGCGGACGCCGGCAAGAAGGCGTTCATCGTGAACCGAGTGGGCGACTTCGGCTTCGGCCTCGCCATCATGCTGATCTGGGTCACCTTCGGCACCCTCGACTACGGCGCGGTGTTCGCCAAGGCCGACGCGTCGATCGGGGCCGGCACCTACACCGCCATCGCGCTGCTCCTCTTCATGGGCGCGTGCGGCAAGTCCGCCCAGGGGCCGCTCTACACCTGGCTGCCCGACGCGATGGAGGGGCCGACGCCGGTGTCCGCGCTCATTCACGCCGCCACCATGGTCACGGCTGGCGTCTACATGGTGGCGCGCTGTCACAAGCTGTTCGAGATGTCGCCGGTGGCCTTCGACGTGGTGGCGTGGGTGGGCGGCCTCACCGCCGTCTTCGCCGCGACCATCGCGCTCGCCCAGACCGACATCAAGCGCGTGCTCGCGTACTCCACGATCAGCCAGCTCGGCTACATGTTCGTGGGCGTGGGGGTCGGTGCCTATGCGGCGGGCATCTTTCACCTGGTGACCCACGCCTTCTTCAAGGCGCTGCTGTTCCTCGGCGCGGGCAGCGTGATTCACGGCCTCCACGGCGAGCAGGACCTGCGGAAGATGGGCGGCCTCAAGTCCAAGATGCTCACCACCACCATCACCTTCCTCGTCGGCGCCCTCGGTCTCGCCGGGGTGCCGCCGCTCGCCGGCTTCTTCTCCAAGGACGAGATCCTCGCCGCGACCTTCTTCGACGGCCAGCGCGTGCTCTTCATCCTGCTGCTCGGCGGCGCCTTCCTCACCGCCTTCTACACGTTCCGCCTCGTGTTCCTCGCCTTCTTCGGGGCGCCCCGCATGACGCAGGAGGCGCGGCGGCACGTGCACGAGTCGCCGCCGGTGATGACCCTGCCCCTCGCCCTCCTCGCCATCCTCACCGTGGTCGCCGGCATCGCGCTGGGCGCGCCGTCATCGCACGGGACCGCCTTCGCGCGCTTCCTCGACCCCGTGCTCCCCCTTCACGAGGCGGACCACGGCGCCACCGGCAAGGTGCTGATCCTCATCTCGATCGTGGTCGCGGTGGCGGGCGTGCTCCTCGCCTGGATGGTGTATGGGCGGCGCACGGTGCGGCCCGAGGAGATCGGCGAGCCGCGCAACGGCCTCCACACGCTGCTGCTGAACAAGTACTACGTCGACGAGCTCTACGACGCCCTGTTCGTGCAGCCGTCGTACCGGCTCTACGTCTGGTGTGCGCGGGTGCTCGATCTCCGGGTGATCGACGGGATCGTCAACGGCGTGGGCGAGGCGGTGACGAGCTGGGCGCGCGGCCTCCGCCGCATCCAGACCGGCTTCACCATGAACTACGCGCTCGGCATGCTTCTGGGCGCGATCGCGGTGGTGGCTTTCCTCTACGCGCGCGGTCCCCGATGAGGGGCATGGCGCTGTCCCTGGTGGTGTTCCTGCCCGCGCTGGGGGCGGTGATCGTCGGGCTGCTCCCGCGCGGCGATCGCGACGAGACGGTGAAGCGGGCGGTCCTCGCGGTGGCGCTGCTCACCTTCCTGGTGTCGCTGCCTCTTTACACCGGCTTCGACGCGCGCGTGGCCGATTACCAGTTCCAGGAGCGGCGGCCGTGGATGCCGTCGCTCGGCATCACGTACCACGTCGGCATCGACGGGATCAGCCTGCTCCTCGTGCTCCTCACCACCTTCCTCATGCCGGTCACGCTGCTGGCGTCCTGGCACGCCATCGAGAAGCGGTGGAAGGAGTTCGCCGTCACCATGCTGCTGCTGGAGACGGGAATGCTGGGGGTGTTCGTCGCCCTGGACCTCTTCCTCTTCTACATCTTCTGGGAGGCCATGCTCATCCCGATGTACCTCGTCATCGGGATCTGGGGCGGGGCCAACCGGGTGTACGCGGCGGTGAAGTTCGTCCTCTACACCCTCGCCGGCTCCCTGCTCATGCTGGTGGCCATCCTCGCCCTGTTCTTCCAGCACGGCGCGGTCACCGGAAACTACACGTTCGATCTCCCCGTGCTCGCCCAGTACGTGATGCCGGGCGGACACGTGCAGAACCTCCTCTTCCTCGCCTTCGCCCTCGCCTTCGCCATCAAGGTGCCGATGTTTCCCTTCCACACGTGGCTGCCCGACGCCCACGTCGAGGCGCCCACGCCGGGCAGCGTGATCCTCGCCGGGGTCCTCTTGAAGATGGGGACCTACGGCTTCCTGCGTTTTTGCCTGCCGCTCTTTCCGCAGGCGAGCCTCACCTTCGCCCCGTGGGTCATCGCGCTCGCCATCATCGGCATCATCTACGGGGCGTGGGTATCGACGGTGCAGGCGGACATCAAGAAGCTCGTGGCGTACTCCTCGGTGAGCCACCTGGGCTTCGTGATGCTGGGCCTCTTCGCCCTCAACGCGCAGGGGGTGATGGGCGGCGTCATCCAGATGGTGAACCACGGCCTCAGCACGGGGGCGCTCTTCCTCCTCGTGGGCATGATCTACGAGCGGCGCCACACGCGGCTCATCGAGCAGTTCGGCGGGATCTGGAAGGTGATGCCCGCGTTCAGCGTGCTCTTCATGATCGTCACCTTCTCGTCCATCGGGCTCCCCGGCCTCAACGGGTTCGTGGGCGAGTTCCTGATCCTCGTGGGCGCGTTCCAGTGGAGCCGGCTCGCCGCCGCGCTTGCCACCACCGGCATCATCTTCGCCGCCGTCTACATGCTGTGGATGTACCAGCGCGTGTTCTTCGGTGAGCTCACGCACGAGGAGAACCGCCGCCTCACCGACCTCTCCGTGCGCGAGTGGGTGGTGCTGGTCCCGGTGCTGCTCCTCATCGTGTGGATCGGCGTCTATCCGGGGCCGTTCACCGGCCTGACGGAGGCTAGCGTGCACGCCCTCATCAACCAGGTCCAGGCCAAAGCCGCGGCGACCGCGGCGCTCGCCTCGCGCTAGATGCCGACCGCGCTCGTGGCACCCCTCGTCGCGCCCGCCATCAGCCTCCGGGCTATCGCGCCCCTGCTCGTCCTGTCCGTCACCGCGCTCCTGCTCCTGATCGTCGACCTCCTGCCGCCGCGGGACCGCAAGGAGCATCTCGGCGTCATCGGGCTCGTGGGCGTGGTGGCCTCGCTGGTGGTGTCCCTCCTCTACTGGGGCGCCGACGAGCGCTCGTTCCGGGGGATGGTGGTCCTCGACGGCTTCGCCATCTTCTTCAACCTGGTGATCGGGTTCTCGGTGGGGCTGGTGCTGCTGCTCTCGCTCGACTACGTGCGCCGGCAGGGGGTGGAGAGCGGCGAGTTCTATATCCTCGTCCTCCTCTCCGCCATCGGGATGACCCTCATGGCGAGCGCGGGCGACCTCATCATGGTGTTCCTCGGCCTCGAGACGATGTCGCTTGCCCTCTACGTCCTCGCCGGGACCTTCAAGAGCCGCATCGAGTCCGCCGAGGCCTCCATGAAGTACTTCCTCCTCGGCGCCTTCGCGTCCGGGTTCTTCCTCTACGGAATCGCCCTCATCTTTGGCGCCGCCGGCTCGACCAACCTCGACCGCATCGGTCTCGCCCTCGCCTCGGGGGCGGGGAGGGATCCGCTGCTGCTCGTGGGCTTCGGCCTCCTCGTGGTGGGCTTCGGGTTCAAGATCTCCTCGGTGCCGTTCCACATGTGGGCATCCGACGTCTACCAGGGCGCGCCCACCTCCATCACCACCCTGATCGCCACCGGCTCCAAGGCCGCCGCCTTCGCCGCCCTGCTGCGGGTGCTCCTGAGCGCGCTGCGCCCGGCCCAGGACGAGTGGGCCATGCTGCTCTGGGGCCTCGCGGTGCTGAGCATGACGGTGGGCAACGTGGTGGCGATCGCCCAGCAGAACGTCAAGCGCATGCTCGCCTACTCGTCCATCGCCCACGTCGGCTACATCCTCGTGGGGATGGTGGCGGGCGGCCCGCTGGGCAATGCCAGCGTGCTCTTCTATCTCCTCGTCTACACCTTCACCACCGTCGGGTCCTTCGGCGTGCTCCTCCTGCTCGAGCGGAACGGGAAGGAGGCGGTGGACGTGGGTGATCTGAGCGGGCTCGCGACCCGGCATCCGATGATGGCGCTGGTGCTGACGATCTTCCTGCTCTCGCTGGTGGGCATCCCGCCCACCGCGGGCTTCGTGGGGAAGTTCTACCTGTTCGGCGCCGCCGTCCGCGCCGGGTACGTGGGGCTGGCCATCATCGGCGTGCTGAATTCCGCCGCCGCCGCCTACTACTACCTGCGCATCGTGGTCTACATGTACATGCGCGATCCCGAGGGCGCGCCCACCGAGGTGATGCCGTCGCTCGCCGGTTCGCTCGCGCTGTTCGTGGCCCTCTGCGGCGTGATCTGGCTCGGCGTCATGCCCGCCCCCTACCTGGACCTCGCGCAGACCGCCCTGGCCCCGCTGCTCCGCTAGGCGCCGGACAAAGCCCCCGTGGCGGTCCGGCTGCCGTATCGCGGCTGGCTGTTCGATCTCGACGGCACGTTGTACGTGGGGGAGCGGCTGGTCCCCGGCGCGGCGGAGCTCATCGCCGGCCTCCGCGCCGACGGCCGCCGTGTGGCCTTCCTCTCGAACAAGCCGCTGGAAACCCGCGCCGACTACGCGCGCAAGCTCACCCGGCTGGGGATTCCCGCCGGGGCGGACGACGTGATCAACTCCTCCCTCGTCCTCGCCTGCCACCTGCGCGGGCTGGATCCCGGCGCGCCGGTGTTCGTGATCGGCGAGGCGCCGATGCGCGCGGAGATGCGAGCGCACGGCTTCGAGGTGCGCGACGATGCGCGCGTGCGGTGGGTGGTCATCGCCTTCGACCGCACCTTTACGTACGCCAAGCTCGACACTGCGCTCCAGGCGGTGAAGGGAGGGGCGCGGCTCATCGCCACCAATCCCGACCGCACGTGCCCGGTGGAGGGCGGCGAGATCCCCGACTGCGCGGGAATGATCGCGGCGGTCGAAGCGGTGACGGACCGGCGGGTGGAGGTGATCGTGGGGAAGCCCTCGCCGATCATCCTGGAGGTGGCGCTGGCCGCGCTCGGGGTGCCCGCGTCGGAGTCGGTAATCGTCGGCGACCGCATCGAGACCGACATCATGATGGGAAAGCGCGGTGGATTGGCCACCGTGCTCGTCCTGAGCGGCGTCACGCGGCCCGACGACCCGCGAATCGACACGCTCGCTCCCGACCACGTGGTACGATCCGTGGCAGACCTACTTTCCTGAGAACAACGTGATTCAAAGTCGGCTCGCGGGACTCGACCAGACGCCGCTCGACGCCGTCGTCATCGGGGGCGGCATGGCGGGCGCGGGCATCGCCCGCGATCTCGCCCTCCGCGGCGTCTCGGTGGCCCTGTTCGAGAAAGGCGACTTCGCCTCCGGCACCTCGTCGAAGTCCTCCAAGCTGATCCACGGCGGCCTGCGCTACCTCGAGCTGGGCGACTTCAAGCTCGTGCGCGAGTCGCTGCGCGAGCGCAAGACCCTCGAGCGCGTGGCCCCGCACCTCGTCCGGCCGCTGCCGTTCCTCGTGCCCGTCTACAAGGGCAGCCGGCGCGGGCTCGTGCTCGTGCGGCTGGGGATGTGGCTCTACGACCTCCTCACCCCGGGCAAGGCGACCGAGCGCTACCGCGTGCTCCGCGCGGTGGACACGCTGGCTCTCGAGCCGAACATCCGCCCGGAGGATCTCAAGGGCGCGGGCTACTATTTCGACGATCTCCTCCTCTATCCCGAGCGCATGTGCCTGGAGAACGTCCTCTCGGCGGCGCGCCACGGCGCGCGCGCGTTCAACTACTGTCAGGTCGAGGAGTTCGTGAAGAGCGGGCGGGGGCTCGAGGGCGTGCGGGTCCGCGACCTCCTCACCGATCAGGTCTTCGACGTGCGCGCCTCCGTGGTGATCAACGCATCCGGTCCCTGGGTGGACCGCGTGCGCGCGCTCGCCGGGCTCACCGGCACTCCCGCGCGGGTGGTCCGCACCACCAAGGGCATCCACTGCTTGCTCCCGCGTCTGACCGAGCGCGCGGTGTACCTCTCCTCGGACTCCGACGAGCGGATGATCTTCGTGATCCCGTGGCGCGACTTCTCGCTGGTGGGCACCACCGACACCGACTTCGACGGCGATCCCGACCGGCTGTGGGCCACCCGCGACGAGGTGGAGTACCTGCTGGGCGCGGTGCGCCGCGTCCTGCCCGACCCCCGCGTCTCGCTCGAGCACGTGGCCTATACCTATGCGGGGGTGCGCCCGCTCGCCTTCGAGGAAGGCGCCCCCGCGACCAAGGTCTCACGCGACCACCGCGTGGTGCTGGAAGGCAACGAGGGCCGGCTCATGTCGGTGACCGGCACCAAGCTCACCTGCTTCCGCAGCCTCGCCGAGGAAGTGGGCGACCTGGTGGCGGCGCGTCTGCACCGGCGCCAGCCTTCCGTCTCCGCCCGGCTGAGCCTCGACGGGCTCGACGAGGACGTGGCGAAACTCGAGGCGCGCGCCTGGCTGGACGTCTCCGCGGAAATGGCGGCCACCGGACTGCCTCGCGACACCCTGCAGGTCCTGGTGGACACCTACGGCCGGGGCTACACGCGGGTGCTCGAACTCGCCAAGAAATTCCCCGACGGGGCCGAGCGGCTGTGCCCGTCCAATCCGGAGATCGTCGCCCAGCTCCACCAGGCGGTACGCGAGGAGATGGCGGTGTCGCTCCAGGATTTCCTCGTCCGCCGCACCGCGATCGGCCAGAGCCTCTGCCAGGGCCTCGACTGCGCGGAGTCCATCGGCCGGCGCATGGCCGACGTGGCAGGCTGGTCCGCGCGGCGGCTCAGCGCCGAGCTCGAGGCCTACCAGAAGCACGTCGACCGCTCGCACCGCTTCCGTCAGGCCTGAGGCATCCGCGCGTAATTCGAGCCCCGACGTTTCGTGCTATAGTCGCCCCGCCTTGTCGCGGCGTACGCGCCGATCCCGACCCACGCGGAGGATGCCCATGCCGTTCACGCTGAGAACTCTGCTGTCGACGGCCCTCGTGATCGCGTTGACCGGCGGCTTGCTCACGAGCCCGGTGGGCGCGCAAGGGAAGACCGAGATCCACTTCTGGCACGCGATGACGGGGCAGCTGGGCGAGGCGGTGGATGATCTCGCGCGGCAGTTCAACGCCAGCCAGGGCCAGTACGAGGTCAAGCCGCTCCGGAAGGGCACCTATCCGGAGACGCTCACTGCCGCCATCGCCGCGTACCGCCAGAAGAGCCATCCCCACATCGTGCAAGTGTTCGACGTGGGCACGCAAACCATGATGCTGTCGGGGGCGGTGTACCCCGTCTACGAGCTGATGAAGGAACACGGGATCGCCGTCGACTGGAAGGACTTCATCGCGCCGGTCGTCGGGTTCTACTCGAAGGACGGCAACCTCTACTCGATGCCGTTCAACTCGTCGACTCCGATCTTCTACTACAACAAGGATGCCTTCGAGAAGGCGGGGCTCAATCCCGCCAAGCCGCCCCTGACCTGGAAGGACGTCGAGGCCTACTCGAAGAAGATCCTCGCCTCCGGCGCGGCCAAGTGCGGCTTCTCCACCGGGTGGCCGTCGTGGACCATGGTGGAGAACATGCACGCCTGGCACGACCAGCCCTTCGCGACCAAGCGGAACGGCTTCGACGGCCTCGACGTCGAGCTCTTGATCAACCGGGAGTTCGGCGTGAAGCACATCGGGCAGCTCGCGGCCTGGCAGAAGGACGGGATCTATTCCTACGGCGGCCGGCAGGGCGCCGCCGACCCCAAATTCGTCAACGGGGACTGCGCGATGTACATCCAGTCCTCCGCCCTCATCGGCGGCTTCACCCGCGGAGTGAAGTTCCAGTGGGGCACCTCCACGCTCCCGCACTGGGGCGCGCCCTACAAGCAGGCGACCTCGATCATCGGCGGCGCCACCCTGTGGGTGCTGAAGGGGAAGTCCCCCGCGGAGAACAAGGGCACCGCTCAATTCCTGAAGTTCATCTCCGACACCCCGCAGCAGATGTGGTGGCACGTCAACACCGGCTACCTCGCCATCTCGAACTCCGCGGTGCGGAACCTCGAGGAGGGCTACCACTTCGTCCGCAACCCAAATCAGTACACGGCGTTCGCCCAGCTCACCGGCCTGCCCCCCAAGGCGCCGAGCGGGATGGCGGGCAAGAAGCCAGCGCCCGTCAAGTCCGAGCGCATCGCGACCCCGAACAGCCAAGGGATCCGGCTGGGCAACTTCGTGCAGATCCGCGACGTCATCGAGGCCGAGCTCGAGAACATCTTCGCGGGCAAGAAGACGACCAAGCAGGGGCTGGACGACGCCGTCGCCAAGTCGAATCAGCTGCTGAAGGAATTTGCCGCCGCCAACAAGCCATAGGCCCGGCCGGAGGCGGGCGGGATGCGCCGAACCGTCTTCAGGAGCCCCTGGCTCCCGTATCTGCTGGTGGCGCCGCAGATGGCGGTGACCATCGTATTCTTCTTCTGGCCGGCGCTGAAGTCCCTGCAGCTCTCGCTGTACCGCACGTCGCCCTTCGGGGACAAGAGCACGTTCGTCGGGCTCGAGAACTTCGCCACACTGGTGGCGGACCCCGACTACTACCGGAGCGTGGGCAATTCGCTGGTGTTCGCGGCGGGAGTCACCGGCCTCTCGGTGCTCGTCGCCTTGGTCGCGGCGGGTCTGGCCACTCAGAAGATCCGCGGGCTCACGTTCTACCGGACGATGCTGCTGTGGCCCTACGGCATCGCGCCCGCCGTCGCGGGGATCATCTTCCTCTTCATCTTCCATCCCGCCTACGGCGTGCTCCCGTACTTCCTCTCCTTCGTGACCGCCTACGAGTTCAACTGGCTCCTCAAGGGCTGGATCGCCATGGTCCTGGTGATCGTCTCCACCGCCTGGACCCACCTCGGCTACAACATCGCGTTCTACATCGCCGGCCTCCTCGCCATTCCCGGCTCGGTCCTCGAAGCCGCCGACGTGGACGGCGCCGGCCCCATCCGGCGATTCGTCGCCATCGTGTTCCCCCTCGTCTCGCCCATCACGTTCTACCTCGTCGTCCTCAACATGGTCTTCGCCTTCTTCGAGTCGTTTGGCGTCATCGACGCGGTCACCAAGGGCGGGCCGGGCAACGCCACCGAGATCATGGTCTTCAAGCTCTACAAGGACGGCTTCATCGGGCTGAACCTCGGATCCTCGGGGGCCCAGTCGGTCATCCTCATGGCCCTGGTGATCGGACTGACCATGATCCAGTTCCGCTATGCCGAATCCAAGGTGACGTATCGATGAGCGCGCTCGACGCGGGTCGGCTCGAGCAAACGCAGGCTTCGGCCCGGCCCGCCTCCGCGCCGCGGCGCCGCCCCTTCGACTGGCACGCCGGCATCGTTCACATCCTCCTCATCGCGTGCGTGGCGGTGATCGCCTTTCCCCTCTACTACGCCTTCATCATCTCGACCCAGGACCTCACCGAAGTGGTGCAGCGTCCGCCTCTCCTCCTCCCGTCCTCGCACCTCCTCGAGAACTACGTGGCGGCGTGGACCAAGGTGAACCTGGGGCGCATGCTGTGGAACAGCTTCCTCATGGCGGTCACGGTGGCGGTGGGGAAGATCGCCATCTCCATGCTCTCGGCCTTCGCCGTCGTGTACTTCGAGTTCCGCGGCCGCATGCTCTGCTTCTGGATGATCTTCGTGACCCTGATGCTGCCGGTGCCGGTGCGTCTGATGTCCACCTACGAGGTCATCGGATCGCTCGGCTGGATCAACACGTACCAGGGACTGACCATTCCCCTCATGGCGTCGGCCACCGCCACCTTCCTCTTCCGCCAGTTCTACCTCACCATTCCCAACGAGATGGTCGAAGCGGCCCAGCTCGACGGCTCGGGTCCGCTGCGGTTCCTCTGGTCCTTCCTGCTGCCGCTGTCGTGGGCGAACATCGCTGCACTCTTCGTGGTGCTGTTCATCTTCGGCTGGAACCAATACTTGTGGCCGCTCCTCATCACGAACACCGAGGCAATGCGCACGGTGGTGATCGGGCTCGAGGGCCTGATTCCTCGGAGCGGCACCGAGCTGCCCACCTGGAACCTGATCATGGCGGGCGCCATGATGGCGCTGCTGCCGCCGGTGGCCATCATCATCTTCATGCAGCGCTGGTTCGTGAAGGGACTGGTGGAGTCCGAGAAATGAGGGCGCTCATGCTGATGGGGCTGGCCCTGGGTGTCCTTGCCACCCTCACCGGCCCCGCCGTCGCCCAGCCCGCCTCGAAGGTCGCGATGTTCGCCGCGCACCGCGGCGGCGCGCTCCTCTGGCCCGAGAACAGCCTGCTCGCCTTCCGCAACGCCGCCGAGTCCCTGGGCGCCGACTTCCTCGAGCTCGACGTGCACCTGTCCAAGGACGACCAGGTCGTCGTCATCCACGATCCCACCCTCGAGCGCACCACCAACGGCCGGGGAGCGGTGCGTGGGCTCACCCTCGCCGAGCTGCACGCGCTGCGGCTGCGCGACCGCACCGGCGCGCTCACCGACGAGCCCGTGCCCTCGCTCGACGACGTGGTGGCGCTCGCCATGCGCACCCACCGCCAGATGCTGCTCGAGATCAAGGTCGACGAGCGCGAACGCCGCTACCCGGGCATCGAGGAGCGCGTGTTCGAGGTATTGGATCGCCACCGAGCCATCGCCGCCACCGTCGTCATGTCGTTCGAGCGTGACACGTGGAAGCGCGTGCGGGCGCTGCGGCCGGCGGCGCGCGCGTGCGCGCTCTACTCCCGCCGCACCATCGGCGACCTGGGCTCGACGCTGCGGGCGGAGATGGAGCAGGCGCAGCGCGCCGGCGTGACCATGCTGGGGCTGCACCAGAATCTGGTCGACGCCGCCGCGGTGGACCTCGTGCACCAGGCGGGCATGACGCTCGGGGTGTGGACGGTGAACGAGGCGGCCGAGATCCGACGCTTCATCGGCCTCGGCGTCGACGTGGTCATCACGGACCGGCCGGACCTGGCCAAGACGGCCCTCGGGCGGTGAGCGCGGCTCGCCGCTTCGTTCTCGCGCTCGATCAGGGCACCACCGGCTCCACCGCGCTCGTGGTGGATGGGGACGGCGCGGTGCGCGCGCGCGGCTACGCGGAGCTGCCCCAGCACTACCCGCGCCCGGGCTGGGTGGAGCACGACCCCGAGGACATCTGGACGTCGATGGAGGCCGCGGCGGGCCAGGCGTTGCGCGCCGCCGAGATCATGGCGACGGAGGTCGCCGCTATCGGCATCACCAATCAACGTGAAACGGTGGTGGTTTGGGATCGCGCGGGGGGCCGCCCCATTCACCGCGCCATCGTCTGGCAGTGCCGCCGCACCGCTCCGATGTGCGATCGCTTGAAAGCGGACGGCTTCGAGGCGCTGTTCCGGAGGAAGACCGGCCTCGTGCTCGACGCGTACTTCTCCGGCACCAAGATCCGCTGGCTCCTCGATCACGTGCCGGGCGCGCGGGAGGAGGCGGAGCGCGGCGAGCTGGCATTCGGCACCGTGGACACCTGGCTGCTCTGGCGTCTCACCGGCGGACGTGTGCACGCCACCGAGCCCTCCAATGCCTCGCGCACCCTCTGCTTCGACATCGAGAAGCTCGCGTGGGACGAGGAGCTCACCACGGCGCTGGGCGTCCCCATGGCGCTCCTGCCCGAGGTGCGCCCGTCCGCCGGAGTGTTCGGCGAGACGGTGCGCGGCGCCCTGTTCCCCGCCGGCATTCCCATTACCGGGATCGCGGGCGATCAGCAGGCTGCGCTCTTCGGCCAGCATTGCGTCGAGCCGGGCGCGGCCAAGAACACCTACGGCACCGGCTGCTTCCTGCTCGTGAATACCGGCGCGCGACCGGTCCCGTCCACTCACGGCCTGCTCACGACGGTGGCCTGGTCGCTGGGCGGCCGGGTGGCCTACGCGCTCGAGGGCAGCGTCTTCATCGCGGGCGCGGCGGTGCAGTGGCTGCGCGACGGGCTCGGCATCATCGTCCAGGCCGCCGAGACACAGGCCCTCGCGGAGTCGGTGCCCGACACGGGGGGCGTGTATCTCGTGCCCGCCTTCGTGGGGCTGGGCGCGCCGTACTGGGATCCGTACGCGCGCGGCACGATCGTGGGCCTCACGCGCGGCACCGGCCGCGGCCATCTCGCGCGCGCGGCGCTCGAGGCCATCGCGTATCAGAGCCGCGACGTGCTGGACGCCATGGCCGCCGACGCGGGGGCTCCGATCACCAGCCTCCGCGTGGACGGCGGCGCGTCCGCCAACGACTTCCTCTGTCAGTTTCAGGCCGACATGCTCGGCGTGGAGGTGCTTCGCCCCGCCGTCACCGAGACCACCGGCCTCGGCGCCGCGTACCTGGCCGGGGTGGGCGCGGGGCTCTGGCAGCCGGGCGAGCTGGGCTCGCGCTGGCGCCTGGATCGCCGCTTCACGCCCCGCATGGCCCCGGAGGCGCGCGAAGCCGCCCATCGCGGCTGGCGTCGCGCCGTCGAGCGCGCTCGCGCCTGGGTCGAGCCCGAGGCATGACCCTCAAAGGAGGCACTGGATGATCCGCTTCGCCCTGGTCGCTCTCACCCTGCTCGCCCTCGCCGCCCCCGCCGGGCCCGCCGCCGCGCAGGCGCCCGTCGAGGGCGAGCTGAACCTCATCACGCCGGTGTCGAAGTTCATCCACGACGCCGCCCTCAAGGCGTTTGCCGACTACGCCAAGGAGAAGTGGAACGTCGCCCTCAAGGTCAGCGCGATTCCCGCGGGCACCCCGGTAGCCTACGGCCGCATCACCGAGTGGAAGGGCAAGCCCGAGGTGGACATCTTCTGGGGCGGGGAATCGGCGCTCTTCGAGAAGCTCGCCGAGCAGAAGCTCCTCCAGAAGGTCGAGATCTCCAAGGACGCCTGGGAGTCGATCCCCGCCTCCATCGGCAAGCCCAAGCCCATTCCTCTCAAGGACAAGGACGGGTACTGGGTGGGCACCGCGCTGGAGCCTTACGGGCTCGTCTATCATCCGCGGCGGCTTCAGCGCCTGGGGGTGTCCGAGCCGAAGGACTGGGAGGATCTGCTCAATCCCAAGCTCAAGGGCGAGGTGGCGCAGTGCGCGCCCACGCGCTCGTCCTCGTCCAACGCCACCTACGAGGTGATGCTCTCGATGCTGGGCGAGGACAAGGGCTGGGAGTGGCTGCGCAAGCTCGCCGGCAACACCGGTCACTTCACCGCGCGGAGCCGGGACGTGCCTACCGTGGTGGCCAAGGGCGAGTTCGCCGCCGGCTTCGCGGTGCCGTCCTACATGGCGTTCGAGGAGAAGCTCGCGGGCTTCGATCTCAAGTTCGTGGCGCCCAAGAACGCGTTCGTGACGCCGGAGCCGATGGCCATCCTCGCCGGCGCGCGCAATCCCAAGGCGGCCCGCGCCTTCGTGGAGTTCCTCCTCACCGAGCGCGGGCAGCGGGTATTCATGGAGCGCGGCCTGTTCCCCATCACCCCGAAGTACAAGGTGCAGGGCCCGCCGGGGTCCACCGCGGAGATGGCGGTGCAGTTCACCGGCGGCGTGCGCTCGTACTTCGACGGCGACGTGGCCAACGTCTACGATGAGGCGGTGGCGGCCAAGCGGTCGGAGGCGCTCAAGACGCGGTTCCGGAGCGACATCGAAGCCCAATGGGATCAACTCAAGAAATAGGACGAGCTGAAGCGTGAAGATCGCCATTCGCGGCGTCGTCAAGCGGTTCGGCGCGGTCACCGCGGTGGACCGCGCCGAGCTGGACGTCGCCGACGGCGAGCTGTTCACGCTGCTGGGGCCGTCTGGCTGCGGGAAGACCTCGCTGCTGCGGCTGCTCGCCGGCTTCTATCAGCCCGACGCGGGCGAGATCGCCTTCGGAGAACGGATCGTCAGCGGGCTCGCGCCCTACGAGCGCAACATCGGCATGGTGTTCCAGAACTACGCGCTCTGGCCGCACATGACGGTGGAGGGCAACGTATCGTACGGCCTCCGCCTGCGGAAGCTCGGCGCCGTCGAGGTCGATCGTCGCGTGCGCGAGGGGCTCGCCAAGGTGAATCTCGGCGGGCTCGAGTCCCGTTACCCCGGCCAGCTCTCCGGCGGTCAGCAGCAGCGGGTGGCCCTGGCCCGCGCCTTGGTGCTGAATCCCGACATCCTGCTGCTGGACGAGCCCCTCTCGAACCTCGACGCCAAGATCCGCGTGCAGGTGCGGGCGGAGATCCGCAAGCTCCAGCAGGAGCTCGGGATCACCACCATCTACGTGACCCACGATCAGGAGGAGGCGCTGTCACTCTCGGACCGGGTGGCGGTGATGAAGGACGGCCGCGTGCTCCAGGTGGGCGTCCCGAAGGAGCTCTACGAGCGCCCGCGTACCCGCTTCGTGGCCGACTTCGTGGGGACGAACAATCTCCTGCCCGGCCTGGTGCGCGAGCGGCGAGGCGAGCGGGTGGTGGTGGACACCGGAGTCGGTCGGCTCGAGGCCATTC
Source organism: Verrucomicrobiia bacterium (assembly GCA_035495415.1). Lineage (GTDB taxonomy): Bacteria > Methylomirabilota > Methylomirabilia > Rokubacteriales > CSP1-6 > DASRWT01. The sequence goes on from DATJFY010000129.1 coordinate 198,342, forward strand.
CCAACGCAGCGGCGGGCATCATCGACCGCTGCGTGCTCGCCATCCGGCCGGAGAACGTGGCGATCGCCGCCACGGGGGCGGGGAGCACGGGCGCCAACGGGGGCAACGCGGTCAGCGGCCGGGTCGCCTTCACCTCGTACCTCGGCAGTACGCTGCGCTATGACGTGGAGACGGGCGCCGGCGTGGTCCTCAAGGCCGACATCCGTGATCCGTGGCATCACGATCCCATGCCCGTGGGCCGGGCCGTGACGGTCTCCTTCCCGGCCTCGGTGACCCTGGCCTTGCCGGAGGAGCCATGACGCACCAGCCGACGCTGCCCAAGCTCGAGCTCTCGCACACCCTCATGCCCGAGAACGACGCCCTCCGCTTCCTCGCCGGGCACCGCATCACGATGGGCAGCCGCACCATGGATCCGAAGGCCCAGCTGGTAGGTGAGTTCGCGAAGTCGATCCGCGTGCCCGGCGTCTACCCGCCGCTGCCCGAGCTCCGGCAGCAGCTGCGCACCATGGTTGCATTGATGGACGAGCCGGCGCCTGCCCTCGCCCGCATCGAGGACGTGACGATCCCCAGCCCGGCCGGCGCCATTCCCGCCCGCGTCTACGATGCCGCGAGCGGGGGTGAGCCGCGGCCCGCCCTCGTGTATCTGCACGGCGGAGGCTGGGTGCAGGGCGATCTCGAGACCCATCACGGCCTCTGCGCGCGAATCGCGCAGCGCGCGGGCATCGCGGTCGTGGCCATCGCGTATCGCCTGGCGCCGGAGGCCAAGTTCCCCGCCGCGGTGGAGGACAGCCTGGCCGCCTACCGATGGATTCGCGAGCAGGGGCGCGGGCTCGGCGTGGACCAGGCGCGCGTGGCGATCGGCGGCGACTCCGCGGGGGGGAATCTCTCCGCGGTGGTGTGCCAGCTCGCGAAGGCGGGCGGCCTGCCTTCGCCGGTCTGCCAGGTGCTGATCTACCCCGCCACGGATTTCTCCATGAGCACGCCGTCCCATCACGAGCTGGAGCACGGCCACATCATCCCGCGCGAGCGCATCGTGTGGTATGCGCAGCAGTACCTCCGCGGCGAGGCCGACAAGAAGGATCCGCGCGTGTCCCCGATCCTGGGCGACCTCCGCGGTCAGCCCCCGGCCCTGATCATCACCGCGGGCTTCGATCCCCTGCGTGACGAGGGGCACGCCTACGCGGAGGCCCTCCTGAAGGCGGGCGTGGACGTGCGGTATCACGAGTATCCGGGACAGATCCACGCCTTCGTCTCGCTGACCAAGGCCATTCCCCAGGGGATGGCCTGCACCCACGAGATCGGCGACTACCTGCGGCAGCGTCTCGGTCGGGCCTAGCGAGCCGCGTGGGCCGGCGTCTCCCGCTCGCCGCCGGGGTCACGCTGATCTGGCTCTTCCTGGGCCTGTTCCTCGTCTATCCGCTCTTCCGCATCTTCTATGACGCGGTCACCACCGACGCGGGGCAGCTCACGCTGGCGCACTTCCACGAATTCTTCACCGACCGCTTCTACGTCCGGTCCCTGGGGAACTCGCTCCTGCTGGGCGGGCTCACGGTGGCGACCAGCAGCGTGCTCGGCATCGCGGTGGCGTTGCTCCTCGTGCGGTACGACTTCCGCGGGCGCGACCTCTTCAGCTTCCTCACCATCATTCCCATCATCTCCCCGCCGCTGGTCGGCGTGCTCGGCTTCACCTTCATCCTGGGCCGGGCGGGCACGGTGAACGTGCTCCTCATGGACTGGCTCGATCTTCTCCGGCCGGTGAACTTCCTCTACGGCATCCATGGGGTCGTGCTGGTGGAGACGCTGCACCTCTTCCCGATGATCACGCTCAACGTGGTCGACGCCCTCGGCAAGATCGATCCCGCCCTGGAGGAGGCGGCGGAGAGCGTGGGGGCGCGCGGCTGGAAGAAGCTCTGGACGGTGACGCTGCCCCTCACCACCCCCGGCTACGTGGCCGGCGCCCTCCTCGTGTTCATCTGGACCTTCTCCGACTTCGCCACACCCCTCATCTTGGGGGTCCAGGACCTCCTCGCCGCCCAGGCCTATCTCAACATCGTGCAATTCGTGGACAAGCGTATCTTCCGGATGGGCATCGTCATCTCGGCCCTCATGGTGCTGCTGGCCGTGCTGTTCCTCCTCGTCGCGCGGCACTACGTAGGCCTCAAGGACTACTCCTCGCTGGCCTATTCGAGGGTCGCGCGCCGTCGCCTGCGCGGCGCCCGCCAGGCGCTCGCCATCGCGTTCCTCGGCGCGCTCCTGCTCCTGTCGTTCATCCCGTACTTCGGGGTCGCCCTCGCCTCGGTGGGGAAAGGTTGGTCGCTCACGCCGCTGCCCACCGCGTACACCCTGCAGTTCTACGAGCGGGTGATCGTGGAGACGCCGAAGTACATCCTGAACAGCCTCCTCTACTCGGGGATCGCGGTGGCGATCTGCGTCTCGGTCGGGGTCCCGATCGCGTGGCTCCTCGGCCGCTCCCGGGTGCCCGGGCGCGGCGCGCTCGACGCGCTCAATACCCTGATCCTCGCCATCCCCGGCACCGCCATCGGCATCGCCTACATCCGCGCCTTCCACTGGGATCTGCCCGGCTTCGACCGGCCGCTCACCTCCTTCTGGATCGTGATGCCGCTGGTGCTGGCGGTGCGGCGGCTGCCGTACACCGTGCGCGGCGCCTACGCCTCACTCTTGCTCGTGCACCGCTCGATGGAAGAGGCGGCGGCGAGCGTGGGCGCGACCGGCCCGCGCACCTTCCGGGACATCACGTTGCCCTTGATCTGGAAGGGAGTGCTGGTCGGGAGCCTGTTCTCCTTCATGACCTCGCTCCAGGAGGCCTCCGCCGTCCTCTTCCTGGCGCTCGGGGGCTGGGAGTCCATCACCAACGGCATCTTCGCCTTCTACATCGCGGGAAGCGCCAACGAGGCGGCGGCGCTGGGCGTGATCCTGATCCTCGTGGCCGCCCTCGCCACCTTCGTCATCAACCGCGTCGCCGGGACGCGGATGGGCGGCGTCTTCGGGTGAGGCTTTGTACTGACCCCCGCACGCGACCTAGTTTGAAAAGTCCACGGAATCAGGGTGTTGCGAGGCCTTGTCAGGTTGTGGAGCGTGTGCTAGTGTTTCGGTTCACATGGCTCCCGGGATGGACCGGTCGTCATGGCGTGGCATCGCGAGCTATGCCCAGCTGGGGACGACGCTCTTCGCCTGCGTCATCGTCGGCATGGTCGGCGGGTACTTCGCCGATCGGTTTCTGGGCACGCAGCCGTGGCTCCTGCTGGTGGGCCTGGGCTTCGGGATCGCGGCCGCCGCGTGGAACCTCTACCGCGCCCTGCAGGCGCTGAACCGCATGGACGAGTGAGTGAAGATGGCCGCTGAGCTGGTGAACCGCGTGATGTTGACGGGTGTGGGCGGCGCCGCCGTCCTCTCCATCGCCGCGCTCTTCATCGGCGGTCTCAGCGCGGTCGTCGGCGTGGCCGGGGGCGCCCTCATCACGCTCCTGAATTTTCGCTGGCTCGCCCGCGACGCCGTCCGGGCCACCAGCGGCGAGGGCCGTCTCACCGCCCTCGGCTTCCGCAAGATCGCCGCGCTGCTCGCTCTCGGCGGTCTCGTCGCCTGCGGGGTGACGCATCCGGTGGCGGTGGCCGCCGGCCTGCTCGTCCTTCCCCCGGCGCTGGTGGCCCAGGGTCTTCTCGCCGCGCGAGACTGAGGACTTCACCGCATGGACATCATCGAGCACCCGCCGATCCTCCGACTGCCCGGCATCCCGGATCATGTCACCTATACGTGGATCGCGATGCTGTTCCTCATCGTGGTCTCGCTCTTCGCCACGCGACGCCTCGCCCTGGTGCCTACCGGCGCGCAGAACTTGATGGAGATGGTGCTCGAGCAGTTCCACCAGATCCTCGACGAGGTGATCGGGGCGGGCGGCCGGCGCTACCTTCCGCTGGTGGGGACGCTCGGCCTCTTCATCCTCACGTCGAACCTGATGGGGCTGGTGCCGGGGATGGCGTCGCCCACCGCGAACCTGAACACCACCGCGGCGTGCGCCCTCATCGTGTTCTTCACGTACCATGTGATCGGCGTCCGCAAGCAGGGCTTCGTTACGTACCTGAAGCACTTCGCGGGGCCGGTGCCGGGGCCGCTCAAGCCCCTCATGTTCGTCATCGAGGTGATCAGCCACCTCGCGCGCCCGCTGTCACTCTCGTTGCGGCTCTTCGGCAACATGGCCGGCGGCCACATCCTCATCGCCATCTTCTTCTTCATGATGGGCTTCGACGGGCTGCTGGGCTGGGCGCTCACCGGCTCGTTCGGGGGCCTGGTGATCGGCGCGCCGGGGACCATCGTCGCTGCCGCGTTCGTCATCGGGTTCCTGCTGCCGCTGAAGCTCCTGGTCGCGTTCCTCCAGGCCTTCATCTTCGTCATGCTCACCATGATCTACATTACGGGCGCCCTCGAGGAAGCCGAGCACGAGGCGCACCACGCCCCCGCGGGCCATCACTAGCAGTCATGACCCACATACCAAGGAGGATGTCCGTGCGACGTACACTGATGTTCGCGCTCATGGCGGTGTTCGCAGTTCCGGGAGTGGCGCTGGCCCAGGCGGCCGCGGGAGGAGCGACTGACTGGGTGAAGCCGGCTGCCGCCCTGGCCGCGGGGCTCGGATTCGGGCTGGCTGCCGGTCTCTGCGGTCTCGGTCAGGGTCGCGCGGCGGGCTCGGCGGTCGATGCGATGGCGCGTCAGCCCGGCAACACGAACCGCATCCAGACCGCGATGATCCTCGGTCTTGCCTTCATCGAGTCCCTGACGCTGTTCGTGTTCGTCATCGCCGTCATCCTGCTCTTCGTGAAGTCGTAACGCAGGGATTCCCTTTCCGCTCCCGTTGCCCTCCCTCTCCCACAGGGGAGAGGGCGGGCGGCAAAGGGAGGGGGAAGGGGGAGCATCGCATGGCGCCGCGCTCGCATTTCAAGATTCCCAAGATCCCCGAGATGACCGTGCGCCGGCTGTCCGTGTACACGCGGTGCCTCCAGCAGCTCGAGGAGGACGGCGTCAAGACGGTGTCCTCCCAGGAGCTTGCCGAGCGCTTCAACTTCAACTCCGCCCAGGTGCGCAAGGACCTCGCCTACTTCGGCGAGTTCGGCGTGCGCGGCATCGGCTACTACGTGGCCGGGCTCAAGGCGGAGCTGCAGAAGATCCTGGGACTGGATCGCGAGTGGCCGGTGGCGCTCGTCGGTCTCGGTAATCTGGGCGCCGCCCTCTACCACTACAAGGGATTCGCCAAGCAGGGCTTCCGCATCGCCGCGGTGTTCGACGACGACGCCGGGAAATGGGGGCACGCCGAAGGCGGCATCCCCATCATGCCGATGCGCGATCTCCCGCGCGAGGTGAAGGCGCGGAACCTCCAGATCGCCATCGTGGCGGTGCCGGCCGAGTCGGCGCAGTCGGTCACGGAGAAGCTGGTCGCCGCGGGCATCAAGGCCATCCTCAACTTCGCCCCGGGCCGCATCAAGGGCGCAAAGGACGTGCGCCTGAAGAACGTGGACCTGGCCATCGAGCTGGAGTCCCTGTCGTTCTACCTCGCCCAGGGCAACCGCTGATCAGGCGGACCGGCTCGCGGCGGCTCCGTCCGCCGTCGCCGTGAAGTAGGCGCTGGGCGGCGCGCCGAGCGCGCGCTTGAACATTGCGGTGAAGGCCGACGGTGAATCGTACCCGAGGTCACCCGCGATGCGCGTGATGGGCTGGCCGGCGGCGAGCAGCGCCATCGCGGCGAGCAGCCGCGCCTGCTGCCGCCACCCCGCGAAGGGCAGCCCCGTCTCCTTGACGAAGAGTCGGGCCACGGTGCGGCCGGAGGCCCCCGCTTCGCGCGCCCAGTCCTCCAGGGTGCGCGTGTCGCCCGGGTTGGCGCGGAGCGCGCGACAGATGCGGGCCAGCCGCTCGTCGCGCGGCAGCGGCAGGTCGAGGGCGATGGTGGGCAGGGCGGCGATCTCGTCCAGGATGAGGCTCATGAGCCGGCCCGCCGGCCCCGCCTCGTCGTAGCGCACGGGCAGCTCGCACGCGCGGAGGATCAGCTCGCGCAGGAGGGCCGACACCGCGAGGACTCGCACGCGCGACGGCAAGCGGGGCGCCGCGTCGCCGCGGACGTAGAGCGTGCGCATCGCCACCGCGCCGGCCATGCGGATCTCGTGCGTGACCCCGCCCGGCATCCACATCGCGCGCTGGGGCGGCACCGCCCACGTGCCCTCCCGGGTGCTCACGAGCATGGCGCCCTCGGCGGCGAAGATGAGCTGGGCGCGCTCGTGCGAGTGCGGCGCGATGTGGAAGCCATCGGGGAAGTCCTTGGCCATCGCCGCGACCGGCCGGGGGACGCGCTGGTAGTCCTGGGGGTCGGTGGAGCGAGCGCGGGAGCTGGGAGCGGCCTTCATGTCTGGTTCTCGACGATGGTTGGCAGACTATAGCAAGTCAGGCAGGCCCGGCAAGGCTTAGAGTAGGGGCCATGTCCAGACTGAGCCCGACCAGCCTGCTGCTCAACATCGGCCACGCGCTCGATCACCTGTTCCTGCTGATCTTCGCCACCGCCGTCGCGGCGATCGCCGCGGAATGGGGCATGGCCTGGCAGGATCTCATGCCGTACACCGCGGGCGCCTTCGTGCTCTTCGGCCTGGGCTCGCTGCCCTCGGGACGCCTCGGCGATCTCTGGGGCCGGCGCGTGATGATGGTGATCTTCTTCATCGGGCTCGGCGCCGCGGCCTGCCTGGTCGCGCTCGCCCGCGGGCCATGGACGCTCGCCGCGGCGCTGGTGCTGATGGGCGCCTTCGCGTCGATCTACCATCCGGTGGGCATCCCCATGATCGTGCAGGGGGCCAAGAACCCGGGCTTCACCATCGGGGTCAATGGGCTCGCCGGCAATCTCGGCATCGCGGGCGCGGCCATCCTGACGGGGTTCCTCGTGAAGCTCCTGGGATGGCGCGCGGCCTTCCTCGTGCCGGGCCTCCTCGCGATCGGCTGCGGGGTGCTCTTCGCCGCCCTGGTGCCGCGCGAAGAGACGGCGCCCGCCAAGCGGCCGAAGAAATCCGTGGACCTGCCCCGCGACGTCATGGTCCGCGTGTTCTTCGTGATGACTCTCGCCGCGATCTCCGGGAGCCTCATCTTCAACTTCACGACCAACGGCAACGGCCGCCTCCTCGCCGAGCGCTTCCAGGGCATCGTCGACGATCCCGCCACACTGGGGGTGCTCCTCGCCGCGGTCTATACGCTGGCCTCGTTCGCTCAGCTCGTGGTCGGCAAGCTCATCGACCGCTACCCGCTCAAGCGGGTGTATCTCCCCATCGTGGCCGCGCAGATCCCGCTCTTCGTGCTCGCGGCCCACGCGCAGGGCTGGGCGCTCTACGCGCTGGCCCTCTGCTTCATGACGTTCGTCTTCGGCGCCATCCCGTTCATCGACGCCATGATCGTCCAGTACGTCGACGACCGGATGCGCTCGCGCGTGTCCGGGATGCGGCTCGCGGTGTCCTTCGGGGTGAGCTCGCTCGCGGTGTGGGTGCTGGGTCCCGTGGTCAAGGGCGCGGGCTTCACCACGCTGCTGCTGGTGATGGCGTGTCTGTCCGGCCTGACCACGCTGTTCGTGGCGATGCTGCCGGGGGGGATGGGCAGCCCGGCGCCCGCCTCCGCGCCGGCGGCCGCGCCCGTCTCCCGGTAGTCGGCCGGGTCAGGCGGCGCTCAGGCTGTACGCGGTCACCGGCGCGTCCTTCCCGCGCAGCTCGAGCTGGCCGCACCGCGAGGCCACGACGCCAGGCGGCAGCGCGAGGCCCTCGAGCAGCGCCTCCGAAGCGATCAGCTCCAGCCCCGCGCGCTTGGCGTGCTCCTCGAGGCGCGCCGCGGTATTGAGAATGTCCCCCACGAACACGATCTCCTGCCGGAGATCGCCCAGCTCGCCCGCCGTCACCGTGCCGCCATGGAGCCCGCCGCGGAAGCGCGGCACCACGCCGAACTCGTCCTGGTAGGCGGCGGCGCGCGCGGCGACGACGGCGCGGATCCCGAAGAAGCAGCGCACGCAGGCCGCCTCGCGGGCGCCCGTCTCGCGCGACCAGGTGATCACGACCTCGTCGCCCGCGTACTGGTAGATCGTTCCGCGGGCCTCGAGCACCGGCTCGGAGAGATCGTCCACGAACTGGCGCAGCAGCTCGAAGTAGCGGGCGCTCCCCAGGCGCTCCGCGAGCTGGGTGGAGCCCTCGAGGTCGAGGAAGAGGAAGATGCGCTCCTCCGCGTGGGGCCAGTGATAGACGCCGGTCACGAAGTAGCGGAGGACATTGATGCCGACGATCCGATTCATCTGCTGGAGGAACTGGATGACGACGGCGAAGATCGCGAAGTAGGGGAGGGCGTAGACGAGATGGGCGTCGCCGAAGCTCGTCATGAAGCGGCGGACGCTCAGGCTCGTCACCATGAGCCCGGTGGCGCGGCCCACCAGGAAGAGGCCCAGCACGAGGGCGCTGCTGAGGACGAGATCGGTCATGAAGCCCAGGCGCCGGAACCACGCGCGAAGGCGCCCGCCACGGACGAAGAGGAGGAAGCCGCCGACCAGCGCGGTGACGATGGCCCCGTCCACCACGCCCTGCAGCGCCAAGCGCAGCGACATCTCGTCGGTGAGGACGTTGAAGACGGGGGTGATCGCGCAGACCACCGCCATGGTGCCGAGGAGCTGCTTGAGCCGGCGCCGGGCGGCCGACGTCACGCCGCGCTGCCCCGGTGGGTCACTCCATCACGTGATCGGCCCGCAGGAGCACCGGGGGGGGAATCGTGATGCCGAGCGCCTTCGCGGTCCGGAGATTCACGATGAGCTCGAGCTTGGTCGGCTGCTCGACGGGAATCTCGGCTGGCTTCGCGCCCTTGATGATCTTGTCGGCGTAGCCGGCGGCCTCCCGGTACATGTCCACGAGGCTCGCCCCGTAGAACATGAGCCCGCCGTCCTCGACGAACTCCTTCTCGCCGTACACCGCGGGCAGCCGGCTCTTGGCCGCCAGGGCCACGATCTTCCGCCGATGCGTGAGGAAGTACGGATCGACCAGCACCATGAGAGCAGGTGCCCGGTCGGCGGCGATCGCCGCGAAGGCCCTGTCCAGGGCGTCCGCGCTGCCCGCTTCGAAGAACGGCAGCTCGAGGCCCAACCCCCGGCTGATCGCCGCCCGCTCCCGCTGGAAGTCCACCGCGTAAGGCGTTCCGGTGTACGCGAGCACCGCGACGCGGGGGATGCCCGGGACCGCCTCCTTGAGCAGCTCGAGCCGCTTCGCGCTGAGCGCCTGGCCGAGCGCGGTGACGCCGGTGATGTTGGCCCCGGGCCGGGGCAGGCTCGCGACGAGGCCGAAGGCCACGGGATCGCCGGTGGTGACCATCACGATGGGAATGGCGGTGGTGGCCTTCTTGGCCGCCATCGCGCCGGGATTGGAGCCGGTGAGGATCAGGTCCACGCGCCGCTCGATGAGCTGGGCCATGAGCGCGGGCAGGCGGTCGAGCTGGCCATCGGCAAACCGGGACTCGATCGTGTACGTCTTGCCCTCGATCCAGCCGAGCTCGGCCATCCCCTTGCGAAAGCCGGCCATGTTGATCCGGTCCACTTCGGCGGACAAGGGCGACAGGCGGCCGATGCGCACGGCTTTGCCCCCGGGGGCCTGCGCCTGGGCGCTCGAGGCGGCGAGGATCGAGGCGAGGGAGAGCGCCAGCGCGAGGGTGGCGAGCCGCGCGAGGCGGAGGCGCTGGGGAGGCATCAGGACGGGCGCGCGACCGTGATCTCGGTCTTCACCGACTGGGCGATGAAGCACTGCTCGTGCGCCTCGTGATGGAGATGCGCCTGCTCTGCCTCGGTGGGCTGCTTCCCGCCGCCCCAGGCGATGCGCGGCGCGAGGGTGACGTGGCTCACCCACGGCGTTCCACCCCGCTCGCCCTTCGTCATCGTGCCCACCGCGGCGTCCTCGTAGGCATCGACCACGAACCCCGCCTTCTGCGCCAGGTATACGAAGGTGAGCATGTGGCAGCTCGAGATCGCGGCCACCAGCGCTTCCTCAGGATCGACCGCCGAGGGGTTCGACCACGGCGTCGGCACCACCGCGGGCGAGGACGACCCCGGCACGGTGACCCCGCCGTCGAAGGCCCACGCGTGCTCGCGCGAGTATTTCCCCTTCGTGAAGTCCTCGGGAGATCCCTTGCGCGTCCAGCTGATCGTGGCCTTGTACTCCGCCATGAACCCGTCTCCTCGCTCCGCTTGGGACGGTTGTCTGTATCCGCTCGCCTCGCCGAACTGTAGCATGCCCTCCGATTCGCGCGGCGCGCGCGTTTGATGTATCCTCTGCAAGGTCGCGCGCAGCACATGGCCGTTCCACCCTCCGTACTCAGTCGCTGGGGGGCGTTCAAGGACCTCGCCGACGCCCTCGCCCAGGGAGATCTGCGTCTACAGGCCCGCGGCCTCTGGGGCTCCGCGCGCGCCCTCGTGGTCGCCGGCCTCGCGCGCGCATCCGAGCGCCCGATCCTCGTCGTCGCCCCGGGCCATGGCGAGGTGCACCAGACCGCCCAGGACATCGCCTTCTTCCTCGACGCGCTCGGCGCGGCGGGGGACGGGGCGCAGCGCGTACTGGAGTTTCCGCCGCCCCAGGGCGCGGGCTGGCGTGGCAACCGCCACGGGGAGCAGGATGCGATGCGGGCGCTGGTGGGCCATCGCCTCCTCAAGGAGGAGCCCGTCATCGTGGTGGCGACGCCGGCCGCGCTCACGGCGCCCTTACTGAAGCCGGGCGACTACCGGACGCGCCTCATGCGTCTCGAGCTCGGCGGAGTCGTCGATCGGGAGGCGCTCGTGGGCGGGCTCGAGGCGGCGGGCTACGAGCGCGTCGAAGCGGTCATGGACGTCGGTCAGTGGAGTCTGCGCGGCGGCATCATCGACATCTTCTCCCCCTCACGCGAGCGGCCGGTGCGCCTGGAGCTCTTCGGCGACGAGATCGAGTCGCTCCGGCTCTTCGACCCGACCTCCCAGCGCTCCGTGGAGGATCTCCTCGACCTCGACGTGCTGCCTCTCGTCTCGGCCGCTTCGCACGGGGGCGAGCCCGAGGCGCCGGAAGACCGCCGCACCATCGCCGCCTACATGCCGGGCGACTCGCTCGCCGTCCTCCTCGATCCCGCGGTGCTGGACGCGCCGCCCGACGACGCGCCGTCCGCGCTGCCGCTGGCCGAGCTCCTCGCGGATTTTCAGCGCCTGGATCTTTCCCTCCTCGCCCCCGCCGGGCCGGAGAAGGGCACGTTCGCGCTGGGGACGCGCTCGGTCGGCGCCTATCGCGGTCAGTTCAAGCTTCTCGCCGGAGAGATCGAGAAGTGGCGCGCCGAGGGCTTCGCCGTGCGGCTCGTCGTCAACGACGAGAGCCAGGCCTCGCGGCTCCGGAAGATCCTCTCCGAGCACGGCCACGAGGTGTGGCCCGAAGCGACGCTGTGGAGCAGCGATCCGCTGGGCGTGGTGGTGGGCGACGCGGCCGCGGGCTTTCAGCTCCCCGCGCTGGGGCTGGTGGTCCTTACCGAGGAGGAGGTCTTCGGGGCGCGTCGCCGGCGGCTCCAGCGGCCGCGCTTCCAGCGCGGCGCCTCCATCGCCTCGTACTCCGACCTGGCCCCCAACGATCTCGTGGTGCACGAGCATCATGGTGTCGGCCGCTATCACGGGATCCGCACGCTGAGGACGGACGGCCGAGACGGCGACTTCTTGCTGCTCGAGTACGGCGAAGGCGGCCGCCTGTTCCTTCCGGTGGAGCGCCTGGACCTCATCTCGAAGTATCTGGGCGCGCCCGAGGGCGCGGCCAAGCTCGATCGCCTAGGCGGCGCGGCGTGGAGCCGGGTGAAGGAGTCGGTGCGCGCCGCCCTCCGCGAGATGGCGGAGGAGCTGCTGAAGCTCTACGCCGCCCGCTCTCTCGCCCACCGCGAGGCGTTCGGCGCCGACACTCCCTGGCAGCGCGAGTTCGAGGCGGCCTTCCGCTTCGAGGAGACGGCGGATCAGCAGAAGGCCATCGACGACGTGAAGACCGACATGGAGCGCGAGCGGCCCATGGACCGCCTGGTCGCGGGCGACGTGGGCTACGGCAAGACCGAAGTGGCGCTGCGCGCCGCCTTCAAGGCGGTGTCGGAGGGCCGGCAGGTCGCGGTACTCGTGCCCACCACTGTGCTCGCGCAGCAGCACTGGAACACCTTCACTGACCGCTTCGCGCCGTTCCCCGCCAAGGTGGAGCTGCTCTCGCGCTTCCGTAGCCCCAAGGAGCAGAAGGCGGTGGTGGCGGGGATGAAATCGGGCGCGGTCGACGTGGTCATCGGCACGCATCGCCTGCTGTCCAAGGACGTCGAGTTCAAGCGCCTCGGCCTGCTCGTGGTGGACGAGGAGCACCGGTTCGGCGTCACTCACAAGGAGCGCATCAAGCAGATGCGCAACGCGGTGGATGTCTTGACGCTCACCGCCACGCCGATTCCCCGCACGCTCTACATGGCGATGTCGGGCGTCCGCGACCTCTCGGTGATCGATACGCCGCCGCTGAACCGCCTGCCGGTGGAGACCGTGGTCACGCGCTTCAGCCGAGGCGTCATCAAGGAGTCCATCGAGCGCGAGCTTCACCGCGGCGGCCAGGTCTTCTTCGTGCACAACCGCGTGCAGTCGCTCACGTCCATGACCACTTTCATCAAGGGCCTGGTGCCGGAAGCCCGGGTGCTCATGGCGCACGGGCAGATGGCGGAGCGCGAGCTCGAGTCCGTCATGGTGAAGTTCGTGGACGGACAGGCCGACGTCCTCGTCTCGACCGCCATCGTGGAGTCGGGGCTCGACATTCCCGCCTCCAACACCATCATCATCAACCGGGCGGACCGCTTCGGTCTCGCCCAGCTCTACCAGCTGCGCGGGCGGGTGGGCCGGGAGCGCCTGCAAGCCTATGCGTATCTCCTCGTTCCCGCCGACGGCCGGCTCGACGAGACGGCCCAGCGCCGGCTGCAGGTGATCGAGGAGCTGACCGAGCTGGGGGTGGGGTTCAAGCTCGCCCTCCGGGACCTCGAAATCCGGGGCGCCGGCAACCTATTGGGAGCCCAGCAGCACGGCCACATCGCCGCGGTGGGCTTCGATCTCTATACGAAGCTTCTTGACGAAGCTGTGAGAGAATTGCGCGGCGAGGCGCCCGCCGCCGAGGTGGATCCGACCATCACCGTCGAGGTCGAGGCCCTCCTTCCCGAGGGCTACGTGCCCGAGGAGAGTCAGCGCCTCGCCCTGTACAAGCGGCTGGCGGAGATCGGCTCAGGGGACGAGGTCGCAGAGATGCGAGCGGAGCTGGCGGACCGATTCGGGCCGCCGCCCCCGCCGGTCGAGGCGCTTCTCGACGTGGTGGGGCTGCGGCTCGCGGCGCGGGTCATTGGCGTGGAGCGAGTCGAAGCCCAGAGCGGGCGCGCGCTGGTGACGTTCGCGCCATCGACCAGGGTGACGCCGGAGCGGCTGCTCGCGATCATCGGACGGAGCCGGGGACGCATGAAGATGCTGAAGGAGTTCACGTTGGAAGCGCAGATCCCGCGCGCGGGCTGGCCGGAGGTGAAGGCCGCCCTCGCGTCCCTCCTGCAGGAGCTCGGTAAGTGAGAGGACGTGTGCGCCTGGCCGCACCGCTCCTCGTCGTCGTCGCTCTCCTCCTCGAAGGCTGCTCCGTCTTCGCCCTTCCACCCGCCCCCTCCTGGGTGCCGCTCGTCGGCCGGCCCGAGCAGGGGAAGGCCCCGAACGCCCCGCCGGTGCCGGCGGCCAAGCAGCCGACCGCGCCCCTCATCTCGGTGGGGCAGGCCGCGCCGGTGGACCCCGACACCGTGCTCGACCGGGTGATCTGCGTGGTGAACAACGACGCCATCACCCTCTTCGAGCTGGACGAGGCGGAGGCCTACTACCTCTACGAGAGCAAGGAGCAGCCGCCCTCGGGTGACGCGCGCGTCGCTCTCCGCGATCGCCTCCTCCAGCGCATGATCGAGAACCGGCTGCAGCTCCAACAGGCCGAGCGCGAGAAGATCACCGTCGACGATCTCGAGATGAACGATCAGATGGCCGAGCTCATGAAGAAGATGAACGTGAAGAGCGAGGCCGAGCTCGAGCAGCAGTTCAAGCGCCAGGGCGTCACCATGGAGGGGATCAAGAAGCGGATCCGGGACCAGCTGATGGTGGAGCGGGTGCGCCGGCGCCGGGTGAACCTGCGGGTCACCGTGACCGAGCAGGAGATCGACCGTTACCTCGACCAGAACCGGGAGAAGCTGGAGACCGGCCTTCACTTCGAGGCGCGCCACATCCTGTTCCTGCCCGATCCCAATCGGGGCGAAGACGGCTGGGAGGATGCCAAGCGGCGCGCCGAGGACGTGTACGGGCGTATCCTCGCGGGCGGCGACTTCGCCGAGATGGCCAAGGAGTTCTCGCAGGACGGCTCGGGCAAGGACGGCGGCTCGCTCGGCGCCCTCAAGCGGGGCGAGCTGGCCGTGGACATCGAGAACGCCATCCTCGCCCTGTCACCGGGCGAGACGTCGGCCCCCTTCCGCTCACAGGTGGGGTACCACCTCTTCAAGCTCGACTCGAAGGAATCGCTGAGCGGCGAGGGGCTCACGCAGGCGCGCAACCAGATCCGCGACATCCTGCTCCGCGAGAAGCTCCAGGTGCGGCTGAAGGAGTGGCTCGCCGAGATCCGGCAACGCGCGATCATCGACATGAGGCTCTGATCGGATTCCGCGTCACCTGGCGACGCGTCGGGAAAAAATCCGGTTGACAGTTTTCTGACCCGTGTGGGACAGTGGCGGTGTCGAGCCGTTGGCCCGCGGTACCCAGTGGCACCCCCCGGAGAGAATCGCCATTTCGCAGCGGAACCCTAAGCGCAACACGCCCCCGGACGACGCGCCGGAATCCTCGCCCGAGACGGCCACTGTAGCTCCGGCCGCCGGCGGCGCTGGAGGCACGAAGATGAACCTGTCCGAGCTCAAGGACAAGACCATCACCGAGCTGAACCAGGTTGCCAAGGATCTCGGAGTCCAGGGATTCAGCGGGCTGCGCAAGCAGGAGCTGATCTTCAAGATCCTGCAGGGCCAGGCCGAGAAGGACGGGCTGATCTTCGCGGAAGGCGTCCTCGAGGTGCTGCCGGACGGCTTCGGCTTCCTCCGCGCGCCCGACTACAACTACCTACCCGGGCCCGACGACATCTACGTCTCGCCGTCGCAGATCCGCCGCTTCGACCTCCGCACCGGCGACACCATTTCCGGCCAGGTGCGGCCTCCCAAGGACAGCGAGCGCTACTTCGCGCTCCTCAAGGTCGAGGCGATCAACTTCGAGAGCCCCGAGCAGTCGAAGGACAAGACCCTCTTCGACAACCTCACGCCGCTCTACCCGATGGAGCGGATCCGGCTCGAGCATGACAGCGAGAACTTGACCACCCGGGCCATGGATCTCCTGTGCCCGATCGGCAAGGGGCAGCGCGGCCTCATCGTCGCCGCGCCCCGCACCGGTAAGACGATGATGCTGCAGAACGTGGCCAACGCCATCGCCAAGAACCATCCCGAGGTGTACCTGATCGTGCTGCTCATCGACGAGCGGCCGGAGGAAGTCACCGACATGCAGCGCTCGGTGAAGGGCGAGGTCATCTCGTCCACCTTCGACGAGCCGCCCCAGCGGCACGTGCAGGTGGCGGACATGGTGCTGGAGAAGGCCAAGCGCCTGGTCGAGCACAAGCGCGACGTGGTGATCCTGCTCGACTCGATCACCCGGTTCGCCCGCGCCCACAACGCCGTGATCCCGTCCTCCGGGAAGGTGCTGTCCGGCGGTCTGGACGCCAACGCCCTCCAGCGTCCCCGGCGCTTCTTCGCGGCCGCCCGCAATGTCGAGGAGGGGGGGTCGCTCACCATCATGGCGACCGCGCTGGTGGACACCGGCTCGCGAATGGACGACGTGATCTTCGAGGAGTTCAAAGGCACCGGCAACATGGAGGTGCACCTCGACCGGCGCCTCATGGACAAGCGAATCTTCCCCACGATCAACATCGAGCAGAGCGGCACCCGGAAGGAAGAGC
Source organism: Verrucomicrobiia bacterium (assembly GCA_035495415.1). Taxonomy (GTDB): domain Bacteria; phylum Methylomirabilota; class Methylomirabilia; order Rokubacteriales; family CSP1-6; genus DASRWT01. The sequence continues at coordinate 214,400 of DATJFY010000129.1, forward strand.
TCCTCCTCGAGAAGGACGAGCTCCAGAAGGTCTGGCTGCTCCGGAAGGCGCTCAGCCAGCTGAATCCCGTCGAGGCCATGGAGCTCCTGCTCGACAAGCTCAAAATGACCAAGACGAACAAGGACTTCCTCTCGCAGATGAACCAGCTGGCCTAGCGGCCGGCCTCGGCCGGACAAGCCAGCCTCGCTCCGCTGGGGCCCACGTTCAGTTCCGCTCGGGCCCCCTTTCGTATTGCTCGCCTCGCCTTCGGCTGCGGCTCGCCACTCAACTGCTGGCAAGTATTGGAATTGTTGCCTTTTCTTGACGTGGCTGGTATCCTTTGTACTTCATTTGTACTTCATTCAGGAGGTGCGCCGTGAAGGCTGGCATTCATCCCGAGTACATCGACACCACCATCACCTGCAACTGCGGGGAAGTCATCCACACCCGCTCCACCGTCCCCGGGATCCGTGTGGAGGTGTGCTCCAAGTGCCATCCGTTCTACACGGGCAAGCAGAAGTTCGTGGACACGGCGGGTCGCGTCGAGCGCTTCCAGCGCAAGTACAACAGAAAGCCGATCGGGGAGGCGTAGCGCGGCCGGCCGGCGCCTCGAGCCGCGGCCAGGGTCACTCGCCCGCAGCAATCCGTCGTCCTTCCTGTTCCCACACGCGGCACCGGCGCAGCCTGTCCAGCCGTCTCTGAGGGGCGCCCATGTTTGACAAGCTTCGCCAGCTGGAGGAGCGGTACGCCGACCTGTCGCGGCGGCTGTCCGATCCCCAGGTGATCGGCCAGGCGGCGGAGTATGCCAAGACGGCGAAGGCCGCCGCCGAGCTGTCCGAGGTCGTCGAGAAGTTCGGCGAGTACAAGGACGTGCTCCAGAGGGTTTCCGAGGCCAAGCACATCCTCGCCGAGGACGACGACCGCGAGATGCGGGAGATGGCCCAGGCGGAGGTGGACGCCCTGACCGCCCGCCAGGCCCGGCTCGAGGACGAGCTGCGCACCCTGCTGCTCCCGCGCGATCCCAACGACGACCGCAACGTCTTCGTGGAGATCCGGGCCGGTGCGGGCGGCGAGGAAGCCGCGCTGTTCGCCGCCGATCTCACGCGCATGTACACGAAGTACGCGGAGCGGCAGAAGTGGAAGGTCGAGGTGATGGACGCCAACGTCACCGGTGTGGGCGGCTACAAGGAGATCATCCTCTTCATCCAGGGCAAGGGCGCGTGGAGCCGCCTCAAGTTCGAGCGCGGGGTGCACCGCGTGCAGCGCGTGCCCGCCACCGAGTCGAGTGGACGCACGCACACCTCAACGGTGACGGTGGCGGTGCTCCCGGAGGCGGAGGACGTGGACGTGAAGGTGGACGACAAGGACATCCGCGTGGACGTCTACCGCTCGTCCGGCCCCGGTGGCCAGGGCGTCAACACCACCGATTCCGCCGTGCGCATCACCCATATCCCCACTGGGCTCGTGGTGACCTGCCAGGACGAGCGCTCGCAGATCAAGAACCGCGCGAAGGCCATGCGCGTGCTCAAGGCCCGCCTGCTCGAGCGCGCCCAGGAAGAGCAGGCCGCCGCCATCGCCGCCGACCGCCGCAGCCAGGTGGGCACGGGCGAGCGGAGCGAGCGCATCCGCACCTACAATTTCGCCCAGACCCGGGTCTCCGACCACCGCATCGGCCTCACCCTCCACAAGCTGCCCGTCGTGCTCGAGGGCGATCTGGACGAGGTCATCGACGCGCTCACCGCCTGGGACCAGGGGCAGAAGCTCGCGGAGTCGACGACGTGAGCACGGCGGCCGCGGCCTCCACGATCCGTGCCCTCCTCGCCGAGGCCATCGCGCGTCTCGAGGCCACCGGCCTGCCCACCGCGCGTCAGGATGCGGAGTGGCTGCTCGCTTCGCGGCTAGGCGTGGAGCGCTTCGCGCTCTACCTCGACCCTGCGCGCAGCCTCGAGTCGGAGACGGTGCGCGCCTTCGAGGCTCTGGTGGCGCGCCGGGCCGCGCACGAGCCCCTGCAGCACCTCCTGGGCTTCGAGGACTTCCGCGGGCTGCGCCTGCGCGTGACGCCCGATGCGCTGATTCCGCGCCCGGAGACCGAGGGCCTCGTCGAGTGGGCACTGGAGCTCCTCGCCCTCAGCGGGGGCCCAGACACGGCCCCCGCTCTTCCCCAGTCCACGGGCATTTCGGTGGCCGATATCGGGACCGGCTCGGGCGCCATTGCGTGCGCGCTCGCCGCCGCACGGCCCGATATCCAGGTGTTCGCGGTGGAGGCGTCATCCGCCGCGCTCGTGGCCGCCGCGAAGAACGTGTACGCCCTCGGGCTCGCGGGGCGGGTGCGGCTCATGCGCGGCGACCTCCTGGGCCCCCTGGCCGCGCAGGCGGGGCGCCTCGCCATGGTCGTCGCGAACCTTCCCTATCTGCCCAGCGCGGTGCTTCCCACGCTGCCGCGCGAGGTGCGCGACTTCGAGCCGCGCGCCGCGCTGGACGGCGGGCCCGACGGGCTCGCGCTCCTGCGGCGGCTCGTGGCGGCCGCGCCCGGCGCGCTCCGGCCGGGAGGCCGGCTCGTGCTGGAGATCGGCGAGGAGCAGGCGGGCGCGCTCGCCTCCCTGATGGCCGCCGAAGGCTTCACCGACATCGCCTCGCGCGCTGATCTACGTGGGATCGAGCGCTATATCGCGGGAGCGTGGGCATGACCCATGCCCTCACGTTCGCCCTGCCCAAGGGCCGTCTCCTGGAGCCGGCGCAGGCGCTCCTCGCCGGGCTCGGCATCCGCGGGCTCGACGAGGCGTCGCGGCGCCTGCTCATCGCCGACGAGGACCGGGGGCTGCGCTTCGTCTTCCTCAAGCCCGCGGACATCCCGACCTACGTGGAGTACGGCGCGGCCGACCTCGGCATCGTCGGTAAGGACATCCTCGCCGAGCAGGAGCCCGACGTGTACGAGCCGGTGGACCTCGGCTTCGGCGGCTGCCGCCTCGTGGTGGCGGAGCCGCGCGCGCTGTGGGAGCGTGACGACCCCGCGAAGTGGTCGTGGGTCCGCGTGGCCACCAAGTATCCGTCGCTGACCGAGCGCTACTTCTCGGAGCGCGGCATCCAGGTGGAGATGATCCGGCTCGATGGCTCCATCGAGCTCGCGCCGCTGGTGGGGCTCGCCGACCGCATCGTGGACCTCGTGCAGTCGGGCGAGACCCTTCGCGCCAACGGCCTCGTGGAGGTCGCGGAGATCATGACGTCCACCGCCCGGCTCATCGTGAACCGCGCCTCGCTCAAGACCGCCCACGCGCGGGTCAACGCCCTCATCGACGCGATGCGTGCGGTGGTGGCGGCCGCGCGTCCGGGCGCGACTCCGGAGCGCGGGGCGTGACCCTCCGCCGGCTCGACGCGCGCGCCCTCGGCGCGGAAGGCGTGGCGCGTGCGCTCGATCGCGCGCCCGAGCGCGTGGCCCCCGAGATCCACCAGTCGGTGGGCGAGATCCTCGCCGCGGTGCGGGAGCGGGGGGACGCCGCGCTGATCGAGCTCACCGCGCGCTTCGACCGCGTGGCCCTCACCCCGGCCCGGCTCGCGGTGACCTCGGCGGAATATGACGAGGCGGAGCGGCGGGTTGGGGAGCCGACCCTCGCCGCGCTTCGCTATGCGGCGGCGCGCATCGAGGCCTTTCACCGCGCGGCCATGCCGAAGGGCTGGAGCATGACCGACGCCTGTGGCTCGCGCCTCGGACAAGAAGTGCGCCCGCTCGAGCGCGTGGGGGTTTACGTGCCGGGCGGCCGCGCGGCGTATCCGTCCACCGTGCTCATGACGGCGGTGCCGGCGCGCGTGGCGGGCGTGCGCGAGATCGTGCTGGTCTCGCCGCCCGCGGCGGACGGCACGCTCAACCCCGCCGTGCTCGCCGCTGCTCGAATCGCCGGGGTGACCGAGGCCTATCGGGTTGGCGGCGCCCAGGCGGTCGCGGCGCTCGCCTACGGCACCCAGACGATCCGGCGCGTGGACAAGATCGTGGGGCCGGGCAACATCTACGTGGCCCTGGCCAAGAGCCGGGTCTTCGGCGACGTCGGCATCGACATGCTCGCCGGACCCAGCGAAGTGGTGGTGATCGCGGACGGCGAGGCGGATGCCACGTACGTCGCCGCCGACCTCCTCGCCCAGGCCGAGCACGACCCCATGGCGCGCTCGGTGCTCCTCTCGCCCTCGTCCGCGCTGCTCGATGCGGTGGAGCAGGAGACGGCGCGCCAGCTCACCGCCTTGCCACGGCGGGAGATCGCGGCGAGCGCTCTCCGCGACAACGGCGCCCTGGTTCTCACCGGGAGTCTTGCCGAGGCGGTGGACGTGGCGAATCAGCTCGCCCCCGAGCACCTCGAGCTTTCCGTCGCCGAGCCCGACGCGCTGCTCGCGCGCGTGCGCTGCGCGGGCGCGGTGTTCCTGGGCCGGCACACCCCCGAAGTGGTGGGCGACTACGTCGCGGGTCCGAATCACGTGCTGCCGACGGGCGGCACCGCGCGCTTCGCCTCCGCCTTGTCCACCGAGGACTTCGTGAGGCGGCTCAGCGTGATCCAGTACTCCACCCGGGGTCTTGCCGAGGCATGGCCCCATCTCGCGGAGCTGGCCCGCGTCGAGGGGCTGCAGGCCCATCGTGAGGCCGCGCGCGTCCGCATCGCGTCGAATGGAGGAGAATCGGCATGACCGATAAGGCCCGCGGCACCGAGCCCGCGCTCCCGCGGCAGGCCCGCGTCGAGCGCAAGACCAAGGAAACGCAGATCGTCCTCCAGCTCAACCTGGACGGGACGGGAGCCGCCAAGGTCGAGACGACCATCCCGTTCTTCAACCACATGCTGGAGGCCTGGTCCAAGCACGGGCTGATGGACCTCGCGGTGGATGCCCGCGGCGATACCGACGTGGATCTGCACCACACCGTCGAGGACGTGGGGATCTGCCTGGGCAAGGCGCTCAAGGAGGCGCTCGGCGACAAGCGCGGGATCGTGCGCTACGGCGCCTCGTATCTCCCCATGGACGAGGCGCTGCTCCACGCCTCCGTGGACATCTCGGGACGCCCCTATCTGGTGTTCAACGTCCCGCTGCAGCGCACCCGGATCTCGAACTTCGACCTCGACCTCCTGAAGGACTTCTTCCGCGCCGTTACCTTCAATGCCGAGATCACCCTTCACGTCACCATGCACTACGGCGAGAATCTCCACCACATCGCGGAGGCCACGTTCAAGGCGGTGGGACGCGCGCTCGCCGAGGCGACCCGCCTGAACCCGCGCATCCGCGACGTGCTCTCGACCAAGGGCAGCCTCTAGGCGCGTCCATGATCGCGGTGGTGGACTACGGGCGGAGCAATCTCGGGAGCGTGGAGAAGGCCTTCGCGCGCCTCGGGATGCCCGCGCGTATCACCGAGGATCCCTCGGCGATCGCCGACGCGGAGGCGGTCGTGCTGCCGGGCGATGGCGCCTTCGACGACGTGATGCGGAGCCTCGCGCACCGCGGCCTCGTCGATCCGCTCCGCACCGTGCTCGAGGAGGGACGCCCGTTCCTCGGGATCTGCATCGGCTATCAGCTCCTCTTCACCGAGAGCGAGGAGTTCGACCAGGTGAAGGGGCTCGACGTGATCCCCGGCATCGTGCGGCGCTTCCCCGCGGGTCAGAAGGTGCCCCACATGGGCTGGAACGAGGTCGCCCACGGCGGCGACCTGGCCCTCTTCGAGGGGATCCCGAGCGGCGCGCACTTCTATTTCGTGCACTCCTACTATCCCGACTCGGACGACACGTCGCTCCGGCGGGCGGTGTGTGACTACGGGGTGCGCTTCCCCGCTGCGGTCGAGCGCGATGCGCTGTTCGCGACCCAGTTCCACCCCGAGAAGAGCCAGACGTGGGGGCTGCGGCTGCTCCAGAACTTCGCCGCGATCGTGCGGAGCCGGCGGCGCTGACATGGCCTTCACCCTGATTCCCGCCATCGATCTCAAGGCCGGGCGCTGCGTGCGGCTCCGGCAAGGCCGGGCCGAGGACGAGACGGTGTTCTCCGACGATCCCGTCGCCACCGCGCGCAGCTGGCAGGCCCAGGGGGCTCCTCGGCTGCACGTCGTGGATCTCGACGGCGCCTTCGCGGGGCGGCCTGCGCAGACCGACCTGATCCGCGCGGTCATCGCGGCGCTCACCATTCCCGTGCAGGTCGGTGGGGGACTACGCGACCTCGACGCGGTGGAGCGCGTGCTCGAGGCGGGCGCCCAGTGGGCCGTGGTGGGCACGCGCGCCGCGCTGGATCCCGCCTTCCTCGGCCAGGTGTGCGGGGCCTTCGTGGGCCAGATCATCGTGGCGGTGGACGCCTCCGACGGCAAGGTTGCGGTGGACGGCTGGACGCGCGTGCTGGAGCTCGACGCCACCGCGCTCGCCCGCGATGCCGCCGCCGCCGGCGCGGCCGCGGTGCTCTACACCGACATCGCGCGCGACGGGACCCAGACCGGTCCCAACGTGTGGAGCACGGAGGCGGTGGCGCGCGCAGCCGCCATTCCCGTGCTCGCCTCCGGCGGCGTCGGCTCGATGGACGATCTCCGCCAGCTCGCGGGGATTCTCGGCGTCGAGGGCGCCATCGTCGGCCGCGCGCTCTACACCGGAGCGGTGGACCTGCGGCGCGCGCTCGCCGAGGTGGGCTGAGGCCATGCTGAAGAAGCGCGTGATTCCCTGCCTCGACGTACACGACGGACGTGTGGTCAAGGGCGTGCGCTTCGTGAATCTCCGCGATGCCGGCGATCCCGTCGAGGCCGCCCAGGCCTACGACGCGCAGGGCGCCGACGAGCTCGTATTCCTCGACATCTCGGCCAGCCACGAGGGACGAACCACCATGCTGGACGTCGTGCGCCGCACCGCGGAGGGCATCTACATGCCGCTCACCGTGGGCGGCGGCGTCCGGTCGCTCGACGACATCCGGATCCTGCTGCGCGCCGGCGCGGAGAAGGTCTCGCTGAACACCGCCGCCCTCGCGCGCCCGGAGCTGGTGACGGAGGCGGCGCGCGCCTTTGGCAGCCAGTGCATCGTGGTGGCCATCGACGCCAAGCGTGAGGCGGGCCCGGGGCCCGCGCGCTGGGGCGTCTACACCCACGGCGGCCGCCGCCCCGCCGGCCGCGACGCGATCGAGTGGGCGCGGGACGTCGAGCGGCGGGGGGCGGGCGAGATCCTCCTCACCAGCATGGACCGCGACGGCACCGGCGACGGCTACGACCTCGAGCTGACGCGCGCGGTGTCGGAGGCAGTGTCGCTGCCGGTGATCGCGTCGGGCGGCGCGGGCGCGCTCGAGCACCTGCACGCTGCGCTGACCGGGGGCAAGGCCGATGCGGTCCTCGTCGCGAGCGTGTTCCACTTCGGCCAGCATCGGGTGGGTGAGGCCAAGGCGTTCTTGCACGCGCGGGGCGTGCCCGTGCGGGTGGAAGCATGAGCGTCCGCGACGACCTCAAATGGGACGCGGCGGGGCTGATCCCCACCGTGGTGCAGGAGACGGAGACGGGTGAGGTGCTGATGGTGGCCTGGATGGACCGCAGGGCGCTCGACGCCACCCTTCGCACCGGCGCCGGCCACTACTGGTCGCGCTCGCGCCAAGCCCTGTGGCGGAAGGGCGAGACCTCCGGGCACGTGCAGCACGTGGACGGACTCTACGCCGATTGCGACCGGGACACGCTCTTGCTCCAGGTGCATCAGGAAGGCGTGGCCTGCCACACGGGGGCGCGCACCTGCTTCTACACGCGGGTCAGTGAGGCGAGCGCCGAGCGGCCACGGGCGGGTGCGGCCGGCCCCGGATTTCTCGAGGTGCTCGAGCGCACGATCGAGTCGCGCAAGGTCGATCGCCCGGGGGGCTCCTACGTGGCCCGGCTGTTCGAGAAGGGGGACGCCTACATCTGCCGGAAGCTCGGCGAGGAGGCCATCGAGGTCGTCACCGCGGCGCTGGGCGGCGAAGGCGACGATCGGGTGGTCGCCGAGGTGGCCGACCTCTGGTTCCACTCGCTGGTGCTGCTCTCGAGCCGGGGCATCCCGCTCCGCCGTCTGTTGGCGGAGCTGGCGCAGCGACACGCCGGCGCGCCCGAAAAGCAGTCGGGCGGTGGCGCGTGAGCCCGGCCGCCCGCGCGGGGATGTCATTGCTCGCCTTGCTCGCCGCCGGCTGCGCGTCGAGCGGGATTCAAGGCGGAGTCTTCCATTCGGAGAAGGGGTATCAGGTGAGCCTGCCCGGCGCGGGCTGGCAGGTGGCGCGCGACTCCGGCGCCGACCTCGAGCTGCGGCGGGAGCATCCGCCCGGCGGCATGCTCGCGGACGCGACCTGCGGGGAGCGGGTGAGCGGGCGCGCGCCAGAGCGCCTGGTGCGCTACCTTACGTTCGGGCTCCGGCACCGCGAGGACGTGCGCACCGAGCCGGTGACGGTCGGCGGTCACACCGGCGCGCGCTCCGTGCTGCGCGGCACCCTCGACGGCGCCGAGGTGGCGGTGGACGCGGTCTCGGTCAAGGGCGAGGGCTGCGTCTACGATTTGCTGTACGTGGCGCCGGTGGAGGCCTTCGAGGCCGGGCGCGGGGACTTCCAGGCCTTCGTGGAGAGCCTCAGCTTCTCCTCGCGAGCGACGCGATGACCCACGCGACGAACGCCGTCGGGCGCTACATCCGGGAGTCCGTCGCCTGGTACGGCGGCCTCGGGCTCCTCACCGCGCAGGTGGTGCGCAACATCGCGCTGCCGCCCCACTACTTCGCGCTGGTGGCGCGTGAGATCGACATCATCGGGGTGCGCTCGACGGCGGTCGCGCTCACTGCCGCGCTGTTCACCGGCATGGTGCTCGCCCTGCAGACCGCGGTCAACATGGCGCGGTTCGGGGCGGAGAACTACGTGGGGCCGGTGGTGGCGCTGTCCATCCTGCGCGAGCTGGGGCCCGTGCTCACCGCGATTCTCGTGGGCGGCAAGGTGGCCTCCGGAATCACCGCCGAGCTGGGGTCGATGAAGGTGACCGAGCAGATCGACGCCCTCCGGGCGCTCGGCGTGAACTACGTGAAGCGGCTCATCGTGCCGCGCCTCCTCGCCGCCCTTCTCGTGTTTCCCCTCGTCACCATCCTCGCCGACTTCGTGGGCCTGCTGGGCGGCATGATCGTCTCGGTATTCGACCGGGACGTGGATCCCTACCTCTACTGGAACACCATCGCCTACTGGGTGGTGATCCGTGACTTCCTCACCGGTCTCCTCAAGAGCATCGTGTTCGGCTTCCTCGTCACGCTGATCGGCTGCTACAACGGCCTCGCCACCGAGGGCGGGACGGAAGGGCTCGGGCGCGCCACCACCGACACCGTGGTCGAGGTCGCGATGGCGGTGATCATCTCCGACTTCTTCCTCACCAAGCTCCTCATCATCCTCTTCTGGTGATGCGCTGATGGCGGCGGACACGGGGCGAGCGGTGGTGGACTTGCGGGACGTCTGGAAGGCGTTCGATGACAAGCCGGTGCTCCAGGGCCTGAGCCTGACCCTCGAGAAGGGTACGACGCTCGCGGTGATGGGAGGCAGCGGCTCGGGCAAGACCGTGCTGCTGCGCACGATCGACGGGCTCATCGCGCCCGATGACGGCGAGGTGTGGCTCCTCGGGACGCGGATCGACGGCCTGCGCGAGGAGCAGCTCCTCCCGGTCCGGCGGCGGGCCGGCTACGTGTTCCAGGGCGCCGCCCTCTTCGACTCGCTGTCGGTGTTCGAGAACGTGGCGTTCCCCCTCCGCGAGCACACCCGACTCGGCGAGGGCGAGATCACCGACCGGGTGCACCGCTCTCTCGCCCTCGTGGGCCTGCCCGACACCGACGACTTGCTCCCGGGCGCCCTGTCGGGCGGGATGCGCAAGCGGGTGGGGATCGCGCGCACGCTGATCGTGGAGCCCGAGGTGGTGTTCTTCGACGAGCCCACCGCCGGCCTCGATCCCACCAACTCCAAGCTCGTGGCCGAGCTGATCAACGAGCTGAAAAAGGGCGTCTGCGACACCTCCATCGTGGTCACCCACGATCTCGAGCTTGCCGACGCGGTGGCCGACCGCATGGCCATCCTCTACCAGGGTCGCTTCGCCGAGGTGGGCACGCCGGCCGAGATCCACCGGTCGAGCAACCGGATCGTCCGCGACTTCCTCGCGGGCGAGCTGCGCGAGGGCTAGATGCCGGATCGGCGCACGTTCGGTCTCCAGGTTCGCATCGGCGTCTTCGTGGTGATCGCCCTGGTGGTGTTTCTCGGCGTCATCTACCTCCTGGGCGCCCGGGCCCGCTATTTCGAGCGCAAGTACGACCTCTACGCCGATTTCACCGAGGTGGGCGGCCTCATCGAGGGTGCGACGGTCCGACTGGCGGGGGTCCAGATCGGCCGCGTGACCAACGTGGTCCTCTCGCCCGAGGTGGCCGGCAAGGTCCGCGTCACCGTGACGGTGTCGCGCCACTTCCGGGAGCGCATCCGCGGCGACTCCGAGGCCCAGATCGTCACCCAGGGCCTGCTGGGCGACAAGCTCATCGAGATCACCCAGGGCACGCCGGCCACCGCCGCCCTCAAGGAGGGCGATGTGCTGCGTACGCGGGACCCGGTGGAGATGGGCCGGATGTTTTCGGCGGGAGCGGGCCTGGTCACCACGATCAGCCGTCTCGCCGATCAGCTCCAGGGCTCGATCCAGAAGCTCGACCAGAGCGGGGCCATCGAGGATCTCGGGGCCACCATGAAGACCGCGCGCCGGCTAGTGGAGGAGGTCGAGAAGGGCAAAGGGTGGCTCCACGTCCTCATCTACGAGGAGCCCGAGGCCATCAAGCGGCTGAATGCCCTGCTCGCCGACGCGCAGGCGACCCTGACCAAGGCGCAGACCGGGGACGGCGCCATCGCCGTCCTGCTCGCGCCGGAGAGCGGCCGCGCCGTGCGCTCGTTCCTCCACGCCATGGATACGTTCGGCAAGGCCGTGGACAAGGCCAAGGGCCCGGGCGACGACGTGGGTCCCTTGCTCACCCTGCTGCTCGACCCTCAGTACAAGCCGATGGCCCAGGACATCCAGGGCCTGGCCAAGAACCTGCGTGAGATTTCGGAGCGGCTGGTGGCGGGCCAGGGTTTCCTCGGCGGGCTCCTGAGCGAAAAGCAGGATGGGCCGATGGGCGAGGCGGCCTCGGACTTCCGCGTGGCCATGGCCAATCTTCGGGTCGTCACCGACCGTCTCAAGAGCGGGGAAGGCACGCTCGGCGCCCTGCTGGAAGATCCCACGGTGTACGAGAATCTCGCCGCCTTCCTGGAGGGCGCCCAGCGGAGCTTCCTGCTGCGGTCACTCATCCGCGGCTCCATCGGGGCGGGCGCCGGGAGCGGCGCGGGCGCCAAGGAGAAGAAGTGATGGCACGCGAGCGCGTGGTCTATCGCTGCCAGGCCTGCGGCTTCGCCTCGTCCAAGCCCGGCACCTGCCCGGACTGCGCGCGGCAGGGGGACTACGTCGCCCTCGTGGAGGAGCGCCCGCAGGCGTCGAAGTCGGCGCGACCCGCTCTCGCGTCCGGGGCCCGACCGCAGCGGCTGGCCGAGATCCGGATCGAGTCGGGCGAGCGGGTGGCGACGGGCATCGGCGAGCTGGATCGAGTGCTGGGAGGCGGCATGGTCAAGGGCTCGCTGGTCCTGGTGGGCGGCGAGCCGGGCGCCGGTAAGTCCACCTTGCTCATCCAGGCGAGCCGGGCGCTGGCGGAGCGGTCGGGACCGATCCTCTACGTGTCCGGTGAGGAATCGGCGGCGCAGGTGAAGCTGCGGGCCGACCGCCTGGGGATCGCCACCGATGCCCTTTACTTCCTGGCCGAGACGGACCTCACCATCATCGAGAGTCACGTCGCGCAGTTGGCGCCCAAGATCCTCGTGGTGGATTCGATCCAGACCATGTTCCTCCCCGAGGTGGAGTCGGCCCCGGGCAGCGTCAGCCAGGTGCGCGAGTGCGGAGCGCGCCTGATGGTGCAGGCGAAGGCGCGGGGCATGGCGACCTTCCTGGTGGGCCACGTCACCAAGGAAGGCACGCTGGCCGGGCCGCGCGTGCTCGAGCACCTGGTGGACACCGTGCTCTACTTCGAAGGCGAGCGGCATCACGCCTATCGCGTCCTGCGCGCGGTGAAGAATCGCTTCGGCTCCACCAACGAGATCGGCGTGTTCGAGATGGCCGAGGGCGGGCTCGTGGAGGTTCGCAACCCCTCCGGCTTCTTTTTGTCCGAGCGGCCGCGGGGAGCGTCCGGGTCGGTGATCGTGTCGAGCCTCGAGGGGACCCGGCCCCTCCTGCTCGAGCTGCAGGCGCTGGTCGCCCCGGCGAACTTCGGAGCGCCCCGCCGGACCGTCATCGGCGCGGACTACAATCGGGTCTGCCTGTTGCTCGCCGTACTGGAGAAGCGCGTGGGACTGCCGCTCATGACCCAGGACGCCTTCGTCAACGTTGCGGGCGGGGGGAAGGTCGCCGAGCCCGCCGCGGATCTCGGCGTGGTGATCGCGGCGGCGTCGAGCTATCTCGACCGACCGGTGCGAGGCGACGTGGTGGTGATCGGTGAAGTCGGCCTCACCGGCGAGGTGCGCGCGGTGAGCGGGCTGCCCGCCCGGCTCAAGGAGGCGGCGGCGCTCGGCTTCGCCTCCGCGGTGGTGCCGCAGAACAATCTCGCGGCGAAGGAGCCGCTCGCGCTGGAGGTCCAGGGAGTCGGTTCGGTCGAGGAGGCCGTCAAGGCCTTGCTCGGGGGATAGACACGACCATGAGTCTCATCATCGCGCGACTGTGTGTGCTGGCGGTGGCCACCGGCGCCGGCGTGGCGCTGGCGCCCGCCCTCGGAATCAAGTGGGCGAGCCACTGGCTGGGCCTCGCGGGCTTCCTCTGCGGGGTGCTCGCGGTGGTCCTCGAGTGGCAGGGGCGCCGCGTGCCGGTGGACCGGCTGTTCTGGGGCGCCGCCGGCGGCATTGCGGGCGTCGCCCTGGGGCTCGGCGTGGGCAGCGCGCTCGGCGCCGTGGTCCCCGAGGCGGGGGCCCTCGGGCGCGGGCTCTTCGGCCTGCTCCTCGGCTATCTCGGCTGCGCGGTGACGCTCGCCAAGGGCGAGGAGCTCGAGGGCATGTCGGCCAAGCTGTTCCCGAAGACCGTCGTGCTCAAGCAGGCCTACAAGGTGCTCGACACCTCGGTGATCATCGACGGGCGGGTCGCAGACGTGTGCGAGACGGGATTCCTCGAGGGGACGATCGTGGTCCCCCAGTTCGTGCTGCGCGAGCTGCAGCAGATCGCCGACTCCTCGGATGCCCTCAAGCGGAACCGCGGTAAGCGCGGGTTCGACGTCCTGCAGCGCCTCCAGCGGGTGTCCAAGATCACCGTGCGCATCATGGACGAGGACTTTCCGGCCATCCGCGAAGTCGATCGCAAGCTGATCGAGCTGGCCAAGAGCCTGAGCGGCAAGGTCGTGACCAACGACTACAACTTGAACAAGATTGCCGAGCTTTCGGGCGTGCCGGTGCTGAACATCAACGAGCTGGCCAATTCCCTGAAGCCGGTGGTGCTGCCCGGCGAGCTGATGCACCTGTTGATCGTGAAGGAAGGCAAGGAAGCGGGCCAGGGCGTCGCGTATCTCGACGACGGGACCATGGTGGTGGTGGACCACGGCCGAAAGCTCATCGGGCAGATGGTGGATGTCACGGTCACGAGCGTGCTCCAGACCACCGCCGGCCGCATGATCTTCGCCCGGCTCGCCCCCATGGAAGAGTCTGTCCGCTGAGACATAGGCGAGGATGCGACCCGTTCACGCAGTCGCGATCATTCCCGCGGGCGGCGCCGGGCGTCGGATGCGCGCCCGCCAGCCCAAGCAATATCTCCGGCTCGGCGGGGCGCCGCTCCTCGTCCACACCGCCAGGGCGCTCGGGAGGGCGTCCTGCGTGAGCGCGATCGTCGTCGCGGTGCCCGCCGAGCGGCTGGAGGCCACGCGGCGGCTGCTCCGCGCTCACCGCGTGCCCAAGATCCTGGACGTGGTCGCGGGGGGAGCCGAGCGGCAGGACTCCGTCTGGCTCGGTCTGCACGCGGCGGGCGCCCCGGAATGGGTGCTGGTGCACGACGCGGTGCGGCCGTTCATCACGCCCGAGCTGGTGGCGCGCGTGCTTGCCGGCGCGGCGCGTACCGGTGCCGCGACGTGCGGTCTTCCCGTACGGGACACGGTGAAGCGGGTGCAGGAGGCGCTGGTCGAATCGACGCTCGACCGCGCCGGACTCTGGCTCGTCCAGACCCCCCAGGCCTTTCGGCGCGAGCTCCTCTGGGAAGCTCACGACAAGGCGCGTCGCGACGGCTACGCGGGGACGGACGACGCCGTGCTCGTCGAGCGGCTGGGTGGACGGGTCGCGATGGTGCCCGGACTCGCCGAGAATCTCAAGATCACCACGCCCGAGGATCTGCGCGCAGCGCGGCGCTGGACGGGACAGCGCCTCCGGTGAGCTCCGTGCGCTCCGGGCTGGGCTTCGACCTCCACCCCCTGGTGGAGGGGCGGCCGCTCGTGCTGGGCGGCGTGACGGTGCCGGGCCCGCGCGGCCTCGGCGGGCACTCCGACGCCGACGTGCTCACCCACGCGGTGTGCGAGGCGTTCCTGGGCGCGCTGGCCCTCGGCGATCTCGGCCGCATGTTCCCGGACACCGACCCGCGCTACCGCGGCATCTCGAGCCTCGAGCTCCTGCGCGCGGTGGTGCGAACGGTGGCCGCCAACGGCGGCACCCCGGTGAACGTGGACGCCACCGTGATCTGCCAGGCCCCGCGTCTGGCCGCCCATCTCGACGAGATGGCCCGACGTCTCGCCGAGACCATTCAGATGGCGCCGGGGCGGGTCAGCGTGAAGGCCAAGAGCCCCGAGCACCTGGGGCTGCTCGGCCGCGAGGAAGGCATCGCGGCCATGGCCGTGGTCGCCGTCGAGGTCAACTCTCTCAGCTAGGAGCCCAGCGTGCCCATCAAGATCTACAACACCCTGACGCGGCGAAAGGAGGACTTCGTTCCCATCGACCGGAGCGAGGTGCGTATCTACGTCTGCGGCGTCACGGTGTACGACTTCTCCCACATCGGGCATGCCCGGAGCGCGCTCGTGTTCGACATGATGCGGCGCTACCTCCGCTACCGCGGGTACGGCGCGCGCTTCGTCCGCAACTACACCGACGTGGACGACAAGATCATCAAGCGCGCCCACGCGGAGGGCGTCACCCCGCGCGAGATCTCCGAGCGCTTCATCGCCGCGGAGCGCGCCGACATGGCGTCGCTCGGCCTGCTTCCCCCCGATGTGGAGCCCAAGGCGACCGAGCACATCCCGCAGATGATCGACCTCATCCAGCGGCTCATCGCCAAGGGCTTCGCCTACCCCGTGGACGGCGACGTCTACTACGAGGTGCGCCGCTTCCCCGACTATGGGCGCCTGTCCGGCAAGAACCTGGACGAGCTCGTCGCGGGCGCGCGGGTGGAGGTCGACGAGCGCAAGCGGGATCCGCGCGACTTCGCGCTGTGGAAGGCGGCGAAGCCGGGCGAGCCCGCGTGG
The DNA here is from genome assembly GCA_035495415.1 of Verrucomicrobiia bacterium. GTDB lineage: Bacteria > Methylomirabilota > Methylomirabilia > Rokubacteriales > CSP1-6 > DASRWT01. Next base: position 229,873 of record DATJFY010000129.1, read on the forward strand.
GACAGTCCCTGGGGCCCGGGCCGGCCGGGCTGGCACATCGAGTGCTCCGCAATGGCGATGCAGCATCTCGGCGACACCATCGACATCCACGGCGGGGGAATCGATCTCATCTTCCCCCATCACTCGTGCGAGATCGCCCAGACGGAGGGAGTGACCGGCAAGCCCTTGGCGCGGTACTGGGCGCACAACGGCTTCGTCAACCTGGGCGCCGAGAAGATGTCGAAGTCGCTCGGGAACACGCTGTCCATTCGCGAGCTCGTCAAGCGTCACGATCCCGAAGCGCTGCGTCTCTACCTCCTCGGCACGCACTACCGGAACGCGCTCGAGTGGGCCGAGGAGCGCGTGGAGGAGGCGGCGAAGGCGCTGGGCCGGCTCCGCGCGGTGGTGGCGGAGGCCGAGAAGCTGGCCGCCCGAGGTACGCCGCCGCCGGGCCCCGATCACGGGCTCTTTGACGAGGTGGCGCGGGAGCGTCAACGCTTCGAGGCCGCCATGGACGACGATTTCAACAGCCCTCAGGCCTTGGGCGTGCTTTTCGACCTCGCGCGGACGCTCCAGGCGGCGCGCGCCCAGGTGAACGAGGGCAAGGCGGGGGCGGGGGCGTTTCTCATGGGGGCCGGCGAGCTGATGACGCTGGCGCGGTCGGTGGGCTTGCTCGAGGCGCGGATCGAGGCGGCGCCGACGGTGGACGGCCGACTCAAGGCGCACATCGACTCCCTGGTCTGGCTGCGTGAGGAGGCACGGAAGAAGCGTGACTTCGCGGAGGCCGACCGCCTTCGCGCGGAGCTCGACACGATGAACGTGGTGCTGGAGGACAGCCGGGAGGGCACCACCTGGAGGCTCAGACGGTGAAGGAGGAAGGGGCGCCCCTCTTCGGGCGCAATCCCGTGCTCGAGATGCTCCGGGCAGCGTCACGCAGCGTGGACGAGATCGCGATTCTCTCGGAGGGCCGCGGGCCCGCCCTCCAGGAGCTGCTCACGCTCGCCCGGGCGCGCGGGGTGAAGGTGTCCTACCGCACCCGCGATCAGCTCACCGCGATCGCGGGCAGCCCGCACCATCAGGGTGTGGTGGCGCGCGTGGCCGAGGCCGCCTACGCCAGCCTGGGAGATCTTCTGGCCATGCCGTCCCAGCGCGGGGAGCCGGCCTTCTTCCTGGCCCTGGACCGCATCCAGGACCCCCGGAATCTCGGCGCCGTCTTGAGGAGCGCGGACGCCGCGGGGGCGCACGGGGTCATCCTTCCCAAGCATCAAGCGGTGGGGATCACGCCAGCCGCCGCGAAGACGGCGATGGGGGCCGTGGAGCACCTGCCGGTCGCGCGTGAGACGAATCTGGTCCAAGTGCTCGATATATTGAAGAAGGAGTCCATCTGGATCATGGGGGCGGCGGCCAAGGGGGGCCAGGATCCCTGGCAGGTCGACCTCACCTTGCCCCTCTGTCTGGTCATGGGGGGAGAGGGGGAGGGGTTGCGTCCGCTCGTGACGCGCACATGTGACCTCTTGCTCACGCTCCCGATGCGGGGCAAGATCGGGTCGCTCAATGTCTCGGCCGCGGCGACGGCGCTGTGCTACGAAGTGGTCCGCCAGAGGGCGGCGAGATCAAAAACTCCTTGACTTGTCAATACCTCGTAAGTAGGGTGAAGTTTTGCGACTGCTGGCGTAGCTCAGGTGGCAGAGCAACTGCCTTGTAAGCAGTGGGTCGGGGGTTCGAATCCTCCCGCCAGCGCCAGCCTTTTCAACCGCAACTTCAAGGAGTTGTAGTCCTGGGGCGACGAGCGGGGAGATACCCAAGTGGCCAAAGGGGGCAGACTGTAAATCTGCTGGCGAACGCCTTCGGAGGTTCAAATCCTCCTCTCCCCACCACTTGTTGTATGGCAACGGCGGGGCGCGCCGAGACGGCAGGCGGGAATAGCTCAGCGGTAGAGCGCCAGCCTTCCAAGCTGGGGGTCGCGGGTTCGAATCCCGTTTCCCGCTCCAGCCTCGCCGCTCGGAGGCACGACAGGGTCGCGACGAGCGCCCATGTAGCTCAGTCGGCAGAGCGCGTCCTTGGTAAGGACGAGGTCTCCGGTTCAATCCCGGACATGGGCTCCATCAATACGGGTCGGCAGGCCAATACGGATCGGTAGCCGAGGAGGATCGTCGGATGGCCAAGGCGAAGTTTGATCGGTCGAAGCCGCACGTGAACGTGGGGACGATTGGGCACATCGATCACGGGAAGACGACGTTGACGGCGGCGATCACGAAGGTGCTGCACACGAAGTTCAGTGGGGTGGCGGTGCGGGAC
>DATJFY010000130.1:0-4015 GCA_035495415.1 Verrucomicrobiia bacterium
AACGGTCAACCGTCAAGCGCGGCCACCGCCTCGATCTCGATCAGGGCGTCTGGGATCGCCAGGTTCGAGATCTGGACCAGTGTGCTCGCCGGCGGGTTCGGCCCGAAGAACTCCGAGCGCACCTCGCCGTACGCCTCACGATAGCGTACGTCGGTGACGAACACGGTGACCTTGACGACATCGCCCATTGTGCCGCCACCGGCCTCGACGATCATCTTGATCTGCTCGAAGATGCGGCGTGTCTGCGCCTTGATGTCGCCCTTGCCGACAAGGTTGCCGTCCTTGTCGTAGGGCAATTGACCCGCCACGTAGATGGTGTTGCCCACACGCCACCCGAGGGTGTAGCGCGGGCGCTGGTCCTTCATGCCGGGCGGAGCGATCGGGGTGCGTGCCATGTCAAGTCCTCCGCTGCTATCGTTTCCATCCGAGCCAGTCACAGACCGCCCGGCCCATGACCAGCTCGAGGTCGCGGCCCTTCAGCCAGGGCAGCTCTTCGGTGAACAGCGTCACGCATTGACGCCACGGGCACGGCATGCGCGTGATGTCGGTGCCCCAGAACCAGCGCGCGGGGCCGAAGGCGTCGTAGAGGCGGCGCAGGTTGTCGTGGATGTCGCGAAACGGGTAGGGCTGATCGGAGTAGCTCGGCGCGCCGGTCGCCTTCATCGCGACGTTGGGATACTTCGCGAGCGCGAGCACCTCGGCCAGATTGGCCCACCGCTCGCTCGGGGGCGCGTCCCCCCTGGGGCGCCCGAGGTGATCGATGATCAGCTTGAGGTGTGGGTGCCGCTGGGCGACCTCCTCGACCTTCGGCAGGAAGTTCGCGGCCATCATCGCGATGGGCAGACCGGCGCGCTCCGCGGCCGGCCACAGCCAGTCGACGGTGCCGTCCGTCGGCCACTTGCTCTGCTCCGGCCCGATGAAGGTGAAGCGGCAGCCCAGCATGCCCGGACGCTGCTTCCACGTGTGGACCAGCGCGCGGCTCTCGGGCTTGTCCAGCGGGAAGTTGCCGAGGATCGCGAACCGGCCGGGATGCGCGCGCACGGCGTCCATGCAGAGCTCGTTGGCGTTCGGGTCCCACGGGGTGTGGGGCGTGAGGATGGCGGCATCGACACCCCCGGCGTCCATCTCCTTCAAGGCATCTTCCTTGAGATAGGCGGGGATCTGCCGGTGCCACGGGCTGGTGGGGTTGCCCGCGTTCCAGAGATGAATCTGCGCGTCGACGATCAGCATGGGTGCCTCCATTCCGTGCGCAGCAGGCCGTACATCACGACGCTGCGGAACTCGCCCGCGACGCAGAGCCAGTCCCGGAGCGTGCCCTCCTCGGTGAAGCCGAGCTTGGCGGCCAGCCCCCGTGACGGTTGGTTCTGCGGCTCGATCAGCGCTTCGATCCGGTGCACGTTCAGGCCCGTGAAGCAGTGTGAGATCACGGGCGGCGCCGCCTCCGTCATGAGGCCCTGGCGCCAGGACGACGGGACCAGGATCCACCCGAGCGCGAGCCGCCGTTGCTGCTCGTTGTGCGCGTGGTAGTTGATCGCGCCCACGAACCGGCCCGCATGGGTCTGGATGGCCCAGATGCCATGCCAGCGGGGGTCGACTTCGGCGGACGTGCGGATGCGCTCGGCCGTCTGCGATACGTCGCGCGATGGAGGATGGTCCCAGCGCCGCATGGCCTCGGCATCGGCGTACGCCTCGTGCAGGCCTTCGGCGTCGTGCTCGGTGATGGACCGCAGCGTCAGGCGCAGTGTCTCGAACACGGGCAGGGTCATCAGGGGAAGCTCACGTCGCCGTAGGGATAGAGCTTCGAGATGTCGACATGCCGGTAGGGCAGCGCTTCGAGACGTACCGTACCGAGGAACGGCTGCTCCGGCTCGACCAGGAGGATCGTCTTCGCGAAGCCGGAATCGTCGAAGCCGCGGCGGAAGTGCACGCGCGACTTGAGCGCGAAGACCTTGAAGCGGTCGATGGTGAACCCGGGCCCCCGCAGGTCGAGCGGGTCCATGAACTGGGTGAGATACTCGCTGATCAGCACGACGTTGCCACGCCCGAAGGCGACGCTCACCCAGTGCCGGCCGGCGGTGTGCGCGACGCCCGCGATGGTGCCCTCGATCGGCACCGGCTGGCCGGCGGACTCGTCGGCCAGGCCGCCAATGGCCATGTCGAACGGATCGCCGGCCTGGAGACTCTTGCCCACCACCGCCTCGACGGCGGCGCGATCGGCGATGGTGGCGATCAGCACGTCGGCCAGGTCCTGCTCGATCACCTGCTGCAGCACCCACGTCGCCGAGCCGGAGCGGTCCGAATGGTCGGCCAGCACCACCGGCCACGCGCCCCGCGCCACCGCCTCCTTGGCGAGCTTCACCCCGTGGGGGATGGGGTGCACCGTCGCGGTCTTCACCAGAGCCTCGCGGCGGCGCCAGGCCCAGGCCGCGACGTCCTCGGCGGCCTTGCGGGCGAGCTCGGGCTTGCCGTTGGTCATCGCCAGGACCGTCATGCCCACGTCGGGCACGTCGGCGCAGGGGAAGCCGAAGAAGACGTTCATGTAGAGGTCGGGCTCGCGCGCCTCCCAGGTGAGGGCGCGCTGGACCAGGTCCATCCACGGGGAGGCGCCAGTCCATTGGAGCACCGTCGCGGTCAGGATCGGCACCTTCACGGTGGCGGAGGCAGGGAAGTAGTCGCCGCGGATGGCGCGGATGAGCATGCGCGCCGCGCGCTCCCCCTGCAGGCGGCTGTCGTAGTGCGGGAAGTACTTCGCGCAGAAGGCGAAGTCGGCCTGGCGCAGGAACTCGGCGTCCTCGTTGCCGTGCGGATCGAAGGTGCCGGCGATGGAGGCGTCACGCCTCACGATCTCGCGCACGCGGCGGGCGATGTCGGCCTCGGGCCGCGCCACGCCGCGCACGCCCATCGCTCCGTGCAAGGCGAGATAGACGCCGTGCCATGGCCCGCCGTCCTCGAGCTCGGCGAGCATGCGGCCGAGAAAGTGCTCGTAGGCCTCCCGCGTGATCCAGCCCGAGCCGGTGCCGGTCCGGGGCCAGAGCGGCGATTCGATGCCGACCAGCTCGACGCCGCCATGCTCGCGCGCCACCTTCACGAAGCCGCCCATGTAGGAGCGCGGCTCCCAGGCGAGCAGGGCCTCGCCGCTGGCCGGCGAGCCGTCGTGGACGAAGTCGTCGAGCGTGGTGTCGTTGGGCAGGAACGTCACCGTCTCGTGGACGAAGTTCAGAACCGCGATGCGGATCGCCTCGGTCATCGGCTTTCTCGGGACGTGGGCGCCGCGTTGGGCGGCCGGTCTGGCGCTATCCGAGCGCGCTCAGCAGGGCGCGCTGCCGGCTCAGGCGCGTCGGACGCTCCTGCGCGAACCGCCGCACCCCGGCGAAGATCGAGTCCACGTCGAGGTGCGCCTCGGCGATCACGTCCGCCTCGGTGCCGCCGGTGAGCCACACGTTTTCCTGATCCGCGGTGAGGGAATACTCATCGGTCAGCGACCCGACGTTGCGCAGCGGCCACATGCGGCGCGTTCCGGTCATCACGAACATGAGGTCCTGGCGGGCCTCGGGCGGCAGCACCGCGTTCCGATACGCTTCGGGCTGGTGGTCGAACAGCTCCTCGCTGATCGCCGCGATCACCTTCACGTTGATGCCGGCCGCGGTCAGCCGCGGCAGCACGCTCACGAGGTTGAACGTCGAGCTCGATCCCTGGGCCACGACATAGCCGTGTCGGGGCTGGCCGGGCGCGAAGTCGCGGACGACGTAGAGACCCTTGGCGGCGGCCCGCAGGTCGGAGTCGGCGAACGTGCTGCGATCGGCCACGCGGAAGTCGGGGCGCGCCACCTCGATGATGATGACGCCGACCCTCTTTTCGCGCGCGGCGATCTCGGCCGCGGCGAAGTACCCGGGGGCCACGTCGTTGTAGTCCCAGAAGCTCAGGTTGATGACCTGGTCACGCGGGAACAGCTTCCACACCTGGGGCGCGAAGATCCCGAAGTGAGTGCGCGCGTCGGCGGCGGTCTCCGGGCCGG
>DATJFY010000131.1:0-79566 GCA_035495415.1 Verrucomicrobiia bacterium
TGGCTCTCGTATCGCCTGGTGATGGGTCCGGTGATCCAGGCCTCGCACAATGTGCAGATCTTCACCACTGTCGGTCTGTCCATCGCGCTCCAGAACCTGGCGCTGGTCCTCTGGACGGCGGACGCTCAGTTCATCCGCACCCCGTACTACTCGGTGGTGGTGCGGCTCGGCGGCGCCGCGTTCAACCTCGCCCAGCTCGTGGCGTTCCTGGTCGCGGTGCTCGCCACCGCGGCGCTGTTCGCGTTCCTCCGCTGGTCGTACACGGGGAAGGTCATGCGCGCCACCGCTCAGGATCGCCACGCTGCCTCGCTCATGGGTATCGACACCGGCCGGGTGTACTCGCTCACGTGGGCGGTGGGCGTGACATGCGTGGGCGTGGCTGGCGTGCTGCTGGCGCCGGTCTATCCGGTCTATCCCACCGCGGGGCTTCAGTTCGTGCTGATCGCCTACGTGGCGGTGGTGCTAGGCGGTCTCGGCGACATGGCGGGCGCCGTCATCGCCAGCCTGATCGTGGCGACGGTGGAAGTGGTGGGCTCCTACGTGATCGGCACCGCGTGGAAGGAAGTTCTCTACCTCCTCCTCTTCATCGCGATCCTGCTGGTGCGCCCGGCCGGCCTGTTCGGTCAGCGCGGCGCCGAGACCATCGGCGTATGACGGCGGCCTTGCGGAGCATGGCGCCTGCGCTAGCGCTCTTCGGCTTCGCCGCGCTCGTGCCGCTCTTCGTGCGCGACGCCTTCTTCCTGGACGGACTGATCCTCATCCTCCTCTGGGGCTCGGTGGCCGCGGCGTGGAACGTGGCGGCCGGCTATGCCGGCCAGGTGTCGCTTGGCCACTCCGTCTTCTTCGGCCTGGGCGCCTATTCGGCGGCGCTCATGGGCACGAAGTGGAACTTGTCCCCGTGGATCGCGATGGTGGTGGGCGCGGCGCTGGCCACCGTGATGGGCTTCGTCATCGGCTTTCTCAGCAATCGCCTCCGCGGCCCCTATTTCGTGCTGGCGACCATCGCCTTCTCGCAAGTGTTTCTGATCGTGGGCAGCCGCTGGCGTGGCTTCACGTCCGGCTCCGAGGGCATCCCGGTGCCGTTCCGCCCGGGGCTCTGGACGCTCGGCCTGGTGGACAAGCGCGTGTGGGTGTACTTGATGCTCGCGCTCGCGATTGGCCTCTACCTGATCCAGCTCTACCTCGAGCGCTCCCGGCGCGGTTATCAGCTCGCCGCGGTGCGCGAGGACGAGGACGCCGCGCTCTCGCTCGGCGTGCCCGCCCGCCGGCTGAAGGTCGCGGCCATCGCGGTGAGCGCGGCGCTCACCTCGGTGTGCGGCACCCTCTGGGCGCAGTACGTGGGGTTCGTGGATCCGTTCTACGTGTTCTCGGTGGATCTGTCCGTGCGCTTCGCGCTCGCCGCCGTGACCGGCGGGCTCGGCACCGCGCTGGGACCCTTCCTGGGCGCCGGCCTCATCACCGTGCTCGAGACCTATCTGCGCGCGCGCTTCGGCGGCATCGGCGCGGGGCTCGTGGGTATCTACCTCATCATCTACGGCGTTGCCTTGATCCTCATCATGCGCTTCGCCCCGCAGGGCCTCGTCTCGTGGCTCGGACGGCTGGCGCGGCGTCCCGCGGTGGGCGCGGCCTCATGAGGGCGCGGCCGTGAGCCTCCTCTCCGTGTCCGGCGTCACCAAGCGCTTCGGCGGCATCACCGCCAACCGGGAGATCTCGTTCGACGTCGCTCCTGGCGAGCTGGTGGGTATCATCGGCCCCAACGGCTCCGGCAAGTCCACGCTGTTCGAGGTCATCAGCGGCTTCTACCATCCCGACGCCGGCGAGGTCCGCCTGGACGGCCATCGCCTCACCGGGCTCTCGCCGGATCGCGTGTGCCGGCTCGGTATCGCCCGCACCTTCCAGAAGCTGCGCCCCTTCGCGGGGATGAGCGTGCTCGACAACGTGATGGTGGGTGCGCTCACGCGCACCCGCGACGTCCGCCACGCCCGCGAGCGGGCGCACGCACTCCTCCAGCGCGTGGGCCTGGGCGAGAAGGTTCACGCGCATGCCCGCACGCTCTCCACCGGCCAGCGGAAGCGCCTGGAGCTGGCGCGAGCCCTCGCCACCCAGCCCCGCGTGCTGCTCCTGGACGAAGTGACCGGGGGTGTCGATCAGCGAAGCATTCCCGGCCTGGTCCAGCTCGTGCGTGAGCTGCACGCCGATGGGCTCACCCTCCTCGTCATCGAGCACAACATGCGGGTGATCACCGCCGTCGCGCAGCGTATCGTCGCGCTGTATCTCGGAGAAAAGATCGCCGACGGCGTGCCCGACTCCGTCACGCGGGACCGCCGCGTGATCGAGGCCTATCTCGGGCAGGCGTACGCGTGATGACCCCGCCAGTGCTCCTGAGCGTCGAGGCGCTCGACGTCGCCTACGGCGATTTCCAGGTCCTGTGGGAAGCGGCGATGGAGGTCGGCGAGGGCGAGATCGTGGCGCTGCTGGGCCCGAACGGCGCGGGCAAGTCCACGCTCATGAACACGATTTCCGGGCTGGTCTCCCCGCGTGCCGGGCGTATCACCTTCCGTGGCAAGCGTATCGACGGCCTTCCCGCGCATCGCACGGTGGGCGAGGGGCTGGCCCATGTGCTGGAGCGGCGCCGGCTCTTCCCCTTCCTCACCGTGCTCGACAACGTGCTGCTCGGCGCCCACAACCCTGCCGCGCGTCCGCACCGGGCGGAGACGCTGGCCGCCGTGGAGCGGCTGTTCCCGATCATCGGGCACCGCCGAGGGCAGCTGGGCCACACGCTCTCCGGCGGGGAGCAGCAGATGGTGGCGATCGCCCGCGGGCTCATGGCGCGCCCGCGGCTCCTCATGATCGATGAACCGTTCCTGGGCCTCGCGCCACGAATCGTCGAGGAGCTGGGCGAGCTCATGCGGCGCATCCGCGTAGAGCAGGGGATCGGCATCGTCTTCATCGAGCAGAACGTGGAGCTCGCCCTGCGCCTCGCCGACCGCGGCTATATTCTCGAATCCGGCCGCACCATCCTCAGCGGCCGCTCCGCCGAGCTCCTCCAGTCCGCCGAGGTCAAGCGGATCTTTCTGGGGGATGTCGCCCTGTGACGAACGATGCGGGGATGACGCGCCGGGAGTGGAGCGGCGGGATGCTGGCCGTGCTGGCGGCGCTGACCGCCGGGTGCGCCACCGTGTCTCCCAGCGAGGAGAAAAAGCTGGGACGCGAGGCCGCGGACGAGGTCGAGAACACCATCGGGCTCGTACGCGACCCGCGACCGGTCGAGTACGTGCGCCGGGTGGCGGGCCGCCTCGCCCAGACGGCGCAGCGCGCCGACATCGCGTGGCAGTTCAACGTCGCCGACGATGCCGCGCCGAACGCCTTCGCGCTCCCCGGGGGATGGGTCTACGTGACGCGGGGACTCCTCGCGCTGCTGAACACGGAAGACGAGCTCGCCGGCGTCCTGGGCCACGAGATGTCGCACGTGACCGAGCGCCATGCCGTTCGCCAGGCCCGCGCGAGCACGCCCTTCACGGTGCTCTTCGGTGTCCCCGCGGCCATTCTCGGCACGGTGAGCCCCACCCTCGGCGGCATCGTGGGCGGCACCGGTCAGCTTCTGTCGAAGGTCACGCTTGCCCCCTACAGCCGCGACCAGGAGCGCGAGGCCGATGAACGGGGCATCGCTCTGGCCGCGCGCGCGGGCTGGGATCCCATGGGCCTCGCCGCATCGCTTCATGCGCTGCACGAAGAGGAGGCGCTGGCCGCCGGCGATCCGGACCGGGGCGGCTTCCTTGCCACTCACCCGTCGAGCCGCGAACGCGTGGCCACCATTCAGGACCTCGCGCGCAAGCAAGGGCGGGCATCCACCGCGCCCATCGCAGGGTCGAGGAACGCTTTCCTCGGCCGGCTCGAGGGGCTGGTGATTGGCGACAACCCGGCCACCGGAGTCTTCCTCGGCACGCTCTTCGTGCATCCAGACCTCGATGCCGCCATGAACATGCCCGCGGGGTGGAAGACCGCCAACACACCTGCGGCCGCCGGCGCGGCGGCGCCGCCCGACGGAGACGCCGCGGTGCTGCTCGGCGTGGCCGGCCCGGGCGACGATCCCATTGCTGGCGCCAAGGCCGACGGCCTCAAGGATGCGGATCTCAAGCGGCTGCAGCGGCTGCAGATCTCGGGGCTGCCCGCCGCGCGCGTGCTCGCCGAGACGCGTGACGGCGATCGAGCGGCGCTGACCTGGATCGCGCATCGGCCGCGGATCTTCCGGGTGCTGGGTCTAGCCCCCCGCCGGGCCTGGGACCGCTATGGCGCCGTGCTGGATCGCGCGGCGCGAAGCTTCCGACCCCTGCGTCCCGCTGATCGCGAGCGCATCCTGGAGAGCCGCCTGCGGCTGCGCCCCGCGCGGGCCGGCGAGACGGTGGCCCAGGTGCTGGCGCGCGGTGGTGGCACATGGGACGCCGCGCGCATGGCGGTCGCCAACGGGCGCGCGCCCGACGCGAAGCTCGAGGCGGGCTGGCCGGTGAAAGTGCCGGTCTTGCAGCGCTATGGCGCGGGCCCCTGATGGCGCCAGCCCCCGAGGATGAGGCGGTTCACCGTCCGCGTGGATTCAGCCCCGGTGAGCCGACCGCCGGCGGCCGGTAACCTTGACACCGTCCCGCGCCCCGGGGCACGATCGCGCTGATCGCCGGCGGCGGGCCGAGATCGAGGGCGGCGCCCCGGTGCGCGGCGCTGGGGGGGAAGTGCGGCTCACCGGGTCTCCTTCCCCGAGCGCCGCGGTGATCTACACCATGAGCCCGGGACCGGCCATCATGTCGACCAAGAGGGGGCAGGATGCGCGCCCCCGCGCGATCGTCTGGCTAGCCGCCATCGTCGCGTGCCTGCTGGTCGGCGGCGCCGCGGACGGCCGGGCCGCCGAGCCCGCCAAGGGGCCAGTCATTCTCCACGAGCTGCAGAGATTCAACACGCTGGGTAGCGTCCTCTACGTCGCCGCGCATCCCGACGACGAGAACACGCACGCCATCACGTATCTGGCGCGGGGCCGCGGCTATCGGACCGCCTACCTTTCGCTCACGCGGGGCGATGGGGGGCAGAACATCCTCGGCGCCCAGCTGGGGGAGGCGCTCGGCGTGGCGCGCACCCAGGAGCTGCTTGCCGCGCGGCGGCTGGATGGAGGCCAGCAGTACTTCACGCGCGCGCGCGACTTCGGCTATTCCAAGGACTATCGCGAGACGCTCCAGATCTGGGACGAGCACGCAGTCCTTTCCGACATCGTGCGCGTCGTTCGCGCTTTTCGGCCGGACGTGATGATCACGCGCTTCGCGCCGACGCCCGGTGACACCCACGGGCATCACACCGCCTCCGCCGTTCTCGCCGTGGAAGCCTTCAAGCAGGCCGGCGACCCCCGCGCGTTCCCCGAGCAGCTCGGCGAGCTGACGCCCTGGCAGCCCAAGCGGATCCTTCACAACCGAGCGGGGCTCCTGGGGGCCGCCGCACCGGTGCCAGACGGGCCCGGCGTGGTGCGCCTGGACGTGGGGGGCGCCGATCCGGTGCTGGGAGAATCCTTCGCCTCGATCGCGGCGCGGAGCCGTGGCATGCACAAGACGCAGGGCTTCGGCACGGAGGGCATGGAGGGCGCCCTGGCACCCACCGGCGGGGCGCGGATCGAGGGCTTCCTGCCCCTCGGCGGGGAGCCGGCCGCGCAGGACCTCTTCGACGGCGTCGACACGACGTGGGGCCGCGTGGCGGGCGGAGCCGAGATCGGACGACTGACTGGCGAGGCCATCGCACGATTCGATCCGAGCGCGCCCGAGGCGAGCGTGCCCGCCTTGCTCGCGATCCGCGACCATCTGGCCCGCGTCCCCGCCGACCCCCTCGTGAACGATAAGCGCAGGCAGCTCGATCGGATCCTCCAGGCGTGCCTCGGCCTGGAAGTCGAGACGGTCGCGGACCGCAGCGAGATCGTGCCCGGCGAGACGGTGAAGCTCCGTCACACCGCGAGCGTGGCGCGCGCGAGCCTCCCCGTGCGCTGGGTCGCGATGCGCGATCCCGCGACGCACCGGCTATTCGGCAAGGCGCTCGACCTCCGGCAAGGCCGGCCGGTCGTTCGTGAAGCGAGCCAGACGCTGCCCCGGACCACCGTTCCGAGCCAGCCGTACTGGCTCCGCCATGAAAGCACGCCGGGCTTGTTTCGAGTGGACGACGCCTCGCTCATCGGCCGGGCGGAGAACCCGCCCGTGCTCCCGGTCGAATACGTCTTCGAGGTCGGTGGTCAGACCCTCGTGATTCAGGGCGAGCCGGTGGCCGGAGCGTCGACCGGGACCCCCGGCCGCCGCCTGCAAGTCATTCCGCCGGTCTCGCTGCGCTTCGCCGCGCCGGTCGAGCTCTTCACTCCCGGCGCCCCGCGTCCGGTGTCGGTGGAGGTGACCGCGGCTCGTGCGCGCGTCGCCGGCGTCGTCCAGCTGAAGGCGCCGAGCGGCTGGACGATCTCGCCCGCGTCACAGCCCTTCCGGCTGGCCGCGCCGCCCGATCGGGCTCATGTCGCGTTCACCGTCACGCCCCCGGCTGGGCCCACGACGGGCTCGGTCGAGGCCAGGGTCGAGATCGACGGCATGCGCTTCAACCAGCAGCGCATCGAGGTTCGCTACGAGCACCTTCCGTTTCAGCTCCTGCACCCGCCCGCGACGCTGAAAGCGCTCTCGCTCGATCTGGCCATCCGCGGCCGCCGCGTCGGCTACCTGCCCGGCGCCGGCGACGAGGTGGCGGGCGCCCTCGAGCAGATGGGGTACGCGGTGGCGCGGTTGAACGGGGACGGGCTGACGGCGGAAAACCTCCGCACACTTGATGCGGTGGTGATCGGTATCCGGGCCTTCAATGTTCGAACGGACCTCGCCGCGCACCTTCCCGGGCTGTTCGCGTACGTCGAGGCGGGCGGGACCCTCGTCGCGCAATACAATGTCGCGCAAGGCTTGAAGGAGGACTGGCTCGCGCCGTTCCAGCTGCAGATCTCCCGGAGCCGCGTGACCGACGAGCACGCGCCGGTGGCCATTCTCGCGCCGGACCATCCAGCTCTGAACACTCCCAACCGCATCACCCCGGACGACTTCGAGGATTGGGCGCAGGAACGGGGTCTGTATTTCCCCGAGCGGTGGGACGAGCGGTTCACGCCACTCCTCGCGACGGGTGATCCGGGCGAGACGCCGCTCCGGGGAGGCCTGCTCGTGGCTCGATACGGGAAGGGGCACTTCGTGTACACCAGCCTGGCGTGGTTCCGGCAGCTCCCGGAGGGAGTGCCGGGGGCCTATCGGCTGTTCGCCAATCTGGTCTCCCTGGGCAAGTGAAGCGGCCACCGGCCGAGGAGCGGTCCGACGCCGAGCCGCCTGGTGTGCCCGGAATTGATACCTGGCGCTCTCTGTACCTCGTCGTGCTCGGCTGGTTCGTCCTCCTCGTGGTGCTGCTCGCGGCGTTCAGCCGGTTCTACTCGTGAACCTCGTCGATTGGGTGGTGCTGATCGGCACCATGGTCGGCATCGCGTTCTACGGCGCATGGCGCACGCGCGACATCCGCAGCCTCGACACCTACCTTCGGGGCCGGGTGTCGACGGGATGGGGCACCATCGGCGTCTCGGTGATGGCGACCCAGGCGAGCGCGATCACGTTTCTCTCGATTCCGGGCCAGGGATTCGAGAGCGGCATCGGATTCGTGCAGAACTATTTCGGGCTGCCGCTCGCCCTCATCATCGTGTGCGCGGTGTTCTTGCCCGTCTACCGACGTCTCGATGTCTACACCGCGTACGAGTTCCTGGGGCGGCGCTTCGACGAGAAGACCCGTCTGCTCGGAGCGGCGCTTTTTCTCCTGCAGCGCGGCCTCGCGACGGGTGTGACCATCTACGCGCCCTCGATCATCCTCTCCACCGTCCTGGGCTGGCCCCTCGATCTCGTGATCGTGTTCAGCGGCGTGCTCGTGATCGTGTACACGGTGACCGGGGGCAGCGAAGCGGTCGGGCTGACGCACAAGTGGCAGATGGCGGTGATCTTCGGCGGCATGGTGACGGCGCTTGTCGTGCTCCTCGTCAAGCTGCCCGCAGGCCTCGGATTCAGCGGGGCCGCGCACGTGGCGGGAGCGCTCGGCAAGCTGAACGCGGTGGACGTCTCCATGGACCCCAGCCGGCGGTATACACTCTGGACCGGCCTGTTCGGCGGCCTCTTTCTGTCGCTGTCATATTTCGGCACGGACCAGTCGCAGGTGCAGCGCTACATCGGGGGCGCCTCGCTGCGTGAGGGCCGGCTCGGCCTGATGTTCAACGCGATCTTGAAGATCCCCATGCAGTTCGTGATCTTGCTTCTGGGGGCGCTCTTGTTCGTGTTCTACCAGTTCCACGCCCCGCCCGTCTTCTTCAACCGGGCCGAATGGCAGCGGCACGCGGACGGCCCCGCCGGCCCTCGGCTGCGGACGCTCGAGGTGGAATACGCCGCCGCGGTCGGCGAGACGCGGGCCGCCATCCGAGCCTGGACGGAGGCGCGGCGCGCCGCGGACCCCGCCGTGGAAGGCGCGACCCGGACGGCCATGGTCGCGGCCCACCAGCGCGCCGACCGGCTGCGCGCTGACGCGAAGGCGGCCCTCCTCGCGGCGGATTCGCGCGCGAAGACGAAGGATTCGGACTACGTGTTCATCACATTCATCCTGAATGAGCTTCCCCATGGAGCGATCGGCCTCCTCGTCGCCGTGATGTTCGCCGCGGCGCTGTCGTCCAAGGCGGCCGAGCTCAATGCGCTCGGCACGACGACCACGATGGACTTCTGGCGACGGCTGCGCCCCGTCGCCGCGGTCGACGAGGCACGCAATGTGCGGGTGGCGAAGCGGTTCACCGCGCTGTGGGGCGTCTTTGCCATCGGATTCGCGCTCTTCGCCGGCTTTGCCGAGAACCTCATCGAGGCGATCAACATCCTGGGCTCCATTTTCTACGGGGTGATGCTGGGGATCTTCCTGGTGGCGTTCTTCCTCCGCCGCGTGGGCGGCAACGCGGTGTTCGCCGCCGCGGTGGCCGCGCAGGCCCTGGTGATCGTGATGTTCGTGTCGCTCAACATTGGTTATCTCTGGTACAACCTGATCGGCTGCGCGGCGTGCGTCGGGTTCAGCCTGCTCCTGCAACCCCTGCTGGGGACGCGGGGGCCTCGGAGCGCCGTGTCCCGGTCATGAGCGCGGAGCCCACCATCGCATTCGGCCAGCAGCCGTGCGGATTCTTCCCGCGACGGTTCCTCGTCGCGAAGATCCAGACCGCGCGGCGGCTCCAGGCCGAGATCGGCGGGCGCGTCGTGTTCTTCTATCACGATAGCGATCACGACTCGCGCGAGACCCGCACGATCTTGCGGCACCGGACCACCGGCGAGCCGGCCGCGCTGAATTTCGCGGTGGCGAGCAAGGTCCAACGGAAATTCTCGCCGCTGTACGGGAAGCGGATCGCCGAAGGCTGGCGGGAGCGGACGGCTCACCAGCTTCCCAACTACGTGGACGCGCCGCTGATCGACCTGTTCCGGACGATCCGGGCGGTGACGGTGGGGGAGTTCTGCCTGGAGATGTACCGGCAGCTCGGCTGGCTCGATGGCATCGAGGTGACTCGGTCGGGCGATCCGGCGGTGAGGCGGCGGGCCTGCGAGGTGAGCGATTTCTTCGTTGACGTGCCCTATGAGGGCGAGATCGTGCGCGCGCGAGCCCGAGACGGTGGTCTTCAGCTCCACGCGGGAGGCGACACGTTCCTCGACATGCCGGCGCCCCCGTACACCAAGGAGCAGGTCAGCCCGGCCCGGGACACCCGGTTCCGGTGGATGCAGTCAGTCTTGCAATGCACGCACTACGTCGCCGGGGAGGGCGAGCAGGGCTACCTCAACCGCGGGGATCTGGGCGAGATCGCCTTTGTCCCGCGCGACGAGATCGATCGGCCCGACGAGGCCTACACGGCGCCGTCGGCCCCGCCCGGCCCCTGACATGAGCACGGAGGCGGCGCTCCGGATCGGCATCACGTGCTACCCCTCGGTGGGGGGAAGCGGCGTCCTGGCGACGGCGCTGGGTGAGGACCTGGCCAACCGAGGCCACGAGGTGCATTTCATCTGTTACGAGCGCCCGTTTCGTCTCCCGGTCGACGCGCCGCGGCTGCAGTTCCATTCCGTCGTCATCAACGAGTATGGGCTGTTCCGATTCCCCGACTACACGCTCCCGCTCTCGGTACGCATGGCCGAGGTGAGCCTGCAGCACCGGCTGGACGTCCTCCACGTGCACTACGCCGTCCCGCACGCGACCGCGGCGATGCTCGCCCGGGCCATGCTTCCGCCCGAGCATCAGCCACGGGTCGTGACCACGCTTCATGGGACCGACACGTCATTGCTGGGCTCGGACCCGGGATATGCGCCCGCGATCCGGTATGCGCTGAGCCGCTCGGACGCGGTGACTGCGGTGTCCGAGTCCTTGAAGCGAGAGACGCAGCAGGTGCTCGAGTTCAGGCAGCCCATCGAGGTCATCCACAACTTCTTCGCCCCCCGGCCGCCCCGTCGGTCCCCGGCCGAGGTCCGCCGCGAGCTCGGACTCGGTGAGGAGCTGGTCATCCTGCACTCGTCCAACCTCCGCTCGGGCAAGCGTGTGGATCTCCTGCTGGAGACGGTGGCCCGCGTGCGCTCGGCCCGCGACTTCAAGCTTCTCGTGCTCGCCGGGGAGAGCTTCGCGCCGTACAAGACGACCGTGGAGCGCCTCGGCCTCACCGCGCGCGTCATCATTCGCGAGAAGGTCAGCGCCATCGAGGAGTATCTGCAGATCGGTGACCTCGGGCTCTTCACGTCGGACACCGAGAGCTTTTGTCTGAGTATTCTGGAGGCGATGTGCTTCGGATGCCCCAGCGTCTCGACGCGGGTGGGCGGCATCCCGGAGGTGGTGGAAGACGGCCGCAGCGGGGTGCTGGTGCCGGCGGGCGATGCCGGCGCGCTGGCGGGCGCGGTGGAGGCCTTGCTCGACGATGCCCCGCGCCGACTCGCGCTGGGCCGGGCGGCCCGGGACCGCGCGCGGACCCTCTTCGCGGCCGACGTCATCGTCCCGCGCTACGAAGCCCTCTACCGGCGGCTGTGCCCGTGAGGTCCCGGGCCCGGCGTCGAGCCTACCGCGATCGCCGCGCGGTGTTCGGCGGGACGATCCCGTTCATCCGGAGATAGACGACGAGCTGGCCATAGTGGTTGCGCGCCTGAAGGATCGGGGCCGACCAGAAGGTGTAGCGGCTCACCATGCGGTCCCCGATGGGGAACTTCACCTGCTCGAGGAGCTGGGCGTCGCTGAGCCCGGCCAGCTTCGCCTCTGCGACCTGAAACTTGTCCTTCACGAGCGCGATGACCTCGGCCTTGGTCAGGCTCTTTCCGTGGTCGTGGGCCGCGCTCTTGGTCCCGCTGGCCGCGTCACTCCAGCGCTGGGCGATGTCGGCGAGATGCACGAGCTGATCGCGAAACGTCGACACCTCGGCGGCGGGCTTGAAATCGTACTTCGCCTCGGGCATCGCCTCGGCCACGTCAAGGACCTCCGTCACCGCGCGCTGCCAGACCCCGACCATCTCCTTGACGACCGTCGTCCCCTGGGCGCTGGCCGGAGCGGCCGCGACCACGATCCAAGCGCAGAGCAACAGGCATGCGTAGGCGATGCGTTTCATGTGTGCCTCCCCCGTGAATTGGCGCTGCCCCGGCGGCGACGATCTTGTACTGGGATGGGGAGGCCGTCAAGACCCGGGCGCGCTCGTGCCCCACGCTCTACTGGATCACCTCGGTGGCCTGGGAGAGCACCGCGGGCGGGATCGTGAACCCCATCGCCCGTGCCGTCTTGAGATTGATCACCAGGTCGAAGGTGCTGGACTGCTGCACGGGGAGGTCGCCCGGCTTGGCTCCCTTGAGGATCTTGTCCACGTACGCGGCCGCATCGCGGACCTGACCCTGGAAGCTCCCCGCGTACGACATGAGTCCTCCGACATCGACGAACTCCCGGTCGCCCCACATGGTGGGGATCCGGTTCTTGACCGCGAGGGCCACAACCGTCTTGCGGTGCTCCGTGGTCAGAACCCCAGTCGCGCCGAACATCGCCTGGGCGCCCTTCCGCGACATCGCGGCGAACGCCGCTTCGAAGTCACGCGGCTCGCGCACCTCGAAGGGCTGCAAGGTCAGGCCGAGCGCGGGCGCTGATTGCTGAAGCCCCTTCAGGACCAGGACATTGGCCCGGTCGGCCGGATTGTAGAGGACGGCAACGCGGGAGGCCTTGGGGGCGACTTGCTTGAGGATCTCCAGCCGCTTGCCTCCCAGCTCGGCGTTGAGGCTGGCGAGCCCGGTGGTGTTCCCCTCCGGGCGGGCGAGGTTCGCCACCAGTCCGGCCCCCACCGCGTCCGCCACTCCCACGAACACGATGGGAATGGTCTTCGTCGCGTTCTTGGCGGCCAGCGACGCGGGCGTCCCGGGCGTCACGATGACCTCGGGATTGAGCCGCGCCAGCTCGGCGGCGAGCTGGGGGAGCTGTCCGACGCGGCCGCCCGCGAATCGGTACTCGACCGTGATGTTCTGGCCTTCGACGTAGCCGTGGTCACGGAGCCCGCGCCGAAAGGCGTCGATCTCCGGCGACGGGCCCGGAGAGCCATAGAAGAGGAATCCGACCCGGGGGGACCCTCCCGCCGGCTGAGCCCCGGCGAGCAGCGGCGCGAAGAGCAGCGCGCCGACTGCCATGACCAATCGTCGGCGATCCCCCGTTCCACGAGCTGTCATCGGCCTCCTCGGGCGTTTGCGCGGTAGATGCTAGCGCGGCGTTCCGGGCCCATCGGTCCGGTATCGGGCGAGGCGAGCGCATGGTAGCGAGAGTCGGCGGCGGCGGTCAAATCGGAGCGCGATCTCGCGAAATCGGCCCAGTGATCAAGTCGATCGTCGGGCCCGATGCCGGCCCATGACGAGGAGTCGCCAGGCCAGGATGGTCAGCGCCGCCGCGGCGAGGGCGGCGGCGAGAAGCGGCAGGATCAGCGCGAGGAGGCTGAGGATGAGCGAGCCCATGAGCTCGCCGGTGGCGAGCACGGGATTGCCCGTGCCCGCCGTGAACGCGGAGGCCTTCACGCGCAACAGCGCGGTGGCGGCCTGGACGATGCCCGCCACGCCGCCGCCGGCGACGATGGCCAGGGTCCAGCGCAGCAGCGGCGGAAGCTCCGGGGTGACTGCCGCGGTGGCGACGACCCCCGCGGCGATGGCGGCGGGGGTGGCCAGGGTGTCGAGCAGGTTGTCGAGCCAGGGCACGTAGTAGCCGACGACCTCGAGCAGCGTGGCGGTGGCGAACGCGACCAGCGCCGTGTCCGACGCGATCCAGCTCATGCCGGGAGTGAGGGGGACATAGCCGAGGCGCCCGGCCAAGCCGGTGAGCAGCAGCGGCACGAAGATGCGCAGCCCCGTCGCCGTGCTCAGCGCCAGTCCGACGGGGATTCCGAGAAGGGGCTCCATGCCGCGCTCGCGCGGTCATTGTAGCCTTGCGGGCTCCGGGGCCGCCTTTGACTTGGCCCGCGGAGCGGGATACCCTCGGCGTGCCCGAAGCCTTGGCCGGACGCGCGCGGCGCCACTCAACGAGGAGGGACTCATGCTCCAGCTCAAGCGGCTCATTGCCCTAATCCTGGTCGTCGTCATCGCCCTCTGGACCGGCACGGGCACCGTGACCGCGCAGCAGGGCGGCACGATCAAGATCATGTACACCGACCCACTCTCGGGGCCCTTCGCGCAGGTGGGCGATCAGAACCTGCAGCAGTTCAAGTACATCCTCGACTACATCAACGGCCGCGGTGGCGCCGTCGGCCGCAAGTTCGAGATCGTCTCCTTCGACAACAAGTCGCAGCCGTCCGAGGCGCTCCTCGCCCTCAAAGCCGCGACCGACCAGAACATGCCGATCATCATGCAGTGCTCGGGCTCCAACATCGCGGCCGCGCTCATCGAAGGCGTGGACAAGCACAACGAGCGCAACCCGAACAACCGCATCGTCTACGTCAACTGCGGCGCGGTGGCCACCGAGCTCACCAACGAGAAGTGCAGCTACTGGCACTTCCGCATGGACGCGCACGTGGGCATGAAGGCGGAGACGATGGCGCGCGCCCTGCCCAAGGAGGTCACCAAGGTGTACCTCCTGAACCAGGACTACCTCTTCGGGCAGTCGGTGCAGCGTGACGTGAAGACGTTCCTCGGCAAGCTGAGGCCCGACGTGAAGGTGGTCGGTGACGAGCTGATCCCGCTCGGCAAGGTGAAGGATTTCTCTCCCTACGTCACGAAGATCAAGGCGTCGGGCGCGCAGGCCCTCCTCACCGGCAACTGGGGCCCGGACATGACGCTCCTGATCAAGAGCGGCATGGATTCCGGCCTCGACATCCGCTACTACACGATGTACGCGCACCTCGGCGGCGGGGCCACCGCCATCGGGCCCGCCGGGAACGGCAAGGTGCGCTCGGTGATGGCGTTCCACGAAAACATCGCGGTGGAGACGGGCAAGACCGACACCGAGGGCTGGACCCGGCAGTTCCGCTCGCAGCACGACTTCGACTTCTACGCGGCCGGCTTCCGCACCATCTTCGAGTTCCTCCAGGCGGCGATGAACAAGGCCGGCTCCACCGATCCTGCGAAGTTCGCGGCGGCGCTGGAGGGGCTTTCCATCACCGACATGCTCGGCCATCAGGTGACGATGCGGAAGGCGGACCATCAGATCCTCAGTGAGTACTTCGTGGGCGTCTTCACCAAGGGGGTGAAGTACGACTCGGAGAAGACGGGACTCGGCTGGAAGACGGAGACCACCGTGCAGCCCAAGGACCTCGATCAGCCGAACACCTGCAACATGAAGCGGCCGGCGGCCTAAGACCCCTCACCCCAACCCTCTCCCTCTCATCGAACCCTCTCCCCCGTCGGGGGAAAGGGCAGGGTGAGGGGGCGAGGGTGCAGGCGTGAGAGACCTCGGTTACATGGAAGTCCTGCTCGTCTCGCTGCTGAACGGGCTCGTCTACGGCATGTTGCTCTTCATGCTGGCGAGCGGGCTCACGCTCATCTTCTCGATGATGGGCGTGCTGAACTTCGCCCACGCGAGCATGTACATGCTCGGCGCCTACTTCGCGTTCTCGGTGAGCCGGGTCGTCGGCTTCTGGCCCGCCCTCGTCATCGCGCCCATCCTGTCCGGCGTGCTGGGCGCGGTCGTCGAGATGTACGCGCTCCGCCGCGTGCACCGGAACGGCCACATCGCCGAGCTGCTATTCACGGTGGGCCTGGCCTTCATCATCGAGAAGGGCGTGCAGATGGCGTGGGGCCTGCTCCCCGTGCCCTATCGCGTGCCGCCCGTGCTCGACCGGCCCCTGTTCCACATCTACGGCTCCAACTTCCACGCTTATCGCGGCTTCATGCTGCTGATCTCGATCCTGATGTTCGTGGGGATCTGGCTTCTCCTCACCCGCACCCGCATCGGACTCGTGATCCAGGCGGCGCTGACCCACCCGGAGATGGTCGGAGCGCTGGGTCACAACGTGCCGCGTGTGTTCACCATCGTGTTCGCGGGCGGCTCGGTGCTGGCCGGGCTCGCCGGCGTGATCGGCGGCAATTACCTCGTCACCGAGCCCTCCATGGCCGCCACGATGGGGCCGATCGTGTTCGTGGTCGTCGTCTTCGGCGGGCTGGGCTCGCTCGCGGGCTGCTTCCTCGCCTCGCTCATCATGGGGCTGGTGCAGACGTACGCGGTGGTGCTGGACGTCTCGTTCGCGGATCTCCTCGCGCGCCTCGGGCTCAAGGTCACCTCGGCGACGCCGCTGGCCGAGGTGCTCACGATGCCGCTGCCCCGCGTGGGCGCGCTGCTGCCCTACCTGATGCTGATCCTCGTCCTTCTCATCAAGCCGCGCGGGCTCATGGGGACACGCGACACGTGAGCGCGGTCGGAACGGCGGCGCGGCCCATCGAGGCGGGCGGTGCGGCGGGCTTCGTCCGCCGCCACTGGCCCTGGCTGGCCGCCCTGGCATTCGCGGTGGTGGTCCCGTGGTTCTCCTACGACTGGAGCACGGGACGCCACTCGGGCTTCATCGTCTCGATGCTGAGCCAGATCGGCATCTCGATCGTCTTCGCCCTCAGCTACAACATGCTGATGGGCCAGGCGGGCCTGCTCTCCTTCGGCCACGCCGTCTTCCTGGGGCTCGGCGGCTACGTCACCGCCCACGTTCTCAATGCGACGAAGGGCGGCGGCGTACCGTTGCCGCTCGAGCTGACTCCGCTGGCCGGCGCGCTGGGCGGGCTGGGCTTCGCCCTCGTGCTCGGGTACTTCGCCACGCAGCAGCGCGCGACGGCGTTCGCCATGATCACGCTCGGCATCGGGGAGCTGATCACCTCCTGTGCTCTCATGTTCCAGACCTTCTTCGGCGGCGAGGGTGGCGTGAGCACGAACCGCATGACCGGCCACAGCCTCCTCGGAATGGGCTACGGGGCGCCCATCCAGGTCTACTACCTCATCGTGGCGTGGACGGCGCTGTCCGTGGTGGGCATGCTGCTGCTCACGCGCACGCCGCTGGGGCGCATGGCCAACGCGTGCCGCGACAACCATGAGCGCGCGCAGTTCGTGGGCTACGACCCGCGCATGGTCCGCTTCTTCCAGTTCGCGCTGTCCGGCCTCTTCGCGGGGATCGCGGGGTCGCTCTACACCCTCACCTACGAGATCGTGACCTACGATACCGTGGCGGGTGCCATGTCGGCGAACGCCCTCCTCATGACCTACATCGGCGGGGTGGGGGTGTTCGCGGGGCCGGTGGTCGGTGCGGTGCTCATCGTGCTCCTGCAAAGCTGGGTGAGCCTGCTCTCGAACTCGTGGCTGGTGTACGCGGGCGTGCTCTTCATCCTGATGGTCACGTTCGCGCCGATGGGGCTCACCGGCCTCGTGCTCATGCATCAGCCCATCTGGCGGGCGGGGCGCATGGGCCGGCTCCTCGGGCCCTATCTCCGGCTGCTCATTCCCGCCCTCGCGGTGACCGTCGGCTTCGTCTTGGCCGTCGAGCTCTGTTCGTTCCTGACCATCGGCGCCGCCCAGGGCAAGAGCTTCACGCTGTCGAGGATCACCGTCGACCCGCGGAGCGCGCCGCCCTGGCTGATCGCCGGAGCCCTCATGGTGGGTGGCGGGCTCTGGCTGCGCTTCGCCATGCGCCGCTTCGGCGCGACGTGGGGCGCCGTGAGCGAGGAGATCAAGCGGGCGGAGGTCCGCGCATGAGCACGCCCGCGCTGCGGCTGACCGACGTGCGGAAGAGCTTCGGCTCGACCGCGGTCATCATGGGCGTGAGCCTCGACGTGGCCGCGGGCTCGCGCCACGCCATCATCGGCCCCAACGGCGCCGGTAAGACCACGCTGTTCAACCTGATCAGCGGGCGCTTCCCGATGACCGGCGGCAGCATCGCCCTCCACGGCCGGCCCATCGATGGGCTGCCGCCCCACGAGATCAACCGCCGGGGTCTCTCGCGGAGCTTCCAGGTCACGTCGATCTTCCCGCGGATGACGGTCTTCGAGAACATCCGGTGCGGGCTCCTCTGGTCGCGGGGCTACAAGTACTCCTTCTGGCACCTCATGGGCGGTCAGCGCACCCTCAACGACCAGGCGGCGCGCCTGCTCGCCGACGTCAACCTGGAGACGCGGCGGGACGTGCCCGCGGGACTTCTTTCGTATGCCGAGCAGCGCGCCCTCGAGATTGGCATCACGATCGCGGGCGGCGCGGACACCATTCTCCTCGACGAGCCGACCGCGGGCATGAGCCGGAGCGAGGCCAACCACGCGGTCGCGCTGATCCGCCGGATCACCGCGGGCAAGACCCTCGTGATGGTGGAGCACGACATGAGCGTGGTGTTCGACCTCGCCGATGTGGTCACCGTGCTGGTGTACGGGCAGGTCATCGCCTCCGGGCCGCCCGCGGAGATTCGCGCCAACCGCGCGGTGCAGGACGCCTACCTGGGCGCGCCGGCCGAGGCGGCCTGATGCTCTCGGTCCGCGACCTCCATGCTTTCTACGGCAAGAGTCACATCCTCCAGGGCGTGAACCTCGAAGTGAAGGGCGGCGAGATCGTAAGCCTGCTCGGCCGGAACGGCGTCGGCCGCTCCACCACGTGCAAGGCGATCATGGGCCTCGTCGAGCCCGTCGGCGAGGTCCTGTTCAAGGGGAAGAGCATCGCCGGACTCCGCCCCGATCAGATCGCCCATGCCGGCATCGGCTACGTGCCGGAGGATCGTCAGATCTTCCCCACGCTGACGGTGAGGCAGAACCTGGAGCTCGGGCTCAAGCGCGCGGGGAAATTCGGTCGCTGGAGCTTCGACGATATGTTCGCGCTGTTCCCGCATCTCCGGGACCGGCAGCACAATCCGGCTGGCGTGCTTTCGGGCGGTGAGCAGCAGATGCTCACGATGGGTCGCACGCTGATGGGCGACCCGGAGCTGGTCATCATCGACGAACCCACCGAGGGTTTGGCCCCCATGCTCGTGGTCCAGGTGGGTCAGTTCCTCGATGAAATCGCCCGCCGGGGCGTCTCGATTCTCCTCGTCGAGCAGAAGCTCACGATCGCGCTGAAGATCTCCCATCGCGTGTACGTGATGGGGCACGGGCACATCGTGTTCGAGGGCACCCCGGCCGACCTCGCCCGGAACGAGTCGGTACGCCGCGAGAACCTGGAAGTCTAGGATCATTCCGCTCGCCGGCGACCACCACGGCGGCGTGCTCGCCGACCTTCCCACGGCGATCGCCCCGCGTATTTCGGACCCGGCGCCGGGTACACTCTTCCCATGCGTCCAGACCAGATCCTGAGTCGGCCGCCGCTGGTGCTGGGGCAGCGGCAGCGTGAGCGGTACTTCACGGACGGCTTTCTCGTCGTCCCCGGCCATGTCGGCGGCGCGTGGCTCGAGCGTCTGCGCTCGGTCGTCGTCGCCAAGGTCGAGGAATCGCGCGCGCTCACCGCGTCCGACGATCAATTCGACCTGGCTCCCGACCACACCGCCGCGAAGCCGAACATCCGGCGCCTGCGCAAAGCGGTGGACCAGCACCCCGAGCTCTGGACCTTCGCTCGGGACGCCGCTGTCGTCGACCTCGTGGCAGACCTGCTGGGCCCCGATCTCCGCTTTCACAGCTCCAAGCTCAACTTCAAGTGGTCGGCGGGCGGCGATGCGGTGCGCTGGCACCAGGATATCCAGGCCTGGCCGCACACCCATTGCGGCGTGCTGACGTTCGGCGTGTATCTCGAGGACACCGGCCACGCGCAGGGGCCGCTCACCCTGCTGCCCGGCACGCAGGGCGGGCCGATCTTCGACCAGTTCGACGAGCGCGGCGGCTGGACGGGCGCCCTCAAACCGCGCGACGTAGCTGGGCTGCCCGTGGACCGGGCGGTCGAGGCATGCGGGCCGGCCGGCACGGTGATCGTCATCGACTGCCGCGTGGTGCACGGCTCCGCCGCGAATCATTCGCCGCGCATGCGGCCGCTGCTCCTGAACGTCTATGCCGCGGCCGACGCCTTGCCGCTCACGCCCGCGCCCGCCCCGACCACGCATACCGGTGAGCTCGTACGAGGCGACGAGCCGGCGTACGTGCACATGGAGCCCTATCCTGCGAAACTGCCGCCCCGCTGGGACCGCGTGGGTTATCGCTCGATCTTCGCCGCGCAGACGGCCGCCACCCCGACGGCCTACGCCGAGTAGCCGAACCGGGAAAGGCGCCGCGTGAGGAACCTCGTCGAGGGCATCCATCGATTCCAGGCCGGCGTGTTCGGCCCCCAGCGCGAGCTCTTCCGGCGGCTGGTGGACAAGCAGGCGCCGGACTCCCTCTTCATCACCTGCTCGGATTCACGCATCGTGCCGAACCTCATCACGCAGACCCAACCGGGGGAGCTCTTCATCCTGCGCAATGCCGGGAACATCATCCCGCCCTGGGGGGTGCCGTCCGGGGAGTCGGCCGCCATCGAGTACGGCGTCGAGGCCCTCGGCATCTCCGACATCATCATCTGCGGCCACACGCACTGCGGCGCGATGAAGGCGGTGATCGATCCCTCCGAGGTCAAGGACATGCCCGCGGTGGCGGCCTGGCTCGGCCACTGCGATGGCACGCGCCGCATCCTCCGTGCCGCCTACCCGGACGTGACCGGCGACGAGCTGGTCGAGACGGCGGTGGGGGAAAACGTGCTGGTCCAGATCGAGCATCTTCGCACGCACCCGAGCGTCATGGCGGCGCTCGCCTGCGGCCGGCTCACCCTGCACGCGTGGATTTACGACATCGCCGAGGGGAGCGTACACGCCTTCGACCCCGACCGCGGTCAGTACGTGCCCATCGAGGAGGCAGGGCACGGGGTCAAGCAGGAGCCCGTCCTCGGACGCCGCCGCCAGATCTGACGAGAGAACCCAGCGAGGAGACCGCATGCCGGACTACATCCCGAGCCCCCGACAGTGGGTACGCGAGCAGGTCGAGCTCTATGAAGGAAGCGGTGGCACCTTGGGGACGACGCTTCGCGACACCGGGCTGCCGGTGATCATCGTCACGCACACCGGGAACAAGACGGGCGCGATCCGGAAAACGCCGCTGATGCGCGTCAAGGACGGCGCCAATTACATCCTCGTCGGCTCGGTGGGCGGCGCGCCGACGAATCCCGTATGGGTCTACAATCTGCGCGCCAATCCCGCGGTGGAGATTCGCGACCTCACGATGGTGCAGCCCATGCGCGTCCGCGAGGTGCAGGACGACGCGGAACGGGCGCGGCTCTGGGACCTCGCCGTCGCCGCGTTTCCGCCCTACGCGGACTATCAGGCGAAGACGGCCCGGAAGATCCCCATATTCGTGGCGTCGCCGGCGCGCTGAGCGCCGGCGATGCCCGTCCGGGTCGCGCACGGCTGCGCTACTTCTGGACTTCCAGCTTGACCTTGGCTTGCCCGCCCTTGAAGCCGAGCTCCTCGGCCGCGCGCGGGGTGACGTCGATCACCGCCTTGCTCGAAGCGCCCATCCGATCGTTGACGGTGACCACGACATTCTTGCCGTTCTCGACGTTGGTCACCTTGACCTTGGTGCCCATCGCGAGCTTCTTGTGCGCCGCGGTGAGCTTTGCCTTGTCGTACATCTCGCCGCTCGCCGTCTTCTTGCCCTCGAACTTGTCGCTGTAGTGGTGCGCGATGCCCTCCTCGGTCTGAGCGACGGCGATGCCCACTGCCGACACCATCGCCAGCGTCACCAGCATGGCCCCGAGCACTCGTGCCCTCGTCCTCAACAGCGCGTGCATAGCGGGCTCCTTTCGCGGATGAAAGCTCAACGCCCCGTGGCGGGCTCGTGCGTCTTGAGAAATGTCCGCACATGCTCGACGACCTTGCGGATCGTGTCCTTGGATTCCTTCCACGGGTAGATCGACGCCTCCGCGTTGGGCGCGAGGCTCACGACCTCCATCGCCACCGCGTAGGGATGCGCCGGGATGTCGTCCGGCAGCACCAAGATCGGGGTGCGGCAGCTGCGCACGAAATCACGCGTCACCGTGAAGACGAAGTCGGCGGGCGAGCGGTACATCGTGGTCAGGAAGCGCTCGACCATTGGCATGGTGATGTCGGGGCGCTTCGCGCAGAGGGCGGGACCCCAGTTCGTCGTGTTGTTGTTCCAGAAGAGGTCGGGTTCCTCCGGCCGATAGCCGCTCGGCTGGCTCATCACCGCGGCGATCACACGGTCGGGCGCGCGCTGAAGCAGCTTCCAGATGAACGGGCCTCCGATGCAGTTTCCGAGCACGAGAAATTTCGTGATGCCCAGATGGTCCATGAGCCCCAGCTGATCGTCGGCGTGGGCGTCCCAGGGCCGGTCGACCTCGAGGGGGCCGGTCGACTGCCCGGTGACCGCATTGCGCAGGTCCATGGAGATGCAGCGGAAGTCGTCCTTGAACTCCTCCATGGCGTTGAAGGCGGCGCCGCTCGCCCACCAGCTGATGGCGGAATTGAGCCCGCCGCCCGGAATCAGCAGCAGCGGAAACCCGGAGCCGACCTCTTCATAGTGGATGCGCACGGCGCCGCGACCGTAGAACGGCATAGGCCCCTCCTTCTGGGTGAGTGGCCGCTACTCTGCCGCGAAGCATCCCGCTCCGCAAGCCTCGTAACGTGTGGGGCGCGTCGTCGATCAGCGGGGCGGCGCGAGGCGAGTGGGCGCCTGAAGGATCGGGACGCAGTCCGAGGTGCAGGACGAGGCGGGATCGCTCGGCGCACCGGGACGATGGAAGACGGCGCGGGTGGGCGTGACCACGACGCAGCGCTCGCCGCCGCGCGCCTCGACCGTGGCGGGGCCGTCGACGAAGAGCGTGTAGTCCGCAGCCGCGCTGACCGGGAAGAGCAGCGATACGTTCGGCCGCGCCGCCGCGTTGGCCGTCGTGGTCGCGCCCACGCCGACGACGGCGAGCCGGCCGTTCTCCCACGCCGCGTCCAGGTACACGGCATGCGGGCGCGCATCGCCCGAGACCGTGATCAGATAGACGCCGGAGCCCCGCTCCTCGATCGCCTCACGCAACCGATTCAATGCCACCTCGACGTTCATCGTGCCCTCCCCGCGTGGCCGAAACGCTTCGGGGTCACGGAGCGATCCGTGACCCCGTTTCGATTTTTGGTGGAGCTGAGGGGGCTCGAACCCCTGACCCCAAGACTGCCAGCCTTGTGCTCTCCCAACTGAGCTACAGCCCCACCGCACCGGTCAGAATACTGACTACGCCCTGTTCTGTCAAGGATGGCGAATACTTGCGGGCTCGTCCGGTGCGGCGGGGCCGCCGGGTTCTACCGGCCGGGGCGGTGCTGGCGGTCGTGCTTCTGGCGGTAGATGCGGTGGCTCTCGACGTTCTGCGCCCGCTCGATGCGCCGGAACTCGCCATGGCTGATCGTGCCGTCGGCGAGGGCGCGGTCTTCCATCCGATTCACGTGATTCTGGCCCCGCTGGAGGCGGGCGGCTTCCGGGCGCGTGAGCTCGCCCGACGTGATGCCCTGGTCGATGCGGTCGTCCTGGCGGTCCTGGCGGCGGTCGATGATCTGCTCGTAGGAATCGGCGAAGGCGGGGGCGGCGGCGCCAAGGCTCAGCGCGGCGGCGGCAGCGGCCAGCGTCAATGACAGCGTGCGCGTCTTCATGTCCGCTCTCCTTGTCTCGTCGTGTGAGTGGCTGGGTGCGTGCGTGTCAGGATCTCGGCGCCGTTCACCAGATGAGACGAGGGCTCCGGAGCAGGCGTTTACGGGGGCGGGGCGGGGGCCTGCCAAGCGGCTGATTGTGGTGCCGGAGGCGGGATTTGAACCCGCACGCCCTGGCGGGCACGGCGTTTTGAGCGCCGCGAGTCTGCCGTTTCTCCACTCCGGCCCTGGGTCGTCATACTACCAGAGGTCTCTCGCGCCGACGGCGTCCCCGCCTGGCGTGCGCGCGAGGGCCACGCTAGAATTTGCCCGTGACCCGACGCGCCTTGTTGGTCGCCTTCCTCGTCTACGTGGCCCTCGATCTGTCGCTGCCCGCAATGCCCGGCGCCTTCGTGTTCGACACCGCGGGCTCAGTCGAGGGTGCGCGCATGAACCGCCTCCGCCACGTCGCCGAGCTGGTCGCGGCGCCCAAGCTTCCACGCCTTGCGTCGGCGCCGCCCGAGCCGCGGGTCGTGCCTGTCCCGCGGCCGCGCCCGCTCTTCGCCGATCCCGCGCGCTTGGCTGGCCGGGTCCCCGGCTGCCTGCCAAGAGCGGTCTGCGGTCCGCCTTCGCTCGCTGAAGACCCGCACTGATAGTCGCTCCTCGCCGACGCGACGACGCCCCACGCGGACGTCATCCAGGCACCACACGCGGGACCCGACTTTCTCTGGGGGAGACGCCATGGCCAAGGTAGGACGGTTCGTCACGGATCCGCGCGCAGGCTCCTATTGCCAGATCACACTGAACAGCGGTGAGAAGATCGTCGTCAGCCATGACAAGGGAGGGTTCAAAGGCGGGACGGTCACGATCGAGACCGTGAAGTTCCTTGGGCTCGGATCCGAGAAGATCTTCGCGTGCGAGCTCGACAGCGACCGGGGACGGTCAGCGCTCGGTCGCCTGACCGCCGCGGCGACTCCCGGCAGCGTCGAGGCGACTCCCCTGGGGGCCTTCGTCGAGCTGGTGAAGACGTGTTCCTCGGTCGCGGAGGTGAGGGCCCGCTGCGACGGGCTCACGATGATCCCGTAGCGATGGAGACGCGCGAGCTGCTGCTGGGCCTCCTCGTCGTGTGGCTCGCCGCCAAGCTGGCGGGCGAAGGGATGACGCGGCTGGGTCAGACGGCCGTTCTGGGCGAGCTGGTGGCCGGGGTGATCATCGGGCCCGGCGTTCTCGGGCTGGTTCACGAATCCGAGCCGCTTCACGCGTTCGCCGAGATCGGCGTGCTCATTCTCCTGTTCGAAGTCGGGCTGGAGTCCGATTTGGGCGACCTCGCGCGGGCGGGACCGCAGGCGAGCCTGGTCGCGCTGGCCGGCGTCATCGCGCCTTTCGGCGCCGGCTTTGCCCTGATGACCGTCCTGGGCCATGCCCCCCTGGTGGCGGTGTTCGTCGGAGCCACGCTCACCGCGACGAGCGTCGGCGTCACCGCGCGCGTGCTGGCCGATCTCGGGCGCCTCCAGGATCCTGCGGCCAGGGTGGTGCTGGGCGCGGCGGTGGTCGACGACATCCTGGCCCTGCTCGTGCTGGCGGTGGTCACCGCGCTCGCGCAGACGGGCACGATCTCCGCGGGCTCGCTCGGCGTGCTCGGCGTCACCGCCGTCGGCTTCGTGGCGCTGGCCATCCTGGTGGGGGTGCGCCTGGCGCCGCGCATGCTCGAGGTCATCGAGCGCATGCGCGCACGCGGGACCACCATCGTCTCGTCGGTGGTGTTCGCGGTGGCGCTGGCGGTGCTCGCGGATCTCGCGGGTCTCGCTCCGATCATCGGCGCGTTCGCGGCGGGCCTGGTGCTGGCCACGACCAGGCAACGCGAGGTCATCGAGCACCGGCTCAAGCCGATCGCGGACCTGCTCGTCCCCATCTTCTTCGTCATCGTGGGCATGAAGGTGCAGCTGGTCATCCTCAACCCATTGGGGCCGGGCGGCGCCGGCCTCTTCTGGCTGGTCCTGCTCCTCACCGCGGTGGCCGTGGGCACGAAGCTCGCGGCGGGGCTGGTGGTCTACACCCCGGGAGTACGGCGTTGGCCCGTCGGCGTGGGGATGGTGCCGCGCGGCGAGGTGGGGCTCATCTTCGCCGGCGCCGGGCTCCTCGCGGGGGTGATCGGAGAGGGTCTCTACTCGGTCCTCGTGGCGGCGGTGATGCTCACGACCCTGGTGGCGCCGCCGTGGCTCAAGGCTCTCTACCGACGATGACGGGGGCTACTTCGGCTCGATCGGCATCCGCGCGATCCCGAGCCAGGCGATGGGGACGCCCGCTTTCTCCGCGGCCTGGGCGGGGGGCAGCGTCGTGTCCCAATCCACCGCCACGAAACGTCGCGCGTTCACGCGGTCGGCCTCGCGGGACACGAGCCACAGTAGCGGCGGCACCATGATCTCGGGCTGGAGCATCTTGCTGCGGTCACCCGCGTCCGGGCCCACGAGCGGCGTGTTGGTGACGCCGCCGGGCACGAGCACGTTGGAGGTCACGCCGGTGCCCGCGAGATCCGCAGCGAGCACCGCCATGGCGGACTCGGCCGCCGCCTTGCTAGAGCCGTAGAGGAGATAGCCCGCCCGAACCATGGTGCCGAGGCTGGTGGTAACGGTGATCACGCGTCCCCAGCCGGCGCGGATCAGATGCGGGACCACCGCGCGCGCCATCATGATCGGCGCGGTCGCGTTCACGGCGAGGAAGCGGCTCCACTGCTCGGGCGGCGCTTCCCACAGGCGGATGGGATTCCGGCGCTGATCGGCCCGCACCGAATCCTGGCCGATGCCGGCATTGTTCACGAGCACGTCGATGCGGCCGAACTCCTCGAGGGCGGCCGTGGTGACGGACTCGAAGGAGTCCGGCCGCGCGAGGTCGGCAAGATGCGGTAGCACCCTGCCAGTGCGGCCCACGCCCGCAGGCTTCAGCGTGGCGAGCCCCGCTGCGTCCCGGTCGACCGCCACCACGTTGATCCCGCTAGCCACCAGGCCGAGCGCCATGGCGCGGCCGAGCCCGCTCGCCGCGCCCGTCACGATCGCCGCTCTTACCTCCGTCATGGGGTCCTCCGTTGGGCTACGACGCGTTCACTCCGGCCTTGACCCATCAACTCGCTTGCCAATACAATTCCCGGGCAGTAAGGATGAAGCCTGCGTCTCGATGAACAGCGTCCCCACGATTCCGCCCGCCGGCCAGAACAATATCTGGTATCAGTACACGTCGTCTTCCGCTGCGCTCGTCTTCGTACACGGCATCTTGTCCGATAGCCGGTCGTGCTGGCTCCACGTAGACCGTCACGATGGTCGCAAGAACGTGTACTGGCCCGAGCTCGTCAGGACCGATCGAAGGTTCGGGGATCCGTCGATTTTCCTGGGAGGATACTACACCGCCGTCGACGCGGGACCGTACGAGGTCAAGGATTGTGCCGCCGAGCTGTTTTCGGCCATGAACCGGGTGGACGAGCATGGCATCCCCGCGGTCATGTCCAAAAGACGCATCGTCTTTGTTTGTCACAGCACCGGGGGCATCGTCGCGCGCTACCTCTTGGAAAGTCAGTACGCGGCCTTTCGCGGGAAGCAAGTCGGACTGGTGCTGATGGCGTCTCCATCCTACGGATCTGCCCTCGCGGATCGACTCCAGTGGCTCACGAAGTTCTACTACCAACAGCTCGGGGCGCAGCTCGAGTGGGGAAGCTGGAGCCTGCGTGATCTGGACACGCGGTTCAAGACACTCGTGAGCGAGCGACGCATTCCCGGGCTGGTCGGCGTGGAGGCGTACGAGAATCATTTCATCTTCCACCGGACGTGGCTCCCCGACCGGCGTCTGGTCGTCACCGCCGAGTCCGCGGGACGATACTTCGGGGCGCCCATTCAGCTTCGAGGGACCGATCATTTCTCGGCGGTCAAGCCGGACGGGCTGCGCCATCCCAGCCATGAGGTCCT
This sequence comes from Verrucomicrobiia bacterium, assembly GCA_035495415.1. Classification (GTDB taxonomy): domain Bacteria; phylum Methylomirabilota; class Methylomirabilia; order Rokubacteriales; family CSP1-6; genus DASRWT01. The sequence goes on from DATJFY010000131.1 coordinate 27,049, forward strand.
GGTGGACTTCTGGTCGAAGCACTTCGCCACGGAGGGTCCAAAGCCCGACCACATTCCCGCCCGACCGGCAGGGGAAGCGTATGGGCTCGAACTGATCGCACTCGATCATCGTCACCAGTATCTGAACGATGACGGTGATTTTCGAATGGAGATCGACTACACCGTTCGCAATGGCACCCAGTTCGGCGTCAATCTCCTCTTGCCGGATTGGACCAGTTTCTTCGTCGGCGATGCCGAGGATCTGCGACGCCGTTCGCGGGTCGAAGTGCGCGTACTGGGCAAGGTGAGCAACCTCTTCACGGTGACGCTCGAGCAGTGTTCGTACGCTTCGATCCGCACCTCCAAGGTGGATGGGGTCGCGGTCGATCTGACCCGGATCCGCTGGCACCCGCGCGTCGAGCCCGCGCTCGGAGCCGGCGAAACGCTCAAGTACGCTCTCGTCATCACGACGACGGGCACCGAGAAGGCCGCCTTCAGCGAGAAGGGCAGCGCCGCCGGCTTCGCCACCCCTTATTCGACGACCCAGGTGAGCTTTCGAGCGGAGGCTCCGAAGGGCCATCGATTCGATCCCGGCGTACTGGTGCCCTCCCTCCGAACCGAGGGCGGCAGCCCGGTGGCGCTCCCGAGTAGTCCGCAACCGGCCCTCGCCGACCAGGACCGGGCAATAGTCTGGTCTCTGACGGGCGACGCCGTGACCCCGAACGTGCAGTACATCGCGCGCTTGCGCATCGTCAACGAGAGGGCGAGCTCTGATTCCGGCCTTTGAGCGGGGCGTTCGCTTCGGGTGCACGAGGTGCGGCGAGTGCTGTCGATCGCTGCGGTCGGATCTGCCGTTGTCGCATCGAGACGTGCGCCGCATCAGTCGCCACTTGGGCTTGTCGATCGGCCGGTTTGTCAGGCGGTATGGGCGACATGTCCGGGAGACGATCACGTATCCCGGCGGCATCATGCTCGTGTCGAGCATCTTCTTGCGGGTGCCGCGCTCCGGCCAATGCGTATTCCTCCAGGGCGACGACTGCGCGCTCCAGTCGGTGAAGCCGGCGGTCTGCGCGCGCTCGCCCTTCGTCGGGTACGTCGCGGGAGATCCCAGGGCCTGGAAGCGTGCGCTGGCCATTTGTCCCGCGATCGGGCGAGGAGCGCGCTACTCGAAGCGCGCGATCAGCCGCCTCCTCGAGCACGAACGGCTCGAGGAAGAAGAGGACATGCGGCGGTTGAGACGCCGCGGCTGGAGCCTTGGCCGAGCGCTCGGGGCGGCGCTGCCCGCCCCGGTGCAGCGCGCGCTGCGACTGTCGAGTCGGGATCTGCAGTAGCTGGAGGAGAGAACGTACGAACGTGATGCAGAAAGGAGGCGGCCATGGCAATCCCTGCTCCTGATCGCTCAACGTCCAAGTCGCGTCGGGCGAAGGCGGTCCGTCTGGTCAAGAGCGTTCGAGTCCAGGCGGCGAAACCCAAGCGGGCTTCGTGAGGTCGCGCTAACCAGCCGCTACAGCCCGAGCGCGCTCGCGGTGAGCCCAGCCAGGTCGCGCCGCAGGCTCTGGCGCAGACGCGCGTGCGCTCGCGAGCGGATGAGATTGCGGATCTCGTAGGGGTCGCGATCGAGGTCGTAGAGCTCGTCGAGCTCGCCGGCGTCGCCGCGGTTCACCCAGTGGATGTACTTGTAGCGGTCGGTGCGAATGGCCTTGTAGGTCATGCCCACCAGCCAGGGCATCGCATTCTCGGCCCAGTATTCCACGAGGAACGCGCGGCGCCAGGCAGCCCGCCGGCCCGCGAACAGGGGCAGCAGCGAGCGGCCCTGGATCTGGGCGCCGGGCTTGCCGCCCGCGAGATCGAGCAGCGTGGGCGCGATGTCCTGGCAGATCACGAGGTCCTTCAGACGCTGCCCCGCGCGCACCTTGGGCGGATAGCGCACGAGGAACGGCGAGCGAATCCCATCTTCGTAGGCAAACCGTCGCTCTGGCCCCAGCCCGTGCTCGCCGAAGAAGTAGCCGTTGTCGCCCAGGAACACGATGAAGGTGTTGTCGAGCTGGCCGGTGCGCTCGAGGGCCTCGACGAGGAGGCCGACGCCCTCGTCCACCGACGCCATCATGCGGGCGCGCAAGCGGATCTCCTCCTGCTCGCCGGCATGGAGACGATCCAGCACCGCGCGGGCCCGATCCGTCGTGCGCAGAGCGAAGGCTTCCTTCCACGCCGGCTTGTCCTTCACGATCCTCTCCGGCGGCAGCATGTTCGGCGTCCGGGGGAACACCGCGCCTTCGTAGAGTCGCTCGTGACGGGGGGCCACGCGGTAGCCCCCCGCTTGATCGATCTGCAGCGTCCCGTCGTTGGCCTGCGCGGCGTCGGGATGCACCGCCTTGTGCGCGAGGAAGAGCGACCACGGCTTCTCGCGAGGCTTGGACACGAACTCCACCGCCATCTCGTTCAGGATGTCGGTGATGTAGCCCGTGTGCTGGACATAGGTGCCGTTCTCGCAGAGCCACGGGTCGAAGAGGCGCCCGTGCCCGTCGAACGCCACCCAGTGGTCGTAACCGGGACGAGGCATGCCGTCATTGCCCATGTGCCATTTGCCCAGATGGGCGGTCTCGTAACCCAGGCGCTGCAGTGCCAGGTGGTAGTTGGGGAGGCGATGGCTGGCTGCGTCGCGGGCCACGTTGTCGATGATGCCGTGACGGCTCGCGTACTGACCGGTGAGGATCGACGCGCGATTGGGGGAGCAGATCGGCGTGGTGTGGAAGGCCCGCTCGAACCGCGCTCCTTCTTGAGCGAGGCGGTCGACGTGCGGCGTCTTCATGTAAGGGTGGCCGCCCGCGCCGAACTCGTCGTGGCGGAGGTCATCGACGAGGATGACGAGGAAGCTGGGCCGGCGCCTCCTCATGCGGTTCTAGTGTCCCTTCCCGCGGCCATGGCCGCCGCCCTTGCCTTTGTTCCCCGGGCCATCCTCCCGCGCGTGTCCCTTGCCCGGGTCGTCGTCGCCGTCGCGGTCCTTCCATTCGCGCCTGGACGCCCACTCCGGTCCCCACTCGTGGCCCCATCGCGGCGGCGCCTTCTTCTGCCACTGCTTCCAGTGACCGGGCGGCACCTTGTAGTAGGCCACGGGCACGACCAACACGGGCCGCGGCACGTAGGCGGGCGCGACGATGATCCATGGGCCGTCGATCCGGACGCTGACGTGCCAGCCGCCGTCCACGAAGGCCCAGTACTGCTTGTCGTAGAAGAAGAGGTTGGCGGAGACGGAGGGCGCGTACTGCACGGTCTTCACCTCGGGGATGACGACGAGCGGCGGCGGGGCGGGCAGGTGTATGCCGACGTTGACCTGCACCTGCGCGTGGGCCGGTGTCGCAAGGACGAGGCTGGCGAGCGCGGCGACGATTAGCGCGAGCATGATGTATGCTCCTCTCGAGTTCGACGTCCTCATTGCGCGGTCCACCCACCATCGATGACCAACTCGCTGCCCGTCACGAAGCGCGACTCGTCCGAGGCGAGATACAGCACGCCGTAGGCGATCTCCTCGGCCTCACCGTAGCGGCCGAGGGGAATACGGGAGACCATCCGCGCGCGGACGGCGGGGTCGGCACGGCGCTTCTCCGTCATCGGGGTCACGATCGGGCCCGGGTGCACCGAGTTGGCGCGGATGCCCTCCTTGGCGTACTGAAGCGCCGTGTGCTTGGTGAGAAGGCGCACCGCGCCCTTGGACGCCTGATACTGCGGGCTGCTGTCGTCCATCCCGACCAGGCCGAGTTGCGAGGAAATGTTGACGATGGCGCCGCCGCCGGCGCGGCGCAGGGCGGGGATCGCCGCCTTGGTGCCGAGGAACACGCCGGTCGCGTTGACCTCCATGACGCGATGCCATTCCTCCAGCGTGGTGTCTTCCACGCGGCCCGCCCCGCCGATGCCCGCGTTGTTCACGAGCACGTCGAGCGTGCCGAAGCGGCTCACCGCCGCCGCGACCGCGCGCTCCCAGTCCGCCTCGCGCGTCACGTCGAGGGGGACGAAGGCGGCCTGGCCGCCCCGGCCGGTGAGCTCCGCTTCGAGCGCGCGGCCTTCCGGCTCGAGCAGATCGCCCACCACGACGCGGGCGCCTTCCTGGGTGAAGAGTCGAGCGGTGGCGGCGCCGATGCCGCGCGCGCCGCCGCTGATGAGGGCGACCTTCCCGGCGAGTCTTGGTGGCATGGGCGGGAGCATATCAAGAAGCTCCGGTGCTATGCTCCATCGAGAGGCAGATGGGAGGTGAGGACATGGGGCGCGTGAGACCGCCGCGGAAGCCGAAGAAGAAGAAGTAGGGACGAGCGTGTGATACGAGTCTGGATCGGACTGTCGCTGCTCGCGAGCCTGACCTTGCTCGCGATGCCGATCTACCTCACCGCCCAATCTCCCCCATTGGTGGCCGGCCCGCTGGACGCGCAAGTCATCCTCGAGGTGAAGAAGACCACGCCGGGGATGCGCGTGCCCATCACCGTGCGCGTGCTCAATCGCGGCACCGCACCGATCGGCCCCGTCGAGGTGAAGGTCCGGCCGCTTCCCCTCGATCCGGCCGCGCCGGTTCTGGCGCCGCGGCTGCTCCTTCCCGGCCAGTCGCTCGCCCATGCCTTCATACTCCTCGCCGAGCACGAAGGCATCTACGCGATCAACGTGTGGGTCGTGGACGGCAACGGCGAGCTCCTCCTCGCGCGCGAGGCGGGGACCCTCGAGGTCGCGCCCACCACCTGGATCGGACCCAGCGCGCCGGCCATCATCGCGGCCATCGTCACCATCCTGGGCACGATCTTCGTCCAGGTGATGATCTGGCGGCTGAATCGCCGGCAGCGCTCCACCGAGGCGGTGACCCAGATGGTCGTGGGCATGGCCCGCGACTACTTCGGCACGCTGTCGGGGACGCTCGTCGAGCTGACCCGGGCGGTGAGGGCGCTTCGCGACCCGAACGTCAGTCCGAGCGAGCGCGAGCATCTGCGCGTGCGCGCGTTCTTCTTCTTCGGGGTCTTCCTGCACAAGGAAAATCAGTTCGCCTTCGACCAGGGCGTGATGTACCTGCCCCATCTTTGGGCGGAGGGGGCGGTCGGCACCATCGTCGCGGCGGTGCTTCGCCTGGTGAATCTCAGCAAGGAGCACGAAGCCGTGGTTCACAAGTGCTTCTCCGACATCGCCATCATGCAGCGTGCCCCCGGTGACCCCAAGGGCGTGGACTTCCAGTTCCGAACTCTGTTCGATTTCGAGCGGATGCTGCGCGGGGAGCGCCAGGACTACGCGCGGGTCGAGCAGCGCCGGGTTCGCGAGGTGTACGACAAGGTGAAGGCCAAGTTCGAGGACCCGGAGGTCATGGACCGGATCGAGGAGCTCGAGAAGTCCCTTCGCGCCATCATCGACTACGAGTTCACCGTGATCTTCGAGGACGTCTACGTGAGCAAGGCTCAGGAGCGCGAGCTGCCCCTCGTCCCGCCCACGGGCTTCGATGCCATCGTCGGGGGCGTCAAGTGGAAGGAGGTTCGGGAGCTGGTGTTGAGCGCGAGCCCGAAGGAGCCCGACCCCGCGCCCTAGAGCTTCGTGGCGGCGGGCGCCGCGGCGAGGCCGTCCGGCACCGCCCCAAGCCCCACGAGGGGCGAGGCGAGGATGATGAGCGCCTGAACGAGGAAGCCCAGCGCGCTCACGACGATCGCGCACTCGAGGCCGCACGCGACGCCGATCGCCCCGCCCAACGCGGCGCCGATCGGGCGCGCGCCGGTCGAGCCGGTCATGATGAGGGCCGACACGCGGCCGAGCAGCCCCTCCGGCGTAACGGACTGGCGCAGCGTGATCTGGCTGATGGTCCAGAGGAGCGGGCCCGCGCCGAAGAGGGAGAAGGCGGCCCCGGCAAGGAGCGTGGACGGAGTCCAGATCGTGCCGACCATGCATGCCGCCGCGGCCACCGAGACCACCGGCCCCGCGCTCAGCGCTGCCCCGAAGGTCAGCCGCCGCATGAGCCGGGGCGCGGCCAGCGCGCCCACGAGCATGCCGCCGCCGTAGCAGGCCAGCGTGGTCCCGATGCCTGACGCATCGAGGCCGAGCCTGTGGGCGGCGTACGGGACATAGGCGGCCTGTAGGACGAACCACGAGCAGTTCCACACCACCGAGGTGAGGAGGACCGGGCGGAGCAGGCGGTGCCGCCACGCGAACGACGCGCCGTCCTGAAGGTCGCGCAGCACGTGCCGCACTGGGGCGGGCGTCCGTGCGGGCTCGGTCACGCCCGTGAGAAGCGCCACCGCCGCCACGGACAGCGCGGCGGCGAGGACGAATGCCACCGAGCCCCCCGCCCACGACACGAGCGCGCCGGCGGCCGCAGGCCCCGCCGCGAACGCGACGCTGCGCGCGAGCTCGAGGCGGCCGTTTGCGGCGGCGAAGGCCTCGCGCGGCACGAGCGAGGGGACGAGGGCCGGCGCGGCCACGCTGAATGCGACGGTGCCGGTGGCGGCGGCGAATCCGATGACGGCGAGCGCGGGCACCGACATCCAGCCCTGAAGCGCGAGCAGCGGCAGCGCGCCCAGCGCCGCCGCGCGAGAGACCTCCGCCAGCGTCATGAGTCGCCGGCGCGACATGCGATCGGCCAGGACGCCCAGCGGAAACGAGAGCAGGAGGAAGGGCGCGCTCTGTGCAGCGGCGAGCATGCCGGTGTCGCCGGCGCCCGCGCCGAGCGCGAGCACGGCGACCATGGGCGCGGCGGCGAGGGCGACCTGCTCGGCGGATTGCGCCGCCAGGTTGGACCACGCGAGCCGCCGAAAGGCAGGGCCCAGTCCCCTCGTCGAGCTTCTATCGGTGTCTGCCATGCTGAGCGTGTCGTTCATGTCGGGGGGGTATACGCGCGGCGGACGCAAAAGGAGTGGAGGTGGCCAGGCGCGGCCCGCGCCGATGGCGCGCGCGACACTCGGCCCGATGGCTCGGGCGGCCTGCCTGCGTCCCAGCCACGCCGTCGTCGCGCCGGCGCGCCTAAGTCTTCATCGCATCGTGACTCGCGTGAGATGCCGCCCTGGCATGACATCCGCAGATGCGCCGATACGGGAGGGCCAGACATGCCGATAGAAGAGCTGATCGCGTATGTGGTGTTGCTCTCGCTTCCACTGTGGCTTCTGGTCGAGCAGCTCTTGCACATCCGGGCTGCGCGCCGCTCCGATGCACCACAACCCCTGCCGCAGCCCGAGCCGCGCCCCGAGGCCCAGCCCGCGCGGCGGCCCGAGCGTCGGGTGCCCGCGCCCCCTCTCCCCGGGGCCCTGCGCTCCGGTCAAAGGTGATATGGTGTGGCCCTCGCCGGGGCGACGCGGCGATGGGGCCGCCGCCCGGGTCAGAAGGAGGGCCACGCCATGCCGACCATCACTCGGGACGGAATCAACCTGGCCTATGAAGAGCGCGGGGCGGGATCCCCAGCCTTCGTCTTCATCCACGGGTGGACATGTGACCGGTCGTTCTTTGCCCCGCAGGCCGATCACTTTGCCAAGAAGCACAGGGTGGTCTCCGTGGACCTGCGTGGCCATGGTGCGAGCGACAAGCCGCAGGGCACGTATCCGATCTCGGCGTACGCGGACGACGTCGCCCACCTGATCGACACGCTCCAGCTCGGGCGCGTCATCGCGGTGGGACACAGCATGGGCGGGATCACGGTGCTGCAGCTCGGGGCCGCGTACCCCGAGAAGGTCGCGGGCATCGTGATGGTGGATCCCGCCCCTCTCGCCTTCCCCGCTGAGCTCAAGGGCGGCATCGAAGGGCTCGTGGGCGCCATCGAAGCGGGTAATCAGGAGCCGCGCCGGCAGTTCATCGCCGAGCGTCTCTTCCTGCCCACCTCGGACAAGGCGCTGGTCGATCATGTGCTGAAGGTGATGATGGCGGCGCCCAGTCACGTGGCGTCGGCGGCCATGCGCGGCATCCTCGCCTTCGAAGGGGTCAAGGCGGCCGCGCGGTGCAAGGTGCCCGCGCTCCACATCGCCGCCACCCCGCCCCTCAATCCGCCCCACATGATGGCGGAATGGCTGCCCACCGTGGTGAACGGCTGGACGGTCGGCGCCGGCCACTTCAACATGCTCGAAGCCCCCGAGCAGGTGAATGGGATGATCGAGGGCTTCCTGCGTCACCACGTCTAGGAGACCGCGGCTCATGGACCTCAATTACTCCACCGAGGAGCTGACCTTCCGCGACGACGTGCGGTCGTGGCTGCGGAGCAATCTCCCCGCCGAGCTCAAGCAGAAGGTCGAGAGCTATCAAGAACTGTCGAAGGACGATCTTCTGGGCTGGCACCGCATCCTCGCCAAGAAGGGCTGGGTGGCGCCGGACTGGCCGGTGGAGTGGGGCGGCACGGGATGGAGCGTGACCGAGCGCTACATCTTCGAGGAGGAGTGCGGCTACGCCGCCACCCCGCCGCTGGTCGCATTCGGCCTCCGGATGTGCGCGCCGGTCCTGCTGCGCTTCGGCACCGAGGCGCAGAAGAAGCGCTTCCTGCCCCGCATCTACAACGGCGAGGACTTCTGGTGCCAGGGGTACTCCGAGCCGGGGTCCGGTTCCGACCTGGCCTCGCTCAAGACCAGGGCCGCCCGCCAGGGTGATCACTACGTGGTGACGGGGCAGAAGATCTGGACCACCCTCGCGCATCACGCGGACTGGATCTTCTGCCTCGTCCGCACCGATCCCACCCAGGCCAAGCGTCAGGACGGCATCTCGTTCCTCCTGATCGACATGAAGACTCCCGGCATCACCGTCAGACCCATCATCTTGATGGATGGTGGGCACGAGACCAACGAGGTGTTCTTCGACGACGTGAAGGTGCCGGCCGAGAATCTCGTCCACGAGGAGGGCAAGGGCTGGACGGTGGCCAAGTACCTCCTCGGCTACGAGCGCATGGGCACCGGCCGTATCGGCGCCTCCAAGCGCGAGCTGGTCCGGCTCAAGGAGCTGGCGGCGCACCACACCAAGAACGGGCGCCCCCTCATCGAAGACACGCGCTTCCGCGACCGGCTCACCCGCGTCGAGGTCGAGCTGATGGCGCTGGAGATCACCAACCTGCGGTTCCTCGACCAGATGCGGCGCAGCGGGAAGCCTCCCGGCGCCGACGTCTCGATGCTCAAGATCAAGGGCACCGAGATCCAGCAGGCGATCACCGAGCTGATGATGCAGGCGGCAGGTCCGCTCGCCCAGGCCTATCGCCCCGTGGACGCGATGGACTTCGACCACTTCACCGCGCGGCTGGCCCCGCGCTACTGCAACATGCGCAAGGCGACGATCTACGCCGGCTCCAACGAGATCCAGCGGAACATCATCGCGAAGGCGACGCTCGGCCTATGAACTTCGAGCTGAGCGACGAGCAGCAGCTCCTGGGCGACAGCCTCCGGAAATACCTCGCCAACGACTACTCGTTCGACGCCCGATCCAAGATCGTCGCCTCGCCGCCGGGCTGGAGCGAGAAGGTCTGGGCCGGCTTCGCCGAGATGGGGCTGCTGGGGGTCCCATTCCCCGAGGAATACGGCGGGTTTGGCGGGACCGCGGTGGATGTGATGCTGGTGATGGAGGCGCTCGGGGAGTCGCTGGTGGTCGAGCCCTATCTTGCCAATGTCGGCATCGCCGGCCGTCTCGTGCACCGCGCCGGGTCCGACGCGCAGCGAAAGGAGATCCTGCCGGCGCTGATCCAGGGGCGGCGGCGCCTCGCCCTGGCCCACACCGAGGTCGCCGCGCGCTACGAGCTCCGGCACGTCGGCGCGCGCGCCAAGCGCGCGGGCGACGGCTGGGTCCTGGAAGGGGAGAAGCGCGCGGTGCTCCACGGGGGCGCCGCGGGCACCCTGATCGTATCGGCGCGCACCTCGGGCAGCGACACCGACGCGGGCGGCATCAGCCTCTTCCTCGTGGATCGGGCCGCGCGCGGGGTCACCGTGAAGGAGTATCGCACCATCGACGAGCTGCGCGCGGCGGACGTGTGGCTGTCCGACGTGCCGGTGGGGCGGGACGCGCTGCTGGGCGCGGAGGGGCAAGCGCTGCCCCTCCTCGAGGAGGTCGTCGACTACGCGACCGCGCTCCTCTGCGCGGAGGCGGTTGGGGCCATCCGCTACGCCAACGACACCACGCTCGAGTACTTGAAGACCCGTCGCCAGTTCGGAGTGCCCATCGGAAGCTTCCAGGCGCTCCAGCACCGGATGGTGGAGATGGTGATCAGCTACGAGCAGGCGCGCTCGATGGCGTGCCTCGCCTGCGTCAAGGCCGATACCGCGGGTCCCGCGGAGCGGAGGCGCGTGATCTCCGCCGCCAAGATCAAGGTCGCCGACGCCTGCCGGCACGTGAGCCAGGAGGCGGTGCAGATGCACGGTGGGATGGGCATGACCGACGAGCTGAAGGTCAGCCACACCTTCCGACGCCTGACGATGATCGGCCAGACGTTCGGAGATGCCGAGCATCACCTGGAGCGCTTCGCCGCTTGCGAGGCTGCGGGAGGCTAGGCCGCCTACTTCGCCTTGCTCTTCTTCGGCTTCTTCTTCTCCTTCCGCATGCTCGTACCCTTGGCCATGACCTCACCCCCTCTCGCGGCGCCGTCTCGGCGCGACGTCGGGGGGATTATAGTCGCGGCCCCCGGAATTGGGGAGCCTTCTGCGCGCGGCGAGGTGATCGCGCGATAACCGCGCGCCTCGCGCGGGCCCTCGCCGCGGCCGTCGCCGGCCTGCCGGTGTCGGCCGCCGCCCACGGGGTCGGGGACCGCTATGACCTCCCCGCGCCGCTCGCGCATTTCATCGCGGGCGCGAGCGCGACGGTGGCGCTCTCCTTCGTGGTGACCGTGCTGGTGGCCCGGGGCCGGGCTCGCGCCGGGCGTTCCCGCGACGTGACGGTATCCCTCGGCGCCCTAGGTGCCCTCGGCTGGGGGCTCGGCCGGACACTGGGGATCGTTCTCCTCGGCGTGGTGCTGGTGGCGGGTGTCGCGGGCAATGCCTCGACGGTGCGGAACATCGCGCCCACGCTGGTCTGGGTGGCCTGGTGGGTGGGGCTTTCCCTCTTCGTGGCCTTCATCGGGAACGTCTGGCCCTGCTTGGACCCGTGGCGCGCGCTCTTCGATGGCGCGGACGCGCTCGTCCGTCGCGCCCGGGGCGGGCGAGGCCTCGCGCGCGGCGTCCCGTATCCCCCGGCCCTCGGCCTGTGGCCCGCCGCCCTCTTGCTGCTCGCCGTCGGCTGGTGCGAGCTGGTCGACCTCCGGGCGCCTGTGCCGCGCCACGTCGCGGCGCTTGCGCTCGTCTGGTCGGCCCTCACCTGGACGGGCATGCTGTGCTTTGGCCCCGCGGTGTGGCGGGCGCGCGGCGACGTCTTCGCGGTGTACTTCGCCGCGCTCGGTCGCTTCGCTCCGCTCGCCGCTACCGCGGACGGCCATGCCCTCCGCGTGCGGCCGCTGGGGCGGGGACTCATGGAGGCCGGCGACGCGCCACCGGGCGGCGTCGCGTTCGTCGTCGTCATGCTCGCCGTCGTCCTGTTCGATGGCCTGCTCGGCACCCGGCTCTGGCGCCTGATGGACGGCGCGGTGGACGCCTGGGCGCCCGGGCTTGACCGCGAGGGATACGGGCTCGCCACCGGAGGACTCATCGCGGTGTGGCTCGCGCTGCTGGGCGCTTATGTCATCGCCTGCCGCCTCACGGAGGCCGTCCTGGGGGCACGGGAGCGGCGGCGCCCCATCGCCCCCGCCTTCGTCTGGACGCTCGTGCCCATCGCGGTGGGGTACGCCGTGGCGCACAACCTGGGCTATCTGCTGCTGCGCGGCCAGGACCTCATCCCCCTGGTCTCGGATCCTCTCGGCCGCGGCTGGGATCTCTTCGGCACGGCGGACTGGATGCCAGACCCGCGCCTCGTGAGCCCCGGCCTCGACTGGTACGTGGCGGTGGGCTCGGTGGTGGCGGGCCATGTCATCTCGATCTGGCTGGCCCACCGCCTGATGCTCGGCCTGGTGGACCGCCCGCAGCGGGCCGCGCTCGCATCCCTGCCGCTGACCATTCTGATGGTGGGCTACACCGCGCTGAGCCTCTGGATCATCGCGGAGCCGCTGGTGCGGCTACCGGATGCAAATGCCCTGAAGCCACATGCCGTTGTAGGCGCGGCAGGCGCAGGGCGCACCCGGGTTCACACCGGCCTCGAGCCGGCAGAGGCCATAGTCGGTGCGACAGACACGAGGGTGGAGGATGCAGGGGTAGTTGAGCGGCACCAGCACGAAGAACGGCAGCTCGGGACACTGCGCCGCCGGCGGCTGCTGCGCGTAGCCGTCGCCGACGGTGCCCAGCGCAGCCACGAGGACGAGCGCAGCGAGCCAGCGCATCGGCGCACCTCCGATCAGGGCCGGACGATCAGGTCGATCTCCACCGCGCCGCCGAGCGCGAGCGCGGTCACGCCCACCGTGGTCCGCGCGGGCAGGCGGCCCGGCGGGAAGTGCCTCGCGTATTCGGCGTTGACCTCGGGATAGTCCGCGAAGTTTGTGAGGTAGATGCGCACCATCACCGCGCGGTCGAGGCTCGCGCCCGCGCCGCGAAGGACGGTCTGGAGGTTCTGCATGACCTGGCGCGTCTGGGGCACCGCGCCGCCCGGGACGAGCGCACCCGTCTTGGGATCGACGCCGAGCTGACCGGTGACGAACAGGAGATCGCCGGAGCGGACCGCGTGGCTATACGCCGCGGTGGGCGGCGGCGGCGGCGCCTCGGGGAAGTTCAGGAACTCGGGATTCATTCGGCGGACTCGGGATTCATTCGGCGGACAGTCTATCAGACGGCCGCGTGGTATGGTCGAGACGACGCGCCGTTCGGTCCTCAAAGGAGGCCGCCGTGGACATTCCCCGCCGCCATCTCCTTCTCGGCCTCGCCGCGACCGCCATCACACTGCGCGCGGCGCCGGCATCCGAGGCGCAGACCCTGGCGAGCGCGGGGCCCCCGGATCCCGCTCTCGTCGAGGATCTGGTCGCGGCCAACCGGATTCTCGTCGACCAGGGCGTGCTCGACGGCTATGGACACGTCAGCGCGCGCCACCCCGCTTCGGCCGAGCGCTATCTCATGGCGCGCTCCATCGCTCCCGAGCTCGTCACCGCCGGCGACATCATGGAGTACGATCTCGACGGCGTCCCGGTCGACCCGCGCGGCCGAGGAAGTTATCTCGAGCGCTTCCATCCACGGCGCGATCTACCGGGCGCGCCCCGACGTGCGCGCCGTCGTGCACAACCACTCGCCCTCGGTGATCCCGTTCGGCGTCACGGGCGCGCCGTTGCGGCCTCTGTATCACATGAGCGCGTTCCTCGCGGGTGGTGTGCCGGTGTTCGACATCCGCCAGGCGTCGGGCGGCATGACCGACATGCTCGTGCGCGACGCCGTCCTCGGCGGTGCCCTTGCCCGCACCCTCGGATCCGCGCCGGTCGCGCTGATGCGCGGGCATGGGGCGGTGGTGGTGGGGCTTTCGCTGCCGGTGGCGGTGTTCCGCAGCGTGTACACTGAGGTCAACGCGCGGCTGCAGGCGCAGGCGATGGCGCTGGGCGGACCGGTGACCTATCTCGACCCCGAAGAGGCGCGACGCGCCGAGGCGTCCATCACCGGCACCATCGGGCGCCCGTGGGAGCTCTGGAAACGCAAGGTGCAGGCGCGATAGCGGACGCGGAGGGTATGTGATCGAACCGGACGAGAACGAGCAGGAGCTGGTGCGGGATCTGCGCAAGGTGAGCGAGCGCCTTGCCGCGCTCGAGCATCTGACCGCCTCGCATCAGCGCGAATACGAGCGGCTGCGTGACCGCGCCAAGCTCTACCGGCAGCTCGTGGAGAACAGCCAGGGTCTGGTGTGCAGCCACGACCTCGAAGGCAACCTCCTCTACGTGAGCCCCGCCTCGGCGTGGGAGCTCGGCTACGCACCCGAGGATGGGGTGGGCCGCAATCTCCGTGAGTTCCTCGCGCCGTCGGTGCGGGTCTTCTTCGGCGCCTACCTCGACCGCATCCGCGAGAAGGAGGCCGACCGCGGCGTGCTGCGTCTGGTGAGCCGCGACGGCCAGGAGCGCCTCTGGGCGTACCGCAATGCGCTCGTGCGGCCCCCCGACGGGGAGCCCTACGTGATCGGCCACGCAGTGGACATCACCGACCGCATCCAGATCGAGGCGCGCCTCCGTGAAAGCGAGGAGCGGCATCGCGCGGTGATCGACGCGCTCGAGGAAGGCGTGATCCTCAAGAGCGCCGATGGCAGCCTGTCCGGCTGGAATCCCAGCGCGGAGCGCATCCTCGGCGCCTCCCTCACCGTGTTCGGGGTGGGCGCCCTCCGCGCCGATGGCGGCCCCTTTCCACAGCACGAGCAGCCGGACGCGATGGCGCTCCGCACTGGTCAGGCCTGTCCGCGCGTCGTCATGGGCGTACTCCGGCCGGGCACCGATCCCCTGTGGATCTCGGTGAGCGCGCGGCCGCTGTTCCGCTCAGGGGAGCCGACACCGCACGGCGTGGTGCTGTCCTTCGCAGAGACCATGCGGACCGCGCGGCCCGCGGTCGAGCCGGACAAGGCAGTCGCCGGCTTCCTCCCGATCTGCGCCTCGTGCAAGAAGATCCAGGGCAGTGACGGTGAGTGGTGGCCGGTCGAGGTCTATCTCCGCGAGCACAGCGAGATCACGTTCAGTCACGATCTCTGCGCGGACTGCGCGCGGCACGTTCGCGCGCGCTTCAATCTCCTCGAGTGACGCGAAGCGCCTAACCGCGCCCGGCCGCGAGCGGCGGCGGGCCCAGCCGGTCGCGCGGCTGGGCCGCGAGGGCGAGCACCGTGGTCGCCAGGGCGTCCAGCCCGGCCAGCGCGTGGGGATCCGTGAGCTTGCCGTCCTTGAAGTGTGTCGATTCCAGATAGACGCTCGTCGGCGCGGTCAGCGCGCCGAACCACGCCAGGACCGCGCGCAAATGCCAGTCCACCCCGAGATAGTGGTGGGTCGAGGCGCCCATCGCCACGATGCCCACCGGCTTGCCGCGCAGGGCCTCGACGGGAGTGAGGTCGAGGAGGTTCTTGAGCGCGCCGGTGAAGGTCCCGCGATACACCGGCGTCGCCAGCAGCACCGCGTCGGCCTCGGCGAGCGCGCGGACGAGGCGCGGCCCGTCGTCGGTCAGGCTCTCGAGCGGCCGCCCATCGGCGAAGCCCAGGCGGTGCTCGGCCAGGCTCAGGAGGGTCGCGGCGACGCCGGGCCGCGCGGCGGCGGCGTCCACCGCCGCCTGCATCGCCGCGTTGAGCCGGCCGGGGGGCGTGACCGCGCCCACCAGGGCGACGAGCCGCGGCATCAGACCGCCGCGGGCTCGCGGTCGCGGCGGGCTACCTCGGCGCGCACGAGCGGGATCAGCTCACGGCCGTACTCCGCGGCGTCGGCGAGAGGATCGAACCCGCGGATGAGGAGCGTGGTGACGCCGAGGTCGTAGTAGTCCATCAGCGCCTCCGCCACCTGTTCGGGCGTGCCCACGAGCGCAGTCGTGTTGCCGGAGCCGCCCATCGCCGCGGCGATGGGGGTCCAGAGCCGCTTGTCGTGCACCTCTCCCTGGCGGGCGAACTCCACCAGCCGCTGGGCGCCCACCGCTTCGGGCGGCGGCAGCGTCCGATCGGGCTGCTTGGCCTGCACGGTGGCGAGGATGCGCCGAGCCTTCTCCCACGCCTGCGCCTCGGAGGGCGCGATGATCGGGCGCAGGGACACGCTGATGCGCGGCGCGCGGCCGGCGCGCGCCGCCGCCTCGCGCACGTCAGCGATGCGCTGCTTGATGGCGGCCAGCGGCTCACCCCACAGCATGTAGACGTCGCAGTGCTTGACGCCGATGGCGTGCGCGGCCTCGGAGGCCCCGCCGAAGTAGAGGGGGATATGCGGCTTCTGCACGGGCTTGATCTCGGAGTATGCCCGGGCCACCCGGTAGAACTCGCCCTCGTGATCGAAGGGCCGCTCCTCAGTCCACGTGCGCCGCAGCACGGTCAGGTACTCGTCGGTGCGGCGATAGCGCGTGTCGTGGTCGAGCCAGTCGCCGTCCCTGGCCTGGTCCGAATCGCTGCCCCCCGTGATGATGTGGAGCGCCACCCGGCCGCCCGTGAACTGGTCCAGGGTCGCCGCCTTGCGCGCGGCGAGCGTCGGCGCCACGAAGCCGGGGCGGTGGGCGATGAGAAAGCCGATACGCTCGGTGTGGGTGGCGGCATAGGCGGACACGAGGAAGCCGTCAGCGGCGGCGGTGGTATAGCCCACCAGCACCTTGTCGAAGTCCGCGCGCTCGTGCGCCAGCGAGAAGTCCCGCAGCCAGGCGCGGTCGATGGCGCCGCCGATCACGTGGACCGCCGCACCGTCCGCGCCTTCGGGCCGCACCCCGATCATCCCGATGAGCTCCACGGGCATCTTGGGCGCGATACTACGCTCGGCCCCCGAAGGCTTCAAGGGTGGCCGGTGATGGCGGTGGCGATGCGCTCGGCGTCCTCGCCCACCCCGCAGAGCACCGAGGACTTGAGCTTGGAGAGCCAGGGCAGGCCGAGGAAGTAGAAGCCGGGGCGCGCGGTCAGGCCCTCCCGGTGCACGGCATCGCCGGCGGCGTCGAGCACGGGCAGCCGGACCCAGCCGAAGTCAGGTCTGAAGCCGGTGGCCCAGATCACGGTGCTGATACCGCGCGCCCCGAGCTCGAGAACGGGGGGCGTTGGCGGGAGCGGGTCGGTCGGGATGCGGTCCACGCGCTCCTCGTCGCCTGGCGGTCCCAGGCCCTCGCGGAGCGCCCATTCGTCGGCGGCGCGCGCGAACGCCGCCATGCCTTCGTCGCCGCGGGCGATCTCGGCCGCCGCGTCGTCCGCGAAGTGCACACGGCCGTCCCGCGCGCCGCGCAGGTGCCCGACCAGGGTCATGCCCTGGCGTGGGTACTCGCGCAGATCGATGGTGTGCCCGCCGGCCGCGCCGGTGACCAGCGGGTTCGGTGTGTCGCGCGCGTCGGGGCGCTCGGCCAGCCGCTGATCGAGCGCGCCCATGCGCTCGATCCACCAGAACACGTCGCGCCCGCGATAGCGGCGCGGCACTCGGCGGTGACGGCCCACGGACAGGTAGACGGTACGGCCGGCGGCGCAGAGATCCTCGGCGATCTGGCAGCCGGACGCCCCCGAGCCCACCACGAGCACCGCGCCGGGCGGCAGCGCCCCCGGCCGCCGGTAGCCACTCGAATGCACCTGGGTGATAGCAGGTGGAATATCGGCCGAGGCCGGCGGCAGCGCGGGCTGCCGATAGGGGCCGGTGGCGGAGACGACGTGAGCCGCCTCGTAGTCGCCCGCGTCGGTCTCGACGAGATGACGAGCCCCGCGCGCGGAAACGGCCCGCACCGTCACGCCCTCACGCACCGGCGCGGCGATCTTCGCCCGATATGCCTCGAGAAAGCGCACCACCTCGTCGCGCGGGGCGAAGCCCTCGGGGTCGTCGCCGCCGTACTCGTGGCCCGGCAGCCGCATGCTCCAGCTGGGGAACTGGAAGGTGAGGGAGTCCCAGCGCTCGCTGCGCCAGCTTTCCGCCACGCGGGCCCGCTCGAGGATCAGGTGCTCCCGGCCGCGCGCGCGGAGGTGATGGCTCAGGGCAAGGGCCGCCTGACCTCCGCCCACGATGAGTGTCTCTATTGTTCCCGCCACGACGAAATCCTAGTATGCTGGCGCGAACCGCTCATGCATTGCCGATTTGCCGCCGCCGTCGCCGCGCTGGCGCTCCTCACCGCCGGCCCGCCGTCCCACGGCCAGAGCCGCGAAGTGGCCATCGAGGCGGGGCATCGGCGCTTTGCCGAGCAGTACGTCGCAGCGGCCCGCGCCCGTGACCCCGTGCGGTACCGGAAGCTGGTCCACCCGCAGTCCCTTGGCTGCATCACCGACGAGAACCGCGACTTCTTCGATGACTGGATGGCGCGCGCGTTTCGGTGGAAGTGGGAGGGTCCGTACCGCATCGCGGTGGTGCGAGCGCTTGCCAAGGATGGCCCCCCGACCATGCCCGCCAGCATGGGCCGCTATCCCGTGGCGCCCACCCATCAGATCCAGATCGACCTCCAGATGAGCGCGACGCGCGCGGGCTCGCTCCTGGCGGAGATCGCACCGGTCGGGACGACGTGGTACCAGGTGCTGCCGTGTCCCACTGCCGAAGGCCTCGCCGCCTTCCGCTCGACCAGGCAGGCCAATGCCGCGCAGCTGGCCAAGGCGCAGTCGCTCGCCCACGGGCTCGCGGCGCCCCTGCGGGCGGAGCTGCTGGGACTCCTCAAGGAAGGCAAGCGCATCGACGCCATCCGCCGCTTCTCCGTGGCGAACGGTGAGGACATCACGACCGCCCGCCGGGTCATCGACGTGCTGGAGGCGGAGGCGAAGTAGGCTACGCGCGCGCGAGCGCGACGGTGCGCCCGGTGGCGCTCGACTCGAGCGCGGCGCCCAGGATCTCTTGCACGTCGCGGCCCACCTCGGGCGTGCCGAGCCCCATGATGGGTCGGCCGTCCCGGAGCCGCGCAAGGAAGTAGGACACGCCGTCGCGCTCCCCCTCCGGCAGTGCGGGCGGGTCGATCGTCTCGCTGCCGTCGCCGGTGACGATCTGCACGCGTCCGGTGCCGACCCCCTGACCCTCGCGGGTGGCGCGGGGCTGGTGCACGATCAGGGTTGCCGTGTCGCCATACACGATGAACGCGAAGCCGGGCTCGCCGCCGATTTGCGTCCATGAGCCCTCGAGGGTGGCGAGCGCACGCGGGTAGCGCAGGACGACGACCGCGTTATCCTCCGCGGGCAGGTCCTTCTTGCGGAGGTGCGCGGCCACCGCGGTCACCGTCTGGGGCCGACCGAGTAGCGTGCGGGCGAGGATGCCGCCGTAGCCGCAGTAGTCCACGAGAGCGCCGCCGCCGTTCCGCGCGGGATCGTAGAGCCATGCGCAGAACTGCTCGGAGCAGCCGTACTCACGCGGGCCGGCATGGCCGCCGCGATGCGCCAGCTGCACCGGCTCCCCCACCGCCCCCGCGCTCACCAGGGCCAGCCCGTGGCGCAGGGCAGGCCGCCACGCGGTGGGCCAGTTCACCATGAGGGGGCGGCCCGCGGCGCACGCCGCGTCCAGGAGGGCGTTGGCGCCAGGGAGATCGGCCGCCATGGGCTTCTCCACCATCACGGGGAAGCCGCGGCCGAGCGCCCGCGCGCCCCACTCGGCGGACGCGCGGTTGTCGGTGAAGCAGAGGATCGCGTCGAGATCGCGGCGCTCGAGCAGCGCCGCGAAGTCGGTCAGCGTCGCCGCGCCGCCGTGCTCGCGAGCAAGGCGCTCACGCAGCCGCGGGTCGGGCTCGGCCACCGCCGCGAGCACGCCCTGGTCCCCCGCGGCCAGCGCCGCGAGATTGGACCAGACGTGATCGTGGCTGAGCCCCAGCACACCGACCCGCAGCCGGGCCACGAGGGAATCGGCGCCCTAGAGCGCCTTCAGCATGGTGTCGGCGTCCGACACCTCGAACTTGCCGGGCGCCTCCACGTTGAGGTTCTTCACGGTGCCGTCGTCCACCAGCATCGAGTAGCGCTGCGAGCGCACGCCCATGCCGCGCGCGGTGAGATCCATGTCCAGGCCGAGGGCCTTGGTGAAGGTGGCGCTGCCGTCGGCCATCATACGCACCTTGCCACCGGCCCGCTGATCCTTGCACCACGCGCCCATCACGAAGGCGTCGTTCACCGCGACGCACCAGATCTCGTCCACCTTCTTGGCTTTGAGCTTGTCGTAGTTGGCCAGGAACCCTGGCACATGCTTCTGCGATCAGGTGGGGGTGAACGCGCCGGGCAGGCCGAAGATGACGATCTTCTTGCCCTTCACGAGATCCGCCACGTTGAAGTTATTGGGGCCGATGGTGCAGCCGGGCTGCTCGGTCTCGATCATCTCGGTGAGCGTGCCACCGGGCAGCTTGTCGCCGACCTTGATCGCCATGCATGTCTCCTCGGTGAACGGGTGGGATTCGCTGAGCTCCGTGCGGATCGCGCGTCGAGGGGGAATGGTATCACACGCGCGCCCGCCGCGGCCTTGCCGGCCTGGCCATCCCGGCATGCCGAGGCCCGAGCATCGATCGTTTACACTGAATGCCTATGTCGTCCTCTTCGTTCGAGCCCGGCGACGGCGCGCTCCGGCGCGTCCGGCCGGTCGCGGAACACCGCGACGCCCTCGCCGAGAAGGCGGGCATGGTCGCCGACCACGCCGCCGCGGCGGTGCTCGCCCTGCAGAAGCCGGAGGGCTACTGGTGCGGCGATCTCCTGGGCGACAGCACGCTCGAGTCGGACTACGTGCTGCTGCAGCTCTGGCTGCATCCGCCCGACGGAGGTCCCTGGCGACCGCCCAGCTGGGACCGCATCCTCCGCGCGCGCGCGGCCGTCCTTCGGGAGCAGGGACGGGACGGCGGGTTCCCGATCTATCCCGACGGCCCCGGCGAGATCAACGCGACGGTCAAGGCCTACGCCGCGCTCAAGCTCGCCGGGCTCGCGCCCGAAGCCGAGCCGATGCGCCGCGCCCGGGCGGCGGTGCTCGCCCTGGGCGGCATCCAGGAGACGAACAGCTACGTTCGCATCAATCTGAGCCTCTTCGGCCTCTACCCGCGTCGTCACGTGCCGACCATCCCGCCGGAGCTCGTGCTGCTCCCCGGCGGCATCATCTACGAGATGTCGTCGTGGACGCGGGCAATCGTGGTGCCGCTCTCGATCGTGCAGGCGCGCGCGGGGCGCCGGCCCGTCCCCCCGGGGTTCACCCTCGACGAGCTCGCGGTGCCCGGCAAGAGCTTCCGCTTTCCGCGGCGCGACCGGCTCTCCGCGATCTTCACCCAGATCGATGCCGCGCTGAAGGTGTGGGAGCATCGCGCGCCCGAGGTGATCCGAAGGTCGGCGCTGCGCGAGGCCGAGAAGTGGATGCTCGACCGGACGCGGCACAGCGACGGACTCGGGGCGATTTACCCCGCGATGATGTACTTCATCATGGCGCTCGAATGCCTCGGCTATCCGCGCGATCATCCCGATCTCGTCGAGGCCATCCGCGTGTACGAGGATCTGATGACGGACTCGGCGGAGCGGCTCTACTTCCAGCCGTGCTTCTCGCCGGTCTGGGACACCGCCATCGCCATGTTCGCGCTCGGCGAGCAGGGCCACGAGGCCGCCGATGCGCAGCGGCGCGCCGCCGACTGGCTCATCGCCAAGGAGATCCGACGACGCGGCGACTGGTCGGTGAAGCGCCCGGAGACGGAGCCGTCGGGGTGGGCGTTCGAATTCACCAACGAGCACTACCCGGACATCGATGACACCGCGATGGTACTGCTCGGGCTGCAGCACGCGAAGGCCAGCGATCCCGCCGCGCAGGAGCGCTGCGAGCGGCGCGCCCTCACCTGGCTCACGCACATGCAGTCGAGCGACGGCGGCTGGGCCGCGTTCGACGTGGACAATAACTGGGCGTTGCTCAACCGCGTGCCGTTCGCCGATCACAACGCGATGCTCGATCCCACCTGCCCGGACATCACCGGCCGCGTGCTGGAGGCACTCTGCCGCCGCGGGCTGCGCATCACCGATCAGCCGGTCGATCGCGGCGCCGCCTATCTCCTCCAGACGCAGGAGGAGGACGGCTCCTGGTACGGGCGGTGGGGGGTGAACTACGTCTACGGCACGTTCCTCGCGCTGCGGGGGCTGCGCGCTGCCCACGACCGGACCGCCTCGCGCGCCATGTTCCAGGCCGGCCGCTGGCTCGCCTCGGTCCAGAACACCGACGGCGGCTGGGGCGAGAGCTGTGCGAGCTACGGTGAGGGACAGTTCGTGCCCGCGCCGAGCACGCCGTCGCAGACCGCGTGGGGACTGCTCGGGCTCGTCGCCGCCGGTCAGGGCGACGGCGACGCGCTGATCCGCGGCGTGCGCTACCTCATCGACACGCAGAAGGCCGACGGCACGTGGGACGAGTCGCTCGCCACCGGGACCGGCTTCCCCGGCGTGTTCTATCTGCGCTACACGCTCTACCGAAACTACTTCCCGCTGCTCGCGCTCGCGCAGGCGCGGCGCGCGCTGGAGGCGAGCGCGCGGAGCCTGCGGCTCGTCCGTGAGGGGGAGCTCGGCCCGCACGACGCCCACTGACGCCGGGGGGCAGCCCGCCCCTACAGTCCGCGACACCCTCGGGCCCGGCGCGCCTGCCAAGTGCCCGAAATCCCTCAAGACTTTGCTGGCACATCGGTTGCTGCTGTGCATCCCGGGACGCTTCGACCACTGGCGGCGCGGGAGGGAGCCATGGGCATCGCGAGCTTCGTGAAGAAACAGTTCATTGACGTCCTGCAGTGGACGGAGGACGGGGACGACGTGCTCGCGTGGCGGTTTCCCACCGCCGACCTCGAGATCCAGCAGGGCGCGCGGCTCATCGTGCGCGACACTCAGATGGCGCTGTTCGTGGACCAGGGCACGGTGGCCGATCTCTTCGGCCCCGGCACGCATCCCATCCGCACGCGCAACCTTCCCGTCCTCACCGACCTCCGGCACTGGAACAAGCAGTTCGAGTCGCCGTTCAAGAGCGAGGTGTACTTCTTCTCCGTGCGGCAACGGCTGGGTCAGACCTGGGGCACCGCGAACGCGCTGACCATCCGCGACCGCGAATTCGGCGCGGTGCGCATCCGCGCCTTCGGCGTGTACGGCTTCCGCGTGGGGGATCCGCGCGTGATGTTCCGCGAGCTGTCCGGCACGCGCGACATCTACGGCCTGACCGACATCGAGGGGCAGCTCCGGAACACGCTCGTCTCGGCCCTCACCGACCACCTCGGCGGCAGCCAGGTGCCCTTCCTCGACATGGCGGCGAATCAGGAAGCGCTCGCGCGCGCGGTGCTGGGAAAGGCGCAGCCGGCGTTCCAGGCCCTCGGCCTCTCGCTCGTGAGCTTCCAGATCCAGAACATCTCGCTGCCCGAAGAGCTGCAGGAGCGGCTCGACGAGCGGATCGGCATGGGCATCGTGGGCGACCTGCCGCGCTACACGCAGTTCCAGACCGCGCGCTCGATCCCGACCGCCGCCGCCAACGCGGGAGGCGCGGCCGGCGCCGGCGTGGGCGTGGGGGCGGGCATCGCGATGGGCCAGGCCATGGGGCAGGCGATGCAGCGGCCCGCGGCGCCCAGCGCGGCCGCGCCCGTCGGCACAGTGTGCCCGCGCTGCAGCACGCGGCTCGACCGGCCGAGCAAGTTCTGCCCGGAGTGCGGCAACGCGCTGGCCTAGCGCCGCGCCGAGGCCCATCGTGGCGCTCGCCTGCCCCGGCTGCAGCGGGGAGATGACGCAGCGAACGTTCGCGGCGAACTACGGGGCGCCCGTCGACGTCGACCTCTGCCTGGCCTGCGCGGCGTTCTGGTTCGACGGCATGGAGAGCCTCGCGCTGGCGCCCGGCGCAGTGCTCGATCTCTTCGTCCTGATCCACGAGAACAAGCGAGCGCCCGCGCCGCTGGGCACCGCGCCCGCGTGTCCCCGCTGCCGCGCGCTCCTCGCGCGCACCGCGAACATGCAGCGCAGCACGCGATTCTCGTACTGGCGCTGCCCCGGCGAGCACGGGCACTTCATCACGTTCCTCGAATTCCTCCGCGAGAAGAATTTCGTGCGCCCGCTGAGCCCCCTCGAGATCGAGGACCTCAAGCGCAACGTGCGGAGCGTGACGTGCTCCTCGTGCGGGGCGCCGGTGGACCTCGCCACCAGCTCCGCGTGCGGCTACTGCCGCGCGCCGCTGTCCATGCTGGACGCCAAGCAGGTGGAGACGGTGGTGGCGGGGCTCAGGCGCGAGGAAACCAAGCGTGAGGACGCGCGGCAGGGCAAGACCGACCCGTTGCTCCTCGCCCAGCTCCTCCAGGACCGCGCCGTGGTCTCACGCGACTTCCGCAAGATCGAGACCGAGGCGCCGTACCTCCGCTATGACCTCGCCGCGGGCACGAACCTCGTGGAGGAGGGGATCAGCGCCCTCGTGACGCTGCTGGGGCGCCACCGCTGAGGAGGGCGCCCGCGCGCTACGCGAGCGCGGCGTAGACGTCCCGGGCGAGGGCAGGCAGGTCGGGATCGCGGGCGCCCATCAGCAGCACGGTGTCCCCCGGGCGCGCCTCTGCCGCCACCCAGCGCACCACCGCGGCGTGGTCGCTGGCGTAGCCGCAGCGGAGCGCAGCCGGCAGGTCCGCCGCCAGTATCCCGCTCGTCACGTCCTTGGTCACGGTCCCGCCCGCGTAGAACACCTCCGCGTAGCAGAAGCGATCGGCCGGCCGCAGGAGTCGCGGCAGCATCTCGCGCAGCTCGGGCCGCAGGAAGCGCGCGGGGCCATAGCCGTGCGGCTGGAAGACCGCAACGACGCGCGCCGCGCCGGCCTGCGCGGTGGTCAGCGCCGCGCGGATCTTCTCGCCGTTGTGCGCGTAGTCGTCTACCACCCGGATGCCTCCGTGGGTGACGCCGACGACCTGGAAGCGGCGGGCCACGCCGGGAAAGGTGCGGATCGCCCGCTCCACCACGGAGGGCGCGATGCCGAGCTCGAGCGCGACCAGCGCCGCCGCCGCCGCGTTTTCGAGGTTGTGGGCGCCGGGCTGCGGGACGTCGAGGGTCAGGGTGCCCCCCGACGTGTGGAGCGCGCCCCGCGCGCGTGACGGGCCTACGCTCGCGATCTCGAGCCGGGCGTCGGCGTCCGGCGCCGCGCCGTACGTCCGCGCACGGAACTCGTGCCCCAGCGCGGTGGCCTCGGGCGAGGCCGCATTCACCAGCAGCCGGCGCGACTGGCGGGCGAAGGCCTCGAACTGCGGGCGCAGCGCCTCCACCTCGCCGTGGTCGCGGCTGATGTTGTGGACGAGGCCGACGCCGGCGGCGTAGCCGGTGAGCGTGCCGTCGGACTCACACGCCTCGGCGGCCACGGGCGCGCCCTCGGGCCCGGCCTGAAAGCAGCCGCTCACCCCCTCGCCCACCAGCGCCGCGCCGCCCAGCACGGTGGCCGAGAGCCCCGCTTCACGCATGACCCAGCCGAGCATGCCGGTGATCGTGCTCTTGCCGCTGGTGCCCGCGATGGCCACCCCCGGCCCCCCCGCATTGACGATCTCCGCGAGCAGCGCCGGCCGCGCGATGCGCTCGATGCCGAGGTCGCGCGCCCTCTTCACCTCGGGCGTGTCCGCCTCCACCGCGGTGGAGTAGACGAAGCGGTCGAGGCCGGGCGCGACGGCCAAGCCATCCTGAGGCAGAAGGCGTATGCCGAGCGCGCGGAGCTGTGCGGCGAGATCGGCGCTCTTGCCCTGGTCGAAGGCGCGGTCGGAGCCCTGGACGTCGTGGCCCCGCGCGCGCATGAGCCGCGCGAGGGGATTCATGCCCGCCCCACCGATGCCCGAGAAGTGGTAGCGGACCATGACCTCAGGATAATAGGATGCGAGCCGAGATCCTAAAAGGCGCACACCCCAAGGCCACAGCCGCGCACACGCCGAGGAGGCCTCATGGCCCGTAAGCCCGCCGTCGAGCCCCGTCCCGTCACGCCGGATTCCATCGACCCCAAGCATCGCTGGGACCGGCCCATCCAGGCGCCCGGTCGCATGCAGGTGGACTTCGAGGAGCGCGTGGACTTCCGGCGCTTGCACGCCTACCGCCTGGGGCGCACGCGTCAGGCGCTCGCCCGCTCCGGTCTCGGCGCCCTCCTCATGTTCGACCAGTACAACATCCGCTACATCTCCAGCACCGTCATCGGAGAGTGGGCCCGCGACAAGCTGATCCGCTACTGCCTGCTCGCCGGCAGCGGCGAGCCCTGGGTGTGGGACTTTGGCTCGGCGGCGCGCCACCACCGGCTCTACTCGCCGTGGCTCGATGCCACCCACTGTCTCGCCGGCATGGTGGGGATGCGTGGGGCGGTGTCGCCCAAGTCGGGCCTCTTCGAGCAGGCGGCGCGCGAGATCAAGGAGATCCTCGTGCGCGAGGGCGTGGCGGGCACGCCGATTGGCATCGACATGGTCGAGCCGCCGTTCCTCTTCGCCCTGCAGAGGGAAGGCATCGAGGTGCGCGACGGGCAGCAGGTGATGCTGGAGGCGCGGGTGATCAAGAACGTGGACGAGCTGGCCCTCCTCAACATGGCCGCCGCCATGGGCGACGGCGTCTACCAGGACATCTACGAGGCCCTCAAGCCCGGCGTGCGCGAGAACGAGATCGTGGCCCTGGCCAACAAGCGGCTCTACGAGATGGGCTCCGACTGCGTGGAGGCGATCAATGCGATCTCCGGGGAGCGCTGCTCGCCGCATCCGCACAACTTCACCGACCGGCTGATCCGCCCGGGCGACCAGGCCTTCTTCGACATCATCCAGTCCTTCATGGGCTACCGCACGTGCTACTACCGCACGTTCAGCGTGGGCCGCGCCACCGGGCCCCAGCAGTCGGCCTACAAGAAGGCGCGCGACTGGATGGACAGCGCCATTGACCTGATCAAGCCCGGGGTCAGCACCGACCGCATCGCCCGCTGCTTTCCCAAGGCGCAGGACATCGGCTTCGAGAGCGAGATGGCGGCATTCGGCCTGAACTTCTGTCACGGCCTCGGGCTGGGGCTCCACGAGCGGCCCATCATCTCGCGCTTGAACTCGATGCAGGAGCCGATGGAGCTCCAGGCGGGCATGGTGTTCGCGGTCGAGACGTACTGCCCGGCCACCGACGGCATCTCCGCCGCCCGGATCGAGGAGGAGGTGATCGTGACGCCGAAGGGCGCGCAGGTGATCACGCTCTTCCCCGCCCAGGAGCTGCCCATCGCCAACCGCTACTGACGGGCGCGCGAGCCCGCCCGTGCGCGACTCCGTCGGCGCGATCTTCCGCGTCTTCCTGACCCTCGGCCTGAGCTCGTTCGGCGGGCCGATCGCGCACCTAGGTTATTTCCGCCGCGAGTTCGTGGAGCGGCGCAAGTGGCTCACCGAGTCGGCGTTCGCGGATCTGGTTGCGCTCTGCCAGTTCCTGCCCGGGCCCGCTTCGAGCCAGGTCGGCTTCGCGGTGGGCCTCTCGCGCGGCGGCCTGCTCGGCGGCCTCGCGGCGTGGGCGGGTTTCACGCTGCCCTCGGCCATCGCGCTGGCCCTCTTCGCGCGCCTCGCCGGGCGGCTCGACAGCGCGGCGGCCGGCGGCGCGCTGCACGGGCTCAAGCTCGTGGCGGTGGCCGTCGTCGCTCAGGCCGTGTGGAGCATGGCGCGGAGTCTCTGTCCCGACCGCGAGCGGGCGAGCATCGCCGTGCTGGCCGCGCTGACGGTGACGTTTGCGCCCGCCGCGGCGGGACAGATCACCGCCATCGCGCTCGGGGGATTGCTGGGCCTGTGGCTGTGCCGAGGGGCGGCGGCGGCGTCGCAAGGCGCGCTGCCGATGCTCGTGCCGCGCGCGCTCGGCTGGGCCTGTCTGGCGGCCTATGTGCTCCTGCTGATCGCGCTGCCCCTCACGGGGCGGCTGGGCGCGGGCGCGCCGGTCGCGGTGTTCGGGGCGTTCTACCGGGCGGGGGCGCTGGTCTTCGGGGGCGGGCACGTCGTGCTGCCGCTGCTCGAAAGCGCGGTGGTGACGCCGGGCTGGGTCGGCCACGACGCCTTCCTCGCGGGCTACGGCGCGGCCCAAGCGATGCCGGGCCCTCTCTTCACGTTTGCCGCGTATCTGGGCGCGGTGATGAGCGCGCCACCCGGCGGCTGGCCGGGGGCCGCGCTCTGCCTCATCGCGATCTTCCTGCCCGGGCTGCTGGTCCTGACCGGCGCGTTGCCGTTCTGGGATGGGTTCCGGCGCCACGCCGGCGCGCAGGCGGCGATGCGCGGGGTGAACGCCGCCGTGGTGGGCATTCTCGTCGCGGCGCTCTATCACCCGGTGTGGACGAGCGCGGTGCGAGATCCGGCCGACTTCGCCCTGGCGCTGTTCGCCTTTGCGCTCCTGGCGGTGTGGATGCTCCCGCCCTGGGTGGTGGTGCTGCTCACCGCGCTGGGCGGTCTGCTGCTGGACACGTTCACCCCCTAGAACAAAAAACCCTCTCCCCCGTGAGGGGGAGAGGGCTTGGTGAGGGGCGGTGTTCTCTACGCCAGCGTCTCGATCTTCTTCTGCAGCGCCGCCTTCGGCAGAGCGCCAATGGCCTGGTCCCGGATCTTGCCGTCCTTCACGAACAGGATGGTCGGGATGGATCGTACGCCGAAGCGCGAGGCCAGCGCGGGATGGTCGTCCACGTTGACCTTGGCCAGCGTCACCTTGCCGCCCGACGTCCGCGCCAGGTCCTCCAGCACCGGGCTCACGGCGCGGCAGGGGCCGCACCACTCGGCCCAGAAATCCACCATCAGCACACCCTCGGTGGTCGCGAGGGTCTCGTCGAAGGTCTTGTCGTCGAGGTGCAGCACGCTCGAGTTAGTCATGTTTCTCGCCTCCACCGGTTGAGATGCGGCATCCGGGCGCCCGGGTTCCGGTTTATTTTCTCTGAATCTCCGCGTACTTGCTAGGCGGGGGGCTCGGCCCCAGTCCGGTCCACGAGCAGCCGATAATGCTCGGGACGCCGATGGCGGGCAAAATTGAACACCGTCTCCTTGTACGAGGTGGCGGCCTCCAGATCGCAGCGCGCGGTCGCCAGCTCGTCCCCCACCGTGGAGCACATCGCCACGATCTCGCCCGAGGGCGCGATGACCGCGCTCTGCCCGATCATGTCGCAGCCCTCCTCGCGTCCGCACTTGGCCACCCCGACCACCCACGTCGCGTTCTGGTACGCGCCCGCCTGCATGACGAGGTGATTGTGGAAAGGGCCGAGTAGATCGTGCTCGGGCGCGGGCGGGTTGTGCACGGGCGTGTTGTAGCCGAGGCAGATGAGCTCCACCCCCTGGAGCCCCATCACGCGATACGTCTCGGGCCAGCGCCGGTCATTGCAGATGCACATGCCGATCACGCCGCCGAACGCGCGCCATACCGGGAAGCCCAGATTGCCAACTTCGAAGTAACGCTTCTCGAGGTGCTGGAACGCACGCTGGGGCTCGTGCTCGGCGTGGCCGGGGAGATGGATCTTCCGATAGCGGCCGACGATCTGTCCCGCGCGGTCCACGATGATGGAGGTATTGAAGCGGCGCGTGCGGCCGCCCTCGGCGACGAGCTCGGCGTAGCCCAGGCAGAAGCCCATGCCGAGGCGCCGGGCCTCGTCGAAGAGCGGGCGCGTCTCCGGCCCCGGCATCTCGCGCTCGAAGAAGGCGTCGATCTCCGCCTGATCCTCCATCCACCAGCGGGGGAAGAACGTGGTGAGCGCCAGCTCCGGAAACACCACGAGGTCGCAGCCGCGCGCGTGGGCCTGGGCGAGGAGGGCGAGGAGCCGCTTGACCACGTCGCCGCGCCGCTCGCTGCGCGCGATGGGACCGAGCTGAGCGGCGCCGACGGTGATCACACGAGCCATGGCAGGCAGGAGCCTAGCATGGCCCGTGGCGCTATTGAAGCGGGCGAGTCGGGCGATCCGGCTGGGGTCGGCCGGATCAGGCGGCGGCGACGGCCCCGATCGGATGACGGGCGAGGTGCGCGGTGATCGCCGCGTTGACCGTCTCGGCATGCGTCACCGGCGCCATGTGGCCCGCGCCCGCGATCACGCCGTGGATGGCGCTTGGCAGCACGCCGGCGAGGAGCTGGAGCACCTGGCGCACCGGGCTCGGCCCCCGGTCGCCGGCCAGCAGTAGCGTGGGTATGCGCAGGGCTGCGCATTCGTCGAGCGACATGGGCTCGCCGAAGACGGCGTCCCAGTGCCGCGCCACCGCGGGCATCGCGCGCTCGATGATCGCACGCTGGCGATCCGGCAGCCGCGCCCACGAGCCGGCGCCGTTCCAGTAGTCCACGAAGGCGCGCGCGGCTTCCGCGGGACGACCATCCTGCACCGCGCTCACGCACGCTTCCGCCACCTGGCTCACCTCGGCGTAGGCGGCGTGCGCGCCCAGCCGTCGGAGGAACGCGAACAGCACGGGCTCGAAGAGCGTGAGGCTCTGGATGCGCTCGGGCATGCTGAGCGCCAGCTTGAGCGCGACCGCGCCACCGTACGAGTGGCCGACCAGGTGGATGGGCGTCGGCAGCTCGCGCACCAGCGGCATGAGCAGCGCCACCTCGTCGGCCAGCCGCATCGTCCGCGCGAAGCTCCACGGCGAGGTGCCGCCATGGCCATGCAGATCGGGCGCGAGCACGTGATACCGGCCTTCGAGGTCGGCGGCGAGGCGCTTCCACTGAACGCTCGAGCCGGCCGAGCTATGAAGACAGAGCACCGGCGTGCCGGACCCCGTGTGGACGAACGACAGCGTCGACCCGTGGGTGGCCATGGTTGCCATGAGAGGGGCTATGAGCGAGATCTATGCCGGGGCTGCCGCGTGCCGGGTGCGCGGGGCGGTAAGGATGCGTCGGCACATGGGTTTCGGGCCGGACGGGCGGGGCTCGTCGGCGGGCCACGGCTCGGGGTGGCCGCCCGATGAGAGCGGCGCCTCGGGAGGAATGCCATAATTCTTCGCATGGCCGCTTCCCCAGGCTCCCGCTGCGCCCGCTGTCAGCAGGAAAATCCGCCGGGGGCGCGATTCTGCGTGGCGTGCGGCGCGCGGCTGGGGGCGCGCTGCGCGGCCTGCAACGCCGAGTTGCCGGATGGCGCGCGCTTCTGCCCCGCGTGCGGCCGCGCCGTCGAGGGCGCGTCGGCGGTGGAGTCACGGCCCGCGCCGGAGTCCTACACGCCGCGCCATCTCGCCGAGAAGATCCTCACCACGCGCGGGGCCATGGAAGGCGAGCGCAAGCCGGTGACCGTGCTCTTCTGCGACCTCGTCAGCTCCACCGCGCTGGCCGAGCGGCTGGGTCCCGATCGCATGCACGCGCTGCTGAGTCGCTTCTTCGAGACCGCGCTCGCCGCGGTCCATCGCTACGAGGGCACGGTGAATCAGTTCCTCGGCGACGGCTTCATGGCGCTGTTCGGCGCGCCGCTTGCCCACGAGGACCACGCGCGCCGCGCCGTGCTCGCGGCGCTCGACATCCGGCGCGCCATCGACGCGAGCCCCATCCCGCTCGACTCGGGCGAGGCGGTGCCGCTGGTGCTCCGTATGGGGCTGCACACGGGGTTCGTGGTGGTCGGCGCCATCGGCGACAACCTGCGCATGGACTACACCGCGGTGGGCGATACCACGCACCTGGCCGCGCGACTGCAGCAGGCCGCGGAGCCGGGCCGCATCCTCGTCAGCGACGCCACCGCGCGGCTCGTCGAGGGCTACGCGACCCTCGAATCTCGCGGGCCGATGGCCATCCGGGGGCGTAGCGAGCCGCTCGTCGTACATGAGCTGACGGGACGCGGGACTCGCCGCTCGGCGCTGGACAGGGCGGTGGGGCGTCCACTCAGTCGCTTCGTCGGCCGGGCGCGCGAGCTGGCGACACTCAACGACCTGCTCGGCCAGGTGGTGGCAGGACGCGGGCACGCGGTGGGCGTGGTGGGAGAGCCGGGCGCGGGGAAGTCGCGCCTGGGGCTCGAGCTGCGGCGGCTGCTCGATGAGCGCGGCATCTCCGTGCTCGAGGGCCGCTGCCTCTCCTACGGCGGCGCGATCCCCTACGGTCCCGTGCTCGATCTCCTGCGTGCAACGTGCGGCATCGCGGAGGCGGACACGCCCGAAGCGATCACCGTGCGGGTGCGCGCGCGGCTGGACGAGCTGGGACTCGGCGGGGGCGATCGCGACGCCTACCTCCTGCATCTCCTCGGGGTCAAGCTCGAGGGTGACCCGTTCGCGGCCCTCGGCCCCGAGGTCATCATGGCGCGCACGTTTGACGCGCTCCGCGAGCTCACCATCCAGACGAGCCGGCGCGCGCCGCTCGTGCTGTTCATCGAGGATCTGCACTGGATCGACCAGACCTCGGAGGCCTACGTGGCGTCGCTGGTCGAGCGGCTGGCCGCGGTGCCGGTGATGCTGCTGGCGACGTATCGTCCCGGCTATCGGCCTCCCTGGCTCGATCGCTCTTACGCGACCCAGCTCGCCTTGCGGCCGCTCGGCCGGGAGGAGAGCCTGGCCATCGTCAGCGAGGTGCTGCCCGGCATGGCCACCGACCCCCGGGCGCGACTGATCCTCGACAAAGCCGAGGGCAATCCGTTCTTCCTCGAAGAGCTGGCGCGCGTGATCGGTGAGCAGGCGGGCGGTGGCCTCGAGGTCCCGGACACCGTGCACGGGGTGCTGACCGCCCGCATCGATCGGCTCGGCGAGCTCCCCAAGCGAGTTTTACAAACGGGTTCGGTCCTTGGGCGGGAGTTCTCGCTGCGACTCCTTCAAGCGTTGGAGGATACGGGGGATTCCCGTGGCCCTGGACTTACGGCCGCTCTGGCCGAGCTGGCTCGCCTCGAGTTCCTCTACGAGCGTAGCGAGGGCGGCGAGCCCGTGTTCGTCTTCAAGCATGCGCTCACCCAGGATGTGGCGCGCGCCACCCTGGTGGGGCCGCGTCGCCGCGCCCTGCACCGGCGCGCCGCGGAGGCGCTCGAGCGTCTCTATCCCGAGCGCCGCCGCGAGCTCGCGCCCGTGCTCGCCTATCATTACGAGGAGGCGGAGGCCTGGCCCCAGGCCTTCCAGCACGCGCGCGTGGCCGCCGAGTCCGCCCGCGACGCCTTCGCGAACCAGGAGGCGCTCGTCCGCTTCGACCAGGCGCTCGCCGCTGCCGCGCGGGCCCGAAACGAGGGGCCGGACACCCTCGTGCTGCTCGAGGCGCGGGCGCAGGTCTACGCCCTGCTTGGGGACTTCGAGCGCGCCCGCGCCGATCTCGAGGCCGGCCTCGCCCGCGCCGAGGCCCGGCAGGATGCGGCGGGGCGCGGCCGCGCTCTCGCGGCCCTGGGCGCGCTGTGGGGCGGGCATCGCGACTACGCGCGGGCGCTCAGCCTGCTGCGCAACGCAGTGACGGCGCTGGCGGCGAGCGGGGACCGTCGAGCTCTCGCCGAGGCGCGTGCCCAGCTGGGCATCATGCTGCTCAACGTGGCGCGGGGCACGGAGAGCCGCACCGAGCTGGAAGCCGCGCGGGCGCTCTTCGAAGAGCTGGGCGACGAGCGCGGCCAGGCGCGCATCCTCGACATGCTCGGGATGCGGGCGGCGCTCACCGGTGACTACGCCACGGGCGTCAGGCTCTCCAGGGAGGCGGTGGAGCGTCTCCACGCGATGGACGATCTCGTGACCGAGTCGTCCGCGCTCATCAATCTCGCGTTCGGCCACGGCTATCGCGATGGCTGGCGCGCCGGTGAGCCCTACGTCCGCCAGGCCGTGGATCTCGCCCTCACCAGCGGGGCGCGCGCAGCCGAGGCATTTGCCCGCGCGGCCCACGCGCAGCTCGGGTTGCCGTGTGGGCAATACGCGCTCGCGCGCCGCGAGGCGGAGGCCGCCCTCGCGATCGCGCGCGCGATCGATCACCGAGAATGGACCACGATGGCCCTGTCGATGCTCGGCCGGACCCTCATGGGGCTCGGCGACGCGAGGGGCGCGCTGCGCCTGCACGAGGAGATGCGGGACATCGCGGAGGCGCTCGGCACCAATGTCTGGCGTTCCGAAGCGCGCACGAACCTCGGCGAGGATCTCATCGCCCTGGGCCGGCTCGATGAGGCCGACGCGCTCCTCGCCTCGTCGGTGAAGGAGGCGGGCGATCTTGTCTTTTACCTCGTCCAGACGCTCCGCATCCACGCGGGCCTGCGTCTCCAGAGGGGGGACGCGGCGGGCGCCCTCGCCATGGCGCGCGATGCCGCGACGCGCGTGCCCTGGATGCGGGTGTTCGCCGGCGAGGCGCGCCGGGTGGAGGCGGAGGCCCTGGCCGCGCTCGAGGGGCCCGCGGTCGCGCTGCCGATTCTCGCCGACGTCGAGGCGCTGGCGGCGGAGCTCGACGCCGGCACGATGGCCTGGCGCGCGGCCCTGGCCGCCGCGCGCCTCCTGCGCGAGGCCGGCCGGCACGACGAGGCCCGCGCCGCCGCGGCGCGCGCGCTGTCCGCCCTGGAGTCCACCGCGCGCGAGCTCGATCCCGCCGATCGCGCCCTCTTCGACGCCTCGGAGCCCGTGGTGCGCGCGCGGGCCGCGCTCGCGTAGAATCCCTTCATGACCATCAAGGGCAAGGCCTACATCGCCGGCGCGTTCGAGCATCCCACCCGCAAGGCGGACGACAAGTCCCTCGCCCAGCTCCACGCCGAGGTGGCGCAGGGCGCCCTCGCCGACGCGGGGCTCACCAAGGACGACGTGGACGGCTACTTCTGCGCCGGCGACGCGCCGGGGCTCGGGCCCCTCTCCATGGCGGATTACATGGGGCTCAAGCTTCGCCACATGGACAGCACCGAGACGGGTGGGTCCTCCTACGTGATCCACGTGGCCCACGCCGCTGAGGCCATCGCGGCGGGGAAGTGCCGCATCGCGCTGATCACGCTGGCCGGTCGCCCGCGCGCGGAGGGCATGGCGACGGGCACCGCGCCGCGCAACTATGGCGCCGCCGCGCCCGACGTGCAGTTCGAGTACCCGTTCGGGCCGACGGTGGTGAACATGTACGCGATGGCGGCGCAGCGGCACATGCACGAGTTCGGCACCACGAGCGAGCAGCTGGCGTGGATCAAGGTCGCCGCCTCGCATCACGCGCAGCACAACCCGCACGCGCTGCTGCGTGAGGTCGTCACCGTGCAGGACGTGGTCGGCTCGCCGATGATCGCCGATCCGCTGCATCGTTTGGACTGCTGTGTCATCACCGACGGCGGCGGCGCCCTCGTGGTGGTGGCGCCGGAGGTGGCGAAGGGCCTCAAGCGTCCGCGCGTCCGTCTGCTCGGGGCGGGGGAGGCGCCCAAGCATCAGATGGGCGGCAAGGTCGACCTCACCTACACCGGGGCTGCACGCTCGGGGCCCATGGCCTTCGAGGAGGCGGGCGTGAAGCCGGGCGATATCAAGTACGTGTCGATCTACGATAGCTTCACGATCACCGTGCTGATCTGTCTCGAGGACCTGGGCTTCTGCCCCCGCGGCGGTGGCGGCCGCTTCGTCTCCGACGGCAACCTCATCGCCGGCACGGGGCGCCTGCCGTTCAACACCGACGGCGGTGGGCTTTGCAACAATCACCCCGCCAATCGCGGTGGCATGACCAAGGTCGTCGAGGCGGTGCGGCAGCTCCGCGGCGAGGCCCATTCCCAGGTGCAGGTCAAGAACTGCGACCTGGCGCTCGCCCACGGCACCGGCGGCTCACTAGGCACCCGGCACGGCAGCGCCACCGTCATCATGGAGCGGGAGTAGGGTCATGGGGAACGCCGAGCGGAAGATTCCCGCGCCGCAGCCCAATCCCGAGACGAAGGCTTTCTGGGACGGCGCCGCCCAGGGCCGCCTGCTCCTGAAGAAGTGCCTGGCCTGCAGCCAGGTGCACTACTACCCGCGCGCGCTCTGCCCGTTCTGCGGGAGCGACCGCACCGAGTGGCAGCAGGCCTCCGGCCGCGGCACCGTGTACTCATGGAGCGTGATGCGCCGGGCGGAGGTGCCCTACTGCATCGCCTACGTGACGCTGGAGGAGGGCGTGACCATGATGACCAACATCGTGGATTGCGACCTCGACGGCATCCGCATCGGCCAGCGCGTGCGCGTGGTGTTCAAGCCCACCGAGGGCGGGCCGCCGGTGCCTGCCTTCACGCCCGCGTGAGGCGCGGCACCTCATGAGTCCCCGATCCGTGGAGGTGGAGCCGGTGGCGGGCGCCCTCGGCGCCGAGATCTCCGGCGTCGATCTCTCCGGGCCCCTCGACGAGGCGACCGTCGCGGCCATCCGGCGCGCGTGGCTCGAGCACGGCGTGATCTTCTTCCGCGACCAGGAGCTGCCGCCCGCAGCGTTCCTCGCCTTCGCGCGCCGCTTCGGCGAGCCCATCGAATACCCGTTCGTCAAGGGCCTGCCCGAGGCGCCCGAGATCATCCCCGTGCTCAAGCAGGCCGACGAGCGCGTGAACTTCGGCGGCATCTGGCACTCGGATACGGCGTACCTGGACATCCCGCCCATGGGATCCATGCTCATTGCGCGGGAAGTCCCGCCGGCGGGGGGCGACACGCTCTTCGCCAGCATGTACCTCGCCTACGACACGCTCTCCGATGGCATGAAGCGCCTGCTGGCAGATCTGCGCGGCATCAACAGCTCCGCGAGCGCCGACGTGTCGAAGACCCGCGAGGACCGCATGAAAGACAGCGGCCGCGCCGATGCGCGCCAGGAGTACGTGGCGACGCACCCCATCGTGCGTACGCACCCGGAGACCGGGCGCAAGGCCCTCTACGTCAACGTGGCCCATACGGTGGGCATCGAGGGGCTCGCGCGCGAAGAAAGCGCGCCGCTCCTCGACTATCTCTACCGCCATCAGATCAAGCCCGAGTTCACCTGCCGCTTCCGCTGGCGCCCCCGCTCGATCGCCTTCTGGGACAACCGCTGCGTGCAGCACAACGCGGTGAACGACTACCAGGGCCACCGGCGCCT
Organism: Verrucomicrobiia bacterium; assembly: GCA_035495415.1. Taxonomy (GTDB): domain Bacteria; phylum Methylomirabilota; class Methylomirabilia; order Rokubacteriales; family CSP1-6; genus DASRWT01. Next base: position 63,385 of record DATJFY010000131.1, read on the forward strand.
CATGCACCGCATCACCCTGGCGGGCGACAAGCCGCGCTGAGCCGCTCTCACCCTTGCGCGCAGCGTCCCGGCGCGACGCCCTATCATCGCTGCCCGGCTCAGGCGCGCCGCCCGCGATGTCATCTCGCGGGGGGTCGTAATGGTCCGTCGGAGCGCACCTTGCCTTCTGGCATAGCGCCTGCAACTAACTGGCTTGCTGACAATGCGCAACGGGAGGATCACGTCATGACGCGCTCGAGGCGTCTTCGGGTATTCGCGGCTATCGTCCTTGCCGCCGGGGTCCTTGGCGCCGGCTGTGCCGGCCAACCCGACCGCTCCACGCCCCACGCGCACGGGACCGCCACCCCGGCGCCCGCGGGCGCCTCCGCGCCGCCGCCCATGCTCCTGACCGATCTGGGCACGTACAGCCACAAGGTCACGACGTCCTCGCCGCAGGCGCAGCAGTACTTCGACCAAGGGCTGCGCCTGACCTACGGCTTCAATCACCTGGAGGCGCAGCGCGCGTTTCGCGAAGCGGCGCGCCTCGATCCCGCGTGCGCGATGTGCTACTGGGGCATCGCGATGACGTACGGCTCGAACTACAACGACCCCACCAACCCCGAGCGTGAGAAGGGCGCGTGGGATGCTACCCAGATGGCGTTCGCGGCGGGTCGGCAGGCCACGCCCGCCGAGCGCGCGATCATCGACGCGCTGGTGCGGCGGCATCAGCCGGGCGGGGACCGCGCCCAGAAAGACCAGGCCTACGCGGCGGCGATGCGGAGCGCCGCGCGCGATTTTCCAGACGATCTCGAGATCGGCACGTTCTTCGCCGACGCCATGATGAATCTCCGTCCCTGGAATCTCTGGACACCCGAGGGGCAGCCTCGGCCCGGCACCGAGGAAATCGTGGCGACGCTGGAGCGGGTGCTCGCCAAGAATCCCAACCACCCCGGCGCGCTCCACCTCTACATCCATGCGGTGGAGGCGAGCCAGGATCCCGGCAAGGCGGCGGCCGCGGCCGACCGGCTACGCGGGCTGCTGCCGGGCGCGGGCCACCTCGTCCACATGCCGTCGCACATCTACTATCGCGTGGGCCGCTATGCGGACGCCGTCGCCGTCAACGTGGACGCGGCGGCTTCGGACCGCGCGTACTTCCAGCGCAGCCAGCCGAGCCCGATCTACCGGATGATGTACTACCCGCACAATCTCGACTTCATCTGGCAGGCCGCGAGCATGGACGGCCGGAGCGCGGACACCGTGAAGGCCGCGCGCGACTTCGAAGCGGCGGTGCCGGCGGAGATGATCGGCCAGATGTCGGACATGGAGACGGTGCCGGCGGCGCCCATCGTGTCCCTGGTGCGCTTCGGCCGCTGGGACGAGGTGCTCGCGCTGCCCGCGCCCAGCGAGAAGCTGCCGTATGTCCGCGGAGTCTGGCACTACGCGCGCGGGCTCGCGCAATCGGCCAAAGGCCAGGCGGCCGCCGCGCAGACCGAGCTGGCGGCCCTCACCGCGGTCCGCGACGCCACGCCGGCTGACCGGACGCTGGCCGGCTTCTTCAAGACCCGCGAGATGCTGACGCTGGCGGCGGAGGTCCTGGCGGGGGAGATGGCGGCGCGGCGCGGCGACACCGGCGGCGCCATCACCCATCTCGCCGAGGCCGTGCGCATGCAGGACGGCCACTGGTTCACCGAGCCACCGCCGTGGTACTACCCCGTGCGCCAGTCCCTCGGCGCCGTCCTGCTGCAGGCCGGCCGCGCCAGCGAGGCGGAGTCGGTGTACCGGACGGATCTCCGCCGCAATCCCGAGAACGGCTGGTCGCTCTACGGCCTCGCCCAGAGCCTGCGGGCGCAAGGCAAGGCCGATGAGGCCGCCGCGGTGGACGAGCGCTTCCGTCGCGCCTGGGTGCGCGCCGACGTGACGCTCACCGCCTCGCGCTTCTGATCGGCACGGCTCCCGGCGAGAGAAAAATCTCGCCGGGAGTTTGATCAGACGCCTGGCTGCGCGTAGAGTGGGGACGAGGAGGTGGCGATGCCAGCTTGCATAGCCTGCCGGTCTCGTGACGTCGAGAGCGTGTGCTCGGGCGCTTACATGGCCGAATCCTCCGAGGTGATCTACCTCGGCGCGTCCCCCGTCGTGGAATGCCCCTCATGCGGCCGCAAGCCGCTTCGGTGCCAGCCCGAGCTGTACGGTGATGTCTTCATCTGCACGGGCTGCGCGCAGCGCGTGTTCCGGGACGAGCAGCACCACTGCCGGACGTGCGGCCATTCGTGGATGCACCCCGACCTCGAGGAGCTCCTGCAGCGTGAGGAAGAGGAGACCGAGGCCGGCGTCGAGATCGGCGAGACCGAGATGATGGACGAAGGCGCCGCTGCCGCGCTGGAGGCGCTGCCGCAGGATTGCGACACGTGCGGCGCGACTCACTGGACGCTGGTCCGCGTGGACGGGCGCTTGCTGTGCCGGTGCCGCTGTGGCGCCCTGGTGGCGCCGGGCTCCGACGCCGGCGATTCCGACTCCGACGCCGACTCAGACTGATCCGCGCCGCGCATCTGTCTCATGACCTCGCCCGAGATCGCCCTCGCCCAGCTCTGGCGCTGGGCCGGCTGCGACCCGTTCGCGCTCGAGCGCGTGCGCTTCCACGGTGGTGACCCGGTTCTGCCGGGCGTGTTCCAGATCGCGACCGCCGCCCAGGTCTCGATCGCGGCCGCGGGGCTGGCCGCCGCCGAGCTCTGGAAGCTCCGCACCGGCCGGGAGCAGACCGTCGACGTGGAGGCGCGAGCGGCCGCGGCGTCGTTCCGCGCGGAGCGCTATCTCCGGATCGACGGGAAGGGCGGCGACGATCCCTGGGGCCCGGCCTCCGGCTACTTCCGCGCGGGCGATGGGCGATGGATTCAGCTCCACTGCAACTTCCCCCACCACCGCGATCGCGCGCTCGCCGTGCTGCGCTGCGAGGGCACGCGCGAGGCCGTCACCGCCGCCGTCGAGGGCTGGAAGGCCGCGGAGCTGGAGGAGGCGCTCGTCAACGCGCGAATGTGCGCGGGCCTCTTGCGCACGCCGGAAGAATGGCAGGCGCACCCCCAGGCTCTAGCTCTGGCCATGCTGCTGCCGCTGGAAATCATCCGTATTGGCGAGGCGCCGCCCGAGCCGCTCCCCGAGGGCCCACGACCGCTTTCCGGCATCCGCGCCCTCGACCTCACCCACGTGATCGCCGGGCCCGTGTGCGGTCGTACGCTCGCCGAGCATGGCGCCGAGGTGCTGAGGGTGACCGCGCCGGGCTGGCCGAGCATGGAGCGGTTGGTCCAGGACATGGGACGGGGGAAGCTCTCGACCTACCTCGATCTGCACAAGGACGCGGACGCCGAGCGGCTGCGCGCGCTGGCGCGCGAGGCCGACGTCTTCAGCCAGGGTTATCGCCCGGGGACGTTCGCCGCCCACGGCTTCGCGCCTCAGGACCTGGCGCGGCTTCGCCCTGGCATCATCTATGTGTCGCTATCGGCCTTCGGCCACGAGGGTCCGTGGCGCGACCGGCGCGGCTTCGACAGCATCGTGCAGACAGTGAGCGGCATCGCCGCAGAGGGTGGGCGCGTGCGGGGCCTCGACGAGCCGCGGCCCTTGCCCTGCCAGGCGCTCGACCACGCCAGCGGCTATCTCCTTGCCTTCGGCGCCATGGTCGCGCTGGCCCGCCGCGCCACTCAGGGAGGAAGTTGGCTGGTGCGCCTCTCCCTCGCCCAGACCGGCCGCTGGCTGGATCGGCTGGGGCGGGTGAACGGTCTCGCTCTGGACGATCTCCGGGCCGATGCTGTCGCAGACCTCATGGAAGAGACGGACACCCCCTGGGGCCGCATGAAGGCGGTAGCGCCGGTGGCGCAGCTTTCCGAAACGCCGGGACGCTTCGCCAGGCCCTCCACACCGCTGGGGGCCCATCCTCCGGAGTGGCCCGCGCGGGGCGCGTGAGGCGGCCATGACCCTGCGCGAATATCGGTACGCGGTGGACGCGGACGGCCGCGTCTTCCACGACGGGTCCGAGATCGTCGATCCTGCGACGCTGCGGTTCTTCCTCCTCGGCATGCGCCGCGAGGACGACGGACGCTGGCTCGTGCCGTGTCAGGGCGAGCAAAACTGGTTCACCGCCGAGGACACGCCGTTCGTGGTGCAGCGCCTTCGCCTCGACCACGATGGTGGCCGCCTCCGGAAGATCGGGCTCGTGCTCGCCGGCGACCTTCAGGAACCGCTCGACCCCAGAACGCTCGACACCGACGGCGGCCGTCTCTACTGCCGCGTGCGTCGCGGCGCGTTTTGCGCGCGCTTCGGCCGTCTGGCCATGCAACAGCTGGCGCCCTACCTGGAAGAGCAGGATGGGCGGATCACGTTATTGCTCGATGGCGTGCGCCGTGTCCTCACGGACGCGCACGCCGCGAGGGGAGGTGTGCATGTCCGCTGAGCCTTCGACCGCGCCGTTCTCGCCCCGGGAGGCGGCCGCGCTACTCCGCGCCAGCCTCGACGCCATTCGCGGCGAGGCCTCGGCCCTGTCCGACTGTGCCGCCTCCTGGCATCCCAAGGCGGGAGAGTGGTGCGCCAAGGAAGTGCTGGGCCATCTGATCGAGGCCGATCGGCGGGGCTTTGGCGGACGGATCCGCCAGTTCCTCGCCGCCGACAACCCCGCCTGCATCGGCTGGGATCAAGACGAGGTCGCGCGCGGCCGGAGCGACTGCGGCAAGCCGGTGGCCGGGCTGCTGGACGAGCTGGGCAAGGCGCGCGCGGAGGGGCTCGCGGTGGTCGAGTCATTGACGACGGCCGGGCTCTCGCGCGGGGGCGAGCATCCCAAGGTGGGCCGGCTCACCGTGTCCGACATCCTCCATGAGTGGGTGCACCACGACCGCAATCATCTCAAGCAGATGATGACCAATGTCCAGGCCTACACCTGGCCGCACATGGGCAATGCGCAACGATTCTCTGCTCCCTGACGTGCTGGCGCGCCTCGCCGCCATGCCGGAGTTGCTGCGCGATGTCGCCGCGGCCCTGACCGCAGCCATGCGCCGGCGCCCCGCCGCGGGCGGCTTTGCCTTCGTCGAGCACGCGTGGCATCTTGCCGACCTCGAGCGCGAGGGCTACGCCACCAGGATCAGCCGCCTGTTGACGGAGACGGCTCCCACGCTGCCCGACTTCGAGGGCGACCGCATCGCGCGCGAGCGCGAGTATCTCCGCGAGGACGCGGCGCTGGCTCTGCAGGTCTTCGCGCGGGCCCGCGCGCGGAACATCGAGCGCCTCGCCGCGCTGGACTCGGCCGCGCTGGGTCGCCACGGGATGCAAGAGGGCGTGGGCGAGGTCACGCTGGCGCGGGTGCCCCGCATGATGGCGGCGCACGACGCGGGTCACCTCGAGGAGCTGGCCGCGCTGGTCGCCGAGCTTGCGCCGGGCGCCTCCGTGCTGGCGAGGCTTCGCGCGCTCGCCGGCGTCTCCGGCGAGCTCTCGCTCGCCTAGGCGGGCGCCCTTAACCTCGGCCGCGTCGCCAGGCCTCGAACTCGGCGACCGTCGCCGGCGAGGGCGGGTAGGTGCCGCGCAGGGGGGCGCCGGCCTGGATCTTACCGAGCACGAAGGCTTCCAGCTCCTCCTGCTCGAGCCCGCTCCCGGCGATCTTGTCGGCCTGCGCGCGCGGGATGCAGACCACGCCGTCGCCGTCGCCCACCATGATGTCGCCTGGCATCACGAGCACGTCGGCGCAGCCGATGGGCACATTGGCCTCGACGGCGAGGTGGCGATGCACGTTGGCGGGCGCCGCGGGCCCCTTGGCGTACACGGGCAGACCGAGGCTCGCGATGCCGGCGAAATCTCGCACCCCGCCGTCCAGCACCGCGCCGGCGGCTCCACGCGCCTTGAGCCGCGCGACGAGAATGTCACCGAGGCCGGCGGCCGACTCGATGCCGCGACAGTCGAGCACGAGCACGGCGCCGGCGGGAATCTCCTCGATGGTCTTTCGCTGGGGATGCGCGGGGTCACCCAGGCTCTCGAACGTGGAGAGGTCCTCGCGCGCCGGCACATAGCGCACCGTGACCGCCGGCCCCACCATTTTGGTGGCGGTTCCCACGGGTTTCAGACCGGAAAGGAACACGCTGCGGAAGCCGGCCTTGAACAGCCGCGTGCAGAGGGTCGCGGTGGACACGCGAGCCAGGCGCGCGAGCGTCTCGGGCGCGAGCGGCGCGGCGGGGCTCATGAGCTCGCAGTATAAGCCAGACGCGAGCTCTAAGCGCGAAGCTGCACGATCACCTCGGCCTCCACCGGTGCGCCGCAGCTCAGCGAGTAGATCCGACTCGCCGTTCACCACGCGGGCCATGTCGACGAATCCCGGCGCCGCGTTCACGTAGCCCGTGACCTTTACGACGCGCTCGATGCGCTCCAGGTCCCCGAGCGCCGACTTCATCGCCGCGAGATGGTTGAGAGCGCAGTAGCGCGCCATCTCATAGGCCTGCTCCACCGTGACCTCCGCGCCGACCCGGCCGACGTATTTCGGGCGCTGCCCGTTCAACCCACCGACATTGCCCCCCCCGTAGAGCAGCCGCTCCACCTCGGCCCAGGGCACGTAGTTGCCGGCCGGGGTGGGGGCAGCAGGCAGCACGAGACCCAGCGCCGCGAGCCGGTGTTGGCGCGGTGAGCCGCGCGAACAGCTCCTCGGTCATCACCGAGGGCACCTCGCGCGCAGGATCGTGGCGCCCGAGACCGGCGAGGTGCGCGCGGGCCCGGGCGTGGGCCACCTGCAGGTGACGGACGGGATCCCGCGGCGCGGGGGCGAGGGCCCACGCCGTGATCATGCGGGCGCCCGCAGCCTGGGTGAGACGCGCCTCGCGACGGGCGCCCTCGTGGAGGAGCGCGTCGCGCGAGATGTCGAGCGCGTCGATCCAACGGATGGTGAGACTCTGCATGGCGATCGTCCTCCTGTCTGCACGCTACCGGGCGGTTCCCTCGCCGTCCAATGCATAGAACTTGTCGGAGCCATACGCTAAGGTGATGGCCGTGGAGATCGATCAGCTCAAGGCGCTGGTGGCGATCGTCCGGGGGGGGGGCGGGGTCACGCGCGCGGCGGCGGCGCTGCGCCTCTCCCAGCCCGCGGTGAGCCGTCGAGGGCGCGGATCGGGGCGCGATCACGATGGCCTTGGGGGGGACGCTGGCGAGCACCGCGCTGACGGTGAAGCTTCAGGCTTTCCGCGATGCCTGTCCTCACGTGCAGCTCCGGCTGCGGACCGCGCTGAGCGCGGAGGTGAGCGGGCTGGTCCGCCGCGGCGACGCTACTCTGGGCTTGCGCTACGGAACGGATGAGCAGGGCGAGCTGGTCTCGGCCACGCTCCACGAGGAGCCGCGCAGAAGCGCATGGTGGAGGCGGGCTTTGGGCTGGCTCTGCTGCCCGAGTCGAGTGTGGGCGAGGAGCTGCGCGCGGGCACGCTACGCCGGCTCGACGTACCCGCGATGCGGGTTACCATTCCCGTGGTTTTGATTCACCGCCGCCGCACCTATCTGGGCGCGGCGACGCGGCGGCTGATGGCGCTGCTCGCGGCGAAGCCGAGTCGGAAGGAGAGGACATGAGCGACACCGTGGGATTCGTGGGACTGGGAACGATGGGCATGCCGATGACGACCAATCTGTCCAGGGCCGGCGTGCCGCTGGTCGTGTACGACACGAGCCCGGCGGCGACGGCGGAGGCGCGACGGCTGGCCGGCGTGACGGTCGCGGAATCGCCGGCGCAGGTCGCCGCGCAGGCGGACGTGCTCTTCTCCTGCCTCCCCAACAACGACATCGTGCTGGGCGCCTATCTCGAGGCGGGTGGCATCATCCAGGGCGGCCGTGCGGGCCTCGTGACCTGCGACTGCTCCACGGTCGGGCCGGAGGTCACGGTGAAGGTGGCCGGCGCGCTCAAGGCCAAGGGCATCACGCACATGGACACGCCGATGCTCGGCTCGCAGCCCCAGGCCGTCTCGGGCGAGATCTTCTTCATCGTGGGCGGCGACGAGGGAAAGGTCGCGAAGGTGAAGCCCTACCTCGAGATCATGGGGAAGCTCAACATGTACGTGGGCGGCACCGGCATGGCCAACCGGGTGAAGCTGATCCACAACGGCCTCGCCGCGGTGACCTCGGTGGCGGTGGCCGAGGCCCTCGCCATGGCCGTGCAGGCCGGGGTGGATCCCGCCACCTTCTACGACGTGGTCCGCAAGGGAGGCGGCATGGCCTTCGGCACCTACTTCGACCGGCGCGCCAAGCGCATCTTCGACGGCGAGTTCTCGCCCACGTTCATGCTCGAGCACATGCGCAAGGACGCGACGCTCGCGCTGGCTCTCGCGCACGCCGTGCGCGTCCCCACGCCGATGCTGGAGGAAACCAAGCGCACCTATGACGAGGCGCTGGACTCGGGGTGGGGCAAGGAGGACTTCTCCGCGGTGACCCACGTGATCGAGAAGCGCATCAATCGCCGGCTGTCGGGGAAGTAGGACATGCCGGCGCGCCCGACCATCGCGTTCGAGGAGATCGTGCGCGGTACGATATCCTCCGAGGTGCAGACCGCGGGCCCGGGACCGGGCGGCCGCCTGCCCCTCACCGCCGAGATGTTGCTCGAGCGGCCCAGCGGCGACATCTTCGGCTGGACGCAGAACGCGGGCATGGGCTGGGATCCCCGTGAGCTGGGCCGCCCGCAATACCTGATGCTCTCCACTCAGGGCGGGATCCGCGCGGCCGACGGGCGTCCCATCGCGCTCGGCTATCACACCGGCCACTGGGAGATCGGGCTCCTGCTTCAGGCGGCGGCCGAGGAGCTCACCGCGCTGGGCGGGATGCCCTTCGCCGGCTACTGCTCCGACCCCTGCGATGGGCGCACGCAGGGCACCACCGGGATGATGGACAGCCTCGCCTATCGGAACGATGCCGCCATCGTGCTGCGCCGACTCGCGCGCTCGCTCCCGACGCGACGAGGTGTGCTCGGCGTCGCCACCTGCGACAAGGGGTTGCCCGCCATGATGATGGCGCTGGCCGCGCTGCGCGATCTCACGTGCGTGCTGGTCCCCGGCGGTGTGACGCTGCCGCCCGAGCGAGGTGAGGATGCGGGCACCGTGCAGTCGATCGGCGCGCGCTTCGCCCATGGCGAGCTCTCGCTCGAGCAGGCCCAGGATCTCGGCTGCCGCGCGTGCGGCTCGCCGGGCGGCGGCTGTCAATTCCTCGGCACCGCGGCGACCTCGCAGGTGGTGGGCGAAGCGCTCGGCCTCGCGCTGCCCCACTCCGCGCTGGCGCCCTCGGGCCAGCCGGTGTGGCTCGACATGGCGCGTCGCTCGGCCCGCGCGCTGGTGGCGCTGGAGACGCGCGGTCTGCGCACGCGCGACATCGTCACCGAGGCCGCCATCCGCAACGCCATGATGGTGCACGCGGCGGTGGGCGGCTCCACCAACCTGCTGCTGCACCTCACCGCCATCGCCCACGCCGCGGGGCTGCGCCGTCCCACCGTGAAGAACTGGAGCGACGTGAATCGCCGCGTCCCCCGCCTGGTCGACGTGCTCCCCAATGGCCCCCGCAACCATCCCACCATACGGATGTTCCTCGCCGGCGGTGTGCCCGAGGTGATGCTCCATCTTCGTCGCGCCGGGCTTCTCGACGAGCGCGCCCTGACCGTCACCGGCGAGCCGCTGGGGAAGAATCTCGACTGGTGGGAGGGCTCCGACCGGCGCCGCGCCCTCCGCGAGCGGCTGCGCGCCGCCGACGGCGTGGACCCGGACGACGTGATCATGAATCCGCTGCGGGCGCGGGAGCGCGGGCTCACCAGCACCGTGACATTCCCTCGGGGCAACCTGGCGCCCGAGGGCTCGGTGATCAAGAGCACGGCGATCGATCCCACCGTGGTGGACGCGGATGGCGTTTACCGCAAGCTCGGTCCCGCGCGCGTCTTCACCACCGAGAAGGCCGCCATCGCCGCCATCAAGAGCGAGGGGCCGGAGCGGCTCAAGCCCGGCGACATCCTCGTGCTGATCTGCCGCGGGCCCATGGGCGCGGGGATGGAGGAGATCTACCAGATCACCGCGGCGCTCAAGCACCTCTCCTGGGGCAAGCAGGTGGCGGTGATCACCGACGCGCGGTTCTCCGGCGTGTCCACCGGCGCCTGCATCGGCCACGTTGGGCCGGAGGCGCTGGCCGGCGGGCCCGTGGGCAAAGTGCGCGAGGGCGATCGCATCCGCATTGTGGTCGACCGGAACAAGCTGGAAGGCAGCATCGATCTCGTGGGTCACGACGGGTGCGAGTACGACCCCGAGGAGGGCGCGCGCGTGCTGGCCGCGCGGGCGCCGCGTCCGGACCTTGCGCCCGATCCCGACCTGCCCGACGACACGCGGCTCTGGGCCGCGCTGCAGCAGGCGGGCGGCGGAACCTGGGGCGGGTGCGTCTACGACGTGGGCGCGGTGACGGCGGCGCTGAGGGCCGGCGCCCGGCACTGAGCCGCGCTCAGCGCTTCCCCCGTCCGCGCGGGCCGAGCGCCGCGTTCACTTCGGGTGGCCGTGGCTGTGCCTTGGGAGCGGCTTGGTGCTCATCGCGGTGATGCTCGGAGCGCGTGCGCTGCGCGGTAGTGCGACCGGCTCGCGCTGGCGGGATCCGGTGTGGCTAGGCTGGCTTGCCGTCCCGATGCTCATGGTTCACGTGTTCGCGACCCCTATCTTGGTCGGCTGGGCAGGCAGCAAGCTGTTGGCGGGAGAACGGCCATGACGCTCAAACGAATGGACAACGTGCTCATCGTGGTCGAGGACCTCGAGGCTGCGAAGGCATTCTTTGTCGAGCTTGGGATGGAGTTGGAGGGTGAGATGCCCGTCGAGGGGCGTTGGGTGGACCGTGTCGTTGGGCTCGAGAACGTTCGATGCGAGATTGCGATGATGCGGACCCCCGACGGCCACGGTCGGCTCGAGCTGGACAAGTTCCACACGCCGGCGGCGGTCAGAGCTGAGCCGAAGAAGGCCCCCGTAAACACGCTGGGCATCCGTCGCATTATGTTCGCCGTCGACGACATCGAGGACGTCCTCGCGCGCTTGCGTGCCCATGGCGCTGAGCTCATAGGCGAAGTCACCCAGTATGAGGACAGGTACCGGCTCTGTTACATCCGCGGCCCCGAAGGCATCATCGTTGCGCTTGCCCAGCAGCTCGAGTAACACCGTCACGCGATCGAGAACTTCGATCGGGCCGATGCTCTCCTCTTTGGCCGGGTGACGTACGAACTGATGGAGGCAGCGTGGCGAGTGCCGGCGCGGACGGGCGTGAGACCTGATTGGATGCCACCCTGGATGGAACCCCGCGCCCGGACGATCGACGCGAAGAAGAAGTACGTCGTGTCGACCACCCTGAACCGGGTCGACTGGAATGCGGAGCTCTGCGCGGGGATCTGGGGGCGGCCGTTCAGGTTTTCGTCGGGGTCGCAACTTAACGCAGACGCGCCCGTACTGCGCACACATTGACGGCCTCGGGCTCTTCGATTTACTGTCTTCGAATGGGTCGGCGCCAACACGTGGAGCTTGTTTGCTACAAAGAGCGCTATTCGGCGGCGGAGGCGGGCATGCGGCGCCGCCCAGGGCATTTCAGCGGATGATGGAGCGTCGTACCTTCCTCATGCGCTTGACGGGTGCCCTCCTCGCCGGATCACTCCTGGCCGGGAGTCTTGCGTCGCCGGGCGCCGCCCAGGGCCAAGCGGGGAAGATTTGGCGGCTAGGTCTCTTGCGGGAAGGACCGAGCGAGAGGCTAACCCCAGGGGAGATCTCTACCCACTTCGTCGAGGCTCTCCGCGACCTCGGATATGTCGAGGGCCGGAACCTCGTGATCGAATCCCGGTACGCGGGCGGCCGACCGGATCAAATTCCGGAATTCGCGAGCGAGCTCGTTCGGCTGAAGGTCGATGTGATCGTGACGGTCGGAACCCGCGAGACGATCGGCGCCAAGGCTGCGACAGCGACGATCCCAATCGTCATGCTGGCTGTGGGTGACCCCATTGGAGCCGGACTCGTCACCAGCCTGACGCGCCCCGACTCCAATGTCACCGGCACCTCGTTAATGGTCCCGGATCTCGGCGGAAAACGTCTGGAGCTGCTTCGCGAGATCGTTCCGAAGCTTCAGCGCGTGGCGATCCTCGGGAACCCGCGGAACGCCTCGGCCGCGGCGGAGTTGCGGGCCGTCGAAACCGCGGCACAGTCGCTCGGGCTCGCCGTCTACCTCCTCGAGGTCGACTCCGCATCCCGTGTCGACGTCGCGCTCGCTGACATGGCACGAGATCGGCCGGATGGCATGCTCGTGCTCCAAGACGCGCTGACCTTCGCGCATCGACGAGAGATCACCGCGGCGGCTCTGCGCTTGCGCCTGCCAGCCGTCTTACCGACTGCATTGTACGTCAGCAGCGGCGGGCTCGTCAGTTACGGCTACGAGCCACGCGCCGTCGCCCGCCGTGGCGCGAGCTACGTGGACAGGATCTTGAAGGGCGCCAAGCCGGCTGACCTTCCTATCGAGCAGCCGACGAAGTTCGAGCTGGTCATCAATCGCAAAACGGCCCAGACGCTCGGGCTCAGCATCTCGCCGTCGCTGCTGTTACGAAGCGACCGCATCATCGAGTGAGCGCAGCGCCGTAAATCGTACTGGGCTGCCGCTGAGGAGGGGCCATGAACAGACGGCTCACCGCCATCGTAGCTCTGATCGTGGGTTTCGCCTTGGGCGCCGCCGCGGTTGAGGCCGTCCGCGCGCAGGCGAAGCCGCTCGCCTATACGATCGCGGAAGTCGAGGTGACTGACCAGGCGACGTACCAGGAGTACCAGAAGGGGGCGGCGGTTCAGATTCCGGTTGCGGGCGGGCGTTTCATCGCGCGAGGTGGCCGAACGTTCGTCATCAGCGGACCTCCGCCCAAGCGGGCTGTCGTGCTCCAGTGGGAAAGCTTTGAAAACGCCCAGGCGTTCTTTGAATCCGAGGCGTATAGACGACCCGTTCCGACTCGTGACAAATCATCGAACTTTCGCGCCTTCGTCATCGAAGGCGTAGCGCATTGAAATCGTTCTTTGCCGCCACGTCGCTCGTTGCTCTCGTCCTTGGGTTGCTCGCGCCGCTCGGCGCGGGGGCCCAGCAGACGGGTCAGATGCGGCGGCTCGGGGTGCTGATGGGGATTCCCGAGGGGGATCCGCGAGGAGAGGCTCGCTTGGCGGCATTTCGCAAAGGGCTTCAGACGCTCGGGTGGGAGGAGGGCCGCAATCTTCGCATCGATATTCGTTGGGCGACGACGTCAGATGCGCCCGCGACGCAAAAACTGGCGAGGGAGCTCATCGAGCTGCACCCGGACGTACTCCTGTCACACAACACTCCCACCACGGCGGCGTTGCTGCAGCACACGCACACGATCCCCGTCGTCTTTGCGGTCGTCTCGGATCCGATCGGTAGCGGCTTCGTCACGAGCGTGTCGCGGCCGGGCGGCAACGCGACCGGATTCACCAACATCGAGCCGACGATGGCGGGCAAGTGGCCGGAGCTCCTCAAGGAGATTGCCCCGCGCGTCACGCGGGTCGCCTTCCTCTTCAACCCCGCGACAGCGCCCTACGCCGAGCATTATCTGAGCTCCTTCAAACGCGCCGCCACCTCTCTCGCGGTGGAAGCGATGGCTACCCCTGTGCACAATACCTCGGAGCTCGAGCTCATCATTGCCGCCCAGGCACGCACGCCGAATAGTGGTCTTGTCGTCATGACCGATGCTTTCCTGATCGCGCATCGCGCCCAGATCGCCGCGCTGGCCGCTCGTTACCGCCTTCCGGCGGTCTATCCCTTTCGCGACTTCATCGAGGCGGGCGGGCTGCTGTCGTACGGGAATGACCCGCGCGAGAGCTTTCACCGCGCGGCAGCCTATGCCGATCGCCTCCTCAAGGGCGCGGCGCCCAGCGAGCTGCCCGTCCAAGCCCCGGTAAAGTTCGAGCTGGTGCTCAACGTCAAGGTGGCGAAGGCGCTCGGTTTGACGATCCCGCGCGCTCTCTTGCTGCGGGCGGACCAGGTCATCGAGTAGACGGAGCTTGTCATGCCCTACGCCAAGGATGCGTGTCGCGGGAGCGAGAACGTAGCCGTCCATTGCGCGTCAGATAGAATCCCGGTAAACGGCGAACGGGACCCGAGAGGTTGCGATGCGTCCGGACACGCACTACGTCGGTAACGATCTGACCCTGCACGCCGGCGGAATGCCGTCCCGTTCTATGAGACCGGCAGGTAGCGCACCATTCGCGAGCACCGCGACGGGGACGCCGGGCTCGTCGTCATGACGCAGGCCTTCGGCGAGCACGACTTTCTTGATTCAGGTCACGCTCCTGGATGAGTATGGCCCGAGGTCATCTGAAAGGGGGGCTCGGCGTGAAGATCTATAACGTCGCGGGTTACAGCATCATTCTCATCTACGCCCTGGCCTGCGCGTACTTCGCCCCGCCGCGCCTCGGCCCCCGGGCCGGCCTCTTGGTCGGCGCCGCCTACTTCCTCGTGTGCTGGTTCATCGGGGGGTTGTATCTGTCGCCGGTCATCCACCTGGGGATTGCCCACCGGGCACTCGACTACAAGGAGTGGTTCGTCAAGACCCTCACCGTCGTCAACAACACCTTCGGGGTCTACATCAATCCGGTCACGTGGGTGAACCGGCACCGGCTCCACCACAAGTTCTCGGACCACCCTGGAGATCCCAACAAGCTCTCGTCCGACGGGTTCTGGCGGACGCTGTACCTGTGCCTGTTGCCCTACAAGTGCGAAGCGGACATGGCCAAGGATGAGATCTTCAGGACGTGGCCGTTCCGCCTGATCTCGAACCCGGTGTTCCCGGTGGTGTCCCAGGTATTCAACTTCTCGCTGTTGTGGCTGCTGGTGGGCGACCTGCGTTTCGCCGCGGTGGTCTGGGTCGTGTTCCGCGTGTTCGCGATCTGGATCAACATGGTCCAGAACTACTGGACCCACGACCGGAGGTTCGGGTACCGGCGCTACGCCGACGAGCGCGACAACGCGATGAACATCGGCGAGTGGCTGCCGGTGACGGCGACCTTCAGCGCCTGCCTGCAGAACAACCACCACCATTCCCCGGGCCTGCTGCGGCTGAGCCACGACGAGTCGGAATACGACTTTGGATTCCTGACCGTCAAGGTCATGAAGGCGCTGGGCCTGGTGCGCGCGACGACCAGGGGCGCGGAGATTCCGCGCGAGTGTCCGCTGGCGTCCCTGAACTTCTAGCCGGCGCTACACCGCCTTCGAGCGGGTGAACGGGTAGAAGGTCTGCCCCCAGAACGTGCGGGGGATGTTCTCGTTGGCCAGGCCGTAGGATTCCGGCCACTTGCCCTCGGGGTAGTAGTAGGTCCCGAAGATCTTGTCGATCCACGGAAAGTGGATGGCGAAGTTCTTGTCGATGGCCTCGACCTGCGACGTGTGGTGCCAGTGATGGAACCTCGGGAAAATCAGGTACGGCTCCAGCCACTTGACGGTCGGGCCGAAGTTGGAGTGCGTCCAAGTCGCGTGAAACGTGACGAAGAGAAGATAGGCCACGATGATGTTGTGCGAGAAGGCAAACATCATCGGGATGAGGATGAAGCCCCGCACCACGAGGTCGTCCACGATGTGCGACCGTGATCCGGCGATCCAGTCGAGCGCTTTGGAAGAATGGTGAATCGCGTGAAAGCGCCACAACCACGGCACGCTGTGGAAGGCGCGGTGAATCGCGTATTCCGCCAGGTCCGCCACCAGAATTGCCACGAACAATTGCACCAGCCACGGCATCCGGCCGACCGCGTGTTGCAGTCGCGGCACACCGAATAAGGCCGTCAGTTGCGTCGCCGGCAGCAGGATCAGGAAGGTCGTCACCTGCGTGGGTAAGTGCGTGGACAGGAAATAGACCACGTCCAGCAGCCACTCGTTACGAAAGACGCTTTGCTTCGGATACGCCGGCCACAGCACCTCGAACGGCGAGAAGATCAGCGTCATCAACAGCATGTCGAGCAGGAACCAGTCGAGACCGATCGAAACGCGGCCGTGCAGCGGTCCATTAATCGGTCCATTGATCGGAACGCTCGAGCCGCCCCACAGCGTCGCCACGAGTGCGAGCAGCATCCCGGTCAGTCCCAGAAGTTTCGTCCAGCGCAGGATCGCCGATACGACCCCGAAGAAGATCGCCGCCACGATGACCGCCTGGATCAGCATGCGGATGACGTACATCGGGTA
>DATJFY010000132.1:0-30837 GCA_035495415.1 Verrucomicrobiia bacterium
TCACGATGATCAGGAGCCCGAGGACGTGCACTCGCATGTGGTGTATGGGTCTCCCCGTCGGACGCGCGCAGGATGCGGCCGGTCGAAGGAACGAGGTGGAGCCGGGGGCGGGAGTTGAACCCGCGACCTACTGATTACGAATCAGTTGCTCTGCCACTGAGCTACCCCGGCGCGTGGCGGCCTCGGCAGGAACTATGGCGATTCTACCACTGGCCGCCCTGCGATCCATCCACCGAGGCTTCGCCGTCACAGCCCGTGACGTACTCGCCCACCCGGACGCTGACCGCTCCCAGGACCCGATGCCAAAGCGCCACGGCATAACGGCCGCGCGCGCCCGCCGCCGCGCCGGGCGCTGCCTCAGCGATCGAGCCATACCGCCATCATCCGCCCGCCGTAGTCGAAGCCGTTGTTCGGTCCGTAGTTCTTCACGTAGGGCTCCCACGCGGAGACGACCTTCTGCGAGGCGTCGTAGAGGTAATAGGCGTGGTGCGCGACGTGGCGTTGGATATCGAAGATGAGCTCACGCCGCTTCTTCTCGTCGAAGGTGCGCCGCTGTAGCCGCAGCATCTCGGTCAGCTTGGCGTCGTTGACGCCCGCGGAGTTGAGCGGCTGGCCCGGCATGAGGCTCCGATAGAGATAGGCGTCCGGGTCGATCCATGCCCCACGGAGGCCGAATGTCATCTTGTCGAACTTTCCGTAGATCGTGCTGGAGATGTAGGCGCCGTACTCTTTGAGCTTGAGGTCGACGTCGATCCCTGCGGCCTTGTAGTTCTTAAGCGCGATGCTCATGCGGTCCACGTAATCGGGCCCGTAGCCCGCCGTGCTCTCGCAGGGCACCTTGACCCCGCTCGGGTAGCCGGCCTGGGCGAGGAGCCGCTTGGCCGCCGGAACGTCCTGCTCGTAGAGCTCGCGTCCTTCCGGCGTCAGCTCGGCGAGGGGAATGGACCAGTCGGCCGCTGCCGCCGGCACCGCCATGTTCGGGGCGCCCTGGCCTTGCGCGTGCGGGCTTGACTCGAGAAACTCCCGCCAGTTGCTCGCGCGCCCCATGGCACGGCGCACGCGGACGTCCTTGAACGGATCCTGGTCCAGCTTGACCGCGGTATAGCCTCCCGTGAACCAGACGTATTCCCCCGTCTGGAGCCCGGGCTTGCGCGGCCGCGCGATCTCGAGATCCGTGCGTCGGACGACCTGCTGGTACTCGGGTCCGAAGTCGTACTTGCCCGACAGCCAGCCCGAGAAACGCGAGGCCGGGTCCGTGTCAATGGTGAGCTCCACGCCGTCGGCGTACGGCAACCCGGCGACGAAATAATTGGGGTGACGGACGAAGCTCATGCGCACGTTGGGCTCGTGACGCTCGAGCATGAACGGTCCGGTGCCGATCGTCGCCTCCGCCTTCTTGAGATCGCCGAACTTCTCCACCGCCTCCTTGGCGATGATCCACGTCGAGGTGGCGGCGAGGGCGTCCAGGAACCACGCGAAGGGCTCCGACAGCGTGAACTTGACGGTGTAGCGGTCCAGCGCCTCGACACGGTCCACCATCTCGAGCACCGGCTTGTTGCCGTTCCCCTTGATGGTGAGAAAGCGTTCGTAGGTGTACTTGACGTCCTCGGCGGTGAGCTCGCGGCCGTTGACGGGCGGCTTCGCGTGCCAGTGGACGCCCTTCTTGAGCTTGAAGATGTAAGTGGTGTCGTTCGGCTGCGTCCACGACTCGGCCAGGTCGGTCTCCACCGGATAGGTTCCGGGCTTCACCGAGGGCCCGGCCTTGACCTTCATCAAGCGACTGTAGACAAAGGAGAGTGGAATCATGGTGGCGAACGAGATGGTGAGGTGCGGATCCAGACCGACCGGGTCGAGCTGATGAGCGAGGCGGAGGACCCCGCCCCGCTTGGGCACCTGGGCCGCCGTCTCGCGTGGGGAGGCGAGGTCCGTGGCCGAGATGATGCTCCCGGCCGCAGCCACGGCACCGCCGAGCCTGAGCAGGTCCCTGCGAGTGAGAACGGTGCCGTTGCGGTCCGTGTCCATAGGGCCTCCGTTTCGGTCCGGGCGGTTCTCCAAGGGGCAAGCTTCAGGACGGGACGGGGTGACTCTGCGCGTGGCGCCCCACCGAAGTCAAGGGCACCGGCTGCGGACGCCGACTCGGCCCTTCCGGCCTCGCCGGCATGACGAGGCTACCGTGAGTCGCCAGCGGAGGCCCCCGCTCATGAGGCCGCGAAGTCGCAGAACCTTCACATGCGCGTCACGCGTCGGGAACGCGCCGCGCTTCATACTGTGCTGCCCTAGATCGCAGAGCTCGAAAGGCGCGAAGGCAGCCGACCTCCCGGTCGAGCAGCCGAGCGTTTTCGAGCTGGTCGTCAACTTGAAGAGGGCCAAGGGCTGGGCAATGCATCACTAATCCCTCGGTCGCATCCGCCGCGCCTCAAGCCGATTCGATCAGGGCACCCCACGGCGGGGGCGCGCTCGAGAGGGGGGCCAGACATCGACATCTCGGAGCTGTCGCGCCTCGTGGAGGTCGCTACCGACAAGCAAGCCGTCGCGATCGTGTACCGGCGCTGCCGCTCCCCCGCCGTTCGCCTCAGACTCGACCATTCCGCTGCGTCATGTCCCGTCATGGAAGGCGTTCCCGGATGCCGGCTTCGGCAGAGCGCGGCCTCCCCACGCGATGCCGCTCGCTTCGAAAGCACGCCGCGGTCAGGAGCACGGCGAGGCCGAAAATCAGAGCGTAGACGCCGAGCGCACGGGCCACCGCGGCGTTCACGGCATGGGGCAGCGCGTACAGGTACATCGCGAGGAATAGCGACGAGACGGCGGCCGTTCCAAAGAACCAGTGAGCCGCGGTTTCGCGAGGGAGCCGCACCGTGATCGCCAGCTCAAGCACCCCGGTCGCCAAGCCCCAGAAGGCCATGAACCGGATGTCGGGCGAAGGGACGAACGGCCAGCCAAAGATCAGCCCGCCGAGGACCATGCTCACCAGCCCTTCCAGGGCCACGGGCCAGGCCGCCAGCGTCTTCCCGGATACGCGCAGCGCCGCCGCCAACGTCCAGATGCCGTCGAGGAGGGCGTAGCACCCGAAGAGGAAGACCACCGCGCCGAAGTCCAGTCGTGGCCACGCGAGCACCGCGCCGCCGAACGCGAGGGCGAGAATCCCCCGGATCCCCATCATCCACCAGCCCCGCACCAAGCGATCCATCGCGCTCATCGTGCCCGCCGGACATGCTGACTCATGGTCCGTCCTCTTCTCGGTCGTATGAGTGTCGATACAGTCTTCCGCAAGCCCCATGCCACGAGCGAAACATGGGAAATCGCACGATTCTGGCTTCGCGGCCCTCTATGCAGGGGCGCAGCCACCGCAACTGGGGCGCTGGAGTCCCGGCGACGGCGGCGCGCTCACCCGGGGTGGGGCACGCGTGCCGTGGACTGCCCCCGGGCGCCTACAGCCGCCGTCGCCGGCGAGTGCCGACTGGCGGGCAAACGACTGGTGGCCTCGAAGATCACCGGGAGTCTCCCAGGCCCATGAGCACGACTTGCTATATCGGCAACCCTCGCCGACCCAGCCGCTCGGCCTCACGCTTTTGCTCGAGGGCCTCCCCGCGAGTCCGGGCTCGGCACGTCTCGCAGAGGTCCCGCGCCTTCCAGCCCGTGCGGGCGCACCGGGTCACTGCACTGTCGATGTGGCGCTGCGCGCTTGCGACGCGGCTGCGTGCACGCACGTGACCGAGCCACCGCGCGGACGCCTCCGCGGCCGGCCATGTGCGCTATCTCATCCCCCGAGGCCGCGGCTTGCTGCGGTCCAGTGCAACCTTACGCACTACCTCGTCCCGCGTGGCCGCGATGGCCGTCGCCGGCTTCTTTGACTTCTTGTTCTTGCCCATGCTCTTCCGGATGCCCATTGCCGCCTCCTACCTGGCGAGCCGCGCCCGCGCGTCCACCGCCACCGCGCCGCCGACACCCGCGATCAGGGGGTTGATCTCGATCTCCGCCATCTCGGGAAGATCTACCAGGAGCTGCGAGAAGGACGCGACGACCCCGGCCAGCGCCTGGCGATCCACGGGTGGTTGGCCGCGTACCCCCGCCAGCACCGGCGCCATGCGCAGCTCGTCGAGCATCAGCTGCGCCTCGGCCGGCGAGACCGGCGCCAAGCGCGCTGCCGTGTCGGCGAGGACCTCGACGTAGATCCCACCGAAGCCGACCACGACCATCGGGCCGAACTGGGGATCCCGCACACCTCCGAGCAGCAGCTCCGGGCCGCGGTCCGCGACCATGGCCTGGACGAGGAAGCCGCGGACGGCGGCCGTCGGTCGAACGGCCATCACGCGGGTCAGCATCGCGGCGGCGCCCCGGTGCACCGCGGCCCGATCGTGGAGGTCGAGGACGACTCCGCCCACCTCGCTCTTGTGCGTGATGTCGGCGGAGACGATCTTGAGCGCCACCGGGAACCCGATGGCGTCGGCCACCGCCGCCGCGTCGTCAGCGCTCTTCGCCAGTCGGGCGGCCACGCATGGAATGCCATGGTCGGTCAGCAAGGGAGCCAGCTCCTCCATACCAAGCCGGCCCGGCTGGGCGCCGAACCCGGCCAGCCAAGCGCGCGTTGCCCGAGCATCGGCCGACCGATCCATCGGCGGAGCGACGCGCCGACGCTCGGAGAGCCGGGCCATGCCTGCCAGGGTCTTCACCGCCGGCTCGGGGAACGCGTAGCAGGGCACGCCGGCCTCCTCGAGCGTGCGGACTCCGGGAGCCACCCGTACTCCCCCCACGAACGCGGCCACCACCGGGATGGGCCAGCCTCGCGTCGTCGCCGCGATCGTTCGCGCGACCCTGGCGGAGTCGGTCGCCGCCTGCGGGGTGAGCAGCACGAGCACCGCGTCGGCCTGATCGCCGGCGAGCGTGTGCAGCGCGTGGCTGTAGCGGCGCGCGTCGGCATCGCCCACGAGGTCCACCGGATTGCCGAGACTGGCGGTGGACGGCAGGCCCTCGGCCAGGCGCCGGCGGACGGACTCACCGAGCGGCTCCATGGTCAGCCCGGCGGCCCGGGCCGCGTCCGCTGCGACGATGCCGAGGCCGCCGCCGTTGGTCACGACCACGAGACGGCGGCCACGCGGAAGCGGCTGGCTGGCAAGCCCGCGGGCGAGATCGAACAGCTCCTCGACGGTGTCCACGCGCAGTGCGCCGGCCCGGCGGACCGCGGCATCGAAGGCGCGATCCGATCCGGCGAGCGCGCCGGTGTGGGAGGACACCGCGCGAGCCCCCTCCGGCGAGCGGCCGGTCTTCAGGAGGACCACCGGCTTCACCGTCGCCGCCGCGCCGAGCGCGTCGAGGAACCGCTGGCCGTCGGCGACGCCCTCCAAGTAGCCGGCGATCACCCGCGTCTCTGGATCGGCGGCGACGGCCTCGAGCAGATCGCTCTCGTTCACGTCGGCCTGGTTGCCGAGCGAGGCGAAAAGGGAGAAGCCGACCCGGCGCTCGCGCGCCCAGTCCAAGATCGCGACCGCCAGCGCGCCCGAATGCGAGATGAATGCGATGCCGCCGGGCTCCGGCATGCCGGGCGCGAAGGTCACGTTGAGCCGGCACGCCGGGCGGATCCAGCCGAGGCAGTTGGGACCCAGGACCCGCACGGTCCGGCCGCGCAGCCACGCACGCAGATCGGCCTCGCGCTGTATCCCCTCCCCACCCGTCTCCCGGAATCCGGCGGAGATCACGACGACGCCGCCCACCCGCTTGGCCGCGCACTGCTCGAGGACCGGTAGAACGCCGGCCGCGGGCACCGCAATTACCGCCAGGTCCACCGCGCCGTCCACGTCGAGGAGGCTCGGCACTGCCGCGAGCCCCTGCACGTTCCTGGCGTGGGCATTCACCGGGATCACGCGGCCGCGAAAGCCGGCGGCGCGCAAGTTGGCCACGACGCTGCCGCCGACCTTGAACGGGTCGCGCGAGGCACCGATCACCGCCACGCTGGCGGGGTTCAGAAACGGAGCGAGCGATCCGGCCGGAGTCACGCGGGCTCGCGAACCGTGAGCACCGGGCAGGGGGCGAGCCGGACCACGCGATCCGCCACGCTTCCGAGCAGCACGCGGTCGAGCCCGCTACGGCCGCGGGTGCCGATCACGACGAGGTCGGCGCGCTCATCTCGGGCCAGCGCCACGATCTCCTCGTACGGCACGCCGGTGCGGAGGGCCGCCCGCGCGGCCAGCCCCTCGCCACGCGCCTTGCTCACCCAGTCCTCGAGTGAGGATGTCGCCCACTCGCGGGCCTGTCGGTACACTTCGCGCACGCTCGCCGTCGAGAAGGGGCCCTCACGGTAGAGCGGGGCCTCGCTCAAGACATGGGTCAGCACCAGCTCGCCCCGGGAGGTCGCGGCGACGCGGCGGGCGAGACTCCACGCCTCCTCCGAGCAGGACGAAAAGTCCGTCGCCACGACGATGCGATAGAACATGGTGGCCAGCTCCTTCCTTCTGGTCAATGGCCAATCTGCAACGCGAGTGCCATTGAAGACAGATATAAATTCAAGGCCTTGCCTGCCTATCGGCACGCAGGACCGAGGCGGCGATGTCCCCGCCGGGGCGACGATGCCTCAGTGGCTACTCCATGCTGGGCCGCGCGCGAGTTCAGCCTCAGCCCGCGGAGTGGAAAATCCCTCGCGGGAACAAGCGGCGCCAAGCCGTCCAGATCTCGAAGGCCACGACCGGCCACAGCACCCCCACGGCCAGCCCGACCCAGTGTGCGCCGCCGAGCGGCGCAGTGCCGAGCAGCCGGGACAGTGGCCCGTACTCGATGGCCAGCCACTGCAGCCCGAAGAGCACGATGAGCGACGACGGCACCCAGTGATTCGGTGGAAGCCGCCACCAGTTCAGCTCCGTGGAGCGGCAGTTCATGGCCTGAAAGGGATGGATCAGCACGAGTGCCGTGAAGGCCATCGTGTTCGCCACCGCTCCTGCTCCCTCGCTCCAGACCACCCAGAGATAGGCGCTGAGCACTCCCGCGGCCAATAGCGCGCCCTCGACGAGGACGCGCAACCCGAAGCGCCCGCTGACCAGCGCCTCGGCTGGATCGCGGGGTGGCCGCCGCATGACCTCGTCGTCGGACGGATCCCGGATCAGCGCCATCGCCGGCAGGATGTCGGTGACCAGGTTCACCCAGAGGATCTGCAGCGGGAGGAGCGGCGTGGGATAGCCGAGCAGGATCGCCACGAAGACGGTGAGGATCTCGGACAGGTTGCAGGAGAAGAGAAAGTGGATCACCTTCCGCAGGTTGGCGTAGATGACCCGTCCTTCCCGGACCGCCTCGACGATCGTGGCAAAGTTGTCGTCGGTCAGCACCAGGTCCGACGCCTCGCGCGCCACGTCGGTGCCGTGACGGCCCATCGCGATCCCGATATCGGCGCGGACGAGCGCGGGGGCGTCGTTGACGCCATCGCCGGTCATGGCCACGATCTCGCCGCGGTCCTGGAGCTCGGCGACGAGGGCGAGCTTACCCTCGGGGCTCATCCGGCTCCGGATCGCCTCGGGGGCGAGCCCGAGCTGTCGGCCCACCGACTCCGCGGTGAGCTGCTGATCGCCGGTCAGCATGATCGTGCGGATGCCGGCATCCTCGCACGCCGCGATCGATCCACTCACGGCCGGCCGCACGGGGTCCGTCGCGCCCAGAAACCCCAGGAACACCAGGTCCTCCACCGCAGCGCCCTCGATGTCGGGAAGCGGCCGCCAGGCGATGGCGAGCACGCGGAGGCCCTCGCGAGCGAGCGCACGGTTCTCTTCGAGCAGCCGGACCCGATCTTCAGGAGACAAGGGGACCGGCCCGGCAGCGGTGTGGAGTCGAGTCGAGCGCTCCAGGATCACCGCGGGCGCGCCCTTGGCGAGCAGGACCGGACCCCGGCCCGGCATCACGTGGAACGTTGCCATCATGCGGCTGACCGGATCGAACGGGATCTCGCGCCGGCGGGGCCAGGCTCGCGCGAGCTCGGCCGGGTCTAGCTTCGCCTTGACCGCCGCCACCAGCAGCGCGGCCTCGGTCGGGTCGCCTTGCAGGTGCAGCCCGTCCTGCGCCGGCCGGAGGCTCGCGTCGTTGCAGAGTGCCGCCGCGGTCAGCAGCAGCGTGAGATGCGGCTCGGCGATCGGGAGCACCAGGGCCTCGCCCCTCTCGGTAAAGCTGCCCTGGCTCGCACGGCCTCCGCCTCCGACGTCGATGCGACGGCGCCCCAGCACGATTGACGTCACCGTCATCTGGTTCTCGGTCATGGTGCCGGTCTTGTCGGCGCAGATCACGGTGGTCGAGCCGAGGGTCTCCACCGCGGCCAGCCGCCTCACCAGCGCGCCGCGACGGGCGAGCCGCCAGAGGCCGGCCGCGAGCGCCAGCGAAAGCACCGCGGGCAGCCCTTCGGGCACCGCGGCAACGGCGAGACTGATGGCCGTCTCCAGCATGAGACCGATCGGCTCGCCATGCAGGATTCCCGCGAGCCCCACGATGGCGCAGATCACCAGGGTCAGCCCGATCAAGCGCCGGCCGAGCCCTTCGACCTGGCGCTCGAGCGGTGTCGCCCGGGACTCGGTGGAGGCCACGAGCTGGCCGATCCGCCCGAGCTCCGTCGCCGGTCCGGTCGTGGTGACGAGCGCCACTCCGCTGCCGGACAGGATCGTGGTACCGAGGTGGACCATGTTGGCTCGCTCAGCGAGCGGACCGTCGGGAGCCGGTCGCGCCTCGGCATCCTTCCACACTGGGGCGCTCTCGCCGGTGAGGGCCGACTCGTTCACCTGGAGCGAGGCACTCCGCAGTAGCCGCGCATCCGCGGCCACCGTCGCCCCCGCCTCGAGCAGCACGACATCACCGGGAACCAGGTCGACCGCTGCCACCTGAGTCGGATGGCCGTCGCGCCGCACGAGTGCCTGCGGCACCGCGAGCGCCCGAAGCCTGGCCAGCGAGACTCGCGCCCGCCATTCGGCCGCGAAGCCGATGGCCGCGTTCAGGACCAGCGCGGCCAGGATGGAGACGGCCTCGACCCGCTCCCCCAGCGCCGCCGCCACCGCGGCGGCGGCGAGGAGGAGCAGCACCACCAGGCTCTTGAACTGAGCGAGGGCCAGGCGCCACAGCGGAGTCTCCCGCTGATCGACGACTTGGTTGGGCCCGACGTCGCGCAGCCGGCGCTGCGCCTCGGCTGTGCTCAGCCCCGCTTCGACCTCGGTGGTCGTGTGCGTCTGCATCGCACGCGGCGAAATCCTTCCTACGCCCGGGCGTCCCGGCCCTCAGCCAGACCGGATTGCACGGCGGCCATGAGCGCCGACGCCGCAAATGGCTTGGAGAGGAACACGGCGGCTCCGGCCGCGAGGGCAGCCCTCCGGCTCTGCTCCGACGGATAGCCGGTGACCACGATGACGGGAGGAGGATTCAGCAGACCGCGGGCCGCCCGCACCACGTCGAGGCCGCTGCCGTCCGCAAGGCGCACATCCGAGATGACCAGCTGTGGGTGCTTGCGCCCGACCGCGTCGATCCCGGCGGCCCGGGTCGTCGCCGTGACCACGTCGTACCCCTGACGCCGCAGCAAGCGCTCGTAGGTGGCCAGAAAATCGGCTTCATCGTCTACCACCAACACGAGCTTGCCCACCACGGTCTCCGAAGTCATGGACGCCGAGCGAGCTCAGGAGCCACCATTTCGACGAACGCGCGCAGCATGTCGGTCTCGGTCACGATGCCGACCAACCGTTCTCCGTCCATCACGGGCAGCGCCCCGATCTTCTGGTCGAGCATCAGTCTCGCGGCATCGGGGGCGGGCCGCATCGGCCCCACCGTGATCACCGTCTTCGTCATGACCTGGTCGACCGTGAGCTTGGTCAGCAGGTAGTTCAGCTCCCACACCGACAGGCTCGTCGCCTGAGAGGGCAGGCTGAGGCGGATGTCTCGGTCGGTGACGATGCCGAGCAGCTTCCGGCCAGGGCCGATCACCGGCAGGTGCCGAATCTTCTGCTTCAGCATCTCCTGACGGGCGTCGAGCACTGGCGTTTCCGGCGAGACGGTGATCACCGTTCGCGTCATCAGGTCCCCGACGATCATGATGTTCGTTCCTCCTCAACCGCAGGAAGAATGCAACGCCAATGCCATGGAGAAAAGTGCAGCAAAACAGGCTCTTGAACGTCTCGGCCCGAGGCACTCGTGAGGCGGGTCTTCCCCGCTGAGGCGCGCCCGCCCCCAGTGTGGTGCGGCCTGCGGGGTTGCCTCGCTACGTTGCGAAACGTCGATAGAACCAGCGCTTCACGACCTCCACGAGAGCCAGATAGGCCACCACCATGGCGATCAAGACGGCAAAGAAGGGCAGCGGAAGGGGTACGAAGCCGATCCAAGGCCCCACGGGGGTAAACGGCAGCACGGCGCCCACCACCGCGCAGCCGGTCACGCCGAGCGCAAGAGCTCGACTGGGCCGGCTCTGCCATGGCCGGTCCGCGGTGCGAATGACGAAGATCACGAGCGTCTGCGTGGCCAGGGACTCGACGAACCATCCGGTCCGGAACAGGGCCTCGTCGGCCCGGAACACGCCCAGCATCACCGCAAAGGTCAGGAAGTCGAACGCCGAAGACAGCGGGCCGAGCAGGAGCATGTAGCGCCGGATGAACGCGATGTTCCATCGCTTCGGCTTCTGCATGTAGGTCTCGTCCACCCGGTCCGACGGAATGGTCACCTGGGATACGTCGTAGAGGAAGTTGTTGATCAGGATCTGCAGCGGCAGCATGGGCAAGAACGGCAGGAAGACCGACGCCGCCGCCATGCTGAGCATGTTGCCGAAGTTCGAGCTGGTGCCCATCAGCACGTACTTCATGATGTTGCCGAAGCTCCGGCGCCCCTCCATGACGCCGTCGTGCAAGACCGACAAGCGCTTCTCGAGGAGAATGATGTCCGCCGCCTCGCGGGCCACGTCGACCGCGTTCTGGACCGAAATGCCCACGTCGGCCGAGCGCAGAGCCGGCGCGTCGTTGATGCCGTCCCCGATGCAGCCCACCACGTGGCCGCGAGCGTGCAACGCCCGCACGATGCGATTCTTCTGCATCGGCGACACTCTCGCGAAGATCTGCGTCCGCTCCGCCACCACCCCGAGCGCCGGGTCGGACATCTGCTCGACCGCGTCCCCAAGGACGATCTCCCCTGGCGCGAGTCCGACCTGCTGGCAGATCTTGCGGGTCACCAGGTCGTTGTCTCCGGTGATGATCTTGACCTCGATCCCGTCGGCCCGCAGCGCGCGCAGCGTCTCCGCTACGCCCTCGAGGGGCGGATCGAGGAATGCGGCGAATCCCACGAGCACGAGGTCGCGCTCGTCGGCCTTCGCATAGATCGGTCGCGCCTCGATCTCCCGGTAGGCGACCGCGAGCACCCGGTACCCCTCTTGACTCAGTCGCCGGAAGAGCCCTTCCGCGGTGGCGAGCCCGTCCGCGTCCAAGGGTGTGATCGCTCCCTTGAGCTCGCTCGCGGTGCACGCGGGCAGGACGCTCTCGGGCGCGCCCTTGGTGATCAGTAGCCGGCGCGCCTCCTCTCGCACGATCACGGACACGCGGCGTCGCTGGAAGTCGAACGGGATCTCGTCGACACGTTCATAGCAGCTGATTGCCGGATGCTCGTGCTTCAGGATCGCCTCGTCCATCGGGCTTCGTAGCCCGGTCTGATAGCCGCTGTTCAGCGCGGCGAGCCGGATCACGGTCTCATCGTCCTCGCCGCGAAGATTCAGATGGCAATCGACCGTGATCTCCCCGACGGTCAAGGTACCCGTCTTGTCGCTGCAGAGAATGTCCAGGCTGCCGAAGTTCTCGATGGCCGCGAGCTGCTTGACGATCACCTTCTTGCGGGCCATCCGGACCGCGCCGCTCGAGAGCGTCACGGACACCACCATGGGGAGGAGCTCGGGGGTCAATCCCACCGCCAGCGCGACGGAGAAGAGAAACGACTCGAGAATGTCGCGACGCAGAAGCGCATTGACAAGGAACACAAAGAGGACGAGGAATACCACCATCTGCAGGATCAGAAAGCCGAACCGGCGCGTGCCGCGCTCGAATTCGGTCTCGGGGACGCGTCCCACCAGCCCGGCCGCAACCTGGCCGAATTCGGTGGCGGCCCCGGTGGTCACCACCACGGCGACTCCCAGGCCGCTCACCACCGAGGTCCCGCGGAAGACTGCCACGGCTTCCGGCCCCGCGTCGGGCGACGCCGTCGCTCCCTCCGCTTGTTTCTCGCGCGGGAGCGACTCGCCGGTGAGCAACGCCTCGTTCACGAACAAATCTCGCGTGGAGATCAGGCGAGCGTCCGCGGGCACCAGGTCGCCCGCCTTCAGGTGGATCACGTCGCCCACCACCGTCTCCCGCACCGGGATCTCGCGCTCCTGGCCATCGCGGAGCACGGTGGCCATCTGGGCGACCTGCCGTCTCAACCGCGCGGCCGCCGCCTGCGACCGGTAGGCCTGGCTGAAGTTCAAGGCCACGCTCAACACGATCATCAGGACGATCACCGCCGCGCTGACGCCCTGACCGAAGGCGGCCGACACCGAGCTGGCCACCAGCAGGATCAGGACGAGCGGATTGGCCAGCTGATGCAGCAGCTCGCGCACGGCCGCGAACCGCGGCGGAGGCGCGACCTCATTGGGTCCGTGTGCAGCGAGGCGCGCGGCCGCCTCGGCGGAGGACAGGCCTCGAATTGCGCTCCCCGCGCCGGCCAGAGCCTGATGGAGCTCCGCCGCCCAAGGGCGCGGCTCGCCCATCTAGCTTCCTCCTCCGTAGCGCGCCGTGATGAGGATGTCGATCATCTGCCGGAGATCCGCCAGCTCCCCGCGCTGGAAGCGGACCTCCGCCTCGCCGATCTGGCGCGCCAGCTCCGTGTCCCCGAACACGTCGCGGACCCAGCGGGAGAAATCTCCTCGGCTGTTGGCCGAGGCCAGCACTCGCCCCTGCGAGCTCCGGAACAGGAATTCACGGCCCGGAGCGACGACCGAATCCACGTACTTACTCAAGTGGCGAACGTGGACCGTCCGCCGGGGCGCGGCGATGAATGTCGTCGCGCGTCGACCTGACCCGGGGTCTCGGTCGACCAGGCGAAACTCTCCGCGTCTCAGATGTGGGAGGGTCCCCGATACCCTGCCCGCATCACGGTGTCCGGACAGCATGGCTTGCTGGGCCAGCTCCTCATTGTTGGTGGTCCGGGCGAAGACACACACGGCCACCACCGCGTCGAATAACTCCAAGCAGTCACAGACCCGGGTCAGCTCGAAGAAGGTCCGTCCGGTGACGAGGATCAGTCGGACCCCCAACCGCCGAGCTTGCTCGAGCGCTCCCTTGACGTCTGAGTCGACGCGATCCTCGGACGCCAGGGTGCCGTCGAAGTCGGATGCGAGCGCCTTGAACGTGATCAAGGGGTTCACCTGGCCTGCGCGGCGGCCGAAGGGAACCAGCGCCGCAGCGCAAGGTGCGTCGGAAGACAGAAGACCAGCAGGTTGACCGCCAGTACGGTCAGGACCCAAAGGTGAGGCGCGATCCACGTCTGCGGATGATCATCCTTCAGCCCATACACGTAGTTGATGTTGACGGCCGCGTGGGGGGCGGACGGAGACGGCGGGGGGGCCGGAGCGAAGGCATAGGAAACGAGGAGCACCACGACCGCCACCACGGATTGCGCCGCGAACGCCCGGGAATCATAGCCGAGCCGCCAAGTCAGCCACAAGAGCAGGAAGGGCAGCCACCCATGGAACGACGACAGGAGCCTCAGGGGGAGGGAGAGACTTGGATCCAGCATGTACGCGGTCACTCCGGTCACGTGAATCCCCAACATCAGCCGACACAGAAGATCGACGACCCAGAGCAGCTGAGGCATGGCGATCGAGATGGTCTGCATGCTGACCAGGAGCGAGCTCTCCAGCCACAGCGCGGGAGCGGTCGTCAGCATCGCGATGTCGCAGAAGTACAGGAAATTCCACGGCGTGTACGTGACCCAATAGCAGGGGACGACGATCGCCACGTAGGCCGAGTATGCGACCTTCAGCCAGAGCTGGAGCCGACCCAATCGCGCAAGCTCCTCAGCCAAAGTGGACCTCAGCAGACCGTTCTTGAAGGTCGCCGTTACCCTGCCCCCCTCCACCCCGACGGCAACGGTACGGGCGGGTGAACGTGCCATACGAGCGCTCGACGCGATGATACCGCTTGTCTTTCTCCTCCTTCCGGCTGCATCGCAAATGCCAGTCCGAGAAGGGGTCGCTCCGCCCCGATGTGGCGATCCTGACGTGCTCGATATCGCTGACTTTTGGCTTCGGCATCCGCGTTGCACATTCGGCTTCCAGATGACGGCGCATGATTACGAATACCCGAGCGACCTCGAACGTGACATCACGCTCGGCGATGGAGCTCGGATCCACCTGCGGGCGATCAGACCGGACGATGAGGAGCGCTTGATCTCCTTTCACGATCACCTCTCTGGGCAGACCGCCTACCAGCGCTTCTTCAATGCCTGGAGGCATCTGCCGCGCGACACGGCTCACTTCCTCGCCAACGTGGACTACCGGCGGCGGCTCGCGCTGGTCGCCGAGCATAAAGAAGGCGCTTGCCGCACGCTGGTGGGCGTTGCCCGCTATGACTGCACTGACCAGCCGGATATCGCCGAGATCGCCTTCGTGATCCGGGACGAGTGGCAGAACCGCGGGCTCGGAACGATCCTGCTGGAGGCCCTTTTGACGGCGGCGGCGGAGCGCGGGATCGACCGCTTCCGTGCCTACGTCCTGGCCTCCAATGGACGGATGCTCGACATGTTGACTCGCTTCACCGATATCCGCGAGCGCCACACCGAAGGGGGCGTGACCGAGCTCCTCCTCACCCGCCGTCCTCCTCCTACCGGCCGGCGCTCACGCTAGGCGCCTGACGGTCACCGCAGCGATCCGAGATAGGCTGCCAGCGCCTCGACCTCGGAGTCGCTCAGCTCCATCTTCGGCATGTGCGCGGTCGGGCGCTGCATCGACGGATCCTTCAGCCAGCGGGTCAGATAAGCCCGGTCCCGCTTGGCTCCGATATGCGAGAGATCGGGTGCGATCGGCGTCCCCACCGCCCCGATGGTGTGACAGCCGAAGCAACCCTGATCACGGAAGATCGTCTGGCCAGAGTTGCGATCCTGGGCGTGGCCGTTCGAGGTCATCACGGCGATCACGCCGAGCAGCAGCACCGACTTGAAGATCACGGACTCACCTCCTGGTATTCAAACGGGGCAAAGCGTATGCCAGATATTGGGAGACGACGTTTCTATATGTTAGCTGGGTCATCTCGCCTCCCGGGCTGGAAGTGGCGCCTCAGGTGAGGCGTCTGGCGCGACCCGTCGCCGCCCCAGTGTCGTCGGAATTCCGGCGATAGCTAGGGTCGTTCCCTCGCGCTCGAGGCGACCGCCGCGGGCCGCACCAGCATCACGGGAACGGCGGCCTTGGCGAAGACCCGCTCGGCCACGCTACCCAGCAAGACCCGGCCGATGCCGCTCCGTCCCGCGGTGCCTACCACGATCAAATCCGCCCCGAAGTCTTCGGCCTCGTCGAGGATCTGGGCCACGGGGTCGCCGAAGCGCACGATGCTCTCCACCGGCACGCCGGCGAAGTAGACCTCGAGCGCGCGCAGGAAATCCAGTCCCTCGCTCGTGCGGCTCGCTGCCTCCTGGTCGGCGTAGATCACGACCCGCCCTTCGGTGTCGTAGACGGCTGAGGCTTCGGGCGCGACGTGCAGCAGCCGAACCGCGGCGTGAGCGCCACGAGCGGTGTCCGCCACGAGGCTGGCCTCGGCCTCCGCACGAGGTGAACGGTCGACTGCCAGGAGAATCTTCTTCGTCGTCATCGTGGCCTCCTCGTCGCGCTCATTTCGCGAGGCGCGCCTTGGTGCAGTGAACGCCTCCAGCAGCGTTCGGTGCAACCGGCCTGCCAGGCCACGGTGACGCCGATGCCTTCCGAAACACGATGTTCGCCGCCGCGCGCCCCCGCGCCGAGGCGCTCCGTCCCATATGGGGCATCACCGCCGCGCCCGACCGATTGCTTCGAACCGGCCAAGAGAGGATCACGCGAGGGCTCGTGGCTTGGCCCGTCGAACGACTACGAGGCCGAGCCGTTCTCCGCGGTGCGTCCGCATCCTGGCGTTCCTGGTTGTCAGCCTCGCCGGGCTCCACTCCGCCTCCCTCACGCGAACTCGCGCTTCTTCGTCTCGAACTCCTCCTTGTTGATGTCGCCGCGTGCGTCCCGCTGTCGAAGGATGTCGAGCGCGGTATCGGCCGGGCGCGTCTCCCTGCCCTGGCTCATCACCCATCGGACCCAGCACGAAACCCCGATCACCACGGCTCAGAACACGAGCATCATCGCTGCGCCGCGGCCGGAGCCGGCGTGAGCCACGGCGCGATTCCCAGTCCTCGACATTCGCCTTCGGGCCCGGCCATGGCAAGCTGCCACTGCGCCCGTATGCTCATCCTCGCTAACGCGGCCTTGCACGTGGTGCGGCTTCTCTATTTCATGGCGCCCGCTTACGCGGCTAACATGGCGCCCCCATTCGTCCGGTACTGGAAGGGATGGAACCGGCCGCTCAGCCGACGGTGGCTCGGCGAGCACAAGACGGTCATCGGCCTCGGACTCGGCGTACTCGCGGCGGTCGCGGTCGCCTTCGCCCAGTCCCGCGTTCCCTGGTCGGGAGCGCTTGTCTCCTACCATGACTGGGCGGGGCTGGGCTTGCGCTTCGGCGTGGGCGCCATGGCCGGCGATGCGCTCAAGAGCTTCGCGAAACGCCGTTGCGGGATCGCGCCGGGGGCGCCGTGGGTCCCCTGGGATCAGCTCGACTTCGCGCTCGGCGCGCTGACGCTGGTCTGGGGCCGGGCCCCGCTGGCCTGGGTCGATGTGGCGACGATCCTCGTCGCGACGGTGGCTGGACACGTTCTCGTCAACCACATCGGTTACTGGCTCGGGATCCGAGACGTGAAGTGGTAGCCACGGCAGATCGTTCCCGATAGTGACACCTTCCGGCTTCCAGGCGGCGCGCATCCTTCCCCACTGGACGATGCGGCGGATGGCGCCGTCGCCAGCACGACCGCCCGGAGGATCTGCGGAGCAGCTCGCGGCCTAGCTGAGCCGATCGCCGATCAGCTGATTGGTCGCGCTCACGACCGCGCGGCCGTGCCTCGCCCCGCCCCCCGCACAACGTAGCCCCGCTCCTCGAGCGCCTTCACGGCCGGCCCTGGGTCGAGGGTGGCCAGGCGCAGCACGACCTCGCGCTGTCCGTCCGGACCGCGTAGCGTCACGAGGCTCGAGATCCGAGCGCCGGTCCCCTCGACGGCGCGAGCCAGGTCACCCAGCCCAGCCTCGGGATCGCGCAAGATCACGTCCAGGCGGCTCGACGGCTCGAGGACGCCCATCGCCCGCACGAATAGGTCGAGCACGTCGGTCTCGGTCACGATGCCCACGAGGCGGCCGCCTTCGGTGACGGGCAGCGCGCTGATCTTCTGCGTCGTCATCAGACGGGCCGCGTCCTCCACCGTGAACATCGGCGCGACCGTGGTCACGGTGCGCTGCATGATCTCGGCAGCGGTCA
Organism: Verrucomicrobiia bacterium; assembly: GCA_035495415.1. Lineage (GTDB taxonomy): Bacteria > Methylomirabilota > Methylomirabilia > Rokubacteriales > CSP1-6 > DASRWT01. The sequence goes on from DATJFY010000132.1 coordinate 17,544, forward strand.
ACCGCTCGCGGGCCTGCTCGAGCGCGGCGCCGGCCGTGCCGGACGCGGCCAGCGACACCATCGCTTGCTTGACGTCGCGGTCGGAGATGATTCCGACCAGCGCCCCGCCGGCGACGACCGGCACGTGGCGGAAGCCGCGCGGCTGGAGCACGCGGAGCACCTGCGTCAAGCGGGTCCGCGGGGTGACCGTGACCACGTCGCGCTTCATGATATCTTGGACGAGCACGGTCTACATGTCCTCCATGCCGTGCGGGGCCGCCGGTGAGTCCTTTTTCTCCGGCACTTCGGTCAACGTGGCCTCCGTCAGCAGCAGCAGGCTCGCCACCGAGACCGCGTTCTCGAGCGCGATCCGGACCACCTTGGTGGGATCGATGATGCCAACCTCGACCAGATCGACGTACTCCTTGCGGGCGGCGTCGAAGCCCATGCTTCCCTTGCCCGCGCGCATCTGGTTGACCACAACGCCGCCGTCGACGCTCGAGTTCTCGGCGATCTGGCGCGTGGGCGCCTCGAGCGCGCGCCGGAGGATCTGGAGACCCGTGCGCTCGTCGCCTTCGCTCTTGCCTTCCTCGCGCTCGACGGCCTCGATCGCCCGCAGCAGCGCGAGCCCGCCGCCCGGCACGATGCCCTCCGCAACCGCGGCCTTGGTCGCGCTGATCGCGTCGTCAAGAGCCTCCTTCTTGCTCTTCATCTCGGACTCCGACGGCGCCCCTACTCGGATAACCGCCACCCCGCCCGAGAGCTTGGCGAGCCGCTCCTGGAGCTTCTCCTTGTCATAGTCGCTGGTGGTCTTCTCGATCTGGGCCCGGATCTGCTGCTTGCGTCCTTCGATGCGCGCCTTGTCGCCGGCGCCACCGATGATGGTGGTGTTGTCCTTGTCCACGACCACGCGCGTGGCCCGGCCGAGATGTTCAATCGTGAGGTTCTCGAGCTTGACGCCGATCTCCTCCGCGACCACGCGGCCGCCGGTCAGGATCGCCATGTCTTCCAGCATCTCCTTCCGTCGATCGCCGAACCCCGGGGCCTTGACCCCGACGCACTTGAGCGTGCCGCGGATCTTGTTGACGACCAAGGTGGCCAGCGCCTCCCCCTCGACGTCCTCGGCGACGACCAGGATCGAGCGTCCGGCCCGCGCCACCTGTTCGAGGATCGGCACGAGGTCTTTCATGACCCCGATCTTCCGGTCGGTGAGCAGCAGCAAGACATCCTCCAGAACCGCCTCCATCTTCTCGGCGTCGGTGACGAAGTACGGCGAGAGGTAGCCGCGATCGAACTGGAGGCCCTCGACAACCTCCAGCTGGGTCTCGGTGGTCTTGGATTCCTCCACCGTGATCACGCCCTCGTTGCCGACCTTCTCCATCGCGTCGGCAACCAGCTCGCCGATGGTCGGATCGTTGTGGGCCGAGATGGTGGCGATCTGCGCCTTCTCGAGCCGGCTCTTGACGGGGCGGGACAGCATCTTGAGTGATTCGATGGCCGCACGGGTGCCGCGGTCGAGCCCCCGCTTGAGATCCACCGCGCTGGCCCCCGCCACCACGTTGCGCACGCCGTCGGCGAAGATGGCCTGGGCCAGAATCGTCGAGGTGCTCGTGCCGTCGCCCACCGCGTCGCCGGTGCGCTCCGCGGCCTGCCGGATCATCTGCACACCCAGATTCTCTACGTTGTCCTTGAGCTCCATCTCCTTGGCGATCGTGACGCCGTCATTGCAGACCACCGGCGCTCCAAAGCGCTTTTCTAGCAGGACGCACTTGGATTTGGGGCCGAGGGTGACCCGGACCGCGTCGCTGAGGGCGGTGACGCCGCGCAGGATGCGCTCCCGGGCCTCGGAACGGAAGAACACTTGCTTGTGAGCCATGTCCGGGTCTCCTCCTGCTAGTCGTTCGTCATCGGTTCCGTCGGATGCATTTGCAATACACGTACCTTCGCGTAGACGGCCGAAAAGAAACAGAACTCAGGGGATTCTGGAGGTCGTGGGGGGAGCACTCGCGCCACAGGTGAGGCAGCGTCACCCCGGCGCGAGGGTCAGCACACGGGATGCTCGCCTCGCAAGAGTTCGGCACGGAAGGCGGGTTCAGCGGGTAATCAGGAACACGATGCGTCCCACCTCAGCGGGAGCGCCACCAAACGATCACGGCGGTGAGGAGCATGACGATCCCAAGCACGATCAGCCAGTGATCCCGGATCGGCTCGATCACGGGCTACTCACCGCCTTCCGTCCCCGTTCCGGGGAAGAGCGAGACTCGACCGAACCGCCGCGAGCAGGGCCGCCGTGGCGAACGGCTTGGCGAAGAAGGCGCTGGCCCCGGCCGCGGTGGCGGCCCGGCGGGTCCCCTCGGACGGATAGCCGGTGACTACGATGACCGCTGGCGGATCGGTCGTCCCGCGCGCGGCGCGGACCACGTCGAGCCCGTCGCCGTCGGGCAAGCGTAGATCGGAGATGACGAGGTCGAGCCGATGAATCCCCGTTGCCGCGCGCACCGCCGCGAGGCCGGCCGCCCGGGACCTCGCGGTGATGACCTCGTAGCCCTGGCGCCCGAAGAGCCGCTCGTAGGTCGCCAGGAAGTCGGCTTCGTCGTCGACGACCAGCACCCGCGTGGGGCCAAGCGTGTCCCGGCCGCTCATCCTGCCTCCGCCGCACGCCGTAGTCGCCGGGCCAACCGAGCGACGATAGTGAGGACGCGCTCGGCCGCAGACTGGACGTCGCAGACGTCGGTCCAGACCCCGAGATCGGGCTGAAGCGACTCCTCGTGGGCCATCTCCATGTCAGGCATTCCCGTCGCGCCAACCACGTGCCCCGTTTCGCAGTCGTACGAAACCGTGCGCCGCGCGTGTGCGCGCCACCAGAGGCGACGCCGCGCGCCGCCAACAACACATTCCACCTCGAAGGGCACCCCGTAGTCGGCGAGTGCCGCGTGCATGAGCGCCTCCGCCTACTTCCCTCGGACCGTGAGAACCGGACAGGGAGCGATCGCGAGGACTCGGCTCGCCACGCTGCCCAGGAAGAACCGGGCGAAGCCGGTCCGTCCGTGCGTGCCGATCACGACCACATCGGCCTTCCGGGAGCGCGCGGCCTGCACGATGCGCTCGTGAGCGACGCCGTCGAGCAGGAACGACTTGACCCGCACCCCGGAGCGCTTGGCCTGATCTTCGAGCTTTCGCAAGTGCTTCTGCGCGTCGGCACGGGCGGCGGCTTCCATCTCCTCGTACAGGTTGGGCGGTACGTAGCCGTCGGGCATCATCGTGGCCACAACGGGAGCGAGGACATGCACGAGAAGGAGCTGAGCGCGGTTGTCCTTCGCCATCTCCACCGCCCGCTTGAACGCAGCCGTCGAAGCCCGCGAGAAGTCGGTGGGATGCACGATCGTGCGAATCCGGCTCATCGGTGAACCTCCTTGGGCTGCATGGTGAGGGCGGGCAGGTTGACGAGCGCTTCGGAGGGACGCCGCAGGAAGATGGGGGTCGAGGTGCCGCGCAAGACGGACTCGGCCACGCTGCCGAAGATGAGACGGCCGATACCACTGCGGCCGTGCGTGCTCATGACAATCAGGTCCGCCTTGTAGTAGCCGACCGCTTCGATAATGGCGGCGGCGGGCGTGCCGTACCAGACGTGGGTCTCGACGTTGCGGAAACCGCGCCCATCGAGCTTCGCCTTGAGGTCCGTCAGGTACTTCTCGGCCTCGGCGACGGCTTCGACCTCAGCCAGGATTGGATCGCCCCCGGGCAGCACACGGGCCTCGGCGGCACGCATCAGCATGACCACGGCTTCATCGCGAGCGGCGAGATCGAAGGCGTCGGCCAGCGCGGCCTCCGCCAGCTCCGAGCCGTCCAGCGGAACCAGGATCCTGTTGGTTTTCATGCTGTCCTCCCTGGAGAGACCGTGCTGCAACGACGGTGCCACGGTGGAATTCCCGGTAAAACAGCCACTTCGGGAAACCGCGGGTCGAGGGAGATGAGGAGGGCCGTTCTCGGTGGGTCACCGCCGCCACGGTGGCGGCGGGTGGACCGAGCTCAGGCGCGAAGGTCGTACTTGTTGATCAGTCGATGGAAGGTCTTGCGGTCGATGCCCGCGGCCTTCGCCGCAGAGGACACGTTGCCGTCGTGGCGGGCCAGCAGATCGCGAAGATATGACACCTCGAGCACCTGCAGCCATTGATCCTTCGCCTCTCTGAGCGTCAGGTCGGTTCCGGGGGCTACGTCTGCAGGCAGGCCAGCGCCGACCTCCTTCGCTTCGGCGCCGGCCGGACGAGTGGCCGGGTGAAGGACATGGTCCGGCAAGTCCTTCACCGTGATCCCCGGTCCATCGACCAGCGCGCAGGCGCGCTCGATCACGTTCTGGAGCTCCCGTACATTGCCGGGCCAGCGGTAACGTTCGAGGGCTTCGGCGGCCGCCTCGTCGAGCCCGCTTACCCGGCCTTGTCCGTAGCGCTTGAGAAAGGCATGCGCGAGGAGTCGGATGTCACCCGCCCGCTCACGGAGCGCCGGGAGTCGGATCGCGATGACGTTGATGCGGTAGTAGAGTTCTTCCCGGAACTGCCCCTTGGCGATCGCTTCGGTCAGGTTGCGGTTCGTCGCCGACACCACTCGGACATCCACGTCCACCAGCCCGGTGCCCCCGACCCGCCGGATCTGCCGCTCCTGGAGCGCGCGGAGCAGCTTGACCTGCAGCGGGGCCGGCAAATCACCGATCTCGTCGAGGAAGAGGGTGCCCCGATGCGCCGTCTCCACCAGTCCGGTCTTGGTGCGCACCGCTCCGGTGAACGCGCCCTTCTCGTGACCAAACAGCTCGGACTCCAGCAGCTGTTCGGGCAGGGAGGCACAGTCCACCGGCACGAATGGTCCCGCGGCCCGCGGGCTGTTCGCGTGAATGGCCCGCGCGATCAGCTCTTTGCCGGATCCCGACTCGCCGAGCACCAGGATGTTGGCCTCGGAGCGGGCCGCCTTCTTGACCAGCTCGAACACCTGGGCCATCGCCGGGCTTCTACCCACCACGTTCTCGAATCCGAGCGCTTGCTGTAGCTGCTTCCGCAGGTTCCGATTCTCCACTTGAAGACCACGGTGGCGCAGAGCCCGCTCGACCGCGACCCGGAGCTGGTCGACCGAGAAGCTCTTCGGCAGGTAGTCGAACGCGCCCTCCCGTACCGTGGCCACCGCGGACTCGATCGAGGCAAATCCGGTGATCATGACGACCGGCAGGTCGGGATCCGCCTCGTGGAGGCGAGCCATGAGCGCCATGCCATCCAACCCGGGCATCTTCAGATCAGTCAGCACGAGGTCGGGCCGCTGCCGCTCGAAGAGTCCGAGCGCGACTTCCCCGTTCTCGGCTTTCTGGCACTCGTAGCCGAGCCTCGTCAGGATGCGGGTGCAGTTGTCGAGCATGTCCGGCTCGTCGTCGACGATCAAGATGCGGGCGGTCATCATGGGCGCGGCACGATCATGGCCGACATCGGCGCCTAGATCAACGGGGTGGCGAAGGGCGCGCGCCCTTCCGGGACTTGAAGGCCACGCCGTCCTGATCGACAATGCCACCCGCCATGTCTTCCCGGCGCATACGCAACCGCATGGGTCTCGCGTTCTCCATTGCCGCCGGGCTCCTCCTCGCGATCGGCGTCATCGCCTTCAGCGCCCGTCGCTTGCTGGTCGAGTACGAAGGCGTTCAACACACCACCCAAATCCTCATCGAGCTAGACGCCGTCCTGTCCGGGGTTACCGACGCGGAGACTGGTCAGCGAGGCTTCATCATCACGGCGGACGAACAATACCTCGCGCCGTACCTCGCCGCCTCGGCAGCCACCGAGTCGCACCTCGAAACCCTGAGGGCATTGACGAGCGATGACCCGGGGCGGCGGCAGCTTCTCGAGGCCCTAACCCCTCTGGTCACCGAAAAGTTCCGGGAGCTAGGAGAAACGATCCAACTCCGACGGGACGGGGCCGGCGATGCCGCAATCCAGCGAATCGAGACCGGGCGGGGACTCCGCCTCATGCGCGAGATTCGCTCGACGGTGGCCGCCATGAAAAGCCAGCATCGCACGCTCCTCATCGCGCAGTCGCGACGCCACGCGGAACAAGCGCAGCAGATCTTCCTCGCGCTGGCGACCGTGATCTTCGTCACGCTGCTGATCCTCCTGGCCCTGATCGTCGAGACTCGGCGCCGAGCCGGCGAAATGCGATCGACCCGGGATGCCCTGCAGAGCCAGGTCGTCGAGGCCGAGCAGACCAGGTCCCTGCTCGCCTCCCTGGTCCGTTCCGCCGAGGACGCGGTGATCGGGATCAGACCCGATGGCCACATCGTCAGCTGGAATCCGGCCGCCGAGCGGATGTTCGGCAGGATCGAGCGGGACATGGCGGGCCGGCCGATCGCCGCCTTTCTCGAGGACGTCGGCGCGGATGTCGCTGCGGTATTGGCTCGGGTGCAGTCCGAACGCACCACGGAGCAGATCGAGATCGATCACGACGGGCCGCACGGGCGGCGAGCCCGTCTTCTCCTCACGATCTCCCCCATCCGCGACATCGATCAAGCTGTCGTCGGCACCTCCATTCTCGGGCACGACATCACGGCCCGCACCCAGATGGAGGAGGCACTTCGGCGAAGCGAGGGCACCTCTCGCGCATTTTTCGAATCTGTTTCCGAGGGCATCGTGGTCGTCGACCCCGGCGGCCACATCGTGCGGGTGAACGCCACGGCCGAGGAGATGTTCGGCTACGCGCGCGATGAGCTCATCGGGCAGCCCATCGAGCTGCTGGTTCCACAGCGGCACCGTCGCAGCCACGTCGCCCACCGGGAGGCCTACATGCGGGCCCCTCGCGCGCGCTCGATGGGGCGAGGTCTCGACCTCGCGGGCGTCAAGAAGAATGGCTTCGAGTTTCCGGTGGAGGTCAGCCTGAGCTACGTGATGACCGAAGAGGGAACCCGCGCCATCGCCTTCGTGACTGACATCAGCGAGCGCCTGGCGTACCAGCGCGCCGCCCGACAGTCCGACAAACTGGCCGCCCTCGGCACGCTGTCCGCCGGCGTGGCTCACGAGATCAACAACCCAATCGGCATCATTATCTCGCGGGTCGAGGTCATGATGCTGGAGGCGGCCGACAACACCCTCGCGCCCGAGATGCGCAAGGACCTCGAGGTCATCCTCCGCCAGGCGCGGCGCGTCGCGACGATCACGCAAGGCCTGCTCTCGTTCGCACGCCAGTCCACGGGCAGCCGCGGGCCGGTCGCGCTGAATCGGGTCGTGGAAGACATCGTGCAGCTCGCTCAGAAGGACATGAGTCGCTCTCGGGTCACGGTGTCCACGGCCTTGGGTGAGGGCCTCCCCGCGATCAGCGCCGATGCGAACGCCATCGGACAGGTGCTTCTGAATCTACTCACCAACGCCCGCAACGCGATGCCGGACGGCGGCTCGATCACGATCGAGACGGTCCTTTTCGACGATGGCCGGTCCATCCGCGTGGCCGTGCGAGATACCGGTTGCGGGATCCCCCCAGAGGTCCAGCCGAGGATCTTCGACCCCTTCTTCACGACGAGATCGGACGGTACCGGCCTCGGTCTGGCGATAAGTCACGGCATCATGGCGGATCATCGGGGCGCCATTGAAGTGAGCTCCGAGCCGGGCAAGGGCACGGTGTTCACCCTGACGTTCCCGGTCGATGCAGCGATCGGAAGCTAGCTTTGCCCTTCGCCTGCCGGCGAAGGGGCGTTCCCCTCCGCCGGCGCGGGGCCCTACTTCGGCTGGGGCACGATGCGGATGTACGGCTTGGGGGATTTCCAGCCGCTCGGGTATGTCTGCTTCGCCTCGGCCTCCGTCACCGCCGGCGAGATGATGACGTCCCCGCCCTGCTTCCAGTTCACCGGCGTGGCCACCTTGTGCTTGGAGGTGAGCTGGCAGGAGTCGAGGAGACGCAGCACCTCGTCGAAGTTCCGCCCCGTGCTCATGGGATACGTGAGCATGGCCTTGACCTTCTTGTCGGGGCCGATCACGAACACCGAGCGCACGGTGGCGTTGTCGGCGGGGGTGCGCCCCTGCGAGCTGGTGCCGGCATTCTCGGGCAGCATGTCGTAGGCCTTGGCGACCTTGAGCTCGGGGTCGCCGATCAGCGGATAGGTGACGGCGTGGCCCTGGACGTCCTGGATGTCCTTCGACCATTTCTCGTGATCGGACACCGGGTCCACGCTGACCCCGATGATCTTGGTGTTGCGCTTGTCGAACTCGGGCTTGAGCCCCGCCATGTAGCCGAGCTCGGTGGTGCACACCGGCGTGAAGTCCTTGGGGTGCGAGAAGAGAATGGCCCAGCCATTGCCGATCCACTCGTGAAAATTGATCTTCCCCTGGGTGGTATCCGCGGTGAAGTTGGGCGCTTCGCTATTGATGCGCAACGACATGACTCACCTCCGCCTGTTGTTTGAGGCCGACTTGGCATACGATCCGGGACCGGACGTCGTTCCAGTAACGGCGTCTACCGGGGAGAGGATTCACCCAAAGGGGCGCGTCGTCAAGGGGTGCGCGCGAGCGGGGCCCGCCGCCAGACTGGGCCTTTCAGTCCTCCAGCACCACGCAGTATCGCGGGTCGACGCTGACATATACCTCGTCGCCTTCCGCGAGGGCTTCCGCCGCGGCCGAGCGGACGATGAGCGTCCGGCCTTCCCAGTCCACGTGGTACTGCGTGAAGTCGCCCTGGAACACCCGTTGACGGACGCGCCCGGTCCACGCGTTGACGGACGCCGCTGGACGGGCACGATCGAGGCGAAGGCGCACGGTGCGGACGGCCATGAGCGCCTCGGACCCCGTCGGCCGGCCGGGCGCGGTGCCGTGCACCAGCGCGCCGCCGGGGGTTTCCAGCACCACGAGCCCGGCGCTCTCGAGGTCGGGCCGGCGGCGACCGCGGATCAGGTTGGCCGAGCCCACGAAGTCGGCCACGAACGTGTTGCGTGGCCGGTCGTAGATGTCGCCCGGCGTGCCGACTTGCTCGATCACGCCGTCCCGCATCACGATGACGCGATCGGAGATGGCCAACGCTTCTTCGAGATCGTGGGTCACGTAGACCGACGTGATGGCCAGCCGGCGCTGCAGCTCCTTCAGCTCCACACGCATCTCGGCGCGCAGCTTGGCGTCCAGATTGGACAAGGGTTCGTCGAACAACAGCACCGACGGCGAGAACACGAAGGCCCGGGCCAGCGCCACGCGCTGCTGCTGCCCGCCGGAGAGCTTCGAGGCGCTCCGCGCCGCAAAATCGCCCAGCTGGACGAGGTCGAGCGCCTCCCGCACCCGGCTCGTCACTTCCGCCTCGGGGCGCTTCCGCACGCGTAGCCCATAGGCCACATTGTCGAACACGCTCATGTGAGGCCAGATGGCGTAGGACTGAAAGACCATCGACAACCCGCGCCGCTCGGCCGGAATGTTGACGCGGGGCGACGACGAGAACACGGGGCTCCCGCCGATACGAATCTCGCCCGACGCCGGCCGCTCGAGCCCGGCGATGGCCCGCAGCGTGGTCGTCTTGCCGCACCCCGAGGGGCCGAGCAGGGTGAGGTGCTCGCCGGCGCCAACCGTGAAGGACACGCCTCGGACCGCGGGCACCGCGCCGTAGCGCACGACCAGGTCGCGCACCTCGATGGACGCCTGGTCCACGCTCACTCTCCCCCGCCCTGGACGGCGCGGCGCGCTACCGCGAACATGATGACCAGCGCAACGGCCACCGCCAGCGTCTGCAGCAGCGCCATGGCCGCCGCGAGCTCCGTGCTGGTCGAGAACCACGACTCGACGATCGCGGGCGTGATGACCTTGGACTTGGGGCCCATGAGCAGGATCGACGCGCCGAGCTCACGGACGCTGGCGATGAAGAGGAGCAGCCACGCCGCCACCAGCCCGGGCTTGAGCAGCGGCATGGTGACCGTCCGCAGGCGATAGCCCCAGGTCGCGCCGCACATCTGCGCGGACTCCTCCAGCGCGCGGTCGATCTGGAGGATGACGCCCGAGATCGTTCGCAACCCGAGGGGCAGGAACACGGTGACGTAGGCGATGAGGAGGAGCCAGAGCGTGCCGTAGATCGGAAGCGGAAACACCAGCCACGCCCACATCATTCCGAAGGCGAACACCAGACGAGGCACCGCCTGGGGAAACATGAGCAGGTATTCGATGACACCGGCGCCGGGGAGCCGGGAGCGGTAGATCAGCCAGGAGAGAAAGCCGATCAGCAGCACGCCGATGCTCGCCGTGGCCAGGCCCAGCAGCAGGCTGTTCCACAGCGCCGAGCGCACCGCGTCGAGCGAGAGCGCGGTGGCGTAGTTGGCGAGCGTCAGGTTCCGGAGTCCGGGCGATGCCGCGGTCAGATGCTGGAACGAGGCGTACACGATGGTGAGCACGGGCAGGATCACCGCCACCGTGAGATAGGCGAGGCAGATGGCGAGGAATGGCCAGCGCAGCGACCCCACGTCCATGACGCGCGGCCGGAACGCCTTGCCGGTGATCGTCACATAGGTCCCCGCGCTGATGATGCGACGGTAGATCCACACCATCCCGAACATCACGGCGAACAGCGACACCCCCATCGCCGCCGCGGTGGGAAAGCGGGGCGGGTACTGCGACACCATCTGGTACATGGCGGTGGTCACGACGTAGAAGCGGGCGGGGAGGCCCAGCACCAGCGCGGCCGAGAACGACCCCAGCATCTCGGCAAAGACGTACACCGCGGCCCCCAGCACGCCGGGCAGCACGAGCGGCAGCGTGATGCGGAGCATGGTGCGCGTGCGGCCCGCGCCGAGCACCTGGGAGGCCTCCTCCATCGAGGGGTCCATCGACTTCATCACGGCGCCGATCATGACGAAGGCGACCGACCCCTCGAACAGGGCCATCACCCAGGCGATGCCCCATGACGTGTTGATGTCGATCACATGGCCCTCGCCCCCCATTCCCCGCCACAGCTGATTGACGAAGCCGCTGCCGGGCGAGGCGATGATCGCCCACGCCAGGGCGCCCATCAGCGGGGTCACGTAGTACGGCATCGCCATGAGCTGCTCCAAGGCGGCACGACCCGGGACGTTCGTCCGCGAGAGGATCCAGCCCATCACGAAGCCCACCACCACCGCGAGCACGGTCGCCACCGCGGCGACCTGCAGCGTGTTGCCGAGGATGTGGGCGTAGCGTCCGAGACCGGTGAAGTTGTCGAACCCGTAGGCCTCGGGGGGCCGGGCCTGAGGGTCGCCGACGCTGAGCGAGGCCTGGATGAGGTACGCGATCGGGTAGAGGACGAGGATCGCGGCGCCGCCGCCGACGAGCACGCTGACAAGCCGCGGGCCCGGCCACCAGGACCGGGCCCGCGCAATGCCTTCCGAGGGCGTGGGGCTCACAACCCCATGATCGAGTTCCACTCCTTCACGAACAGGGGGTGGCTCGCCACGTAGTCGTTCCAGTCGGTCGGGAAGAGCAGCTTGAAGTCGGCCAGCCGCTTGCCGGTCGGCATCGGTCCGGCGTCGTTGCGAACCGAGCCGTAGAGCAGGATCTTTTGATTCTGATAGATCGCCTGGCCGCGCTTGGACAGGGCCCAGTCGACGAAGAGCTTGGCCGCTTCGGGATGGGGCGCCTTGTTGACGACGCCGATGTAGATCGCGATGGCCGGCATCCCCTCCGGCGGCGCCACGAAGTCGATCTCCGCGCCCTTCTCCTGGTAGAGCGTGTAGCCGGCGTACTCCGCCAGCGCGCACATCCGGTCGTCGCCCTTGGCCAACCGGTCGAAGAGCTGCGCGCGCGCATCGAAGCCCTTGGGGCGCTGCTTGGCGAACTCCTGCCAGAAGTCGTTGCCGTACATCTTGCGCAGGATGTACCACTGCGAATGCTGCATCCCCGAGGTGGCGAGCTTCACGCTGACGCCGTCCCGGTACGCGGGGTTGTTGATGTCCTTCCACGTCTTGGGCGCCTGCTCGGGCTTGAGCTTGGTGCGGTTGTAGGCGATGCCCGCGAAGCCCACCCCGGGCACGCCGAAGTAGCCGGCGGGCGTCGACAGGTACTCCGGCTTGTACGCCGCGTACTCCGGCGACTGGTACTGCTCCCAGCCGCCCTTCTTCTGGAAGTCGATGGCGGGGGAGATGTCGGAGAGCTGCAGCACGTCGACGCCGAAGCGCCCGGCCGACCGCTCGGCGGTGATCTTGGCGTAGAGCGCCCCCGTCTGGGCCCTCACGTAGTTCGTCTTGATCTTCGGGAAATCCTTCCGGAAGGCCTCGAGCAGCACCGCGATGCCGGGCTCGCTGTCGTGGCCGTAGTAGATCACCTCGCCTTCCTGCTCGGCCTTGGCGACGTCGGCTCTCGTCTCGAAATCGAGCACCTTGGTGGGTGCCTTCGCCTGGGCCCTGGCTGAGGACGCGACACCGGCGATCGGTGCGGCGGCCAGCGCGGCGCCGATGTGCAGAAATCCGCGTCGCGTGATGTGCGATCTCCCTTGATCAGACATACGGCTCTCTCCTTGTCTACTCGTGAGTGTGATTGGAGGCGCCTCAGAATCTCATCGCGGGCCTGGGCTTGTCCAGAAACTCTCACCCGCAAGTGGGGTATCCTGGACAGGCCATGGCCCTCGAGGAACAGAATCCCGCGGAGCTGATCGAGGCGTACTACGAGCGCGGCTGGACCGACGGCCTCCCCGTCGTCCCGCCGAGCGAACAGTCCATTTCGGCGATGCTGGCCGGCGCGGCCCTCAAGGGCGACGAGACCATCGGCGAGATCGAGGAGCGCGGTGTGGTGGTGAGCGCCGAGAAGCTCGCCATCAATGCCGTCATGGCGGGCTGCCGCCCCGAATACCTGCCCGTGGTGGTCGCCGCCATCCGCAGCCTGTGCCACCCCCAGTTCGCCTACCACGGGCCCGCGAGCAGCACGGGCGGCTCGGCCATGGTCACGATCGTCAACGGGCCCGTCGCCCAGCGCATCGGCATGAACTCCGGCAACAACGCGTTCGGCCAGGGCACTCGCGCCAATGCCACGATCGGGCGCGCGGTGCGCCTCACCATGATGAACGTGATGAACACGCGGCCCGGCTTCCTCGACCGCGCCACCCTGGGCAACCCGGGCAAGTACAGCTTCTGCTTCGCGGAGCACGAGGACGAGCACCCGTGGGAGCCGCTGCACGCCTCCCGGGGGCTCGCGCGCCACGAGAGCGCGGTCACCCTGATCGCCTCGAACAGCCTGTACCAGATCTACAATCAGCTCGCGGCCACGCCTGCGCCGCTGCTGCTCTGCTTCGCCGACGCGCTCGGCAACATGGGCTCGCCCAACCTCAAGGGCTTCAACCAGACGCTCATCGTCTTCGCGGGTGAGCA
>DATJFY010000133.1:0-92587 GCA_035495415.1 Verrucomicrobiia bacterium
TGGTGGCCCCAACGGGGTTCGAACCCGTGTTTCAGCCTTGAGAGGGCCGTGTCCTAGACCACTAGACGATGGGGCCGGCCGTGCGTCGACTGCGCGTCTACTCGCTCTGCTTCCCTCGACCACCGAGCGCTGCGGAAACGAAAAATGGCTGGGGGAGGAGGGCTCGAACCCCCATTACCAGGGCCAGAACCTGGCGTCCTACCATTAGACGATCCCCCAGCGCGACGGCCATTGTACGTGCCCGTGTTTACAGGTGTCAAGGCAGCGCGAGGATTGTGCGTACTGCATGCCGCATCACGTGAGCGCGGCGCGCGAGCTACGCGTGGGACGCGCTAGAGAACGGCCGCCTTCAGCGAGCGGCTCGGCTTGAAGCGCGGAACTTTTTTCGCCGGAATGCGAATCGCGTTACCCGTCCGCGGATTGCGGCCGTTGCGTTCGGCGCGGCGGCTGACCATAAAGGTACCGAAGCCCCCGATCGTGACGCGGCGGCCGCGGCGCAGCGACTCGAACACGCCGCGCACGAAGGTCTCGAGCGCTTTCTCCGAGGAGACCTTCGATCCGCCAGAGGCCTTCGCCATGACGGCGACGAGATCGGCCTTGGTCATGCCCCCATCTACCCGAGGCGATGGCGTGAAGTCAAGACCGCGCGCTTCAGGGCGTGAGGCGCGCGATCGCAGCGAGCAGCTCGTCGGCCTTGAACGGCTTCTCGAGCACGGCGATGTGCGCGGATTGCAGGAACGCCCACGCGCCGGAGTTGGCGGTATCGCCGGTGATGAAGAGAAAGCGTCCGGCGAGCTCGGGCTGCGCCGCGACCGCCTCGCGGTAGAACGCCTCGCCGTCGCCCGCGGGCATGCGGATGTCGGACACGATGAGATCGTAACGGGCGGCGCGCACGCGCTCGAGCGCCGCGCGGCCGCCGTCGGCGCTCTCTACCTTCCAACCCGAGCGCTCGAGCACGCTCGTGACAACCTCGATGATCTCCGGCTCGTCGTCGACGACGAGCGCGCTGCGTCCCGATCCCCCCGCGCGCGTGCGGTCGGGCGCGCTCGCGGCCGCCGCGGGACGGCTCGCCACGTAGCGCGGCAGCAGCACGGTGAAGATCGTGCGGCCGGGCTCGCTCACCGCGCTGAGCCGGCCCCCGTGCTGCTCCACGATGCCATAGGACACGCTCAGGCCGAGGCCGGTGCCCTGCCCCACCGCCTTTGTCGTGAAGAATGGCTCGAAGATGCGCGGCAGGACGGCGGGGGCAATGCCGGGGCCGTTGTCCTCCACCTCGAGACGCACCCATTCCGCCTCGTCGATCACCATGGGCTCGGTACGCACGATGATCCGGTCCCCGGACTCGCCGGGGTCCTCGGTGGTCCGCGGCCGCTCGGCCCGCGCCTGAAGGATGGCCTGCTCGGCGTTCAGCAGGAGGTTCAGGATCACTTGCTGCAGCTGATGGGCGTCGCCCTCGGCGGGCGGCGAGTCGGGCGCGAACTCCAGCCGCACCTCGATGCCCGAGAGCCGGAGCTGCGCCGCTCGCAGGAACAACGTCTGCTCGATGATCTCCGGCAGGTTCACCGCCCCGCGAGCGGTGGCGCGCTGCCGTGAAAACAGCAGGAGGCCCTGCACGATCTTGGCCATGCGATCGCCCTGGGCGACGATCAGCTCGATCGGCCGCCGCACTTCGGCGGGGGGATTTTTCGCGAGCATCAGCTGGCCGTGTCCGATCACCACGGACAGGGGATTGTTGAGCTCGTGGGCGACGCCGGACACGAGCTGGCCCACCGCCGAGAGCTTGGCCGCCTGCACGAGCTGGGCCTGCGTGTCCTGGAGCGCGCGCAGACGCGCGCGCGTCTCCTCGTAGAGGCGCGCATTGTCGAGGGCGAGCGCCGCCTGGTCCGCGAAGGCCTCCGCGAGGGCGATGTCGCCCAGCGTGAATACGCGCCCGGTCTGGTCGCCCACGGTGAGCGCGCCGATGGTCTCACCACGCACACGCAGAGGTACGCCGAGGACGGCGCGAGCGTCGCTGCGCTGACTGTACTGTCGGAGACCGTCGGTGAGGACCGTGCGGGCATCGGCGGCGAAGTCCGACA
The DNA here is from genome assembly GCA_035495415.1 of Verrucomicrobiia bacterium. GTDB lineage: Bacteria > Methylomirabilota > Methylomirabilia > Rokubacteriales > CSP1-6 > DASRWT01. The sequence continues at coordinate 2,079 of DATJFY010000133.1, forward strand.
CCCAGACGGATTTCCCTTCCTGGACCGCACGGCCCGCGATGCCCGCGCCCGGCGGCAGGGTGTGCCGTGGCCCCACGAAGTCCGGTCCCTCGCCGAACCACGCGACGGCCCGCAAGGAGCCGTCCGGCTCTCGGAGCCGAAGGCGCGCGAAGCGCGCGCTCAGCAGGGGGCACACGCCCTCCACGATGTGGCGGCCCACCGCCGCGACGTCCAGCGTCTCGGTGAGGCTGCGCGCCACACTGGCCAGTTCCTCGGCCTCGAGACGGCGGCGCGTGGCCTCGACGTAGAGGCGCGCATTTTCCAGCGTGAGGGCCGCCTGATCAGCCACCGCCTGCGCGAGGCGCACGTCGCTCTCCGAGAACACGCGACCCGCCACGTCACCCACCGACAGCGCGCCCAGGACGGTGTCGCGCGCCACCAGGGGCACCGAGAGGACGGCGCGGTACGTGGCCTGCTCGATGCGGCTGCGCACGTCCGGGGGCAAGACGATGCGCGGATCGTCGAGGAGGTTCGCCGTGATCACGGGCCGGCGCTCGCGGGCGGCCACGCTGGCCACCCCGGTGCCCCGCGGGAACACCACCACGCGCCCCTCGGTCGGGCCGATATCGCCGGCGGTTGCCACCGCGATGATGTCGCCGGAGTCCGGGTCGAGGCGGTACAGCCCGGCGGTCTGCGTTCCCATCAGGGCGCGTACCGCGTCCGCGATTTCCTGGGCCATTGCCACGGGGTCCAGCGTCTGGGCGAGCACGCGGCTCAGCCCGGCCAGCGATTCGGCCTCGCGCCGGCGCGCCTGCGTCTCGGAGAAGAGCCGCGCGTTCCGCACGGCCAGGGCGGCCTGAGAAGCGAAGGAAACGAGGAGCTCTCGGCCGTCCTCGCCGAGCCCCTCGCCGTGCCGGAGATTGAGGGTCAGCACGCCGGCCAGCGTGTCCCCGCCCATCACGGGGGCGCCGGCGAACGCCGTGAAGTCGTTGCTGCGCGCCCAGCTCACCGACCGGATGCGGTCGTCCACCGTGACGTCGTCCACGAAGAGGGGCGCGCGGTTGCGCGCCACCCAACCCGTGCCGCCCTGGTCGAAGCCGAGCTCCATGGGCATGTCGAAGGTCCCCACCGAGGGATCCACCGTCCATGCGCGCCGCACGAGGCGCCGGTTCACCGTGTCGGCGTCCCACAGCACGACGGCGGGCGCGCCGGTGAGCCGCGCCAACGCCTCGGTGATGTGCCGGAGCAGCGGGGCGAGATCCAGCTCCTGGGTGAGCGCCGCGTTCACCTCGGTGAGCGCGGTGAACCGCCGCTCGCGGGCCGCGAGGCCGGCCACCGCCTGCTCTCGCTCCCGTCTCGCCACGGCGAGCTGCCGGCCGAGGAGCCAGGCCACCCCGAGCCCAAAGGCGGTGATCGCGCCGAGGCCGAAGAGGTTCGCCCGGAAGCGCGCCGCCGCCGGCCCGTAGGCCACCCGCGTCGGCGTCGCCGCCACCACCATCCAGCGCGCCTGCGTGAGCCCGGCGGCCCCGGCGAGGTAGCGCGTCCCGTTCTCCGCCCGCCACTCCCCCACGCCGTCGCGGAGGCGGATCAGCTCCGCCGCTTCGCGCGCCGCGCCGACCATGCGGCCCACGAGCGGCCCGGCCGGCGTCGTGCTTGCGAGCACCTCGCGCTCGGCGCTCAGCACGCTGAGCGCCACACCTTCGTGCGTGGCGGTGGCATCGAGGAACGTGGAGAGCTTGTCGAGATCGAGCTCGGCGACGAGCGCCCCCGTGGCCTGGCCTCTCTGTCCGGTGGTCGGCACCACGATGACCGCCGCCCGCGCCGCGCCCAGCGCGCCCGCGCGCGCATCCCCGACCTGCGGCTCGAGGCTCTTGAATGCCGCCTCGAAGGCCGGATCCTCGACCAGCCCGACGAGCGCACGCGGGTCGGTCGGCGCGCTCGCGACGAGGACGCGGCCCTCGGGCGTCGTGGCCAGAAAGCCGGCGACGAACGGCTGCGTGGCCTGGGCTTGCGCGGTCATCTCGGCGAGGTCGGCGGCCTCCAGTCGATCGAGGACTCGCACCGCCCCGAGGGTCCGGAGGCTCTCGATGCGCCCCGACAGCAGGGCGTCGAGCTGATGCGCGCTGGAGCGCGCCACCGCGAGGAGCGCCTCCTGGGACTGCGCGCGGGCGACGCGCTGGTCGAGCCAGAAGCTCCAGGCCGCACCCGCCACGAGCAGCGTGAGCACGCCCAGCACGAGGGTGATGAGTTTCGCGCGAATGGTCCAGCGCATGGGGCCGGCCGACGGCCGTCACGCATGAGTATAGACGACTCTGGCGTATAATCGCCGCCATGGCGCGTGCGTCGTTCGACGTATCCTTCGTCGTGCTCGCCGTCCTCGCCCTCATCACCGCCGCGCTCGCCTATATGAAGGACCCCGGTCTACCGGCTATCGGTGCGCGTAACGGCCTCTCCCTCCTCTGGTTCATCATCCCGCGGCTGGTCCCGGCGCTGATCCTCGCCGGTATGCTGCAGGTGCTGATCCCGCAGGAGACGGTGGCGCGCTACTTCGGCCGGCAGTCCGGACTCACCGCGATCTGCGTGGCGAGCGTGGCCGGCCTGATCACGCCCGGGGGCCCGATGGTGAGCGTGCCGCTGCTCGTCGTCCTCGCCAATTCGGGGATGGCGCTGGGGCCGCTGGTCGCCTACATGACCTCGTGGTCCCTGTTCGGCCTCCAGCGCATCATCGCCTGGGAGGCGCCGCTGATGGGCTGGCACTTCGTGGGCGTGCGCGTCGCTTCGAGCGTGATCTTCCCCATCCTCGCGGGCTGGCTGGTGACGCTCTACTACCATGAGTGAGGAGGCCCGGTAGTCGGCGTGGCTTTCGGCGACCTCCGCGAGTTCGTCGCCCATCTCGAGAAGACGGGCCAGCTCCGCCGGATCAGCGCGCCCGTCTCGCGCGACCTCGAGATCACCGAGATCACCGACCGCGTCTCCAAGCGTCCGGGCGACGGCAATGTCGCCCTGCTGTTCGAGACCGTGGAGGGGTTCTCGATGCCGGTGCTCATCAACGCCTTCGGCTCGCCGGCGCGCATGGCGGCCGCGCTAGGCGTGGATCGGCTCGACGATCTTTCCGCCCGGGTCGCGAAGCTCCTCGACCTCCGCATGCCGGGCTCGCTTTTCGACAAGCTGCGGCGGCTCGGCGATCTCTTCGACCTCGCCAAGGCCGGCCCCAAGCGCGTCCGCTCCGCGCCCTGCCAGGACGTCGTCGAGACCGACCACCCGAACCTCGGCACGCTGCCGGTGCTGCGATGCTGGCCCGGCGACGCTGGCCGCTACATCACGCTACCGCTCGTCTTCACCCGCGATCCCGCGACCAAGGCCCGGAACGTCGGCATGTATCGCCTCCAGGTGTACGACGCGCAGACCCTCGGCATGCACTGGCAGACCCACAAGGGCTCGGCGGAGCATCAGCGCGTGGCCGAGGAGCGGGGCGCGCAACGGATGGACGTGGCCATCGCGCTCGGCGGCGATCCCGTGTCGATCTACGCGGGCTCGGCGCCGCTGCCCCCCGGCGTGGACGAGATGGTGTTCTCGGGCTGGCTCCGCGGCGGCGGTGTCCCCATGGTCGCGTGCAAGACCGTCGACCTCGAGGTGCCGGCGGAGGCCGAGATCGTGCTCGAGGGCTGGGTGGACCCGGCGGAGCGACGGGTGGAGGGCCCGTTCGGGGATCACACCGGCTACTACTCGCTCGCGCGCGAGTACCCCGTGTTCCACCTCCAGGCCATCACGCGACGGCGCAGTCCCATCTATCCGACGACGATCGTGGGCCGCCCGCCCCAGGAGGACTACTGGCTGGGCAAGGCCACCGAGCGCATCTTCCTCCCGATCATCCGCCTGCTGCTTCCGGAAGTGGTGGACATGAACATGCCGGCGGAGGGCGTGTTCCACAATCTGGTGATCGTCTCGATCCGCAAGCGCTATCCCGGCCAGGCGCGCAAGGTGATGTTCGCGCTCTGGGGGCTGGGCCTCATGATGCTCGCCAAGAACATCCTGATCGTGTCCGAGCACGTGGACGTGCAGAACCTCTCGGAGGTCGCCTGGCGCGCCACCGGGAACGTCGATCCCAAGCGCGACCTCGTGCTCGTCGACGGTCCCACCGATGACCTCGACCATTCCGCGCTCCGCCACCGGTTCGGCGGCAAGCTCGGCATCGACGCCACCGAGAAGACGGCGGCCGACGGCATCGGGCAGCCCTGGCCCGACGAGATCGTGATGACGCCCGAGATCCGCGAGCGCGTCACCCGGCGCTGGGCCGAGCTCGGGCTCGCGTGAGCGACGGGATGCGCGCGGTGCGCCACTTCCTCGACGCCATCAAGTTCGAGCACACCGTCTTCGCCCTGCCCTTCGCCTACATCGCCATGGTGTTGGCCGCCGATGGCTTCCCCGGCTGGCGCGTGCTGATCTGGGTGACCCTCGCGATGGTGGGCGCGCGCACCCTCGCGATGTCGGTCAACCGGCTGGCCGACCGCTGGATCGACGCGAAGAACCCGCGCACGCGCGGGCGCCATCTGCCGACGGGCCTCCTGTCGCCGGCCCAGGTGACGGTCGCCGCCGTGGCCGCGGGGGCGCTGCTGCTCGTCTCGGCGTGGATGCTGAACCCCCTCTGCCTGGCGCTGTCCCCGCTGGCCGTCCTCTTCCTCGTGGGCTACTCCTACACCAAGCGCTTCACCTGGCTCTCCCACTGGATTCTCGGCTTCACCGACGGCATCGCCGCCGCCGGCGGCTGGATCGCCGTCCGCGGCGCCTTCGAGCCGCCCGCCTTCATCCTCTGGTTCGCGCTGACGGTGTGGATCGGCGGCTTCGACCTCATCTACGCCTGCCAGGACGTGGAGTTCGATCGGGCGGAAGGCCTCCACTCCTTCCCCGCGCGCTTCGGCATCGCGGCGGCGCTGCGCACCGCGCGGCTGTGCCACCTCCTGACGGTGGCTGCGTTCGCGCTGCTGGGCTGGGCGCTCTCGCTGGGCGTTCTCTACTGGGGCGGCGTCCTCGTGGTGGCCGCGCTCCTCGTCTACGAGCACTCGCTGGTCTCGCCGGGCGATCTCTCGCGGCTCGACATGGCTTTCTTCAACGTCAATGGCTACATCGCGGTGATCCTCCTCGCCGCGGTCCTGGCGGGGCGCTGGGCATGAGCCCGACCCCGCGCGATCTCGGCGTCGGGCCCGACAAGGCGCGCTTCGTGAGCGAGATGTTCTCGCGCATCGCGGGACGCTACGACGTGATGAACGGCCTCATGACGTTCGGCATGCACCACGCGTGGCGCCGCCTCGCCGCGCGCCAGACCATCGCCTGCCCCGACGGGCCCGCGCTGGATCTCGCCACCGGCACCGGTGACCTCGCGCTCGAGTTGCGCGAGATTCACCCGCATCGCGACATCGTCGCCGCCGACTTCGCCCTCGGCATGCTGCGCGAGGCCAGGTCCAAAGTGCGCGGGCTGGGGGCGGCGGAGCGGGTGCGCCTGGTCGGCGCTGATGCGCTGGCCCTGCCCTTCGCGGATCGCACGTTCGCCTGCGTGACGTCCGCGTTCCTGCTCCGCAACCTGGCGGATCTCCGGCAGGGCCTGGTCGAAATGAAGCGCGTGACCCGCCCCGGTGGCCGGGTGGTGGCGCTCGAGATCACGCAGACCACCCTGCCCGGCTTTCGCTCGCTCTTCCGCCTCTACTTCCACCACCTCGTGCCGCGGATCGGCGGGCTTGTGGCGGGCGATCGCGAGGCCTACACCTATCTCCCCCAGTCCGTGGACCGCTTCCTCACTCCCGCCGGGCTCACCGGTCTCATGAGTGAGGTCGGGCTTCGCGCCGTGAAGGTGCAGCGCGTCGGCCTGGGCACGGTCTGCATCCACACCGGCGTCGCGTAGACTGATCGCATGGCGAGGTCAGCGGCGGTGAGCGGGCGCGTCGCCGAGGTCTTCTACTCGATCCAGGGGGAGGGCGCGACCGCGGGCACGCCCGCGGTGTTCGCGCGGCTGCAGGGGTGCACGGTGGGGTGCGCCTGGTGCGACACGAAGTATTCCTGGGACGCGGAGGCCGGCCGCGCGGTCGACCTCGACGGCCTCCTCGCGGAAATGCACGCCTTCCCATGCCGCCGCGCGGTGATCACCGGCGGGGAGCCGCTCGAGTCGCCGCTCTTCGCCCCGCTCGTGGGGGCGCTGCGTGCGCGCGGCTGGGACGTCGAGGTGGAGACCTCGGGCACCCTGGCCCTGCCCGCGGGACTCGACGCGCGCCGTATCCAGTGGAACGTGTCGCTGAAGCTGGCCGCCTCGGGGGTCGCGGAAGCGCGGCGCATCCAGCCCGACGCGATCCGCGCGTTCCTCGCCGCGGACGCCTGGTGGAAGTTCGTGGTGACGGACGAGGCCGACCTCGCCGAGGTGCTGCGCCTCGCCGAGCGCTTCGCACTGCCGCGAGGCCGCATCCTTCTCCAAGCCGAGGCCATCCGCCGCGAGGATCTGGTCGCGCGAAGCCCCTGGGTGGCGGAGGCGTGCACCCGCCACGGCTTCCGCTTCTCGCCGCGTCTCCACGTGATGCTCTGGGGGGCCCGCCGGGGCGTCTGATGGGCCCGCGCGCCGTCGTGCTGCTCTCGGGTGGGCTCGACTCCACCACCACGCTGGCGATCGCGCGCGCCGAGGGCTATGCGTGCCATGCCCTGTCGTTCGACTACGGCCAAACCCACGCGCGGGAGCTCGAGTCGGCGCGCCGGGTGGCGCAGGCGCTCGAGGCGGTCGACCACCGCGTGCTCCGCCTCGATCTTCGGGCCATCGGCGGCTCGGCGCTCACCGGCGAGATCGCGGTGCCCAAGGGGCGCAGCGAGGCCGCGATCGCCGACGGCATCCCTGTCACCTACGTGCCGGCGCGCAACACCATCTTTCTGGCGCACGCGCTGGGGTTGGCCGAGGTGATAGGCGCGCAGGACATCTTCATTGGCGTGAACGCCCTCGACTACTCGGGGTATCCCGACTGCCGCCCGGAGTTCATCGAGGCCTTCGAGCGGCTGGCCAACCTCGCGACGAAGGCCGGCGTGGAGGGCACGAGCCGTTTCCGCGTCCACACACCGCTCATCGCGCTGTCCAAGGCGCACATCGTGCTCCGCGGGTGGGAGCTGGGCGTGGACTTCGCCCTCACCTGGTCGTGCTACGAACCGCGCCCAGACGGGCGGCCGTGCGGGGCGTGCGATTCCTGCCTGCTGCGCGCCAAGGGCTTTGCCGAGGCCCGCCTCGTGGACCCCGCCGTGACGCCGTGATCGCGCTCGATCACTTCCCACGGGCGCGCACCTGGCTGCTCCCGGCGCTGCATGCCGTCCAGCACGCGGAGCGCTGGATCTCCGCCGACGCGATCGCCGACATTGCCGCGCATCTGCGGGTGCCGGTGAGCGAGGTCTACGGCGTCGCGACCCACTACCCGGAGCTGCGCTTGACCGAGCCGGGCCGGCGCGTGGCCCGCGTCTGCGTGGGCGTGTCCTGCCGCGTGCGGGGCTCGCTGGACCTCCTGGCCGCGCTCGAGCGGCGGCTGGGCGTGACCGCGGATGCCACCACCGCCGACGGGGAGTGGACGCTCGAACGCCTCGACTGCGCCTTCAATTGCTCGATGGCGCCCCTCGCCGAGGTGGACGGCCGCCACCTCGGTCGACTCGCGCCCGACGACGTGGACCGCGTCCTCAATGCGCCCGCGCCGATGGGGCGCGGCGCCGAGGCGGGGGTGGAGTACGAGCCCCATCCGCCCGTGATCGCGTTTCCCTCCACGCCGCCGTCGCCCCTGCCGGTGGGCGACCACGGCCCGGCCATCGGCCAGACCGTGGACTCCTCGGTCTGGTTCAGCGGGCTGGAGCGCGCGGCCCGCGCCCTCGCGAGCTCGGGCGAGATCCGTCTCGCGGTGGGCGTGGGTTCGTGCGGCCTCTCCGTGGGCGCCGCCACCACCCTGGCCGCGCTCGCCGCCGAGGTGGGGAGGCGCGGCGTGCGGGCCCGCGTGGTCGCCGCCGGCTGTGCGGGGCTCTGCTGGGCGGCGCCCACCGTCACCGTGCTCCGCCCCGGCGCGCCGCCCGAGACCGCGGCCCGCGTCGGCGCGGGCGACGTGGGTGTGCTCCTCGACGGCGTCGAGGCCGGCCGCCGGGTCGAGTCGCCGGAGGTGACGGCCTTCCTGGCCGGGCAGCGCCGCGTCCTGACCGAGCGCCTGGGCGTCGTGGATCCCGGCGACATGGGCGACGCGATCCACCGCGGGAGCTATGCGGTGCTGGCCGCCGCTCTCGCCGCGGGCGACCCGATGGCGGTGATCGAGACCGTGAAGAGCGCATCGCTCCAGGGGCGCGGCGGCGCCTATTTCCCCGCCGCGGTGAAGTGGGAGGGCGCGCGGCGCGCTGCCGGCGAGCCCAAGTTCCTCATCGTCAACGCCGAGGAGGGCGAGCCCGGCATCTTCAAGGACCGCCACCTCCTCGAGGGCGATCCTCACCGCTTGCTCGAGGGCGCCCTCCTGGCCGCGTACGCCGCCGGCGCCAGCCACGTGTATCTCTATGTCCACGGCGAGGCAAATCTCGCCGCGCGGCGCATCGAGCGGGCGCTGGACACCGCGCGGCGCTGGGGCCTCGTGAGCCAGCACGTGCTGGGGAGCGATTTCTCGATCGAGGTCGAGATCCGCCGAGGCGCCGGGGGTTTCGTGCTGGGCGAAGAGACGGCGCTCATGGAGTCGCTCGAGGGGCGGCGCGCCATGCCGAGGGCCAAGCCGCCCTTCCCCGTGGAGTCGGGCCTCTGGGGCAAGCCCACGGTGATCAACAATGTCGAGACGCTCTTCGCGGTGCCGCTCATCGTGGGCCGGGGCGCAGCCTGGTGGAAGACCCTCGGCCGCGGCCACGGCATGAAATGCTTCGGCCTCTCGGCGCATGTCCGCCGGCCGGGCCTGGTCGAGCTCCCGATGGGCGCCACGCTGCGTGATCTGGTGGAAGGCCTGGGTGGCGGGACGGACGAGGGCCACCGAATCCAGGCGGTGCTGGTGGGCGGGCCCTCGGGCAGCCTGGTCCCCCCGCGGCTCCTGGATGAGCCCATGGTGCCTGGCGGTACGGTGAGCCCGGGGACGGGCGGCATCGCCGCACTCGATGAGCGCGCCTCGCTTCGCGACATCGTCCGCACCCTGCTCGACTTCAATACGCGGGAGTCCTGCGGCAAGTGCACCCCGTGCCGGGAGGGGACCGCGCGGCTCCGCGATCTCCTGGATGGCCGGGGCGACGGCCACGGGGGCCCGACACTCGAGGAGTTGAGCGAGGTGGTTCGGCTGGCGTCGCTCTGCGGGCTCGGTCAGGCGGCGCCGCTGTCGATCCTGTCCGCCCTCAAGGAGTTCCCCAGGGAATTCGCAGATCTCCGCTGAACATGTATCATAGCGGAGCAGGCGCAGTCGCGATGGATGGGATCGCGCATGGCCATCACACTCCGCGTAGACGGCTCGGACATCGAAGTCCCGACAGGTGCCACGGTGCTGGACGCCGTGAACCGACTCGGCGTCCCCCTGCCCCAGCTTTGCAAGGACCCTGACCGGGCGCCGCTCGGCGCCTGCCGTACCTGTCTGGTCCGCGTCGAAGGGCAGCGGGGCTTCCCCGCGGCCTGCCACCTGCCCGCCCGCGAGGGCATGGTCATCCACACCCAGGACGAGGGCGTGGTCCGCCTCCGCAGGGCCGTGCTCGATCTGACGCTCTCCATGCTCACGCGCTCAGGCGACCGGGACGGCTTCGGCCAGGTCGGCGTGGCCGCCGCCCACCATGGGCTCGAGCACCCGACGTGGCAGCCGCACCATCGCTTCGAGACCGACGCCTCCAAGTCCTTCTTCGTCCTCGACCGCGAGGCCTGCATCCTCTGCGGCCGCTGCACCACGGCCTGCACCGAGACCCAGCAGATCGGCGCCATCTCGCTGCTGGGCCGTAACCACGACGCGCGGGTGGGCGTGGTGGGGGATGGCCCCATGTCCGCCTCCGTCTGCACCTCGTGCGGCCAGTGCGTCGCGACCTGCCCCACCGGCGCCCTCCGCCCCAAGGAGACGGTGCTGCCGGTCGTGCGCCAGGTCGCCACGATCTGTCCGTATTGCGGCGTGGGCTGCGGCATCACGCTCAGCGTCAGGCAGGACGGGCGGCTGGCCGGCATGGCCGACGACGCCCCGGAGAACCCGTCGAGCCGCGGGATGCTCTGCGTGAAAGGCCGCTTCGGCACCGGCTTCATCCACGCGCGCGACCGTATCGTCACGCCCATGATCAAACGTGGTGACGGCTGGCACGAAGTCGGCTGGGACGAGGCCCTGGACGCCGCCGCCGACGGCCTCGCGCGCAATGTCGGGCGCTTCGGCGCGCTCGCCTCCGCCAAGGCGACCAACGAGGACGGCTACGTCATCCAGAAGCTGGCGCGCCACGTCATGGGCACCAACAACGTGGACCACTGCACCCGGCTCTGTCACTCGCCCTCGGTGGAGGCCATGCTGATCTCGATGGGCTCGGGGGCCACGTCCAACTCCTACGAGGACTACGAGGAAGCCGGCTGTCTCATGGTGGTCGGCGCCGAAGCCTCCGCCAACCATCCCGTCATCGCCGTGCGCTTCCGCCGCGCCGTTGCGCGCGGGGCCCGCCTGATCGTGGTCAATCCCAAGCGCGTGGAGCTCTGCAATCAGGCCGATCTCTGGATCCAGGAGCGGCCGGGCACCGACGTCGCGCTCTTCAACGCGATGGCCAAGGTGCTGCTCGACGAGGGGCTGGCGAATCTCGACTGGATCCGCGCCCGGACGGAGAACTTCGAGGCGTGGGCGGCGGCGCTCGCGCCCTACACCCTCGAGTACGCGGAGGAGGTCACGGGAGCGCCGGCCGAGGACATCGCCCAGGCCGCGCGCTGGTATGCGAAGCCTCCGTTCGCGGGCTCCTGTCTCATCTGGGGCATGGGCATCACGCAGCACATCAACGGCACGGCCAATGCCCACGCGCTGCTGAACCTCTCGCTGGCCGCGGGCCAGATGGGGTTCCCCGCCTCGGGAATCTCGCCGCTCCGGGGACAGAACAACGTGCAAGGCTGCGGCGACGCCGGCTGCATCCCCACGAACCTGCCCGGCTACGCCGACTACTCGGCCGAGAGCCTCGACCGCTTCGAGCAGATGTGGGGCCGCCGGCCGCCCGCCGAGCCCGGCCTCGTCGTCACGGAGATGGTGGAGGGCTGCCTCGACGGCCGAATCCGCGCCATGTACGTGGTGGGCGAGAATCCGCTGCTGTCCGAGCCGGACCTCCATCAAGCCGAGAAGGCGCTGGCCCAGCTCGACTGCCTGGTCGTGCAGGATCTCTTCATGCACGAGACCGCGGAGAAGGCCCATGTCTTCCTGCCCGCCGCGGCGTTCGCGGAGAAGGACGGGACCTTCACCAACTCCGAGCGGCGCGTGCAGCGCGTCCGCCGTGCCCTGCCCCCGCCGGGCCAGACGCGGCCGGACTGGTGGGTGACGGGCGAACTGGCGCGGCGAGTCGCGCGGCGCCTGCGGCTCCCGCCCACCGGCTTCGACTACGACGACCCGAGCCAGATCTGGGCCGAGCTGGCCAGCGTCTGGCCGGCGATCGCCGGAATCTCCTACGCCCGGCTGGAGTCGAGCGGGCTTCAGTGGCCGTGCCCCACGCCCGAGCATCCGGGCACGCGCTTCCTCTACGCCGAGTCTTTCCCTCGTGGTCGCGCCTGCTTCGTGCCGGTGGAGCAGACCGCCACCGCCGCCGAGCTGCCCGATCCCGACTACCCGCTCACCCTCAGCACCGGGCGCCTGCTCTATCACTGGCACGGCGGCACGCTGACCCGGCGGGTACAGGGCCTGCTCGAGCTCGCGCCACGTCTCGAGATCGCGGTGAACCCGGTGGATGCCCGACGGCTCGGGTTCGAGACCGGGGCGCGGGTGCGGATGATCTCGCGACGGGGCGAGCTGGAGGGCTACGCCCAGCTCACCGAGGCGGTCCGGGCGGGCGCCGTGTTCGTGCCGTTCGTGAAGCTCGAGACCTCCGCGGCCAACTTCTTGACCAACTCCGCCCACGATCCCTCGGCGAAGATTCCCGAGTACAAGGTCTGCGCCGTTCGCCTCGAGCGCGCCTGATCCTTTTCGACCTGGGCGGCGTCGTCTGCCGCTTCCGGCCCGAGCGGCGCCTCGCCGCACTCGAGCGGCTTACCGGCCTCTCGCCCCACGACATTCACGCGCGCGTGTGGGAGAGCGGGCTGGAGGAAGCCGGTGAGCGGGGCGACTTTTCGACCGAGGAGGCCGCGGCCCGGATCGCGGCCGCCCTCGGACGGCCCCTGACCCTCGCGCAGCTCGCGGCCGCGTGGGCTCGGGCCTTCGAGCCGGACCGCGAGGTCCTCGAGATCGCCCGCACGCGACGGGCCCGCGGCGCCATGGGCCTCCTGACCAACAACGGTCCGCTGCTGCTTCACGCGCTTCCCACGGCGCTGCCCGAGATCGCGCAGGGCTTCGATCCCCTGCTCTTCTCGTGCCGCCTGCGCGCGCTCAAGCCGACGCCGGCGCTCTTTGCCGCCGTGGTGCGCGAGACGGGCCACGAGCCCGAGCAGATCCTCCTGATCGACGACACGCCCAGCACTGTCGAGGGCGCTCGCGTCGCAGGCCTTCAGGCCGTCCTCTACACGGACCCGCGGACTCTGCGGCGCGAGCTCGCGGAGCTGATCGAGGACGCCTAGCGCCCCTTTCGCCAGTCCCGGATCTGGCCCGCGTGCTCGCGATAGTGCTGGGTCGTCGAACCCTCGAATATCCCCCGAGCCGGCTGCTCCGGGGCGAAGTGCGAGTCCGGGAGCGCCTCGGCGGCGGCCATGATGGCCCGATGCTCCCGGTCCACCTCGGCGAGGATGTCGGCCGGGGGGATGCCCTTCCGCGCCGCCACGAACCCGGCGTTCCAGTCATTGAAGTCGTCGTACTTGCCGTCGGGATACGGTGCTTCGCCCCGGCCGACGCGGTCGAGAGCGGCCGCCATCTCGCGGTCCCACGCCGCGACGTGGATCAGGATCTCGCGCGTGCCCCAGACCCCCAGGAAGACCTGCGTGAGCTCCGAGTCGCTGAGCCCGCCGACTGCCTCGGTGAGCTCCCCGTAGGCCTGGTCCGCATCCGCCAGCACCGCCTGCTTGTGCGCCATGTCGTCCTCCCCGGGCTCGCGTGAGCCGTGTTTTGCAGGGAAGACACCGCGGCCCGCCCGGTGTGAAAGGCGCTACGCCGGAGGGAACTCGGTCAGGAAGCCATCCAGGGCGTCGGCGAATGCGCCCGGGGTGTCGAGCGTGAGGTGGTGGTAAGCCCCCGGGATGTCGACGAACCGGGCCCGGGCCAGGCGCTTCATGATGTCCTGAGCCATGGGGACGGGCAGGATCGGCGAGTGCTCGCCACGCACGACCAGGGTGGGCGCGACGATGCGCTCGAGCAGCGGCCAGGCGTCCACCGGCTGACGCGCGCCGCTGGTGGCCGGGTCGAAGCGATAGAGGAAGCGCCCCTCGCGCTCGACGATGCCCTCGCGGGCCAGGTGCTGGAGCAGCGCCGGGTCGGCGATGGTCTCCCGCGGAAGCAGCCGGAAGCTCGCCAGGGCGGACTCGACGGTCTCGTGCCGCCGCGGTCCCCGGTGCCCGCGGTGGTGCATCGCGTTCAGGCGCTCCAGCGGGAGCGCCGGACGGCTGTCGATGATGGCAAGCGCGGACACGCGCCCGGGCTGCCAGCCCGAGAACGCGATGGCATTGTGTCCACCCATGGAGTGGCCGGCCAGCGCCATGCGCGGCCAGCCCATCGCGTCCATCACGCCCGCGAGATCGGCGGCGAAGTGCTCGGTGGCGTACTCGTGCGCCGGCGACCACTGGCTCTCGCCGTGCCCTCTTTGATCAACCGACAGGATGTGGTAGCGCCCCACGAATTTCGGGACGACCGCGTCGAACCAGTGGGCATGCGCCGAGCCCCCGTGGAGAAAGCAGAGGGGGTGGCGACCCGGCGCGGGCCACTCGAGCGCGTTCAGCCGAAGGCCATTCACCATGAAGCTTCTGCGTATCGCGACGGCACAGGCGAATCCAGGGGTGGTGGTCATGAGCGGCATTCTATACCGCGGGCCGGAGTGACCTTCCTGTCGAGGACACGACGCGAATTGTCAGCGAGAGTCAGCCGGGCACCGCTCGGGCTCGCCGCGTGTTGCATCCGTAGAACGTCATATCGCGAACTTGGTCCGACTCGGCCCGACCCGAATCGCTGGCAAGAGAGTTGCTGTCTGAACGAGCGGGAGGACCATCCGTGACCGACTGGTGCGCTCGAGTGAAGAATTTCCTTCGGAGTGAACGCAGCGAGGCAGTAACGTCGGATTCGCCCATGACGCTATCGCCCACGACCGAGACGCCACGACGGCGCCTCATCGTCGTCGGCCTCGTCGCGCTGGCGACGATCTCTCTGGCCGCCCTCGCCGGCTACGTCCTCCTCGCCGCCCCGCAGCGGATTCTTGCGAGCCAGGGCGCCCCGGAGCCGGTGACCCTCGGCGGGCGCGTGGTGGATCCGGACGGCAAGCCCCTCCGGGGCGCCTCGGTGATGGTGGGCAGCCTCCTCGTGCAGACGAACGCCGAGGGCCGCTACACGATCGGCCCCCTCGGGATCGACCGCGCGGCGCTGGTCCGGATGCCCGGCTACGCCAAGGAGCGGCTGGCGCTCGAGGGCAAGGACCAGACGGTCACGCTCCGGCCCCATCCCATCAAGGCCGCGTACCTTACCTACTACGGCATCGCCGACAAGGGCATCCGCGAGCGGGTCTTCGATCTCCTGGGCCGCACCGAGCTGAACGCGGTGGTGATCGACGTCAAGGGCGACCGCGGGCTCATTCCCTACCGCACCCAGGTGCCCGCCGCCCTCGCGGCCGGGGCGCTGGGCCCGGTCATCATGAAGGACTTCGACCAGATCCTGGCCGAGCTCAAGCGCCGGAACGTCTACACGATCGCGCGCATCGTCTCGTTCAAGGAGAACGTGCTCGCCAACGCCCGGCCCGAGCTGGCCGTCGTCGACACCCGCACGGGCAAGCCGTGGGTCGACAACGAGAAGCTCGCCTGGGTGGACCCCACCCGGGAAGAGGTGTGGGACTACCTGATCGCGGTGGCCAAGGAGGCCGCGCTCAAGGGCTTCGACGAGATCCAGTTCGACTACGTGCGCTTCCCCACCGACGGCAAGCTTGGGGCGGCGAAGTACTCGAAGCCCATTACCCCGCAGGTGCGGATCGAGACCATCTCCGGCTTCCTCGCCAGGGCCAAGCGCGAGCTGGCGCCGACCGGCGCCTTCGTCGGGGCGGACATCTTCGGCTACACCGCCTTCAACGACAACGACACCGACATCGGGCAGCGCATCGAGGACCTGGCGCCCCACGTGGACTATCTGAGCCCCATGGTCTATCCCTCTGGCTATCACCTGGGCATCCCGGGCTACCGGAACCCGGTGCAGCATTCCTATGAGATCGTCCGCGAAAGCGTGCGGCTCACGCGCAAGCGCACCGAGGGCCTGCCCGTGCAGATCCGCCCCTGGATCCAGGACTTCAAGGACTACGCCTTCGACAAGCGCATCTTCGGCGTGACCGAGATCCGCGATCAGATGCGTGGCGCCGACGAGGCCGGCGGGGCGGGCTGGATGCTCTGGAATCCCCGCAACGACTACACCGCGGCGGCCCTTCGCTCCGCGAATCCAACCCTGGCGAAGAAGTCGTCCGCGACGCTGCAGCCTTGAAGCGGCGGCCGCTCGCCGGGGCGATCGCCGCCGTCGCCCTGCTCGCCTCCCCGCTCCTGGCGCAGACGTCGCGGCCCGCCGAGCTCGCCGTCAACGAGCTCGGCCGGGTGATGATCCTCGAGTACCACAAGATCGACCATCCCGAGGAGCGCTGGACGCGGACACCCGCCAACTTCCGGCGGGATCTCCAGCGCCTGTGGGAGCGCGGCTATCGCACGGTGGCCCTGGGGGACTACCTCGACGGGCGGATCCGGCTGCCCAAGGCCACCACGCCCCTCATCCTGACCTTCGACGACTCCTCGCCCGGCCAGTTCCGCTATGTCGAGAAGAACGGTGGCTGGGAGATCGATCCCGACTGCGCCATCGGCATCCTGGAGCAGTTCGAGCGCGAGCATCCCGAGTTCGGCCATGCGGCGAGCTTCTACGTGCTGCCCGGGGCGAGCCCGCCGAACCGCCTCTTCAACCAGCCGGACCTCGCCGGCAAGAAGCTCGCGTATCTCAAGAGCCGCGGTTACGAGATCGGCAACCACACCCTCTGGCACGCGAACCTCGCCAAATACGACGAGCCGACGGTGCGGAAGCAGCTCCTGGAATCCCAGGAGTGGGTGCAGCGGCATCTGCCGGGCTACCGCTTCCGGACCCTCGCGCTCCCCATGGGCAGCTACCCCAAGGACGTCTCGTGGGCCATCTCGGGCGAGGGCTATCGCCACGACGCCATCCTGATGGTGGCGGGGGGCGCCGCCCTCTCGCCGCACGCGCGGGGCTTCGACCCCTATCACCTCCCCCGCATCCAGGCCACCGAGGCCGAGCTCACCTACTGGCTCAACTACTTCGACTCGCGCCCGGACGAGCGCTACGTGAGCGATGGGGACGCGATCACCATCACGGTGCCGGGCGGCAAGACCGCCCAGGTGCGGACGCCGGGAGGCGTCAAGGTCGTCGAGCGCCGATGACGAAGGAGCCGTCCCTCAGAGGAGCCGTCCCTCAGTAGATGAGATACGACGCGCGACGCTGGAGGAAGCTGGCCCGGTCGGCGTCGGCCCAGCTCCAGATGCGCGTCACCGGGTCCTTTCGCAGAAGGGACCAGATCGTCGATCGGTTTACCAGCAGGTTCTGGATCGCGGCGGCCCGGAAGCTCGTCGGGTAGCGCCCCATCAGCTCGCGCGCGATCGCGAGCCCCATCGGCGTGGTCTGCAAGATGTCCCGGTCCGTCACCACCAGGCGCACGCCTCCGAGCGGTTGATTGGCGAACATGCTCGCGGTCGGGGTGAAGCGGATCGGCTCGAAGCGCACCCCCTGAAGCTGCAGCGAGTTCAGGCCCTGGGCCAGCGGCGTGGGGTCGTCGATCCAGGGCGCCCCGATCACCTCGAACGGCATGTCGGTGCCGCGGCCGACGGAGAGGTTGGTGGCCTCGAGCAGTCCCAGGCCCGAGTAAAGCAGCGCCTCGTTGAGCGAGCGGATGTTCGGCGAAGGATTCACCCAGAGGAGCCCCGTCTCGTCGAACCAGCGCCGCCGGTCCCAGCCCTCCAGCGGCACCACGGTGAGCTTCACATTGAGGGCGCGCTCGGCCACGATCATGCGCGCGAACTCGCCGATGGTCATGCCCGTCCGCACGGGGATGGTATGGGGGGACGTGAAGGATCGGAGGTCCGTGTCCATCACCGGCCCCTCGACCATGCGCCCGGTGATGGGGTTGGGCCGATCGAGCACGATGACCGGCATATTCCGCCGCGCGCCTTCCTCCAGGATGTAGACCAGTGTGGAGAGGTAGGTGTAGTAGCGCGCACCCACGTCCTGGATGTCGAAGACGAAGGTGTCCACGCCGCTCAGCATGGACGTGGTGGGTCGCCGCTCGGCGCCGTAGAGGCTCCAGACCGGCAGCCCCGTCGCCACGTCGCGACCGTGCGGCACATTGCTGTCGAGCTGCCCCAGAAGCCCGTGCTCGGGCGAGAAGATGGCTTTGAGCTTGACCCCGGGCGCCGCGGCCAGGAGATCTACGTTGCGCCGTCCGTGGGCGCTCACCCCGGTCTGATTGGTCACGAGACCCACCGAGCGCCCCACCAGCGGAGCGAAGGACTGGGCCACGAGCTGATCGAGGCCGGTGCGCACCACGGTGGCGCGCGGCGCGACGGGATCCGCGGCGGGCGCGGGCACCTCCGCCGGCGCCGCCACCTTCGCCGGCGGCGCCGCTCCGCCGAAGAACGCGGCCCCCACTTCCCCGCTCGTGCGGCGGCGAAGGTCCATCACATTGCCCTTGCCGTAGGGGTGCACGCGGTTGGTGAGGAGGATCGCGTACACGCGGCTGGCCGGGTCCATCCAGATCGACGTGCCGGTGAAGCCCGTGTGTCCGACCGACCCGACCGGAAAGAAGGAGCCCAGCGTGCGTGAGTAGGCGGACGACATGTCCCAGCCCAGAGCCCGCGTGGTCTCGCCGATCTGGTGCGGGGTCAGCATCTCGGCGATCGTGGACTCCTTGAAGTAGCGCTTGCCGTCCAGCTCCCCTCCGCGAAGGAGCATGCGACAGTAGCGCGCGAGATCGTCTCCCGTGGAGAAGAGACCGGCGTGGCCGGCCACGCCCCCCAGCAGCCGCGCGTTGCCGTCGTGCACCGTCCCGCGCAGGAGCCCCGAGCCCAGAATCTCGGTGGGCGCGATGCGCGGCCTCCACTCGGCGGGCGGGCGGAAGGCGGTGTCCTTCATACCCAGCGGCGCATAGAAGCGCCGGCGCATGAACTGGTCGAGGGGCTCCCCGGACACGCGCCGCACCATCTCGGCGAGCAGGATGAAGCCGGTGTCGCTATAGTGGAACGTGCTGCCCGGGGTGTAGACCAGCCCGGCCCTGGCGAGGAGCCGACCCGTTTCCGGGAAGCCCCGGGGAATGGCCGTCGGCGACGGCAGGTCGGGGAATCCCGCGCTATGGGTCAGCACCCGGCGCACCGTCACGTCCTTGTACGCGGGGCCGCCGAACTCGTGCACGTAGCGGCCGAGCGGCACGTCCAGGTTCACCTTCCCGTGCTCGACGAGCCACAGCACGGCGGGGAGCGTCGCCACGACCTTGGTGAGCGAGGCGATATCGTAGATCGTGCTCACGGTCAAGGGCTCGGGCTTGGGCACGATCGAGCGCATGCCCCACGCCTTGCGGTACAGCACGCGGTCGCCCTGGCCCACCACGATGACCGCGCCCGGCACGTCGCCCGCGGCCGTGCTATCGCGGGCCGCGTCGTCGAGCCCGCTTAGCTCGGGAGCGGTCGTCTGGGCCAGCGCACGACCGACGAGCCCCACGCCGAGGAGCAAGCCGAGCAAGAGCGCGACGAGCCGCATCCCCTTATCATACGTGCTAGGCTTCGCTCCCATGCAGCGCATCTTCGTGACGGGGGGCACCGGCTTCGTGGGCAAGCAGGTCATCCGTGCCCTCGTGGCCCAGGGCTTCCTGGTCCGGGCGCTCGTTCGCCACGGCTCGGAGCGCGACCTTCAGGGCTTCGAGTCGATCGAGCGCGTGCCGGGGGACGTACTCAAGCCCGACGCGCTGCCCGCCTCCGTCGAGGGCTGTAGCGCGGTCGTGCACCTGGTGGGGATCATTCGCGAGCAGCGGAGCCGCGGTGTCACCTTCGACGCCCTCCACACACGGGCCACCCAGAACATCCTGGCGGTGGCGCGCGCGGCCGAGGTGAAGCGCTTCCTCCACATGAGCGCGCTGGGCACGCGACCCGACGCGCGCTCGCGCTATCACCGGACCAAGTGGGCGGCCGAGCAGGCGGTGCGGACCAGCGGGCTCGACTGGACGATCTTCCGCCCGTCGGTGATCTTCGGGCGCGGCGACGAGCTCGTGACGATGCTGGCTGGCATGATCCGGCGGCTGCCCGCGGTGCCCGTCCTCGGCGACGGCCGCTATCGGCTGCAGCCCATCGCGGTCGAGCAGGTGGCGGAGGGCTTCGCGCGGGCCGCGCGCAATCAGCGCAGCGTGGGCCAGGTCTACGGCGTGGCGGGGCCCGCGGACTACCCCTTCGTCGAGATCCTCGACCGCATCGGGCGCGCGCTCGGGCGGCCCCGCGTGCGCAAGCTCCACGTGCCCCTTGGGCCCGTGCGCGCGGCCACGTCGATCCTCCAGGCGCTGCCTTTCTTTCCACTGACCCAGGACCAGCTGACGATGCTCGAGGAGGAGAACGTCACCGACCCGAGCGCCTTCTACGCGGACTTCGGCATTCGCCCGGAGCCATTCGACCTGGGCCTTGCGCGCATGTTCGCGGAGGGCGCCGTGCCGGCGAAGATCGCGGGCCGCTGATGTCGCCTGATGGAAGCGCCTTCGCCCATCAGCACGGCGACCCGCGCAGCCTCGCCGAGCGGATCGAGGCGCAGCTCCGCGCGCGGGTCGAGGAGGCCGCCGAGATGGCAAGCCTCGATCTGCTGGTGGCACTGCGCGCCCGCGCCGGACGACCCGCCCCGGAGGATGGGAACGACCGCGATCGCGCGGAGCTTTCCGATCTCGCCTTCGAGTTCCTGAGCGCGCTGCGGGGCACGCTGATCGCGGAGCTCCCGGCCGCCGACCGCGCGGCGCTCGAGGCGGCCGAAGCTCGCGCGGGAGACCCACGGGCCCGCGCCCTGGCCGGGCACGCCTCGCTCGCTCGCCGCCTGCCCGACTACTGGCAGCGCTTCGAGGCCGGACGTCTCACCTTCGCGGAATCCCGCGTGGCGACCGTCGGCCAGGAGCGCGGCTGGCTTCGACGGATCTTCGGGCGCTAGGCCGCGCGGCGATCGGAGGCGCCGACCCCCGCAGGCCCGCTCGCCGCGGCGGTCGCGCGCAGGCCCGCGACGGCCCAGAGATCAGCGCAGGCATCCAGCGCGCGGGACCATTCCTCGTAGCCGGCCAGCAGGCGAAGCCGGGCCGCGGCCAGTCGCGCCTCGGCTTCCTCGGTCCGGGCGCGCGCCTCGGGGTCGAGCCCCCCCAGCGCCGTCCCCTCGCCCGGGGAGGCGGCCAGACGGTCCAGGAGCTGCGCCAGGTCCGCACGGAGCAGGCGGTCGAGGGCGCTGCCATTCAGCGGGTTCGTGGGGCGAGTCATGAGAGACCTCCTCCTACCGGATGCCATATACTCAACACATGAAGAGGAGTCCTGTCAAGCCCCACTTGACTGGCCCGGAGGGCTCCCCCACAGTCGCGCGCGGGATGCAGCGCGACGCCTGGCTCGTCTTCGCCGCCAAGAGCACGCGGACGTTCTGTTATGGCGCGCTGGGGGTCCTGGTGCCCGTGCACCTGGCCCGTCTGGGCATGGATGCGCGGGGCCTCGGCCTGGCGGTCACGCTCACCCTCGTGGCGAGCGCGGCACTCACCTTCGCTGTGCAGCGGCCCTCACGTCGCTGGGGGCCGCGTGTGGCGCTGGTCGGACTCGCGGGGCTCAGCGTGGTCGCGGGCGTGCTCTTCCTCGCGGCCCGCGAGGCCTGGATGGTGGTCGTGGCCGCGATGCTCGGCAATCTCGCCGTGGGAACCGGGGAGACGGGCCCCTTCCAGGCGCTCGAGCAAGTCGTCGTGACGCGGGCCTCCACGCGCGACGCGCTCACGCGCACGCTGAGCCTCTATAACCTCGTCGGGTACGTCGCCTCCGCGCTCGGCGCCGCGCTGATCGCCCGCCTGCCCGACTCGCCGCGCGACGTGTTCGCCCTGTTCCTGGTGGGGGCGCTCGTGCAGGTCGCCACCTACGCGCGCATGCGGACAGTCGCGCCCGTCACGCCGCCGCAGCGCGCGGCCTCGAGCGCGCCCTCGCGGCCTCTGGTGCGCCGCATCGCGGCGCTCTTCGCCCTGGATTCCCTCGCCGGGGGCTTCGTGATCCAGAGCATGGTGACGTACTGGTTCTACACGCGCTTCGGGCTGGACCTGACCCAGCTCGGCTGGATCTTCTTCGGCACGCAGATCCTCTCAGGCCTCTCGCTGCTGCTCGCCGCGCGACTGGCCCCGCGGCTCGGGCTCGTCAACACCATGGTGTTCTCGCACCTGATCTCCAATGTCCTGTTGATCGCGGTGGCCCTGGCGCCTACCGCCCTGGCCGCGGTGGCGCTGCTGCTGGCGCGCCACCTCCTTTCCCAGATGGACCTGCCCACACGCCAGACCTTCCTGATGCTCGCGGTGGAAGACCACGAGCGCGAGCACGCGGCCACGCTCACCAACACGAGCCGGACCCTGGCCCAGTCGGTGAGCCCGACGCTCACGGGATGGATCATGCAGGGGCTCTCGCTCTCCGCCCCGTTCATCCTGGGAGGCGGGCTCAAGATCGTCTACGATGTGCTGCTCTACGTGACCATCCGCAACGTGCGGACCCGCTAGCTCCGGCGCGGCGTCGCCCCGAGCGCTCGGCCCATGGCGCGGTCGACCAGGCCGGGGACGAGCGCCGAGAGACCGGCCAGCAGCCGCGCCGGCCGATAGGGATACACCTCGGGGCGCGGGCGTCGCACGCAGCGCAGGATGGCGCGGGCCACCGTCTCCGCGGACTGGATCGGCCCGGTGCGGCGCATCTCCATGCGCCGCGTCTCGGCCTGATGGAACTCGGTCGCCGTGTAGATCGGGTACACAAGGCTCACGGCGATGCCGGTCCCGCGCAGCTCGAGCCGCAGCGCCTCGCTGACCGCGCCGAGGGCGAACTTGGTGGCGCCGTACGCGGCGCGCCCGGGTATGTTGCGCCGACCCACCACCGACGACACGTTGATCACGTGGCCATGGCCCTGCCGGCGCATGTGTGGCAGCGCCGCCTGGATGGCCACGATCGGGGCCAGGAGGTTCAGCTCGAGCAGCGCGCGGAACTCGGCGGGTGCGGTGTCTTCGAAGCGTGCGGCGAGCCCGCGCGCCGCATTGTTGACCAGGACATCGAGGGCGCCGTGGCGCCGTGCCACCTCGTCGACCATCGATCGCAGGGCCGCCTCGTCGGTGACGTCGACCGGATGCACCGAGACCTCGGCGCCGTCCGCCCCCAGCTCGGTGGCAAGGGCCTCCAGCCGATCGCGCCGGCGGGCGCAGAGGGCCAGACGCATGCCGGCTCCCGCGAGCACGCGGGCGGTGGCCGCGCCGATCCCGGCGGAAGCGCCCGTGATGAGGGCGACGCGCCCCCGCGGATCAGGCACGCGAGGCGCCGATGGCGCAGGAGATCCGGTAGCGGTTCCGGGCGATCCAGCGATACGCCAGGGGCGCCACGAGCCCCGCGCCCGGGAGGCGGAACAGCGCGGCCGCCCAGCGCCAGCCGCGCAGACGTCGAAGAATCTCGGGCAGCGCGTCGGCCCCGCCCAGGACCCGGCCGTCCGGGAGCACGAGCTGTATCGCCTCCATGCAGGTGGCCTCGGCGAGGGCCGGATAACGTGCCTGCCGCTCCGGCGCCTGGCACGGCAGGAACTCGAACGCGCCCGGGCGGGCGCGGCGCGACACCCAGCCCACGCTGCCCTGGCAGAGCCCACAGGTGCCGTCGTAGATCACGATGGCGCGAGCAGGTGCAGCCGTCGAGCCGATGGGCTCGCTCATGGCCTCATTGTAGGCGCGGACGACCGGCCGGCGAAGCCGTCGTCAGCGGTACGCGCAGGGCGGCGTGGGCGTGCTCCAGACCACGCTGGGCAAATGCCGCCCGTCGGCGAAAAGGCCCTGTTGCAGTGGGGGACGCTCGCGCGCCAGGCGTCGACCGCCCAGGGTGAGGTAGTAGCCGGCGCGGTAGACGTCCACACCGAGACGCCGGAGGTCCTCGGCGCCCCGCAGCACCACGCGGCGCCGCTCCGTCACGATACGCTCGGCGGCGCGCGGACCGACGCCGGGCACGCGCAGCAGCATGTCCTGGGCCGCGCGCGCGACGTCCACCGGAAAGTCTGCGGGGTGCGCCAGGGCCCAGGCCGTTTTCGGATCGTGCTCCAGCGGCAGATTGCCATCGGCGGCGAAGGGCAGCTCGTCGAAGCGAAAGCCATACTGGCGAAGCAGATGCTCGGCCTGATAGAGCCGGAACTCGCGGGCCGATGGCGTCGGCCGCAGCCCCTCCATCGGCGTGCCGGCCACGGGCTGAAAGGCGCTGAAGTGCGCATGATGGAGCAGCCCCTGCCCCTCGAGCCGGCCCACGAGGCTCAGGATTTCTCGGTCCTGCTCGCCCTGCGCGCCCACGACGAACTGCGTCGTGGTGCCCATGCGGGCGGGCCCATCGGGCCGGCGCTCCAGCCGCGCATCACGCGAGAGGCGCCCGGCGAGCTCGAGGCTCGGTAGCAAATCACCCGAGAAGTCCTTCTCCCTCGCGAGCCGCCGCACGACGTCGTCGCGCGGTCCTTCCAGGTTGACCGAGACCCTGTCGGAGAGCCGGCTCGCTTCGCGCACCTGATCCCGCTGGGCGCCCGGCAGGACTTTCATGTGGACGTAACCGGTGAACCCTTCCCGTCGCCGGAGAATGTGCACGGCATCGAGCATCCGATCCATGGCGCGGACGGCGCGGCCGGGCACGCCCGAGGTGAGGAAGAGGCCGCTGACGAGCCCGGCCCGATGGGCCTCGATGAAGGTGCGCGCCACCTCCTCCGGGGCCAGCGCCGTGCGCTTCACGCGGCCGCCGCAGAAGGTCGGGCAGTAACCGCAGGACAGGGAGCACGCGTTGGTCTGCATCACGCGCATGAGGCTGGTGGTGCCCCGGCCCGGGATCCGCACCGTGCGAATCCCGACGGGGCTCTCGCCCGTGCCGGGCGGCGCCCGCCGATGATGGGGCAGCGGCATGCCGTGCTCCCGGTCGTCGGCCGCGGCCTCCGAGAGGATCGCCAGTCGCGCGTGTCGGTCCAGGCCTTGGCTGCTCATGGGGCACCTCCCTGGAGGCGTATACTAAACACACGACGAGTAGTATTGCAAGCGGGACGCGGCCTATGATTCGGCCCATGAAAATCACGGCGATCGACAGCGTGGTCCTGGCGCTCCCCTGCGCGCCCCCGATGTCCCTCGAGTTCCCCGAGCACCGCATGGTCGCGGTCACCATCTCGACCGACGCGGGGGCGAGCGGGCTCGGCTACACGCTGGCCTTCGCGGGAGGCGGCGCCGAGGCCATCCAGGTGTATCTCGAGACGCGGCTCAAGCCGCTACTGCTCGGCGAGGACCCGGCCTTCATCGAGCGCCTGTGGGACCGCATGTATCGCGCCGACCGCGGCATCAAGCGCCAGGGCGTCGCCGCGTATGGCATCGCAGCGCTGGACATCGGGCTCTGGGACATCGCCGGCAAGGTGGCGGGGCAGCCCCTCTACAAGCTCTGGGGCGCCTACACCGACCGCGCCGAGGCCTACGGCAGCGGCGGCTGGGGCAAGTACCGGGTGGAGGACGTGATCGCCGAGGCCCAGAAGTACGTGGCGCGCGGCTGCCGCTACTACAAGATGAAGATCCACGATCCCGACCCGCGCGTGAACCGCCAGCGCGTGGAGGCGGTGAAGAAGGCGCTGGGTGACGGCGTGCGCCTCATGGTCGACGTCAACCAGAAGCTCGACGTGCTCGGCAACCTGCGCCAGGCGCAGGCGCTGGAGGATCTCGACCTGGTCTGGTACGAGGAGCCGGTGCTCGCCGAGGATTTCGCCGCGTGCGCCGAGGTGGCGCACGCGATCAAGATTCCGGTCGCGACGGGCGAAAATGCCTACTCGCGCTACGAGTTCCGCGAGCTGATCGAGCGGCGGGCGGCCCGCTACCTCATGCCCGATGTGTGCCGCGCCAACGGCTTCTCCGAGACGCTGCGGATCGGCCACCTGGCCGCCGCCCATGGGCTTCCCCTCTCGCCCCACGTCGTGCACGAGATCTCGCTCCAGGTGGTGGGCGCGCTGTCGAACGGCTTCCTCGTCGAGCTGATGGACTGGGCACCGGCGGATCTCTTCGCCGAGACGCCCCGTTGCGAGGGCGGCGTCTTCCGCATCCCGGATCGGCCCGGCCACGGCATGGCGCTGGCGCCGGGCGCGATCGACAAGTACCGGCTGCGCTGAGGGCGGGCGAGCGGGTGGTCGGCCCCCTCAGGGGTCGGCGACGTCGGGCGCGGGTCGCGGCGCATAGAGCAGCGACCCCTTGCGGATGTTGAAGAACACGAGCTCGGGCAGGCTGAACAGCATCCCGCGCAGCCCGGCCCGTAGCCGGGCCCCGTGATCCGCCGCGACCGTGAGGAGACCTGCCGCGGTCACGCCCAGCCCCGTCACGAAGTTCGCCGCGCCCAGCAGCGGCCGCACCGGCAGCGCATCGTCGGTGAAGAAGAGGAACGCGGAGTCCTCGGGGTGCGGGACATAGAGGGTGGACGTCAGCGTATTGGATTCTCGGAGATAGACCTGGACCCGGTTGTCCCGGCGGTACATCGCGGCGAGCGCGGCCAGGCGATACGAGGGAATCTCCGCGTTCTCGACCACCGCGTAGGCGGCTTTCACGGACTCCGACGAGGTCGCCGGAATGAAGTTCAGCGTGCCATCGACGGCGACATAGCCGCCGAGGCGGCGCTCCGAGGCCTCGCGCGCGGTGGTGCCGGGCGACTCCGCGGCCAGGAGCCCGGCCTCGATCGTCCGGAAGATCTCGGTCACGCAGTTGCGCGTTACCACGTTGTAGCCGTCGCGCGCCTCGAGCTGCGCCGCGTGGGCGTCCTCCCGCGCACGGGCCTGCTCGAGGGCGCGCGCGAGCGCGTCCGAAGCGGCGAGCGGGTCCGGGAGATCATCGACCCGTGCGCGACGGGCGGGCACGCCCAGCCCGAACGGCAGGCGCATGGGCCGTGCTCCGTCGAGGGCCCGCGCGATCTCGATCAGCCGATTGCCGGTCTGCTCGAGCGTCGCGAATGCCGGCTCGGGGAAGAGGCCGTCGGCCTCGGCGCGGGGCGTGAGCCGCACCCGCGCGGCGGCGAAGTCGCGCCGCGCCTCGTCGAGCAGGGCGCCCGTCACCTGCGCGCGGCGGCGCACCGCCTCCACCGGCACGACCGCCGCCTCTGCGGGGAAGACATCGAGGAAGACCCAGCGGCCGAGGCGCCGTGACTCCTCCAGGGCGGCGAGCCGCGCCATCCCCACCAGCAGCGGGAAGCCCCAGTCGGGGCGGCTCGAGCGCACGAGGCGCACGAGGCTCGCCTCGAGCGCCCGCGCGAGGGGATTCAGCATGGCGAGGTCGGCCGCGTCGAGCGTAGGCCCCTCCTCCACGAGCACGGCGGGGCGCAGCGGGCGCGCCTGGCGCAGGACGTCGAGGGCCAGAAGCGCCGTGAGACCGTTGCGATACCGGTCGGCCGCCCCTTCCCGGTCAGGCTCGAGGCCCAAGAGCTCGTCGGTGACGGTCGCCTCGACGCTTGGAATGAAGCCCGCGCCGTGCGTCTCGACCACGCGCGCGCGAAGGGCGGCCAGCGCCGGGCTTCCCTCGCCCGCCGCGGGCGGGCGCGCGTCGAGGCGGGCGGCCTCGAAGAAGTACCCGGCACCCTCCACCGTGATCCGCCGCTCCCCGGCCTGCCCGCGCCGCTGCGCGAGCAGCGTCTCGAGGAGGCGGCGATCGGCGGTCAGCCCCCGCTGCGTGCGCAGCCGATGCTCCTGGTCGAAGTACCGCGCGGTGAACGCGTCGAGCAGGCGCCGATAGGTCTCGGGCGTCACCGCGAGGCGGTGGAGCGCGAGGCTTCGGTTGTCGAGGATGGTGTAGCGAAACCGCAGCGCGTCGAACGCGTCTCGCCGGATCTGGACGAGCGGCGGCACGTACTCGAAGTGAAAGACCTGATCGCCGAAGCGCAGCGCGGCGTGGCCCCCGCTTGCCCCGCCCTCGTTGGCGTCGGCGTAGATGTACTCGAGGTGCGGCGTCCTGGCCCACGTCGGCGTGGCGGCGAGGACGCTCGCCAGGACGACGCCGGCGTGAAGCCAGGTCATGGGGGTCCCGTCTACTTCTCGGCGTCGTAGCCCCGCTTGATGGCTTCCGCCTTCTTGGGGTCATTACCAGCGAGGTTGACCGTGTAGGTGTCGACGTCGGCCTGGCTCGCCTTGGCCTTGCCGAGGCCGCGCCCGATGCCCTCGTAGGTGACGAGGTTCTCCTCCCAGTTGGTGATCTGGTGCTGCTGAGCGATTTCACCCAGGCGCGTCTTGAAGTCCGCGAGGCGGCCGCCAGACCTCACGAAGGACGCGGTGTAGTCGCGCACGTCCTCCATGTACCGCTGTTCCCGGTTGCCCGGGGAGCTGCTGGAGGAGGATTCGGAGGAGGCGGCGGACGAGTTCGACGAGCTCGCGGAGCTGGCCGAGAAGGAGCAGCCCTGGGCCAGGAGGGGAGCGGAGAGGAGTACCAGGGCCAGCATGACGCGCAGCGACGACCTGACGATGCCCCAGCGGTGTCCGGCGAGCGTTGTCATCCTCTCCTCCATGACCTGCGGTTCACGACGAGGCCGCCCGCGGGCGGCGTCCGAGCCGGGACGAAGATAGCACGGGGCTTGCCGCGGGGCTCATCCCGGGGTAGGGTCGGGGTTCATCAGAGCAGTCCTTCGTGCCAGCGTTCCCACAAACGGTTCACGCGGAGGAGCCAGATCATGACGCGAGCGAAGCGAATCGTCCGGGGTTGCCTGCTCTTCTTGACCGTTCTGGCCCTGCTCATGCCGGGCCCTGCCGGCGCGCAGGCCAAGCCCGATCTGACGATCGCGCTGTCGAGCTTCGCGACCGAGTCGCTCGATCCGCCGGTGGCGGGCCACCTCGTCAAGTACTACCTGTCCCTGATGTTCGACTATCTCGTGGGGACCACCCCCGACGGCCAGTTGTCCCCCAACGCAGGCATCGCCACCAAGTGGGAGAGCTCGGCGGACCACAAGCGCTGGACCTTCACCCTGCGGAAGGGGGTCAAGTTCCACAACGGGGATGACCTGACCTCCGAGGACGTGAAGTTCAGCCTGGAGCGCGCGGCGGGCAAGCGCTCCACCACCGGCTACGCCGGCCCCCTCCGGACGCTCGTGGCGAGCATCGAGACGCCGGCGCCCGACCGCGTGGTCATCGTCACCAAGGACCCCACCCTCATCATCCCGAACTACCTCTCGCGGGCCCTCTCCAGCGAGGGCATGATCGTGCCGAAGAAGTACATCGAGTCGGTGGGCGATGACGCCTTCGCCCGCAAGCCGGTGGGCAGCGGGCCCTACAAGTTCGTCGAGCAGATCACGGGCTCTCACGTGCGCCTGACCGCGGTGGACAACCACTGGCGCCTCGGCACGCCCAAGTACAAGACCGTGACCATCCGCGCGGTGCCCGAGGAAACGACCCGGATCGCCCTGCTGCGGCGCGGCGAGGTCGACGTCACCGAGATCAGCCGCGAGCGCGTGGGGGAAGTGGAGAAGGAGGGCTATCCGGTCCACTTCCGCAAGGAAGAGGCCATCCTCAGCATGTGGTGGATCCTGGGGCCGGACGGCATGGTCGCCCCCATGAAGGACAAGCGCGTGCGCGAGGCGATGAACGTCGCCCTCGACCGCAACGAGATCGCCCAGTCCATCTTCGCGGGCCGCGCCGAGCCGGCGGCCATCCCGTTGGGCCTGTCCTGGTCGTTCAAGGAGATCGGGCTCAAGGTGACGCCGGACATGATGTATCCCTACGACCCGGCGCGCGCCAAGAAGCTCCTCGCCGACGCGGGGCTCGCCAATGGCTTCAGCCTCGATGCCTATGCCTATCAGCTCCCCGGGCTCCCCGAGGGCAAGGCGTTCGCGGAGGCGGTGAGCGGGTACTGGGAGAAGGTCGGGATCAAGATCAAGCTGATCCCCGTCGACTACCCGGCGTTCCGGAAGAACTGGGTCGATCGGAAGACGCCGGGCTCGATCGGCTACTTCAACATCGCCAATCGCGACTGGATGGGCACGTTCGCCCTGCTCGAGAAGATGGCCTACTCGCCGTCCAAGCCCAACGACACCGTGAACGACGCCGAGGTGGACGGGATGATCTCGCAGGTCGCCAAGCAGACCGACCGCGAAAAGATCAACACACTCATGCGAAACAGCTTCCTCCGCATCCGCAGCGAGCACCTCGGCATGCCGATCGTCTACCTCCACTCGCCGTACGCGACGTCCAAGAAGCTCGGCAAGTGGAATCCGGGCAGCGTGATGTACGACCTCTTCTTCGACGAGCTCGCGTCGGGAAAGTAGGCGGCCGCAGGGGTTGATCCGCTTCGTCCTGTCGCGGCTGCTGCAGTCGCTGGTGGCGCTGGCCATCCTGTCGGTGGTGGTCTTCGCCTTGGCCCGCGCCACCGGCGACCCGCTGCAGCTGATCCTCCCCATGTCGGCCACCCCGGAGGACTACGCGGAGGCCCGGCGTTACCTGGGGCTGGACCGTCCCTACGTCGAGCAATATCTCTCCTTCGTCGGCCGCGCCGTCACCGGCGACTTCGGCATGTCGATCCGCGCGCGGCGGCCGGTGGTGGAGCTCTTGCAAGAGCGGTTGCCCAACTCGATCCGCCTCGCCGCCTTCGCCATGGCCATCACCCTCAGTATCGCGTTCCCCCTCGGCGTGATCGCCGCGGTGCGGAAGGGGACGGGCATCGACCGCCTGGCCCAGGTGATCGCCGTGCTCGGCCAGTCCCTGCCGACCTTCTGGGTGTCAATCGTGCTCGTCGAGGTCGTGGCGGGGCGGCTGCAATGGCTGCCCGCCGGCAGCAACGAGGCCGGGCTCGCCAGCTACGTGCTGCCCGGCTTCACCCTCGGCTGGTTCGTCGTGGCCGGCATGATGCGCCTGCTCCGCTCGGGCATGCTCGAGGTGCTGGACTCCGAGTACGTGAAGCTGGCGCGGGTGAAGGGCGTGCTCGAGCCGCGTGTGGTCTGGATGCACGCGCTCAAGAACGCGCTGATCCCGGTGGTGACTTTCGCGGGCATCTACTTCTCCATCCTGGTGACCACCGCCATCGTGGTGGAGACGGTGTTCGCCTGGCCGGGGCTGGGCCGCCTCGCCTACGAGGGCATCAGCTCGCGCGACTACCCGGTCATCCAGGCGGTGGTGCTCACCACCGCCGTCATCGTGGCGCTGGTGAATCTCTCCGTCGACTGCCTCTACGCGGTGATCGACCCCCGCATCCGCCATGCCGGCTGAGCCGGTGACCACCGGCGCGCTGCCCGTGCCGGACGTCCAGGCGCAACCGGCGCGCGAGGCCCGCGGCGGCCGCCTGCCGTACTTCTCGCTGGGCATCGTCGCGCTCTTCGTCCTCGTCGCCATCCTGGCGCCCCTGTTGAGCCCGGCGGACCCCGCCGACCAGTCCCTGCGCAACCGCTTCAGGCCGCCGGTGTGGATGGAGGGGGGCACGGCGAAGCACCTTCTCGGGACCGACCGCCTCGGCCGCGACATGCTCTCCCGCATCATCTGGGGCTCGCGCGTGTCACTCGCCGCCGGCGTCATCACCGTGCTGATCGCGACCGCCTTCGGGGCGTCGGTGGGGCTCGTGGCCGGCTACTACGGCGGCCGCGTGGACGCGGTGCTGATGCGAGTCACCGACGCCACCATGTCCTTCCCCGTCATCCTGCTCGCCTTGATCCTCGCGGTGACGGTCGGCCCCAGCTTCACCAACGTGGTGGTGGCCATCGCGGTGATCCTCTGGGCGCGCTTCGCGCGGGTGATCCGCGGCCAGGTCCTCACCCTGATGGGCCTGGACTTCATCGCCCAGGCGCGCATCGCGGGCGCGGGCGCCTGGCGCATCATCACGCGCCATCTCTTTCCGAACACGCTGAACACCCTCGTGGTGCTGCTGACCCTCCAGATCGGCTACGTCATCATCGTGGAGGCCTCGCTCTCCTTCCTCGGCGCAGGCATTCCCCCGCCGACCCCCGCGTGGGGCTCGATGATCGCGGAGGGCCGCGAGTTCGTCACCAGTGCCTGGTGGGTGTCCGGCCTCCCCGGGCTGGCGATCCTGTTGGTGGTCCTGGCGTTCAATCTCCTCGGCGACTGGCTCCGGGACACCCTGGATCCCAAGCTTCGCCAGCTCTGAGCGAGCGCCCGCGGCCGTGGCCGTCCCCGTGATCGACGTCCAGGATCTCCGCACCCATCTGGTCACCCGGTGGGGCACGGTGAAGGCGGTGGACGGGGTGTCCTTCAGCGTGGCCGAGGGCGAGACGCTGGGCCTCGTGGGCGAGTCCGGCTCCGGCAAGAGCATGACATGTCTCAGCTTGATCCGGCTGACGCCACGTCCCGCCTCGCGCATGGTCAGTGGGAGCATTCGCCTGGACGGGGACGAGCTGACCCGCAAGAGCGAGGCGGAGATGCAGAAGATCCGCGGCCGGAAAATCGCCATGATCCTGCAGGACCCCATGAGCTCGCTGAACCCGGTGTACTCGGTCGGCATGCAGGTACGCGAGCCGGTGGCCCTCTATCACGGCCTGCGCGGGAGGAGCCTCAGCGCGCGCGCCGCCGCGCTCCTGGCCGCCGTGCGCATCCCCGCCCCCGAGACGCGCCTGCGCGCCTTCCCCTTTCAGATGTCCGGCGGTATGCGGCAGCGCGTGGTGGGCGCGATGGCGATCGCCGCCCCGCCGCGGCTGCTCATCGCCGACGAGCCCACCACCAGCCTGGACCTCACCATCCAGGCGCAGTATCTCGGCCTGCTGGAAGAGCTCCAGCACCAGCACCGCCTGGCCATGATCTTCATCACCCACAATCTCGGCATCGTGTCGAAGATTTGCGACCGGGTCGCGGTGATGTATGCGGGCCGCATCGTGGAGATGGGTCCGGTGCGCCAGATCTTCAAGACGCCCACGCACCCCTACACGCGCGCGCTCCTCGAGTCGATCCCGCGTCTCGGCGCGCGGCGGGACCGCCTCACCGCCATCGAGGGCCAGCCGCCCGACTTGGCGCGCTTGCCCGGCGGATGCGCCTTCGCCCCGCGCTGCCCGCAGGCCATGGACCGCTGCCGCGCGGAGGCGCCCCCCGCCTTCTCGGTGGCGCCGGGCCAGACCAGCGCCTGCTGGCTCCACGCCCCCGCATGAGCGCGACGGCCGCGACGGCGCCGCTCCTCGAGGCGGCCGGCCTCACCAAGCACTTCACGGTGCGCCGGGGCGCCCTGGGTTGGAGCACGGGCCTCGTGCGCGCGGTGGACAGCGTGTCGTTCCAGATCGGTGCGCGCACCACGCTGGGCCTCGTGGGCGAGTCGGGATGCGGCAAGACCACCACGTCCAAGCTCGTGCTGGGGCTCGAGCAGCCCACTGCGGGGGCCATTCGCTTCGAGGGCGTCGAGGTCGGCGGCCTCGATCGATCGGGACGCCGCCACTACCGGAAGTCGGTGCAGGCGGTGTTCCAGGACCCCTACGCCTCGCTCGACCCGCGCATGCGCGTGGGCTCGATCATCGCCGAGCCGCTCGTGATCAACGAGCGCGCCGGGGCGGACGCGCGCCGGCGCCGCGTGCTGGAGCTGCTCGACCTGGTGGGCCTGCCCGAGCGCGCGGCCGAGCTCTTCCCCCACGAGTTCTCGGGCGGGCAGCGGCAGCGCATCGCCATCGCTCGCGCCCTGGCGCTCTCACCCCGATTGGTCGTGCTGGACGAGCCGGTCTCCGCCCTGGACGTGTCGATCCGCGCGCAGATCCTGAACCTCCTGCGCGATCTCCAGCGGCGGCTCGGCGTGGCCTATCTGTTCATCGCGCACGACCTCGCCGCGGTGGCGCACATGAGCCACACCATCGCGGTGATGTACCTCGGGCAGATCGTGGAATGGGGCGACGCCGACGCGGTGGCGCTTCGGCCCAAGCATCCGTACACGCAGGCGCTCTTCGCGGCGGCCCTGCCGATCGACGTGGATGCGGCGCCCGAGGCCCCCGCGCTGACCGGCGAGGTGCCGAGCCCCCTCGCCCCGCCGGGAGGCTGCCGCTTCCACCCGCGCTGCCCTCACGCGATGCGTCGCTGCGCGACGGAGCTGCCGGCCCCGCGCGAGGCGGACGGGCGCCTGGTGGCCTGCCACCTCTACGAGTAGAGGGCTACGCGCGGCACGCCGCTCGCCTCGAGGGCCACGCGCATGGCCGCGATCTCCTCCGGCGAGGGCTTCAGCACGGGCGGGCGCACGAGCGCGCTGCGGAAGATCCCGCGCATCGCCATGCCCTCCTTCATCCGGGCATGCGCATCGCCCGAGGGCTCCCCGGCGCCGTACACCGCCTCCTTCACCGGCCAGATGCGGTCGTTGGCGCGGCGGGCGCGGGGCAGATCGTCGGCCTGCATCGCGGACATCAGCTCGTAGGTCAGCTCGGGGATGAGGCTCGCGCAGCCCACCAACGTCCCGTCGAGGCCGTGCACGAAGGTCGGGAAGAGATATTCGTCCATGCAGTTCAGCAGCGAGACGTGGGGCGTCTCCGCGCGCAGGGCCCGGATGTCGCGCTCGTACTTGCCGAGGTCGCGCTCGCCCATCTTGAAGCCCTTCACCTGAGGAAGCTTCGCCAGGCGTGTCATCAACCGTGTCGAATAGGAGACCTTGGTATTGGCGGGATAGACGTGGACGATGAGGTCAAGCCCGCTCTCCGCGCCGAGGGCCTTGAAGTACTCGTAGACCGCGTCTTCCTTCACGCCGAAGCGAAGCCACATGTGGCAGGGCATCACGTCGATGGTGTCCGCGCCCGCGTGCGCGGCCGCCTTGGCGTGCTCGATGGCCTCGAACGTCCCCTCCGAGCAGACCGCCGAGATCACCCGGGCCCGGCCCTTCACCGCCTCGGCGACCACGCGGGTGACCTCCGCGCGCTCCTCGGGCAGGAGCGAGCCCACCTCGCCGGTGTGGCCGTTGGTCATGACCGCGGTGACGCCCGGACAGTCCACCAGCCACCGCGCGAAGCGAGCGAGCCCCTCGTCGTCCAGCTTCCAGTCGTCCCGGAACGGCACCGCCATCGCCGGGATGACACCGGAGAACGCCCGCGCCGCGGCGGCGGCCATCACTTGCCCGTGACCGCCTTCACCGCGTCGCGGGTGATCGAGATCATGCGGTCGAGCTGCTCCTCGGAGATCACCAGCGGCGGCGAGAAGAAGATGCTCTCCATGCGGGCCCGGGTCACGAGGCCGCGCTTGGTCATCTCCTGCATGAGGCGCGGGCCGATCTTTTTCTCCGGGTCGAACATCTTCTTGGTGGCCTGGTCTTCGACCAGCTCGACCGCGGCGAGGAGCCCCTTGCCCGAGCGGATGTCGCCGAGGTTCGGGTGATCGTCGAAGGCGGCGTGCAGGCCCTTGTGCAGGCGCTCGCCCATGGCGGCCGAGCGCTCCCACAGCCGCTCGCGCTCCATGATGGCGAGGTTCGCGATGCCCACCGCGCAGCAGGTGGGATGCCCCGAGTAGGTGTAGGCGTGCATCCACCGGTCCTCGAGCTTCACCGAGTCCATCGCTTCCTTGATGGCCTTGGACACCATGATGCCGCCGAGCGGGAGATAGCCTGAGGACACGCCCTTCGCGAACGACATGATGTCGGGCTGCACCTTCCAGTGCTCCATCGCGAACCACCGACCGGTGCGGCAGAACCCCGTGATGACCTCGTCGGCGATGAACAGCACCTGATGGCGGTCGCACACCTGGCGGACCAGCGGGAAGTAATCATCCGTGGGATAGATGACGCCGCCGCCGCCGTGGATCGGCTCGGCGATGAACGCGGCCACGGTGTCCGGGCCCTCGCGGAGGATGGCTTCCTCGAGGAGCCGCGCCGCTGTCTGGCCGGCGGTCTCGCCGGGCTTGGCGCCATCCTGCCGGTAGGGATAGCACGTGGGGATGTGCACCATGCCGGGCACGCGCGGCTCGAACATCTTCCAGTAGGGCGCCATGCCGGTCGCGCTCATCGCCTGCAGGGTCACCCCGTGATAGGCGTTGAAGCGCGAGATGATCTTGACCTTGTCGGGCTTGCCCTTGGCCTTCCAGTAGAAGCGCGCGGTCTTGAAGGCCGACTCGTTGGACTCGGCGCCCCCCGAGGTGAAGAACACCGCCTGCATGTTCTTCGGGCCCAGCTCGATCAGCTTGTCGGCGAGCTGGATGGCGGGCACGTTGCTGGAGCCGGTGTAGCAGGAGTAGTAGGCGAGGTCGCCGATCTGCGCGGCCGCCGCCTTGGCCAGCTCCTCGCGGCCGTGCCCGACGTTGACGTTCCACAGGCCCGCGAGGCCGTCGATGTAGTCACGGCCCTGGATGTCGGTGACCACGGCCCCGCGGCCTCGCACGTACACCATGGGCTCGAGATGCTCGCTCGGGTGATGCAGCGGATGGATGAGGTGGTCCTGATCGTCCTTGATCAGCTGCGCGGCTTCGAGCGCCATCGGGAGCCTCCTAAACTGTCGGGCTGCGGTGAATGGAGCGGGCGGGCGCGTGCCCCCGCCAATCGCCACCGGGGATCGGCACGCCGCGGTCGAGCGGTCCGCAATACCAGTAGACGTACGCCTCGATCGACCGGCGACCCATCGCCACGGGGGCGCGCCTGCGATGATACTGGGGTCCCTCGGCGGAGTCCAGCGTCGTCCAGAGCTCCCGGGACTCGAGGCGGAACACCTCGCCGCGTACCCGCGCCCCGGCGTCGGGAATCGCGCCGGGATAGCGTCCCAGGTCGATCAGCCGCGCGGCGAGCACGCCCTTCCCCAGGAACGTCGCGCGGCCGGCGAGCAGCCCGTGCAGCGGAAGGCCGCGCATGAGCGTGCCGTAGGTGAAGAGGACCGAAGTGTCGTCCAGGGCGGGACGGCCCGCGACGCCGCGGGGGGTGATGCGCGCCGGACGCGGCGCCCGCGTCAGCCCACCGCCTTGAGGACGGCGGCGAGGAACTGCGGCTCGGGCAGCGCGCCCTCGAACTGCACGCGGTCGTTGATGACGATCTTCGGGACCGCCATCACGCGGTATCGCTGCGAGAGCTCGGGAAACTCCGTCGCCTCGATGCACTCCGCCTTCACCCTGTCCGCCGCCACCGCCATGTGCTGAGCCAGGCGCACCGCCCGGGGGCAATGCGGTCAGGTGGGCGTGGTGAAGACCTTGATCGTCACGTCCTCGGTGAGGCCGGCCAGCGCCTCCGTGGTCGCGGCGCTGAGCGCGGGCGTGCCGGTGGACGCGACGATGATCGAGTCGATCAGGTTCGCGAACTCGTATCCGGCGGGAAGCCCGAGGAAGCGGATGCCGTAGTCGGCGGCGCCCTCGACGACCACGGCGGGCGCCAGCTCGATGCCGTACGCCTCGGCGCGCGCCCGGTCGATGTGGGGGTTCAGCACCTCCACGGTGATCGTGTCGGAGAGCGCGGCGACCTCTTTGACGAGGGCGACGGTTTGCCGGTGGGTGTCGTCACCCAACTCGGCCGCGAAGACGACCAGCTTCACGGGACCGATGAGCTTGGCGAACTCGGCGCGTACCGCCTGCGTGTCGGCGTCGGAAAGGAATCCCATGGCGCTCAGTGTACCTCAGCGGGCGGGCGCACCGCGGACCACCTCGAGGGTACGCCGGTAGCCGGAGGCGTCGATGCGGGCGTCGATCAGGGCCGGCCCGCCGGAGGCCTGGGCGGCCACGAGGGCATTGGCGAAGGACGCCTCGTCGTCCGCGATCCAGGCGCGGATGCCGAAGGCGCGCGCGAGCACCGGAAAATCGGGCCCCTGGTAGCGCATCGACGCGCCCGCGATGCCGCGCTGCTCCTGCTTGACCTCGATCAGCGACAGGGCCTGGTCGTCGAACACCACGATGAGGATGGGGAGCTGGAGCCGCGCCATCGTTTCCAGCTCGGCGGCCACCATCATCAGACCGCCGTCGCCCGTGAAGCACACGACGCGGCGATTGGGGTGGTGCAGCTGGGCGGCGATGGCCGCCGGGAGCGCGAAGCCCATGGTGGCCAGGCCGTTCGAGATCAGGCATTCGCCGAGCTCGATGGCGTCCCAGTAAGCGGTGACCGGAAACATGTGCGCCCCCGCGTCCACCGTCGCGATGGCGCCGGCGGCGAGCAGCTCGCGCGCGAGCTGCGCCACGCGGTGCGGCGCCAGCCCTGGCACCGCGATCTCCAGGGCGGCGCGGCGCTCGCGCCGCCAGCGGTCCACCGCGGCGACGTCCCAGTCGGCCGCGCTCGCGGAGGCCAGGCGGGGCGCCAGCTCCTCCAGGATCGCGCCCAGCTCGCCGACGACCTCGCCCGCCGGCCGGAAATACGCGTTCCCCCCGGGCGCGGCCAGTCCCGCCGCATCCCAGGGGCAGCGCGTCAGGTTCAGCACCGGGGCCTGGTACGGCCAGGCGCGCGGGATCAGCTCCACCGGATCCAGACCGAAGGCGACGATGAGATCGGCCTGGCGGACGAATGGCTCCTCGAGAGCCCCGCCCGTGACCACGCCCATGGCGAGCGGATGCGGGTCAGGGAGCGAGCCCTTGCCCTTGTACGTGGTGAGCACCGGCGCGGGCATCGCCTCGCTGAAAGCGCGCAGCCACTTGGTGTCCGCCGGGCGGCAGCCCAGCCCGGCGAGCACCACGGGACGCCGAGCGGCGCGAAGGAGCGCGGCCGCGTGCTCCAGCGCGGCGTCCGACGGGCGCGCCGGCGGCGGCGGTGTCACGCGCGCGGCCATCGGCAGGGCGTCGCGCCCGGCCACGTCCGCGGGCAGGTCGAGGTGTACCGGCCCGCGCGGCTCGCCGAGGGCGAGCTGCACGGCGTGCGCGATCCAGTGGCTCGCCGAGTCGCGGGTGACCGTCTCCGAGCCCTTCACCAGCGCGCCCAGGTGGGAGGGATGATTTACCGTCTGGTGCGTGGTGAACGCGAGCGCGGACTCGGGATGACGGTCGCTGATGTAGATGAGCGGCGCGCGGTCGAGCCGCGCGTACGCCAGCCCGGTCGCACTGGCGGTGACGCCCGGGCCCAGCGTGGAGAGCGCCGCGCCCGGCACGCCCGTCAACTCCCCGGTCACCGCAGCCATGATGCAGGCCGCCCATTCCTGGTGGGCAAGAACGAAGGGTAGGCCCTGCCTGCGCGCCGCTTCGAGGAGCTCGAGATTGGAGCCACCGCCCGGTACACCGAACAGGCGGGGCACGCCGGCCTGCCGGAGTCCCGCAATCAGGAGATCAGCCACCGAAGGCATCAGGATCGCATTCTTCCCCACGGGGTTCCTTTTGTCCATCGCCGGGGTAGTTTCTACCGAGCATTCGTGCGGAAGTCCGTGCTCGAGTGCGGCGGGAGCGTGGAACTGGGCGGGATTGCGGGGCCCGTGGGCTCGCAGTCACCCGGCACGGCCCTTGCGACATTCGGACGGCAAGGAGGAACACGCCCATGCTCGAGACCATTGCCGTCGTGCTGCTGCTCCTCTGGGCTCTGGGGTTGGTGACGTCCTACACCCTGAGTGGGTTCATTCACATCCTGCTCGTGGCTGCAGTGGTCATCGTCCTCGTGCGGGTGATCCAGGGGCGTCGACCAGTATGACGGAGGCGTCGTGAGCCTCCGTGGCGTCCTCCTCGTGACCGCGGTGGCGTTGCTCGCCACCGGCTGCATCACCGCGCCACCGCCCGATACGCCCGCGCCGCCCGTCGTGCAGGTGGACAGCGCCGACGTACGAGCGCGACAGTTCGGGAGCACCACGACGGAGATCATCACGAATCCCGCCCTGGCCCCGAAGATCCACGCGCTGTTCGGGGCCGACTGGGCGCTCGGACCGGGCGCGCGCCTGCGGGCGCCCGCCTCGTCGTTCTTCGCCAGCGGCGACGCCCCGCGGATGCTGCGCACCGCGGAAGCCGAGTACGTGGCGGTGACCGGCTGCGGCCCGGCGGGCTGTGGGCTGCAACACGTGGTCCTGCTCGTGCGGCCCGACACCGAGGCCTTGCTGGCGCGCCTCGACGAGGGCGGATTCAGTCACTACTACGCCTACGGGACGGGGCTCACCATGAGCCCCCCCACGCGCGCGCTCCTCGACCGCGCCCGCACCGTCCTCGAGAAGCGCGCCTAGGGAGGATCGCGATGACGTTCCAGGTTCGTAATGCGCTCAAGCCCAGCGGGCTCAAGGGCATCTCCGAGGAGCAGGTCAACCAGCACTGGACGCTCTACGAGGGCTACGTCAAGAACAGCAACGACCTCTTCGCGGAAGTCGACCGCATCGAGCGCGGCTCGCGGGGGTGGTCGGAGCTCAAGCGCCGGGTCGCCTTCGAGGTGGACGGCATGGTGCTCCACGAGCGCTATTTCGAGAACCTCAAAGCAGGAAGCAAGATGCGCCCTCGCGGGGGGCTCGCCCAGGCCCTCGGC
The DNA here is from genome assembly GCA_035495415.1 of Verrucomicrobiia bacterium. Lineage (GTDB taxonomy): Bacteria > Methylomirabilota > Methylomirabilia > Rokubacteriales > CSP1-6 > DASRWT01. The sequence continues at coordinate 41,871 of DATJFY010000133.1, forward strand.
GCCTCGTGGAAGAGCGTGGAGGAATGGCAGAAGGACTTCGTGGCCACCGGCATGATTCGCGGCGTGGGCTGGGCCATCCTCTACCAGGACGACACCACCCGTCAGCTCTTCAATTGGTGGGTGGGCGATCATGAGATCGGCCACCCGGCCGGCTGGACGCCCGTGCTCGTGATGGACGTGTGGGAGCACGCGTTCATGGTCGATCACGGTGCGAGCGGCCGGAAGGAGTACGTCGAGGCATTCCTCGAGAACGTGAATTGGGACATCGTCGAGCGGCGCTTCGAGGAGCACCGCGCCCAGGCGGCCTAGCCCAAGGCCCACAGCGCCGTAAGACCGAAGCCGGTCAGGATGGCGCCGGACAGCCGGTTCACCCAGCGCATGCCCGCGGGCGAGAACCGCCCGCGGACAGCGCCGGTCATCCCGCTCAGGATCAGCCACCACGCCGCCGAGCCCAGAAACACTCCACCCACCAGCACGCTCGCGCCCGCATAGTCCCCACCCGCGGCGGCGCCGGACGTCCCCAGCCCAAGGCCTGCGAAGATCGCCACGAAAGACAGGATCGTCGACGGATTCGTGAGGGTGAGGCCAAGCGTCGAGAGATACGCGCCGACCAGGCCTCGGCTTTCGCGCTCGGCGCTCCGGGACGCGGGGTGGGCGAGGAACGTCCGCACGCCGAGATAGCAGAGAAAGGCGCCCCCGATGAGCCGCATAGGCGTCTGCCACTGCACGAGGAAGCCCGAGAGCGCGGTGAGCCCGAAGCCCGCCACCGCCCCGTACGCGGCGTCCGCGGTGGCGGCGCCGAGCCCGGAGACCAAGCCCACCGCGCGTCCGTGCGCGAGCGTGCGGCGGATGCAGAGGAGACCGATCGGCCCCACCGGCGCCGCGATCGAGAACCCGATGACGAGTCCGCGAAGGAAGTAGGCGAGCACGCCGGCGTCAGCCGGCGAGTCGGGCGAGCACGGGCCGCATGCGCTCCAGCGCCTTGCGGATATTGGCCTCGGAGTTGGCGTAGGACAGCCGGAGGTAGCCCTCACCGTACTCACCGAAGGCGGAGCCCCCGAGCACCGCCACGCCGGCGTCGTTCAGGAGATGGCTCGCCACCTCCGCCGACGGCCGCCCGAGCTTCTTCACGTTGGGAAAGACGTAGAAGGCGCCCCGGGGCAACCGACAGCTGACGCCGGGCAGCGCGTTCAACCCTTCCACGATGATGTCCCGCCGGCGCTTGAACTCCGCCACCATGGCGTGCACCGGCTGCTGGTCGCCCTGCAGGGCGGCGATACCGGCCCACTGCGTGAAGGCCGCCGTGCAGGAGTTCGAGTTCACCATGAGCCGCGAGACGTGCTCGGCGAGGTCGCGCGGCATCACGCCGTAGCCGAGCCGCCAGCCCGTCATGGCGTAGGCCTTGGAGAACCCGTCGAGGATGATCGTGAGATCCTTCATCCCGGGAAACGCGGTGATCGACGCGAACTCCCCGTCGTAGAGGAAAGACTTGTAGATCTCGTCGGCGAGCACGGGGATGCGGTACTTCAGCGCGGCCTCCGCGATGCGCCCGAGCTGGTCCTTCTCCAGCACGCCCCCGGTGGGGTTCTGGGGCGAGTTCAGCACGATGAGCCGGGTCTTCGCCGAGACCTTCTTCTCGAACAGGTCCATGTCGAAGCCGAAGCCGGATTCCTCGCGCAGCGGGATCGGGACACCCTTGCCGCCCACGAAGTTGATCACCGATTCGTAGATGGGGAAGCCGGGGTTCGGGTAGATCACCTCGTCGCCCGGATCCACCAGCGCGGTGATCACGAAGTACATGATGGGCTTGGCCCCCGGCGTGATCACGATCTCGTCGGGGTCGACGGGAAGCTGTCGCGTCGATCCCACGTCCTTGGCGATCGCCTCGCGCAGCTCGGGCAACCCGGCCGCGGGCCCGTAGTGCGTGGCCCCGCTGTCGAGCGCGCGCTTGGCCGCGTCGCGGATATGCACGGGGGTGTCGAAATCGGGCTCGCCGATCTCGAGGTGTACGATCTCCTTGCCCTGGCGCTCGAGGGCTTTCGCCCGCGCGAGGACTTCGAACGCCGACTCCGTGCCGAGGCGCGACATCCGCTCCGCGAATCGCATGGCGACGGCCATTATACTCACAGACGTGGAGCTGGTGGAGATCGCGGCGGGCTGGCTCGAACGGCACGAGGCGTCCGGCCCCGCGCGGCGCGTGTGGGTCGACGCGTTCGCGATCGGGCGCTATCCCGTGACCAACGCGGAGTACGCGGCCTATCTCGCCGCGTCCCGCGCCGCCCGCCCGCCCTGGTGGGCGCATCCGGACTTCGATGACCCTGCCCAGCCCGTGGTGGGCGTGTCGTGGGCCGAGGCGCTGGCGTTCTGCGCATGGCGCGACGCCGCGCTGGGCCGCGGACTCACGCTGCCGACGATCGCGCAGTGGGAACGGGCGGCGCGCGGCGGCCTGGAAGGCGCGCGCTTCCCATGGGGCGACGCGCATCCGGGCACGGGCCGCTTCCCCCGCCCGCCGCGGGTCACCGAGGGGCCGGCGAATCCGCTGGGGCTCCGCGCGCTGTCCGGCGTGTGTCACGAGTGGTGCCTGGACGGCGATGACACGCGCCGCGCGTCGCGGGGCGGCGCCTGGCGGCACCAGGACCCGTGGAGCCCGGTCGGGCACCCCTCGTCGCTGCCGCCCGGCCTCCGCTACTCGGACTACGGCTTCCGCGTGGTCGCCGCGGCGACCGGAGCTTCGCGGGCCTAGCCGACCGAGTCCAGCGCGGTCAGGAAGCGCGCCACGTCGCCGGGGTCGTTGTAGAGGTGCGCGGAGACGCGAATACGCCCGTCTCCGCCCCAGACCAGGACCCCACGTTGGGCGAGGCGCGAGGCCAACGCCGCCGCGTCGTCCTCGAGGAAGCAGACGTTCCCCGCGCGCTCGGCGGGCGCCTCCGGCGTCACGACCTTGCGGCCGCGCGCGGTGAGGCCCGCGATCAGCGCGGTGCCGAGATCGCGCGCGTGCGCCTCGATGGCCGCGGCGCTGAGGCCTTCCGTGCGCGCGAGAGCGTTGTCGAGCACGAACACGGGGAGAAGGGCCGGGTTCCCGGCCTCGAGACGCGCGGCATCCGCGCGCAGCGGCATCGCCAGCGGATCGGTCGAGCCCCCACGCTGCGCCACGCTGTGCCAGCCGAGCGTGGCCGGCACGAGATCGCCCACCCGCGCGGGATCGTAGGCGAAGATGCCCACGCCGTGCGTGGCGAGGAGCCACTTGTAGCAGGCCGACACCACGAAATCGCAGAGCTCCCCGGGCACCGGCACGACGCCGAAGGCATGCGTGGCGTCCACCGCGAGCCAGGCGCCCCGCGCGCGGCAGAGCTCGGCGCAGCGCGCGAGATCGAGGCGCTGGCCGGTGAGGAAGCTCACCTGGCTCACCAGCACCAGGCGGGTCCGGACGTCCACCGCGGCGGCAAGCGCGTCCATCGAGAGGTAGTGCCCGATGGCCCGCACCACGCGCGGCTCCACGCCCCGGTCGCGCAGCGCCGCCACGGGATAGATCAGCGACGGGTACTCGAGGTCGGCGAAGACGGCGTTGTCCCCTGCTCGCCACTCCACCGCGCGCACCGCCTGATTCAACCCCTCGGAGGCGTGCGCGAGGAACGCCACGCGCTCGGGCGTCACACCGAGCCGCGCCGCGACCTTGGCCTTCGCGCCCGCGTAGACGCGGAAGATCGCCTCGCGCCCCGCCATCCCGCCGCTCTTGAGCGCGCCGAAGCGGCGGCACGCCTCGTCGTGCGAGCGGAGCCACGGCGCCTCGCCGCCCGTGCAGAGATGGGTGATGCCGTCGAGGCCGACGAGCTCGGACTTCGGGACGAGGCTCATCTCACCAGAGGCTCGCCGGCATGGGCAGCCCCTCGAAGTCGGCCACCGGCAAGGGATCGGGGAGCGCCACCCCCAGCTCGGTCGCCACCACGTGGAGCTGGCGGAGATGCTGCGCGGCATGCCAGGTCGTCCGCTCGAGGAGGTCGTGGCCCGACTGCGGCCCGTAGTACACCCGGATGATCCGCGCGTACTCGCTGTCGGCCGCGCCCTCGAACCAGCCGCCGAGCCGTCCGCGCACGAGCGCGCCGTAGCGCGCCACCGCCGCGCCGTCCGTGAAGTCCGCGGGTGCCCGCTCCTGCAGCCAGGTCTCGGGGAACTCGCCCAGGTCCATGCCGTCGGCGAAGGCCAGGGCGAGGCGGAACACGTGAAAGCCGAGGTTCAAGAGATCGCGATCCCGCTTGGCCGGCTTGTGGGCGAGCGCCTCGGGCGGCAGGGCCAGCATCAGGCGGCCGGTGAGGCTCAGGATGCGGTCCAGGCGCCCGGCCAGCTCCGCGGGCGAGAACTGCACGGGCGGCCGATACTCCACCCCCACCAGCGCGGCGTAGCCGGGCGGGTTCCAGCCATGCACCACCCGGCCGTCCGCGAGGGCCACCGCGGGGACGCCGGGCACCCCGAGCGCGCGCAATTCCTCGAGACCGGCGGGATTGCCTTCGACGTTCACCGGGTCGAACTCGACCCCCCAAGACGCGAGGAGCTCCTTCGTCTTGGCGCAGCTGCTTCAGCCGGGGCGATAGAAGACTCGTGCTTTCATGCCGTCATCTTACGCTAAAGAAGACGTAGAGGGTGTGGCGGTCGGCGAAGACGAGATCGAGCAGGCCGTCCCCGTCCACGTCGGCGGCACCGAGGTTCGACTCGATGGGGCCGCGCAGCGTGACGCTCCAGCGCTCCACCCAGCGGCCCGCATCGAGCTCGAGCGCGGCCAGTGCCACCCGCGACTGGCGGGGGACGATCACCTCGGGCCAGCCGTTGCCGTCGAGATCCGCCAGCAGCGCCTGATCCTCGTTGCGCGAGCCCGCGCTGTGGGAGGCGAAGCCCGGCGCCTGCGCGATCACCTCGAGACCATTGCCCTTGCGCCGGAGCGCGGTGAGGACACCACCGACCGGCAGCACGCGCACCGCCACCACCTCCGGCGTGCCATCGCCTCCCATGTTCGTCGCGCCGATCACGTGCACCCAGTCGCTGCCGGGCCTCGCCGTCTCCGCCACGGGCACCAGCGCCCCGTCGCGCCAGGCCAGCGCCACCACCGCTGCGCCCGCGTCGGGCGCGCTGCGGGCGGCCAGCACCACGGGCCGGCCGCTCTCGCTGATGGGCGCCAGCACGGGGACGAGATCCTCGAGCACCGCGGTGGCGAGCGGGTAGCGGGCGCGGAGCGTCAGGCCGAACGGCGTGATGCCGATTACGGTGGCGCTGGCCGCTTCCAGCCGGTCGCCGAGGAGCCCGTGTCCGAAGCGCTCGGTGGGATCGGAGAGCACCACCGCCTCCGGGAGGCCGTCGCCGTCGAGGTCGGCCAGCGTGACGCGCGCGTCGGGCAGCGCCCGCGCCTCCACCCGAGAGACGATGCGGGGCGCGGAGGGCAGCCGCGCGATCAGCACCACCGCACCGTCGGCCGCCACCGCGAGCAGGTCGTCCCAGCGCTGGCCGGGGAGCCGCACCGGCAGCGGGAAGCTCAAGCGCGAGAGTGCCGCGCCGACGTCGTAGCTCCGGAGCGCGCCGTCGCTCCAGAGCACGAGCCGTCCATCCTTGCCCACGAGGGCGAGCCCCGGCGCGTCGTCGTCGATCGCCACCACCGCGGGGGGTCCGTCGGGGCTCACGATCTCCCCGTAGCGCGCGGCCACGGTCAGCCCGGCACGCGTGGCCTCGAGGATCCACAGCGTGCCGTCGCGGTCCACCGCGGCCAGGCGCTCGTGGTCGACGACCACGACCCACCGCATCGGCACCTCGGTGGCGATGCCGAACGCCTGCCAGCGCGGAAACGTGCCGCGCCCGGATGCCACGCGGTTCCCGGAGGCGTGCCCGAAGGACAGCGCCCAGGCGAGGACGAAGGCGGGCGAGAGCAGCAGGAGGAAAAGGCAGGTAATGAGAGGCGCCGAGCGCCTCATCCCGCGGCGTGCCCGCGGGCGCCGCCGTCGCGGGCCGGGCGGGCGGCCACGGCCGCCGCGAGCGAGCGCAGCTCGTCGAGGAAGGGATCGCGCGGCAGGTCCGCCCTCACCGCGCGGCACGACACGCAGGCGGTGAGGCTGTTGTCGAGCCGCCGGCGCTCCGCCACGGTGGTCCGCGCGCTGAAGTGATCGACCGCCAGCACGAGGCCGCGCCGACGGCCTTCCGCCTGGAACACGCCCGCGGGCGTTCGCCCGCAGTAGCGGCACGTGTAGTCGTCCCGGTCGAAGACGATGGCGTCCCAGAGGGCGGCGAGGGTGTCACGGCCGAGCCGCCGTCCGGGCAGCCCGTCCACGTGACGCTGCTCGAGCGCGCGGGGCTCGGCGGGCAGCGCGCCGTCCTGGACCAGGCCCGCCACCGCTGTCTCCACCTCGCCGGCCGCCTTCGCGCCGCGCGCCTTGACCTCGCGGATCAGCTCACGCGAGAGCAGCCCCTGATTGTTGGGAAGCTCGCGCGGCCCCGTCCACACCGGAAATTCCCGGTAGTGACGGTACGCGCGCGCGAGATCCGCCCAGGTGGCGGAGGGCACGGACTAGCGGCCCGTGAAGCGGACCGGCTGCTTGGCCGCGAACGCGCGCACGCCGGCCCGGAAGTCCTCGGTGTGGCCGGAGGCGGCGATGGCCTGCGCCTCGAGCTCCATCTGCGTCTCGAGGCTCTCCTGCGTCGACTGATGGAACAGCGCCTTGGCCCGACCGAAGGCGAGCGTCGGGCCGGAGGCGAGCTCACGCGCCAGCGCCGCGAGGGCGCCCGAGAACTCGGCGTCGGGATGCACGCGGTTCACCAGCCCCCAGTCCAGCGCCTCGCGCGCGGTCAGCACGCGATTCGTGTAGTGGAGCTCCAGGGCGCGGCGCAGCCCGATCAAGCGCGGCAGGAAGTAGGACGACGATCCGTCGGGCGAGGCCGCGATGCGCGAGTAGGCCATGGTGAATTTCGCCGACTCCGCCGCCACCACCAGGTCCCCACCCAGCGCCAGGCTCATGCCGCCCCCTGCCGCGATCCCGTTCACGCCCATGATGACGGGCTTCGCCGAGCGGGCGAGCCGCGAGATCGCGCCGTGGAGGTAGGTCGTGAGCTCCTTGATCACGATGCCCACGCGGTCTGCCGCCTCCGCGAAGTCCTTCACGTCGCCGCCCGCGCAGAACGCCTTCCCTGCCCCCGTGATCACCACGCAGCGGACCGCGCGGTCCTCGTCGGCCTCGAGCACGGCGTGGAACAGCTCACGCCCCAGCGTCAGGTTCAGGGCGTTGTAGGCGTCGGGGCGGTCGAGGGTGAGGGTAGCGACGGCGTCCTTCACCTCGTAGCGCAGCGTCTGGTCGCTCATCGTGGTCTCCCGGGGTCGAGTCGTGGGCGAGCTAGCGGCGTTCGCCGACTCGATGGAACTTGAGCAAGTTGGTCGTCCCCGTCACCCACATCGGCGAGCCCGAGATGATGACGAGCACGTCGTTGTTGCGCACAGTGCCGTCGGCGAGCAGCGCGGACTCGATCTCGTCCAGCATCTCGTCCGTGGTCTCGACCTTTCGGATGAGACGGGAGCCTACTCCCCAGTACAGGCCGAGCCGCCGCTGCACCTCGGGGAACGGCGTCAGGGCGAGAATGGGCACGTCGGGCCGCTCCTCGGAGATGAGCCGCGCGGTGAAGCCCGACTGGGTGAAGGCGACGATCGCCTTGGCGTGGAGCACCCGGGCGGCGTGGCAGGCGGCCTGCGACGTGGCTTCCGGGAAGCCGTAGGGCTCGGCGCGATCGCCGCGCCGCTGATCGGCGGGGTTCCGCGACAGCGCCCGCTCGGCCCGCTCCGCGACGCGCGCCATGACCATCACCGTCTCCGCCGGGAAGCGCCCGGTCGCGGTCTCCGCCGACAGCATGGTGGCATCCGCGCCGTCGAAGATGGCGGTGGCGACGTCGGTCACCTCCGCCCGGGTAGGCCGAATGTGACTCACCATGGACTCCAGCATCTGGGTCGCGACGATCACCGGCACCTTGGCGAGCCGCGCCTGCCGGATGACCTCCTTCTGGATCACCGGCACCTCCTCGAGCGGCACCTCCACGCCGAGATCCCCGCGCGCGACCATCACCGCATCCACCAGCGGCAGGATCGACGGCAGGTTGCCCACGACCTCCGCGCGCTCGAGCTTGGCGATGATGGGCAGATCCGCGCCCTGCTCGTGGATGAACTTCTTCACTTCCTGGATGTCGCTCGCGGTGCGTACGAAGGACACCGCCACGTAGTCCACGCCCTGGGCGATGCCGAAGCGCAGGTCCTCCCGGTCTTTCTCGGTGAGCGAGGCTACCGGCACGGGGATGCGGGGCAGCGAGATGCCCTTGTGGTCCGAGACGACCCCGCCCGCGGTCACCCGGCACACCGCCTCCTCCGGCTCCGCGGACTGGACCACGAGCTGGATCATGCCGTCGTCCATCCATACCTGGTCGCCCGGCTTGAGCACGGGGAGGAACTCGGGATGCGACAGGGTCGCCCGCGTGTCCGTGCCCATGATGCTCTTGGCGCTGAGCGTGAACGTCTCCCCGTTGAGGAGCAGGGCCTGGCCGCCCACGAAGCGCCCCAGCCGCACCTTCGGCCCCTGGAGATCCTGCACGATCGTGACCGGATGGCCCCAGCTCGACTCGGCGTCGCGGATGGTCCGGATGACCTCGGCGTGCTCCTCGTGCGTGCCATGGGAGAAGTTCAGCCGAACGACGTCCATCCCGGCCGCGACCATGCGGTCGAGCATCTCGCGCCTCGAGCTCGCCGGACCGATGGTGCAGACGATCTTCGTGCGTCTCATGCGATGGCACTCCCGGCGGTCAGCGCCCGGTGCAGGAACTGTCCCGTGTAGGACGAGGCGTTGTCCGCGACGTCCTCGGGAGTCCCGGTGGCGATGACTCGCCCTCCCTCGTTCCCACCCCCGGGACCGAGGTCGATGATCCAGTCGGCCGTCTTCACCACGTCGAGATTGTGCTCGATGATGACCACCGTGTTGCCCTGATCCACCAGCTGATTGAGCACCTGCAGGAGGCGACGGATGTCGGCGAAGTGGAGGCCGGTGGTCGGCTCGTCCAGGATGTAGAGCGTGCGCCCGGTCGCCCGGCGGGACAGCTCGGTGGCGAGCTTCACCCGCTGCGCCTCACCGCCCGACAGCGTGGTCGCCGACTGCCCGAGGCGGATGTAGTCGAGGCCCACGTCATGCAGGGTCTTGAGCTTCTGCTTGATCGCGGGAACCGGCTCGAAGAATTCGAGGGCCTCCGCCACCGTCATGTCGAGGATCTCGGCGATGTTCTTCCCCTTGTAGCGCACCTCGAGCGTCTCCCGATTGTAGCGCTTGCCCTTGCAGACCTCACACGTCACGTACACGTCGGGGAGGAAGTGCATCTCGATCTTCACGAGGCCGTCGCCCTGACACGCCTCACAGCGCCCACCCTTGACGTTGAACGAGAAGCGGCCGGGCTGATACCCGCGCACGCGCGCGTCGGAGGTCCGGGCCATGAGCGTGCGGATCAGCGTGAACACCCCGGTGTAGGTCGCCGGGTTGGACCGCGGGGTCCGCCCGATCGGCGACTGGTCGATGTCGATCACCTTGTCGAGGTGCTGGGCGCCCTCGATGCGGTCGTGCGCGCCCGGCCGGTCCCCCGCCCGGTGCAGCATCTGGGCGAGGGCGCGAAAGAGGATGTCGTTGACCAGGGTCGACTTGCCCGACCCGGACACCCCCGTCACGCACGTGAACGTCCCGAGCGGGATCCGGACGTTCATGCCCTTGAGGTTGTGCGCGCGCGGGTTGTGGATGACGACCCCCTTGCCGGTGCCGGACCGCCGCCGGGCGGGCGGCGCGATCCGCTCGATCCCGGCGAGGAAGCGGCCGGTGAGCGAGGCGGAATTGTCCAGGATCTCGTCCGGGGTGCCCACCGCAACCACGTGGCCGCCGTGCTCGCCCGCGCCCGGCCCGAGGTCCACCACGTAATCTGCGGCGCGGATCGTCTCCTCGTCGTGCTCGACCACGAGCACGGTGTTGCCGAGGTCGCGCAGACGCTTGAGCGTGTCGAGCAGCCGGCGATTGTCGCGCTGATGCAGGCCGATGGACGGCTCGTCCAGGATGTAGAGCACGCCCACCAGGCTCGAGCCGATCTGGGTGGCCAGGCGGATGCGCTGACCCTCCCCGCCGGACAGCGTCGCGGCGGCGCGGTCGAGGGTGAGGTAGTCCAGGCCTACCGCGGAGAGGAAGCCCAGCCGCTCGCGCACCTCCTTCAGCACGCGCCGGGCGATCGCCGCCTCGCGCTCGGTAAGGCTGAGCGACTCGAAGAACTCGGATGCGGCCTTGATGGGCAGCCGCACGAGATCGGCGATGGAGCGCCGGGCGATCTTCACCGCGAGCGCCTCCGGCCGCAGCCTCGAGCCCTTGCAGGCCGGGCAGTCCTGCAGGGTCATGAAGTGCTCGATCTCCGCGCGGACGTCCTCGGACAGGGTCTCCTTGTACTTCCGGTCCAGGATCTTCAGCACGCCCTCGAAGCCATCGTCCTCCTCGCCGTGGAGGATCACGTCGCGGACCTTCTTCGGCAGCTTCTCCCACGGGGTATCGAGGCTGAACTTGTGGCGGCGCGCCAGCACCTGCAGGGTCTGCTTGAAGACGGTGCCGGGCTGCCCGGCCCACGGCGCGAGCGCGCCCTGGTTGAGCGAGCGCTTGCCCGTGGGGACTATTCTTTCTGAATCAACCTCGTAGCGTGTTCCGATGCCGCCGCATTCCGGACAGGCGCCGTAAGGGTTGTTGAACGAGAACATGCGCGGCGAGACCTCGGGGAACGAGATGCCGCACTTGGCGCAGGCCAGACGCTCGGAGAAGAGCATGCTCGGCCCATCCACCGCCTCCACCTGGGCCACGCCGTCGGCCAGCCGCAGCGCGGTCTCCAGTGAGTCGGCGAGTCGGCTCCCCAGCCCCTCTCGCACGATGATGCGGTCCACCACGACCTCGATGGTGTGCTTCTTGGTCTTGGCGAGCTCGATCTCCTCGCCGAGCTCGCGCACCTGGCCGTTGACCCGCACGCGCACGTAGCCCTGGCGCTTGAGGTCGTAGAACAGCTTACGGTACTCGCCCTTGCGTCCCCGGACCACCGGGGCGAGCACGAGCACGCGGCTCCCGCCCGGCAGGGTGAGCACACGATCGACCATCTGCTGCACGGTCTGCGCGGAGATGACGTCCCCGCACTGCGGGCAGTGCGGCACGCCGACCCGCGCGAACAGCACGCGCAGGTAGTCGTAGATCTCGGTGACGGTGCCCACGGTCGATCGCGGATTCTTCGACGTGGTCTTCTGCTCGATGGAGATGGCGGGCGACAGCCCCTCGATCGAGTCGACGTCGGGCTTCTCCATCTGCTCGAGGAACTGCCGCGCGTAGGCCGACAGCGACTCCACGTACCGGCGCTGCCCCTCGGCGTAGATGGTGTCGAAGGCCAGCGACGACTTGCCCGACCCGGACAGCCCGGTGATCACCACCAGCTGATCGCGGGGAATCTCGAGGTCGACGGCCTTGAGGTTGTGCTCGCGCGCGCCCCGGATGACGATGCGGTCGTTCGCCATGCGTCCCCGATCATACCGCTTCGGCGGGCCGAGGGTAAGCGGGGCGCCGGGCGCGGGCCCGCTCCAGCAGCACGAAGGTCAGGAGGCCCGCGCACGCGCCGATCGCGCCCACTGCGAAGCCCGCGTGGAAAGAGAGCCGCTCGATCACCAGGCCCACCAGCGCGGAGCCCAGCACCACGCCGACGTCCCACGAGGCGGATAGCGTGCCCATCGCGAGCCCGCGCTCGCGGTCAGGGGTGCGGTCCACCAGCAGGGCGATCATGGTGGGGTAGGTCAGCGAGGCGCCGGTGCCCAGGAACAGCGCCCCCGCGAGCAGCGTGGCGCTGCTGGGCGGCGCCGCCAGCACGAGAAATCCCATCGCGGTCGCCAGGATGGACGGAGCCAGCACCTGCGCGCGCCCGAGGTGATCCGAGATTCCGCGCAGGAGGGCGCGGCAGAGGATCATCCAGACCGAGTAGAGCCCGAAGAACCAGCCGATCCAGCCGCCCAGCCCGTGGCGCTCGGCATAGAGCGGGACGAAGCCCACGATGCTCGACTGCCCCAGCGTGATGAGGATCATCACCCCCGCCGCGCCCAGCGCGTGGCGGCTCCAGAGACGCAGCCGACCGCCTGCCCCGTCCGGCCGGGCCGCACCGGTGGGTGTGAGCAGCACCGTGAAGAGCAGGATGAGCGCCGCGAGCACGGTGACCAGATAGAAGTTCCACGCAATGCCGCCGAGACGGAGCAGCGCGATGCCGGCGGGGGCGGCCACCGCGACGGCGAGCGAGGTCCCGAGGTAATAGAGGCCCAGGGCCTCGCCACGATGGGCTGCCGCGGTGGCCTGTGCGGCGAGCACACCGGCCGCGGTGGAGATCAGTCCGTTCGCGAGGCCGACGCCGGCCATGAGGGCGATGAGGGCACCCGGCGAGCCCGCAGCGTGCAGCCCCAGCGAGGTGAGGGCGAGCACCACCACCCCGGGGAGCAGCACGACGCGTACGCCGTGGCGGTCCACCCAGCCGCCCACGACGGGGCGGAAGAACATCGCGACCCCCGCGGTCACGGAGAACATCAGGCCCACCTGCGTCCCGGTCGCGCCCAGCGCGGTGGCGCGAAAGGGCAGCACCGCGTTCAGCATGTAGGCCGCCACGTGGATGGCGATCGTGATGAGGAGCGCGCCGGCGAGCGCGCGCGTGTAGAGCGCGCGCCCGCCCACGCCCAGGAGGCGGATCACCGGGTGCGACGCCCGCCGCGGGTCGCCAGCCAGAGCGCGCCGAGCCCCGCCGGTACCGCGAGCAACGCGGGCTGCTCGCAGAAGGCGCCGAGAAGGCTCCCGGCCGGGCGCGCCAGGCCGGCCACGCGCCCAAACAGGAGCAGGACCCCGTACACCGCGAGGGCGACCACGCCGGCAACTGTCGCGGCTTCGCGCCGCGCTGCCGCATCCGGCAGCAGCGCCCGCGGCAGGAACACCGCCGCGCCGGCGCCCAGCGCGGTGAGGCTGAGCGCCCAGGGATCGACGTGCCACAGGCTTGCGAGCGCCGCGACGACGAACACCATGGTCCAGAGTCCGAGATCGCTGCCGATCTCCCCGTCGCCGGCCGGATCCACCGCGGCCAGCCGCGCGCGGAGCGCGACCGTGGAGGCCATGAAGCTCGCGCCCACCGCGATGACCAGCACGAGCTGCAAGCGCATGCCCGTGGGGCGCGCGCCCAGCGCCAGACCCGGCACGTCGATCAGGCGGTCAGGGGTAATTCCACCCATGAAGATCTCGGGCGCGGCCAGCACCGCGTAGACCGCCCAGGCCTGAAGCGCCCCGAAGGTCGCGAGCAGCCCCGCGCCGACCAGGACGATTTCCCCGCGCGGGGCGGGGTCGGCCAGCGGCGGGCCAAAAAGCGCTACGCCGGCGCCGAGCAGTGTCACGCCGAGCCCCACACTGACCAGCGTCGCGACGAGGCCCTGCGACCCGCCGTCACCCCACGCGAGCCCGGTCGCCGGTGCGCCGGGAACGCGGCGGCCGGCCTCGAATTTCACGCGCGCGCCGGCAGTCGGCTCGAGCTGGTCGCCGGGTCGGAGTGTGAACGACTGCCCCGCCGCCAGTGGCACTTCACGATCGAGGGTTTGGCGTCCTTCCCTGATACGCGTCCTCAAGGTCGTCTCAGCCGCCGCGGTGACCCGGTGCGCCTCGTCGAAGCGCAGCGGCTGCTGCCCCTGAGCGAGTCGGAGATCGCGCCCCTCGGTCACCCAGCGGCTGGCGGCCGGGAAGACGAAGGCCGGGCGCTCCGACACCGCACGCCACGCCCCGAGCGGCGAGAGGCCGGTGGTGGCGGACAGCGCGACCAGCGAAATCAGCACGCTGACCCCGGCCACGAGCAGGAGCAGGGGGACCACGCGCTCCGCGCCCCGCCACGCGGTGAGCAGCAGGCCACCCGCCGCGGCCAGCGCGATGCCGTGCCAGCGCGGGACGCCGAGCCGCGACGCCAGATCACCCACCAGGACCAGCCCGGCCCAGATCAGGAGCGCGACCATGAGGAAGTGCGTCGCGACGTGGACCAGCGGGACGGCCACGGTGTCGTCCGCCGCGGGGCGCGCGCGCAGGGTGAGCGCCAGCAGCGGCGCCACGACGATGAGGAGCCCAGGCCAGAGTCCGCCCGTGCCGTGCGCGACGAGGAGCGTGGGCACGGCCAGCCAGATCGCGGGGCCGAGCCAGGCGGCGAGCACCGCGCCGGCGGCCCTCATTCGCGCGCGCCGCGGCCCAGCGTGGCGAACGCCGCGAGCGCCGGCGCAAGCACGCCCCCGTACCACCACACGAGGGACAGCGGACCGACGCGGACCTGGGCCACGTCGCGGGGCAGCGAGGTCAGGACGAGGAAGAGCATGAGCAGCACGAGCAGGAAAACCGCGCTTGCTTTCCTCGTCACGGGCCGCATTATAGGCGAACAAAGGAGAAGACATGAGCGAGCGCATCCAGCGTGTCATGGTGGTGACGGCGCATCCGGATGATTCCGAGTTCGGCGCCGGCGGCACGATTGCCCGCCACGTGCGGGAGGGCAAGCAGGTCAGCTATTGCGTCGTCACCAGCGGCAACAAGGGGTCGGGCGATCGCGCCATGACCCCGGAGCGGCTGGCCGCGATCCGCGAAGAAGAGCAGCGAAGCGCCGCGCGCGTGCTCGGCGTCGAGACCGTCGAGTTCCTCGGCTTCCCGGACTGCGAGGTCGAGAACACGCGGGAGACGCGCATGGCGGTCACCGCGTCCATCCGGCGGCACCGGCCGGATCTCCTCATTGTCCAGAATCCGCATCGCACGAAGAACCTGGGCGCCTCCCACCGGGACCACCGCACCGTGGCCGGCATCGCGCTCGACTGTGTGTACCCCCTCGCCCGCGACCACATGGCCTTTCCCGAGCTCCTCGCGCAAGGGCTCGAGCCCCACAAGATCAAGGAAGTCCACATGATGTGGTTTGAAAACCCCGAGCTCGTCGTCGATATCAGCGAGACCATGGACCTCAAGCTGAAGGCGCTCGCCTGCCATCAAAGCCAGTTCAAGGACTTCGCCGGAGTGGAGAGACGGGTGCGCGAGCGCAACGCCGAGCTGGGCAAGCTCAAGGGCTACGCCTACGCGGAGTGCTTCGAGACAATCGTGATCGAACGCTAGCCCGCGTGCAGTTGATTGGCGAGCCGCAGCCGAAGGCGAGGCGAGCGGATACGTGATGCATTCCCGCGCGGAGCGCGGGGGGCCCCGAAATCCGCTAAAATGGCAGGGTCTCCATGATCAAGGCCGCCACGCTTGCGGAGCTTATGGGGCAACGGGCCAGCGCCGACCCGGACAAGCCCTACTTCACCCTCTTCGACAGCCCGGTCCTCTACGGCCAGCTGTGGCACGAGACCGCGCGCTACGCCGCCGGCCTGCGTCGCCACGGGATCGACCGCGGGGACAAGGTCTGCTTGATCTTCCCGACCTGTGCCGAGTTCTTCTACACCTTTTTCGGTGCGCTTCGTCTCGGCGCGATCCCGGTACCGCTCTATCCCACCCTCGGGGTGGAAGCCACGGCAGGCATCTTCCGTGACTCCGAGGCCAAGGCGGTGGTCACGATCGGCTGGTTCCGGCGGGGCGTGGACGAATCGGCCGGAGCCGCCCCGAACGTGCGACACGTGCTCGAGCCGTCCGACCTCGAGATGGACGCGCCCAGCCCCAGCTTCCCCACGATCCGCGAAGACGACGTGGCGTTCATCCAGTACACGTCAGGCAGCACGGGCCAGCCGCGGGGCGTGGTCCTCACCCACACCAACGTCTGCCGCACCGTCGAGTTCATGGCGGAGGCCGCTCAGCTCGGACGCGAGGACGTGGTGGTCTCGTGGCTGCCCCTCTATCACGACATGGGCCTGATCGGCTGCGCGTTCACCCCGCCCACGACCGGCGCCGCCCTGCATCTCTTGCCGCCCGACCTGAAGAGCCCGCGGATCTGGCTCGAGATGGTCACGCGGGTCCGCGCCACCTTCACCGTGTCGCCGGATTTCGGCTATCGCAACTGCGTGCGGAACATTCACGACGCCGCCGGCATCGAGCTCTCCTCGCTCAAGCAGGCGCTCTCGGGCGCCGAGCCGGTGCGCCTGAGCACGATCCAGGCCTTCGAGCAGAAGTTCGGCCTGCAGAACGTGATCACGCCCTGCTACGGCCTGGCTGAGGCCACCCTCGCGGTGGCGATCTGGCCGCGCTACACCCCACTCCGGCTCGACTCCTCGGGCAAGTTCCTCTCCGTCGGTCAGGCCTGTCGGGGCGTCGCCGTGCGCATCATGCAGGACGACCGCGTGCTCGGGCCCGGCGAGGAGGGAGAGATCGTGGTGCGGAGCCCGGGCGTGATGCAGGGGTACTACAACAATCCCGAGGCCACCGCCCGCGTGCTCTCCCCGGACGGGTGGCTCCGCACCGGCGATCTCGGCTTCCTCGACGCCGAGGAGTACCTCTACATCACGGGCCGCGTGAAGGATCTCATCATCCTCGGCGGCGCCAATGTGATCCCCGCCGACGTCGAGGAGGTCGTGGATCACGTGCCCGGCGTGCGCTACTCCGCCGCGGTGGGGATCGACAGCCGGCGCACGGGCAGCCAGCGGCTGCACATCGTGGCGGAGGTGCGCGGTGACGGGGGGACGCGCGAGGAACAGTCCACGCTCGTGCGCGAGATCGTGCAGCGCGTGCACCGCGCCACCGGGCACCGTCCCGCCAAGGTCCTGCTCGTCCGCCCGAGCACCATCCCCAAGACGTCGAGCGGCAAGATCCAGCGGGCGCGCCTCGGGGAAATGATCTCCGGCAACGAGGTGGCGGACGCGATCGTCTACGCCTCCGGCGCCCAGGCTCACTAGGCGCCGATGGCCGCCCCCGGCCCGACGTTCGGCTGTCACCTTCCCGTCTTCGGCCCCATCGCCACGCGGGGCAACGTGCTGGCCTTCGCGCGGAAGATGGAGGCGCTGGGCTACGAGTCCCTCTGGGCGAGCGACCACGTGGTGCTTCCGTATACGATCAACTCCAAGTATCCGTACAACACCACCGGCGAGTTCCCCCTGCCGCCCTCCGCGGCGTTCCTCGAGCCCCTGACCACGCTCGCGCTGGTCGCCGGCGTCACGGAGCGGGCGCTCCTCGGCACGACGATCCTCGTGCTGCCCCATCGCCACCCCGTGCTCGCCGCGAAGACCATCGCCACCCTCGACCACCTCGCCGAGGGCCGCGTGATCCTGGGCGTCGGGGTTGGCTGGATGCGCGAGGAGATCGAGATTCTCGGCGGGAACTACGACCGGCGCGGCGCCTGGTCCGATGAGGCCATTCGCATCATGCGGACGTGCTGGGCCGAGGAGCGGCCGCGCCATGCCGGCGAGTTCTTCTCGTTCGGCGAGATCGGGGTCGCTCCCCAGCCGCCACGCAAGCGCATTCCCATCTGGGTGGGCGGCCACACGCCGCGGGCTCTGCGGCGCGTGGCCGAGCTCGGCGACGGCTGGCACGCTGCGTTCACGCCGCCCGATGCATTCGCGCGCGACATGGAGCGCCTCCGCGCCGAGTGCGCGCAGGCCAACCGCACGGTGGACGACCTCGCGATCACGCTCCGGGTCGGGCTCTCGTTCCGCGACCGGCCGGGCGGCGCCGACCGCAAGCCGCTCCAGGGCACGCCGGAGCAGATCGTCGCCGACATCCGGCGTTACCGCGAGCTCGGCGTCGGCTCGTTCCTGCTGGAAGCCCGCTATCGAGACCTCGAGGACATGGTGTCCATCTTCGAGCGATTCGCGCGGGAGATCCGCCCCCAGGTCGCCGCCCCCACCGGGAGGTCATGACATGAGCACGGCCAGCGACGTCGAAGTCCAGTCCACCGAGCTGCTCCGCACCCTCATCCGCAACGCCTGCGTCAATACCGGCGAGGAGTCCTCCGGCCACGAGGACCGGAGCTGCGACGCGCTCGAGACGTTCTTTCAGGGCTCGGGCCTTTCCTGCGAGCGCTACACCTCGTCGCCCGGGCGCATGAGCCTGATCACCCGCATTCAGGGCCGCGACCCCAAGGCGCCCACCCTGCTCCTGATGGGGCACACCGACGTGGTGCCGGTGAGCCCCGCCGGCTGGCAGCGCGATCCCTTCGCGGGCGAGCTGGTGGACGGCATCGTCTGGGGCCGCGGCGCGATCGACATGCTGAACCTCACCACGACGATGGCGGTGGCCACGCGGCGGCTTGCCACCAGCGGCTGGAAGCCCAAAGGCACGCTGATCTACCTGGCCGTCGCGGACGAGGAAGCCGGCGGCGTGTACGGCGCCGAGCACCTGGTCGAGCACGAGCCCGACGCGGTCCGGTGCGACTACGTCATCACCGAGAGCGGCGGCGTGCCCATCCCCACACCTAGCGGCTACAAGCTGCGGGTGTCGGTGGGCGAGAAGGGCGGCAACTGGCGCCTGCTCACCGTCCACGGCACGCCGGGGCACGGCTCGCGCCCGTTCCGCACCGACAATGCCCTCGTGACCGCCGCGCAGGTCATCCAGCGCATCGCCGACTATCGCCCCACCGCGCGCATCCTCGACGCGTGGAAGAACTACATCAGCGCGCTGGGGCTCGATCCCGAGCTCACCGCCGATCTCATCGATCCCGACCGCGTATGGAAGGCGGCCCGCGACATGGACAACGTCACGCTCGCCCGCGAGGCCCACGCCTGCACCCACACCACGTTCTCGCCCAACGTGGTGCGCGGCGGGACCAAGGTGAACGTGATCCCGGACAAGATCGAGATTCAGGTCGACATCCGCGCGCTCCCCGGCGTCACGTCCGAGGAAGTCGAGGCGATGCTGAAGGAGGCCATGGGCGACCTCGCCGACCGCGTGACCATCGACACGCCGCCGAATCGCCGGCGCGGCGGCTCGCTCTCGCCGCTCGACACGCCGATCATGCACGCGATGTCGCGCGTGGCCACCACGCTCATGCCCAACGGCACGGTGGTTCCCGCCATGACCACCGGCGGCACCGATGCCCGGTTCTTCCGCTGGAAGGGCATCCCGTCCTACGGGTTCGGGCTGCACTCGCTGCGCATCCCCTACACCGAGTACCCGGTGATGTTCCACGGCCACAACGAGCGCGTGGACACCGAGAGCCTGCGTCTGTCCGCCGAGATGTGGGAGGCGCTCTGCCGCGATTTCCTCGGCTAGGCCGCTAGGGTGTGCTGGGCGCGGCTCACGACGTCACCCGGCACGGCGCTCCTGGTCGCCGTGAATCAGGAGTAAGGAGGAGCTGATGCGAGCGATGCGAATCGGGGTCATGCGAGGACTGGTGGGGGCGGCGGTGCTCGCCCTGGCGCTGCCGGCGGCGCCGGCGGGGCAGGCCGAGGCGGCGGACATCAAGGTGCTGAGCGCGGGCGCGGTACGGGCCATCGTGACCGAGCTGACCCCCGCGTTCGAGAAGGAGACGGGGCACAAGGTCGCCTTCGAGTTCGGCACCGCGGGCCAGACGCGGCAGCGGCTCGCCAGTGAGCCGGCCGACGTGGTCATCCTGCCGGACACCGGCCTCGACGAGCAGATCAAGCAGGATCGGGTGGTGGCCGGCTCGCGCGCCGACATCGCGCGCACCGGCATGGGGGTGGGCGTCCGCGAGGGCGCGCCGAAGCCCGACATCTCGACCACCGAGGCGCTCAAGAAGGCGCTGCTGGCGGCGAAGTCCATCACCTACGTCGATCCGTCCCAGGGCGCGACGAGCGGAGTGTACTTCTCCGGGCTCCTTCAGCGCTGGGGCATCGCGGATGCGATGAAGCCCAAGACCACGCTCGTCTCGGGAGGCTACCCGGCCGAGCGGGTGGCCAAGGGCGAGGTCGAGTTGGTCGTGCACCAGATCAGCGAGATCATGCCCGTGAAGGGCGTGACCGTCGTCGGTCCTCTCCCGAAGGACATTCAGAAAGTGACGACGTACTCGGCGGGGCTCGTCGCCAAGGCCGCTCAGCCGGACGCAGCACGCGCCTTCATTGCCTACCTCATGTCGGCGGCGGTGCGCCCGAAGTTCGCCGCGGCGGGGCTCGACTACAAGGAGTAGTCTGACAGTCAAGCATGAGCGCGACGCCTCCCGATCTCGTGGCCTCGGGCGTCCATCTCGTGGGCAGCGTGCCGCTGGCCAGTCCCGAGGCGGTATTCCGCGCAGTTGCCGGCGCGCTTGGGGACCGCGTGCGGCGCATCCCCGACGGCGAGACCGGGCCGCGATCGGACTGGATCGTCTGGCAGCTTCCCGTGTTCACCACCCAGCGCCAGCTCGAGGTCGTCCCCCCCGGGCCGGACAGCTGGCGGCCCCTGCCCCGCGTGCGCCTCGCCGAGGGCGCGCGCGCGGAGAGCATCGCGTTCGGCGCGCTTGGCTACGCTGACGCGGCCATCTCGTCGTACCGCGTCTTTGCCCGGCTCAAGCGCGACGGGGTGGTGCCGGTGGCCTGCCGCTTACAAGTCTGCTTGCCCACGCCCTTGGCTCCCATCAGCGCCTTCGTGGTGCCCGAGCACCGAGCGCTCCTCGAGCCCGTGTACGAGGAGCAGGTGCTCGCCGAGCTCGCCACCATCCTCCGCGAGGTTCCCAACGATCAGCTCGCCGTGCAGTGGGACACGAACTTCGAGCTGGGAATGCTCGAGGGCGTGTACCCGGTGTGGTTCGGCGAGGTCAAGGGCGGCATCCTCGAGCGCCTCCTGCGGATCTCCCGTCACGTGCCGCCGGACGTCCCGCTTGGCTATCACCTCTGCTACGGTGACGTGCAGCATCGTCACTTCAAGGAGCCGGCCGATGCCGCTCGGCTGGTGGATCTCGCCAATGCGCTCGCCGCAAGCCTGGGGCGGCCGCTCAACTGGATACACCTGCCCGTCCCACGCGAGCGCCTCGACGAGGCGTACTACGCGCCGCTGCGCGACCTGCGCCTGCGTGCCGAGACCGAGCTCTACCTCGGGCTCGTCCACCATACCGACGGCGCAGAGGGCAGCCGGCGGCGGATGGAAGTGGCGCGGCGCTTCGTGTCCGCCTTCGGGGTCGCCACCGAGTGCGGCTGGGGCCGGCGGCCCGCCGCCACCATCCCCGACCTCCTGCGCATCCACGCCGAGGTGAGCGGGCCCCTGCAGCGGGCGGGCATCCCGCGGGCGCGGTTCCAGTGGCCGGCCGGCTTCGCCCGCGTGCCGGACCAGGACTGGGTCCAGCAGCCCATGGACACCTTCGGGCTGAAGTACGACACCGTGGAGCATCACGGCTGGTACAAGAACCTCGACCCGACGGTGGAGGACCTCGCGCGGCACCTGGAGGATGGCCACCTCCTCATCGACTACTCGGGCGGCACGGGCATCCTGCTCGACCGGCTCAACCTGCGCATCTTCGATCGCCAGGTCGGCGTGCTGATCGTGGACAGCTCCCCCAAGTTCCTGCGCGTCGCCCTCGACAAGTTCGGCGGCGAGGAGCGGGTCGCCTACCGCCTGCTTCGCTGGCTCAAGGAGGAGCGGCGCCTCGAGCTGCTGGACGAAGCCGTGGGTCCCGAGCTGCTCGCGCGCAGGGCGGATGTCATCACGTCCACCAACGCGATCCACCTCTACCGCGGCCTCGCGGACACCCTCGGATCGTGGGCCCGCGTGCTGCGGCCGGGCGGTCGCGCGTTCGTGCAATCGGGAAACATTCGCAATCCGCAATCGCGCCCCAGCGAGTGGATCCTGGACGAGACCGTCTACGCCATCCACGAGGTCGCGGTGGGCCTCGTCCGGAACGACGCGCGCTACGCGGCCTATCGGCCCCTCCTCGACGACCAGACCCGCCTCCAGGCGCATGTCGCGTACCGCGATCAGGTATTCCTGCCCGTCCGGCCGCTCGATCACTATCTGCGGAGCTTCGAGGAAGCCGGCTTCGCCGTGGAGGAGGTGCGGGCTCGCTCGATCGAGGCCCGGGTGAGCGAGTGGTTCGAGTTCCTCAGCGCCTATCACGAGGCGGTGCTGGGCTGGGTGGGCGGCTCGCCCAAGGTGGACGGCAAGGCCCCGACCGCCGAGGCGGTGACCGATCGGCTCGGGCTGATCCGGCATGCGATGGACACGCTTTTCGGAGGACGCGACGCGTTCCGCTGCTGCTGGACCTATATCACCTGCGTGCGGCCCTGAGCCTTCGGCGTCACGCGGCGTCGTGGAAGATAACACCGAGTGTGTGGCGCTCACCCGAGCGGATCTCGCTGACACCGTGGCGTAGCGCCACGCGATACCAGCCGCGCGCCCCGCGGGCGGGACGGTAGCGCGTGGCGAAAATCACCGCCTCGCCCCGCGCCAGCGGCACGACGTGCGCGGCGGACTGCGCGCGCGGCCGCTGCTCCACCAGGACGAATTCACCACCGGTGAAGTCGGCGTCCGGCTCGCTCAGGAGCACCGTGAGCTGGAGGGGGAACGCGATCTTCCCGTAGAGGTCCTGATGGAGGCAATTGTACCCGCCCTTGCCGTAGCGCAGCAGCAGCGGCGTGGGCTTGGTCTGTCCGTGGCGGGCGCAAAGGCGCGCCATGCCGTCGAGGTCGCCCGGGAAGCGCTCGCGCGCGCCCAGGCGCTCCGCCCAGCGATTGGCGACGGGGGCGAGCGAGGGGTAGAGCGCCCGGCGGAGCGTCGCCACCGGCTCCGGCAAGGGCGCCGCGAAGTACTTGTACTCGCCCTCGCCGAAGCGGAAGCGCGCCATGTCGACGCGGCTGCGGAAGCGCGTCTCCTCGGCGTAGAGGTCGACGAGCGCGGCGCACTCCGCGGCCTGGAGGAGCGGGCCCGTGGTCGCGTAGCCCCGCGCGTCGAGGACGGCCGCGATGTCCTCCCACGCGAGCCCCGCGCACCGGCGCGCGAGGTCGTCCCCTGAAATCAGGCGACCTGCGCGGGCCGGCATGCCTGGCACGCCCGGTACCCCACCGACAGGGCGTCCTCCACGGAAGCGAACACCACCCGGTTCTTCGGCTTGGCGCGGCGAAGATGCGCGCAGCCCACCCGGCACACGACGCGCGTGCTCGTGCAGCCCTCCAGCACCGGCGTGGTGCGCTCGATCTCGAGGAGCCATCCTTTCAGCCGCGTGCCGAAGATGTAGCCGCCCACGCCGCCGTCGCTTTTGAGCACGCGGTGGCAGGGCACGATGAGCGGCACGGGGTTCTTCCCGAGCGCCGTGCCTACCGCGCGCACCGCACCGGGATGGCCGATCCGCTTGGCCACCCACGCGTAGGGGCGCGCCTGGCCGAAGGGAATGTCGCCGGCCGCGCGCAGCACCTTTCCCTGAAACTCGGGCGCCTCGTGAAGATCCACCGGCACCGAGAAGTACGCGCGCTGCCCACGGAGATAGTCGTGGAGCTCCTCGCGCGCCCGCTCGATGAGCCGCCGGGCCGGACCGCTCGCCCCGGGGGCCTGGCGCCCGCGGCGGATCAGGCTGATGCCCTGGGGCGTGGCGGATACCGCCAGCCGGTCCAGCAGCGCCTCCGCCTCGCGGTCCGCCCCCTCGGCCCGCCGCATCACGTGCGGCGCGAGCGTGGGGGGGGCGCCCGCGGGCTTGAAGTAGTCGACGAGCAGCTGATCGACCCGATCGCGAATCATGCGTGGCCTCCCTGGGCCAGCGCGGCGCGCAGGATGGACTTCCCACGCGCGAGCTGGCTCTTCACCGTATTGATCGAGATGCCGCGGATGCGGGCGAGCTCGGCATTGCCGAGCCCGTTCACGTAGTGCAGAGCCAGCAGCACGCGCGCCTCGCGGGGCACCTTGGCGAGCGCCCGCGCCACGTCGATGCGCCGGCCGGCATCGCCCGGCGTCTCGAACACGGGTGCGTGGTCCTCCGCCGCCGCGCTCGCCGCGTGCGCGGCGCGCACGCCCCGTCGGCGTAGCTCGTCCACGCAAACATTGGTGAGCACGCGGTAGAGCCAGGTGGACACCGCCCAGCGCGGCTCGTAACGCCGCGCGGCCTGGTAACTCTGGAGCAGCGCCCGCTGCACCGCGTCCTCGGCGTCTGCGCGCGAGCCGAGGAGGCGCGTGGCCACGGCCATGAGCTTGGGGCCGTAGGCCTCTACCAGCTCGGTGAAGGCGCGCCCGTCGCCCCGGGCCACCCGCCGCATCAGCGCCCGCTCCCTGTCCATGTCAGTCAGGTATACGGGCCGGGGGGCCCGGGAGGGTGGAAGTCGCTAGATCTTGGAGCCCGACTTCTCCCAATCGTCCAGGAACTTCTTGATGCCGAGGTCGGTGAGGGGATGCTTCACGAGCATCTCGAGCACGTTGAACGGCATGGTGGAGACGTGGGCCCCCGCCTTGGCCGCGTCCAGCACGTGCAGGGGATTGCGGATGGAGGCCGCCAGCACCTGGGTCTTGTAGCCGTAGTTCTTGTAGATCTGGCAGATGTCGCGCACCAGGTCCATGCCCACCGCGCTGATGTCGTCCAGGCGGCCGAGGAACGGACTGATGTAGACCGCGCCCGCCTTGGCGGACAGGAGGGCCTGCGTCGCCGAGAAGCAGAGCGTCTGGTTCACGCGGATGCCCTGCCCGGTGAGCTGCTTGACCGCCTTGAGGCCGTCCTTGGTGAGCGGGCACTTCACGACGACGTTGGGCGCGACCTGGGCCAGCTCCTTGCCCTCCTTCACCATGCCGTCGTAGTCGGTGGCCACCACTTCCAGGCTCACGTCGCCCGGCACGATGGAGCAGATCTCCTCCACGAGGGGACGGAAGGGCCGCTTCTCCTTGGCGATCAGCGACGGGTTGGTGGTGCACCCGTCGACCAGGCCCATGGCCACACCTTCCTTCAGCTCGTGCACGCTCGCGGTATCGAGAAAGATCTTCATGATGCCTCCTGCGCGTGCCGCTCCGGGCGGCTCACGCGCGCTCGATGCGAATGGGGGTCCCGGCGGTGACCTTCTTGAAGACGGCGGGATCGCCCAGGACCCGGCCGAAGACGTTCACCGGGCTCGCGGGGCGAATCTCCTGCCCTCGGCTCGCCGGCGTCCGCCCGAAGAAGATGCAGAATGCCGAGCCGGGAGGCCAGTAGCCGAGGGCGCCCATCTCCACCGTCTCCTGCGGGCGTTCGGGCTTGGCCTTCACGGGAATACCGAAGTAGATCTCGTCGCCCCAGGTGTCGCCGGGGACCGACAGCGGCAGCGCATCCCACACCGCCTGCGCGGTGTTCGAGTCGTCGAGCACCGCGTCGGCCTTCACCGGGCCCGCCGTGATCCGGATGCGTCGCTCGGCCATCTCGCGCTCAGTCTAGCACTCTCAGCCGCCCCGCCGCCGCCGGTACTCGGCCAGACGCGTCGTCAGCGCGGCGCGATCGAGGAGAGCCGAGGCGCCCTTTCCCTCCACCACCGCGGCCCCGGCCACCGCGGCGGCCGCCGCCGCCTCCCAGGGATCGCCGCTGCGGTGGTACTCGATCAGGAGCGTGGTCGCGAAGACATCACCGGCCCCGGTGTCGTCCACCGGAGTGGCGACGTCGGGGGCCACGTGATAAGGCTCGCCGTTGACGAAGAGGGTGGCGCCCCGCGCCCCCGCGGTGAGGGCCCCCAGCGGCACGCGCTGCAGCCACTCCACCGCGTCGGCTCGGAAGCCGGCGACATCGTCCTCGCTCGCGACCATGAGCTGCGCCCAGGCCAGCACCGGCTCGGCCTCCTCCCACGGCTGGGGCACGATGCGGCCCCCCTGCTCGCGGCGCCGCATCCAGCCCTGGGGCAGCACGCCCATGGACGCGGCACCGAGCGATTCCGCCAAGGCGGGCTCGACCTCATTGATGACGGGGGCGAGGATCGCCAGCGGCGCCGCCCTCCAGTCCACGGGCAAGTCGTCAGCCTCCAGATCGGCGGCGCGGGCCGCGAGCGCGAGCGTACGGGACGACCCGGTGCCCGCAAGCTCGAACGTCGTCGTGCGCGGGCTATCGGCCTTCGCGACGAGGATGTCCGACGGGATCGCGCCCGCGGGAAAGTCGTCGCTGAACGAGGTCAGCAGGCCCACCCGCAGCCCCAGGCGATGCGCGGCGAGGGCGGCGTAGTAGGCGGCTCCGCCCGGGCGGGTTCCGCCCGGCGTCATGTCGAGCGTGACGTGTCCGGCAACCACCAGGTCGGGAGGCACACTCTCATACCATGGTCAGGCCGCCGGACACGGACAGCGTCTGTCCCGTCACGAAGCCCGACTCGTCGGAGGCAAAGAACACCACGGCCGGGGCCAGGTCCTCGGGCGTGCCGAGGCGGCCGAACGGAATCACGCGCTTGAGGCTCTCGGCGAGCTTGGGATTCCCGGCGGATACCTCCGCGAAGAGCGGCGTGTCGGAGGGGCCGGGGCACACGCAGTTCACGTTGATGCGGTGCCGTGCCATCTCGCGCGCGATGGTCTTGGTGAAGGCGATGATGCCGCCCTTGGCGGCCGAATACACGGCCTCGCCGGTGGAGCCCACCCGGCCGGCGTCCGAGGCGATGTTGACGATCTTGCCACCCCCCTGCCGGATCATGAGGTCGAGCACGGCACGGGTGCAGACGATGGGGCCCTTGAGATTCACCCGCAGGATCAGGTCCCAGTCCGACTCCGTCGACTGGACGAACGGGCCAACCTTGTCGAGCCCGGCGTTGTTGACCAGGACGTGCACGCCGCCCCAGCGCGCGGAGACCTCGGCCACCACGGCGTCGATGCGCGCCTTGTCGCTGATGTCCGCCCTCCAGGCCCCGGCGTCCCCGCCCGCCTTGGCGATGGCCTCCACCGTCTCCTTGGCCCCGGCCTCGTTCAGATCCACCACCGCCACGCGCGCGCCCTCTGCCGAGAGAGCGCGCGCGATGCCGCGCCCGAGGCCGCTGGCCGCGCCCGTCACGATCGCCACCTTGCCTGCCACGCGTCCCGCCATGGGTCAGAGCCTCATCTGCTTGGCGATGATCTCCTTCATGATTTCGGAGGTGCCGCCGCCGATGGTCATGAGGCGATAGTCGCGAAAGAACCGCTCGATGGGATACTCCCGCATGTAGCCGTAGCCGCCGTGGAGCTGCACGCAGTCGTAGGCCACGCGCTGGGCCATGTCCGCGGTGAAAAGCTTCACCATGGAGATCTCGCGCACCGCGTCCTCGTGCCCCTGGAACTTGAGGCAGGCCGCGTAGGTGAGCCAGCGCCCCGCCTCGATCAGCGTGGCCAGCTCGGCCAGCTTGTGGCGGACCACCTGCTTCTCGGACAGCGGTCCGTCGAACGCGTGGCGGCCCTGGACGTAGGCGATGGTGTCCTCGAGCGCCCGCTGGCATCCCGCCGTGCAGTGGAGCCCCGCCACCAGGCGTTCGCGCTGGAAGATGCGCATGACCTCGTAGAAGCCCCCGCCCTCTTGCCCCAGCAGATTCTCGGCGGGCACGCGCATGTCCTCGAAGGCGAGCTCCGCGGTGTCGGAGGCGCGCATGCCCATCTTGTCGAGCTTGCGGCTCACCGAGAAGCCCGGCGTCTCCCGCTCGACGAGGAACATCGAGATCCCCTGGTGGCGCCCCTCACCCTTCCCTCTCCCCCGAGGGGAGTGGGGATCGGTGACCCGCGCGGCCACGAAATAGAGGTCGGCCATCACCCCGTTGGTGATGAACATCTTGGAGCCATTGAGGACGTAGTGATTTCCGTCGCGCACCGCGCGCGTCTTGATGGCGGCCACGTCGGACCCGCCGCCCGGCTCGGTGACCGCGATGGCGCAGAGGTACTGCCCCTTGCATACGCCGGGCAGGTATCGCTCCTTGAGCGCCTCGCTCCCCGTCCAGTAGAGATGGGGCGACGACATGTCGTTCTGGACGCCCACCGCCATGGCGAGCGAGCCGCACCGCGAGCGCGCCATCTCCTCGTGAATCACCGCAGAGGTGAGAAAGTCCGCCCCCGCGCCGCCGTACTTCTCGTCGTACTCCACCCCGAGGAAGCCGAGCTCGCCCATGCGCGGCCAGATCGACTTGGGGATCTGCCCCGCCCCCTCCCATTCATCAATATGCGGGACGACCTCGCGGTCGACGAAGGCGCGCACCGCCTGACGGAACATCTCGTGCTGCGCGTCGAACACCTTCACGCTAGCGCTCCTCGCCCCACTTGGCCTTGACCGCCTCCCGGTCCACCGCCCCGTCCGCGCCCCGGGGCAGCGCGTCCGTGAACACCACCACGTGCGGCCGCTTGAAGCGCGCGATCTTCGAGCCCACGAAGTCGCCCACCGACTGTGCGGAGTGGTCCGCGGCGGCCTTGACCTCCAGCACCGCCTTGATCGCTTCACCCCACCGGGGGTCGGGGATGCCGTAGACGCAGACCCCGCTGACGCCCGCCATCTGCATGATGACCGTCTCCACCTCGGCCGGATACACGTTCTCGCCGCCCGGCTTGATCAGCTCCTTCTCGGGCTTGCGCTTGACGTAGTAGAGGTAGCCCTCGTCGTCGAAGCGGCCCACGTCGCCGGTGTGATGCCAGCCGCCGCGGAAGGTGTACGCGGTGACGTCCGGCTGATCGTAGTAGCCCCGGAACACCAGCGGCCCGCGCACCACGATCTCCCCCGGCGTGCCCACCGGCACGTCGCGGTCGTAGTCGTCCACCACCTTGACCTGGGCGGCGGGCACCGGCCGGCCCGCGGACCCCGGCTTGTCGGCCACGCGAACGATCGACACGAAGCCGGTGGTCTCGGACTGGCCGAAGCCCGTCCAGAACTTGGCGCCGGTCGTGTCGTGGAGGCGCTGGATGGTCTGCGGCGCGTCGAGGCCCGACACGTGCCGCAGGCTCGGCAACCGGCTCCCCGCCTTGGCCGCCGCGTCCAGCAGCGTGGCGAGCACCGGGGGAAAGTCGGAGAGATAACTCACGCGGTGTCGGTCGATCAGGCGCACCGCCTCCTCCGGATCCCAGCGTGAGACGAGCACGCTGGCCCCGCCGGCGTGGAAGGTCGCCAGCGTCCAGCCGAGCGCGGTGATGTGGAAGAGCGGCAGCGCGGCCAGGTAACGGTCGGTGGGGCCGAGGCCGGTGGCCGCCATGATCGTGAGGTTGGCGGCGAGCACGTTGTCGTGCGTGAGGGCCGCGCCCCGGGGAATCACGTCGACGGCAGCGGTGGAGATCACGGCAAAAATGTCATCGCCGGCCACCTCGTCGGCCGCCGGGCCGGCGCCGCCGCGGTAGAGCGTCGCCAGCGACGTGAAGCGGGGCGTGGCGGGGGCCGAGCCGAGCAGGGCCCAGTGCGGCACCGCCGTCTTCTCCGCGGGCCAGCCGCCCACCACCCCGAGGGTGGAGGCGTCCGCCACCAGCATCTTCGGCGCGGCGCGCTCCAGCACCCGCGCGACCTCGTCGCCGGTCAGGCGCCAGTTGATGGGATAGGCGATGATGCCCTGCCGCGCGCAGGCCCCGTAGAGGTCGAGGTACGCGAGGTCGTTCTGGGCGAGGATGCAGAGGCGGTCGCCCCGGCCGATGCCGAGGGCGACGAGCCCGCCCGCGAGAGCATCCACACGCTCCTGGAAGGCCCGGAACGATACGGTGGTGTCGCCGTGCACGAAAGCCGGCGCATCCCCGTGCACGACCGCGCCGCGCGCGATGACGTCGTAGACCGTCATGCCCTGCGCGGACACGGATGCCTCAGCTCAGCCAGCGCTTGCGCCGCTTGTAGTGCTTGACGTCGCGGTACGATTTGCGCGCGCCCACCTCGGTGAGCCCGAGGTAGAACTCCTTGATGTCGGCGTTCTCGCGGAGGGCGTCGCCGGTACCCTCGAGCACGACGCGCCCGTTCTCCATGACGTAACCGTGGTCGGCGATCTGGAGCGCCATGGTCGCGTTCTGCTCGACGAGGAGCACGGTGAGCTTCTCCTGCTGATTCAGCCGCTGCACGATGCTGAAGATCTCCTCCACGAGCATGGGGGCCAGCCCGAGCGACGGCTCGTCGAGCAGCATCACCTTGGGCGTGGACATGAGGGCGCGCCCGATGACCAGCATTTGCTGCTCGCCGCCCGAGAGGTAGCCGGACTGCACGGAGCGGCGCTCCTTGAGGCGCGGGAAGTACTGGTAGACGCGCTCGATCCCCCCGGCGACCTTGCCCCGGTCGGTCTGGGTGTGGGCGCCCGCGATCAGGTTCTCCTCGGTGGTGAGGTGCTCGAAGACGCGCCGGCCCTCGAAGACCTGCACGACTCCACGCTGCACCACCTCGTAGGCGGGCAGCCGGTCGATGCGATCGCCGTTGAGCTCCACCGTGCCCTTGGTGACCTCGCCCCGCTCGGTGCGGAGCAGACCCGAGACCGCCTTCAGGGTGGTGGTCTTGCCGGCGCCGTTGGCGCCCAGCAGCGTGGTGATGCGCCCCTCCGCGCAGGTGATGGACACGCCCTTGAGGACGAGGATTACGCTGTCGTAGATGACCTCGACGTTGTTGAGGCTCAGCATCGCGATGTTGCGCCGGAAGGGGCGCGGGCCCCCTCCGGCGCGTCTCCGTTCTCCGCGGCTACTTGGCCGCCGCGGCCTTGATGTGCTTGGCCACCACGTCGGTGTACGCCGAGTACCAGTCGGTCTCCTTCTCGAACTTGCCGCCCTTCACCTGCCAGATTTGCACCAGCCCCCCGCCCTCGTGGTCGGTTGCAGTGATCTTGAGCGGCGGCACCAGCCCGCCCAGGGTGAAGTTGGAGATCTTCTCGAAGCCGTTCTTCACGTCCTGACCGGTGATCTTCCCGTCCGGCTTGGCCTTCAGCGCGTTGCGGATGGCCTCGACGTGGAGCGCGGCCACGAGCACGCCGCGATTGTAGAACACCGTGGAGGCCATCTCCTTGGGCGCCGGCTTGCCCTGCTTCTGGTACATGTCACGGATTTCCTTCAGCACGGGGTAGTCCTGCCCCACGCCCGCGAACTGCATGGTGTGGTAGCCTTCGGCCGCCGGGAAACCGCCCGCGGCATCGATGTTGGCCTCGGCCGAGCCCCACACGAACGAGACGACTTTCTTCAGCGGATAGCCTACGCGCTTGAGCTCCTTGATCGACACCGCGGGCGCCCCGCCGAAGAGGTGGGCGATCACGTAGTCGGCGCGGAACCGCTGGGCGATGTCCAGCACCTGCGCTCCCATCTCCACGCCGGGCGGAGGCACCGCGAACTCCTTCATGGTGAAGCCTTCCAGCTTGGCGAGGTCCTGCAGCACGTCGATGGGCTCGCGGCCGGCCGGGTTGTCATAGAAGATGTAGGCGATCTTCTTGCCCTTCAGGCTGCCGCCGAGCTGCTTCTTGGCGAAGTCCACCGCGGCCGCGCCCTGCGACCAGTACGTCGCCGCGATGGGGAAGATGTACGGATACCGCGTGCCGTCCGCGGCGGCGGCGCTGCCGAAGCCGGGCGAGGTGCCGGGAATCCGGTCCTCGGTCAGCTTGGCGGCGAGGGCGTAGATCTGCGGGGTGCCGTAGACCGACATCGAGACCGCGCCTTCCTTCTTGTGGCGCTCGTAGGACTCGACGGCGGGCGGGACCTTGTACTCGTGGTCGATCTCGAGGGCCTTGATCTTGTAGCCCTCGACTCCGCCCTTGGAATTCACCAGGGCAATGTAGTCGTGGAACCCGGGGCACAGGATCGTGCCCACGATCTGCGTCGCCCCCGTCCGGTCGCACTGCGCGCCGAGCACGATCTCACCCTTGTACTGCTGCGCCTGGGTGGGACCCGTCGCGAGCAGGCCGCCCGTCAGCAGGGTCAGAACCGCCACGATGGCCAGGAATCGCCTCATAGACCTCTCCTTTCTTCGCGTAGCTCAGTACGCGAAAGGCCAGATGCGGAAGTAGTTCCGGATGTTCCGCCACAGCCGGTTGAGACCCTCGGGCTCCACGATGAGGAAGAACACGATGAGGGCCCCGAACAGCATGAGACGGAGGTTGGGAATGAGATTGAGCACGGTCTGCGGCGAGAACAGGACGTCGCCGAACGCCTCCATGGACAGCCGGATCACGATGGGCAGGAGGGTCACGAAGAACGCCCCGAGCACCGAGCCCAGGATCGACCCGAGCCCGCCGATGATGATCATGGCGAGGTAGTCGATGGACACGGTGATCTGGAACTGCTCGTAATTGGCGATCCCGAGGAAGTAGGTGTACAGCACCCCGGTGACGCCCGCGTAGAACGACGAGATCGCGAAGGCCAGCAGCTTGTAGCGGAAGATGTTGATGCCGATGATCTCGGCG
This sequence comes from Verrucomicrobiia bacterium, assembly GCA_035495415.1. Lineage (GTDB taxonomy): Bacteria > Methylomirabilota > Methylomirabilia > Rokubacteriales > CSP1-6 > DASRWT01. The sequence continues at coordinate 74,002 of DATJFY010000133.1, forward strand.
GCGATGTCCTGGTCACGGATGGCGATGAAGGCCCGCCCGATCCGGCTGCGCACGAGGTTGAGCGTCGCCACGATGGCCAGGATCACGAAGAACAGCAGGAACCAGTACATCTGCCGCTGGCTCGACAGCACGATCGGGCCCAGCCGCGGGCGCGGCACCTCGATGGAGGCCTGCACGCCGCCGCTGATGAACGTCACGTGGTTGATGGTCCACTCGATGATGAGCTGACCGGCCAGCGTGGCGATGGCGAGGTACAGGCCCTTGATCCTCAGCGAGGGGATGCCGACCACCGCGCCCACCGCCGCCGCCATGAGGCCGCCGGCCAGGAGGTTCACGGGCCAGGGCGAGCCGAGCCGGGTGGCGAGATTGGCGGCGGTGTACGCGCCCACCGACATGAAGGCGCCGTGACCGATCGACACCTGGCCGGTGTAGCCGACAAGGATGTTGAGACCGAGGGCGCCGATGACGGCGATCCACACGAGATTACCGATCGAGAGGTAGTACTCGTGCAGGGTGAGCGGCAGCACGACCACGAAGATGACGGCGAGCGCCCCCACCGCCCAGCGCGCGATGGGCAAGGGATACAGCGCCATGTCCGCCTGATACGTCGTCTTGAGCACGCCGCATTCGCGGTGAATCATTGCGCTAGATCCTCTCGATGATGCGCTTGCCGAAGATGCCGTACGGCCGGATCATGAGGGCCAGGATCATCAGCACGTACGGCGCGAAATCCTTGGTGCCGCCGCCCACCATGGGATCGACGTAGCCCGCGGCCACGTTCTCCACGATGCCCACGATGAGACCGCCGATGATGGCGCCCGGGATCGAGTCGAGCCCGCCCAGGATCACCACCGGGAAGACCTTGAAGCCCACCAGGGAGAGGTTCACGTCGACCCCGAGGAGATTGCCCCAGATGATACCCCCGAGAGCCGACACGATGCCCGTCATCGCCCAGGCCAGCCCGAAGTAGCGCTGGACATTGATGCCCATCGCCATCGCCACCTGCTGGTTGTCGGCCACCGCGCGCATGGCGATGCCCTTGCGCGACTTGAGGAAGAACCAGCCAAATGCCGTCAAGAAGATGAGGCTCACCGTCGCCCCCAGCACCTGGATGGGCGGGATGAAGAGCGGCCCCAGCACGAAGGGCTCGTCGCTGATCGGCAGCGGGAGGTTCTTCGTCCCCGCCCCGAAGAAGGTCGGGCCGACCCCACGCAGGATCGACGCCAGGCCGATCGTCGCCATCACGACGGCGATGACCGGGCGGCCGATCAGCTTGCGCAGCACCACCCGCTCGAGGGCGAAGCCGAAGCCGACCATGGTGGCGAGCCCAAGGAGGATGGCTGCCCAAAGGGGCGCCCCCGCGGCGACGATGGCCAGGGCCACCACCAGCCCCGCGATCATCACGAACTCGCCCTGGGCGAAGTTGACCGCGTCGGTGGCCTTGTAGACGAGGACGAAGCCGAGCGCGATCAGCGAGTACATCAGGCCGATCAGCACCCCGTTGGATATGAGCAGGAAGAAGAAGCCCAGGGCGTCAGACATGCGCGACCTCGCGCTGGACGTCTTCGATGCGCACCCGCGACCGCACCACCGCCTGGCGACCGTCCTCGTACGTCACGCTCGCGGTGAGCTCGACCTCGGGCGCGCCCCCGTAGAAGGCGTCGATCACCGGCGCGTACTTCTCCGCCACGAAGCGCCGGCGCACCTTGCGCGTGCGGGTGATCTCGGCGTCGTCGGCGTCGAGGTCCTTGGTGAGGAGCAGCATGCGCCGCACCTTGGTGGCGTCGGGCAGGGTCGCGTTCGCTTTGGCTATCTCGTCGGAAATGAGGGTCCGGATCTCCGGCTTCTGGGCGAGGTCCATGTAGCTCGTGTAGGGCACCCCGCGGCGCTCCGCCCAGCTCCCCACCGTGTTCATGTCGATGGCGACCATGGCCACCACGAAGGGCCGCTCGCTCCCGAAGCACACTGCCTCGCGGATGAACGGGCTGAACTTGAGCTTGTTCTCGATGAACTGCGGCGCGAAGGGCGTGCCGTCCTGCATCGCCCCCACGTCCTTGGCCCGGTCGATGATCACGAGGTGCCCGCGCGGGTCGAAGAAGCCCGCGTCGCCGGTGTGGAACCAGCCGTCGGGATCGATGACCTCGCGGGTGGCCTCCTCAGCCTTGAAGTAGCCCTTGAAGATGCCCGGGCCCTTGATGAGCACCTCGCCGCGGTCGCCGATGCGCACGTCCATGCCGGGACACGGCCGTCCCGCGGTGTTGGGATCCGCCTCCCCGTCGGGCTGAAGCGAGCAGAGACCGGTCGTCTCGGTGGAGCCGTACACCTGCTTGAGGTTCACTCCGATGGAGCGGAAGAACCGAAACGTGTCGGGTCCGAGGGGCGCGCCACCGGTCAGGCACCAGCGGGCCCGCGCCAGCCCGAGCTGATCGCGCACGGGGCGGTACACGAAGAACTCGCCGAGGGCGCACTTGAGGCGCAGCCCCGCCGGCACGGGCTTGCCCTCGCTGCGCAGGATCTCCGCCGCCTCGGCGGCCCGGCGGAAGTACTCGAACACGCGCCGCTTGAGCGGGGTGGCATCATTCGCCCGCACCTGCACCGCGGTCAGCATGTTCTCCCAGATGCGGGGCGGCGCGAGCAGCGCGGTGGGACCGAGCTCGCGGAGGTCGCGCTGCACGGTCTCGGGGCTCTCCGGGCAATTCATGCAGAAGCCCACCGCGAGGCTCACCACCATGCTGTAGAGGGCGTCGCCGACCCAGGCCATGGGGAGATACGCCAGGTAGTCGTCGGTGGGACCGATCTTCTCGACCCCGGCGAAGGTGCGCGCCACCGAGATGGCGTTCGCGTGGGTGAGCATGGCGCCCTTGGGGTTGCCGGTGGTGCCCGAGGTGTAGCAAATCAGCGCGATGTCCTCGGGCCGCCCCCGCTCGATCTCGGCGTCGAAGGCCTTCGGCTCGCGGGCGGCCCGCTCGCGGCCGAGCGCCTGCACGTCCTCGAACGACTTCAGCCAGTCGGCCTTGTAGTGCACCATGCCGCGCGGGTCGTCGTAGAGCACCAGCCGCAGCTTGGGGAGCTGATCCTTGAGGGCGAGGATCTTGTCCACCTGCTCTTGGTCTTCCGCCACCACCACCGAGACCTCGGCGTGGTCGAGGACGAAGGCGAGCTCCTTGGCGATAGAGTCCTGGTAGACGGGCACCGAGTGCCCCCCGAGCGACATCGCCGCCATCTGCGCCCAGTACAGGCGCGGGCGGTTGTCGCCGATCACGCTGAGCGACTCGCCCCGCTTGAAGCCCAGGGCGGACAGGCCGAGGGCGAGGTCGCGGACCTGATCGTGGTACTCGCGCCAGGTGTAGGTCTGCCAGATCCCGCGGTCCTTCTCGCGAATGGCCGGGCGCGTCCCGAGGTCACGCGCGTTGCGCTGCATCAGGCGCGGGAGGGTGGTGGGCTGGGCGTCGGCCATGTCAGCGGCCTCCATTTCGCGGACCCCTGGTCTCTCCGAGATAGGCCTTGATGACCCGGGGGTTGGCCCGGACCTCGTCGGGGGTCCCGTCGGCGATCTTCTGCCCCATGTCGAGCACGGCGACGCGGTCGGAGATGTCCATGACCACGCCCATGTCGTGCTCGATGAGGATCACGGTGACGCCCCGCTCCTCGTTGACGTCGAGGATGAAGCGCGCCATGTCCTCCTTCTCCTCCTGGTTCATGCCGCCCATCGGCTCGTCCAGGAGCAGCACCTTGGGCTCAAGGGCCAGGGCGCGCCCGAGCTCCACCCGCTTCTGGAGCCCGTAGGCCAGCGACCCGGTCGGCCGGCGGCGGAGGTCCTGGATCTTGAGGAAGTCGATGATGTCCTCGACGGCCCGGCGGTGCGCGACCTCCTCCTTCTGGGCGAGGCCCCAGTAGAGGACGGACGCGACCACGCCGGAGCGCATGTGGACGTGCCGGCCGAGCATCAGGTTGTCCAGCACCGTCATGCCGCGGAACAGCGCGATGTTCTGGAAGGTGCGACCCACCCCGCGCTCGGCGATGCGGCTGGGGGCGAAGTCGCTGACGTCGGCGCCGTCGAGCACGATGCGGCCGGTATCCGGGTGGTAGAAGCCGCTGATCATGTTGAGCAGTGAGGTCTTCCCCGCGCCGTTGGGCCCGATCACCGAGAGGAGCTCGCCCTGCTGGACGTCGAGGCTCACGCCGCTGACCGCCTGCACGCCGCCGAACGACTTCGAGACTTCGCGGATCTCGAGCTGGGCGCTCACGAGAGCCACCGCTTCCGACGGCGGTACGATTTCACGTCCCGATAGCTGCGCCGCTGGCCGACACCGGAGAGTCCCAAGTAGAACTCCTTGATGTCCTCGTTCTCGCTGATGGTTCGGCGGTCGCCGTCGAGAACGACCCGCCCGTTCTCCATGACATAGGCGTACTCGGCGACGCGCAGGGCCATCGCCGCGTTCTGCTCGGCGAGGAGCACCGCGACCTTCTCCTCGCGGTTGAGGCGCGCGACGATCTCGTAGATCTCCGCCACCAGCATCGGCGCCAGCCCCATCGAGGGCTCGTCGAGGAGCATGACCCGGGGATGCGCCATGAGGGCGCGCCCGATCGCCAGCATCTGCTGCTCGCCCCCGGAAATGTAACCGGCGCTGATCCCACGCCGTTCCACGAGGCGGGGGAAATACTGGTAGACCTTCTCGAGATCCTGCTTCATCGCCCGCCCGCTCCCCCGGGTGTAGCCGCCGGTGAGGAGATTCTCTTCCACGCTCAGGTGCTCGAAGACGTGGCGGCCTTCCATGACCTGCACGATGCCGCGCCGGACCACCTCGGACGGGTCGAGGCGCTGAACCGGCGCGCCCAGCAACTCGATGCTCCCCTTGGTGACCTCCCCCCGCTCGGTGCGGAGAAGCCCGGAGATCGCCTTGAGGGTGGTGCTCTTCCCTGCGCCGTTGGCCCCGAGGAGGGCGACGATGCCCGCCTCGGGAACCGTCAGCGAGACTCCCTTCAACACGAGGATCACGTGGTCGTAGATGACCTCGACGTTGCGCACCGCCACCAGCGCGGTGGCGGTGTCGGCGACGGGCCGGGCCACGCTCATCGGGCGCCCCTACTTCTCCTTCGAGCAGTCGCGCATCGCGTACTTGAGGTTCTTGCCCTCGGCGATCGCGGCCTCCTCGATCATGGGCCGCACGACCTCACGCATGGGCTGCACCCAGTCCGAGACGATGCTCCACTTCTTGCCGTCCCACTGCTGGATGAGCACCGGCCCGTTGCCCTCGTGGTCCTCGCAGCTCACCTTCACCGCGTGCGTGAACCCCTTCATCCCCAGCTGTTCCAGCCGCTGGTCGGTCAGGTTGAGGTTCTCGAAGCCCCAGCGCACTTCCTCGCCCGACAGCGACTTGTTGCCGAACTTGCCCATCGCGGTCCGGATGGCCTCCACCGCGAACATCGAGTTGACGACGCCACGGTTGTAGAGGGGCTCCCCCATCGCGTCCTTCTTGCCCGCGCCCTTGCCCTTGTCGTACACGAACTTCACGATGTCCGCGTGCACCTTGAAGCTGGTGCCGGGGGCGTGGAACGTCGCGCCCTTGTAGCCCCTGGCGCCGTCACCCGCGGGCACGACGTCGGAGTCGTTGGCCGACCACCAGTTGCCGATGAAGTGATCCATCTTGAACCCGATGGCCGCCGCTTCCTTCACCGCGACCTGGTTCATGACGCCCCAGCCGGACATGAAGATCCAGTCGGGGTTGAGCCGCCGCACCTGGAGCCACGTGGACTTCTGCTCCTGGCCGGGATGGTCCACCGCGAGGAGGTTCAGGTCGAAGCCGTACTTCTTGGCGAGCACCTCGAGGGTGGGATTGGCCTCCTTGCCATAGGGGCTGTTGTGGTAGATGTGGGCGATCTTCTTGCCCTTGAGCTTCTCGAGCCCGCCCTCCTGGGCGCCGATGTAGCGGACCACCGCGGAGGCCTGGCTCCAGTACGTGGTCGGGAAGCCGAACACCCACGGGAACCACCGTCCGTCGGCGGCCGCCGCCATGCCGTAGCCCATCGAGAACACCACGACCTTGTCCACCGGCGCCTTCGGAATGAGCTGATACGTGATGCCGGTGGAATAGGGATTCACGAGCAGGGCGTTCTTCCCCTTGAGCCGCTCGTAGCATTCCACTCCCTGCTTGGTGTCGTACTGGGTCTCGCACTCTTCCCAGGCGATCTTCACGCCGTTGACGCCGCCGTCCCGCTCGTTGACCAGCGTCAGGTAATCGGACATGCCGTTGGCGATGGGGATCCCGCTGGGCGCGTACGCCCCGGTGCGATAGACGAGGAGCGGGATGAAGGCGCTGCCGCCCTGCGCGAGCACGGTCCCGGCGAGCGGCCCCGCCGCGAGGGCGACGGCAACGAGGACGACCAGCATGGTTCTGAGCTTCATGGAACCCTCCCGGTTAGTGAGGAAACGGCCACAGCCGCAGCTTCTCCTTGGTGATCTGCCAGAGCCGCGCCAGCCCCTGCGGCTCCACGATCAGGAAGAAGACGATGAGGCCGCCGAACACCATCAGCTCGACCTGCTTCTGCAATGCCACCGGCATGCCGAGGCCCATCGCGTGCGGCACGTTGGTGAGGAAGATCGGCACCATCACGATGAAGGCGGCGCCGAGGAAGGACCCGAGGATGCTTCCCAGGCCGCCGATGATGACCATGAACAGCACGAGGAACGAGAGGTTGATGTCGAACGCCAAGGTCTCGGCGCTGCCGAGGTAGAGAAACACGTACTCGGCCCCCGCCACCCCGCAGTAGAAGGACGAGATGCCGAAGGCGAGGAGCTTGGTGCGCAGCGGCCGCACCCCGATGATCTCGGCGGCGATGTCCCGGTCGCGGATGGCCATCCACGAGCGCCCCACCCGCCCCCGCACGAGATTCTTGGCGAAGAGCGCGAAGAGCACGGCGAATCCGAGCGCCACCACGTACCGCGCCTGCGCGGACGCCTGGGGGCCCGTCACCATCACGCCGAAGGTGGTGTGGGGCGGCGCGGTGATGGTACCGGACGGCGCGTAGTTGGAAAACCACGCCACCTTGTTGAAGAGCCAGACGAGGAAGAACTGCGCGGCCAGGGTGGCCACCGCCAGGTAGAAGCCCTTGATGCGGAGCGACGGGATCCCGAACACGAGCCCGACCCCCGCCGCCGCCAGCCCCGCGCCCAGAAACATCACCAGAATATTCACGTCCGGGAAGGCGGTGGTGAGCTTGAACGCCGCGTACCCGCCCACCGCCATGAACCCGCCGGTGCCGAGCGAGATCTGGCCCGCGTAGCCGGTGAGGATATTGAGCCCGAGCGCGGCGAGCGCATAGATCAGGAACGGGATCAGGATGGCCTGGAGCCAGTACTCGCTGGCCAGCGCGGTCGGCACCGTGAAGGCGGCGGCGAGCAGGGCGAGCACGACCCAGCGGTCCTGGACCACCGGGAACATGGCCTGATCGCTCGCGTAGGTCGTCTTGAACTGCCCGGCTTCGCGGTAGATCACACGCGCTCGATGATGCGCTCGCCGAACAGGCCCTGGGGCCGGAAGACGAGGAAGACGAGGGCCAGCGCGTAGGCGAACCAGTTCTCGATGGCGCCGCCCACCAGCGGCCCCCAGTAGACTTCGCCGAGCTTCTCCCCGGTGCCGATGATGAGCCCGCCCACGATGGCGCCCGGCACCGAGGTGAAGCCACCGAGAATCAATACGGGCAGCGCCTTCAGCGCGATCAGGGACAGGCTGAACTGTACGCCGCTCTTCGCGCCCCACATGATGCCGGTGGCGAGGGCAACCAGCCCCGCCACCGACCACACCACCACCCAGATGGTCTTGAGGGGGATGCCGATGCTGAGCGCGGCCTCATGGTCGTCGGCGACCGCGCGGAGCGCCCGCCCGATGCGCGTGCGCTGGAAGAACACCGCGAGCACGCCCACCAGCACCGCCGCGGTGCCCGCCGCCGACATCTCGAGCTTGTTGATGAGGACGCCCGCCACCTTCACCGACTCGTCGGGGATGCCCACGTCGAGCTTCTTGACGTTGGCGCCCCACAGCATCTCGCCGAAGCCCTCGAGGAAGAAGTTGAGCCCGATCGTGGCCATGAACAGGATGATGGGCGCCTGATTGACGAGGGGACGCAGCACCACGCGCTCGATGCCGAAGGCGAGCGCCACCATGACCGCGATGGTCAGCAGCAGGGCCAGGGCCACCGGCGCGCCCTTCTCCATGAGTCCGACCAGGGTCAGGGCGGCGAACAGCACCATGACGCCCTGGGCGAAGTTGAACACACCCGAGGCCTTGAAGATCAGGACGAAGCCCAGGGCGACCAGGGAGTACATGAGTCCGGCGGCGATCCCGCCGATGAGCACCTCCACGAAAAACGCGGGCGCGCTCGCCATGTCCATGAACGGCGCCACCAGGACCGCGTGGAGGAGGCTAAGCATGCGCCACCCCCAGGTAGGCGTCGATCACCGCGGAGTTCGCGCGTACCTCGTCCGGCGTCCCGTCGGCGATCTTGCGCCCGTAGTCGAGGGCGATCACGTGTTCCGAGATGTCCATGACCACGCTCATGTCGTGCTCGATGAGCGCGATGGTGGTCCCGAACTCGTCGTTGACGCCCAGGATGAAGCGGCACATGTCCTCCTTCTCCTCGAGGTTCATGCCCGCCATGGGCTCGTCGAGGAGGAGGAAGGTCGGCTCGGCGGCGAGAGCGCGCGCCAGCTCCACGCGCTTCTGCAGTCCGTAGGGCAGCCGCCCCGCCGAGGTCTTGCGAATGGCCTGGATCTCCAGGAAGTCGATGATGCGCTCGACGAAGGCCCGATGCTCGAGCTCCTGCCGCTTCGCCGGCCCCCAGTAGAGGCCCTCCAGGAGAAAGCTCCCCCGCATCTTCAGCAGGCGGCCCGTCATGATGTTGTCGAGCACACTCATGCCCTTGAACAAGGCCACGTTCTGGAACGTGCGCGCGATGCCGAGAGCGGCCACCTCGAAGGGCTTGAGGTGCGTGCGGTCCTTGCCGTCGAAGCGGATGTGGCCCTCGGAGGGGTGGTAGAAGCCGCTGATCACGTTGAGCAGCGTGGTCTTCCCTGCCCCGTTCGGCCCGATGATCGCGGCGATCTCGCCCCGCCCGATCGTCAGGCTCACGCCCTCCAGCGCCTGCACCGCGCCGAAGCGCACGCTGATCCCGTCCACCTCGAGCAGCGGCGCGCGGTGGACGGGCTCGCGCATCACGCCCCCGCCACCACCATGTCGGCGATGCGTACGTCGGCGCGGACGGTGCCGACGCGCCCGTCCTCGTAGGTGACCTGGGCCTCCACGTTGACGTGGGCGACTCCGGAGTAGAGGCCCTCGATCAGGGCCGCATACTTCTGGGCGATGAAGCCACGGCGGACCTTGCGCGTCCGGGTGATCTCCTGGTCGTCGGCGTCCAGCTCCTTGTGCAGGAGCAGGAACTTCCGGATCTGCGCGCCGGCCAGCTCCCCGTCCTCGGCCAGGCCGGCGTTGACGCGGCCGACCGCCTCGCGCACCAGCTCGTAGACCTCGGGCTTCTGCGCCAGGTCCGTGTAGGACGTGTAGGCCAGGTTGCGGCGCTCGGCCCAATTCCCCACCGCAGCGAGGTCGATGTTGAGGAGCGCGACCACGAAGGGACGCCCGTCACCCACGCACACCGCCTCCTTGATGAATGGCGAGAACTTGAGCTTGTTCTCGAGGTACTTCGGCGCGAAGAGCGTACCGCCGGAGAGCCGGCCCACGTCGCGGGCGCGGTCGATGATCTTGAGATGCCCGTCGCGGTCGAGGACGCCCGCATCGCCGGTGTGGACCCAGCCGTTCTCGATGGTCTGCCCGGTGGCCGCGTCGTTCTTGTAGTAGCCGCGGAACATCCCCGGGCCCCGGAACAACACCTCGCCCGACTCCGCGATCCGGATCTCCACCCCGGGAAGCGGCGTGCCCACGGTGTCGCGCTTCACGTCGCCGTCCCGCTGGATGGCGATCAGCGCGCTCGACTCCGTCATCCCGTACACCTGCTTCACGTTCACCCCGAGCGAGCGGTAGAACTCGAGCAGCTCGGGCCCGATGGCCTCGCCCGCGGTGTAGGCGACCCGGATCCGGCGCATCCCGAGGTTGTCCCGCAGCGGGCCACAGACGAGCAGCCCGCCCAGGGGCGCGAGCAGCCGGTCGCGGAGGCGGGGCGTCCGGTGAGCGAGGCGCGCCTGCTCGATACGTCTCGCCACCTCGAGGAGCGAGCGGACCATCGCGCGCTTGGGCGCCCAGGCGTCCTCCACGCGGATCAGGACGGAGGTGAGGAGGTTTTCCCAGATGCGGGGCGGCGCAAAGAAGTAGGTCGGCCCGATCTCCCTGAGATCCTGGAGCACCGTGGCCTGGCTCTCCGGACAATTGATGGCGAATCCCACCACCACCGACTGCGCGTAGGAGAAGAGGTGGTCCCCCACCCAAGCCACGGGCAGATACGCCATCACCTCGTCGTCCGGCCGCAGCCCCTCGAGCGCCGCCGCATTGCGCGCCGTCAGGATGAGGTTCCGATGCGTGAGCATGGTGCCCTTGGGCTGGCCGGTGGTGCCGGAGGTGTAGCAGAAGATGGCCACGTCGTCCGCCCGCCCCGCCGCGAGCTCCCGCTCGACATGCCCCGGGTGCTGGCGGTCGAACGCCTCGCCGCGCGCCTTCAGCTCGGTGAGGCTCAGGAGGCAGTCGTTCCGGTAGTGCCGGAGACCGCGCGGGTCGTCGTAGATGATGTACTCGAGGCGCGGACACTGCGCCCGGACGTGGAGGAGCTTGTCCACCTGCTCCTGATCCTCCACCACCGCGAACCGCGCCTCGGCGTGGTCCACGATGAACTGCATCTCCCTCTCGATCGAGTCCTGATAGAGCGGCACGGCCACCCCGCCGAGCGCCTGCGTGGCGAGCATCGTCCAGTAGAGGGCGGGGCGATTGTCGCCCACGATCGCGGTCTTGTCCCCGCGGGCGAAGCCGAGCGAGGCCAGCCCCAGCGCGATCACGCGTGCGTCCGCCAGATACTGGCTCCACGTGTAGGCCTGCCAGATCCCGAGATTCTTTTCGCGCACAGCGACCTTGCCGCCGAAGCGGCGCGCGTTCTCGACGACGAGCTTCGGGAAGGTGTCGAGCGAGGGGTCGAGCGTCTCAGCCGCCGAGGCCGGTGGACGACCGCCACCCGTTGCGGCCGCGGCCGTCGCGTGTGTCATGCGTCTGCACCGTTGGAGACCTGAGCCATTGCGGGTGGGGCGGTTCCTCTATCAGACCCCTGAAGTTGCGAGAGTGTAGCCGAGGCCCCTAGGGCTGTCAAGAGCGTTTGGTCGGTTCTACAAGGGTTTACGGCCCCCCGGCAGCCCCGTTGGCCCGGTTCAACCATCCCCGATCCCGGGTCGAAGACCGCCGCGCGAGGCGCCGCTCGAGGATCGGGGCGGCATCGGCCCCGCGTTCGACGCGCAAGTAGGCCTGGATGAGGGTTTCCTCGAAGATATCGCGCTGGGCGTGGCTCCCGCCCAGGCGAATCACCTCCTCGGCCACCGGCTGGATGTGCCGGATCGCTGCCTCGTAGTCGCCCGCGGCGAAGGCGCCAAGACCCTCGGCGAGCGCCGCGGGCACGGGGCCCGACGGCAGGCGCCCCGCCCGGTCGGCCTCGCGGAAGGCGTCGATGAGCCGCGTCAGCGCCCCCCGATCGCCATGGCCGGCGTAGGCGAGCGCCGCATGGACGTCGGCGAAGGCGAGGCCGGGCCGCGGAAAGGCCTTCGCGGCGAAGTCACGCACCGGGCCCCATCGCGCCGGCGCCGGAGGCGACCCGTAGAGACCGAGGCGCCAGAGGAATGCCGCCGCGTCGCTGAGCGTATTGAGGGGCGGCGCGATCGACGCACCCGGGGCAATCGCGTCCTCGTAGACGCGCAGCGCGGCGTCGACGCGGTCCCGGCCGAGCTCGAACAGGGCGAGATGCCACGAGAGGTGGCAGTGGAGCGGCGAGGCGCGCTCGTAGGCGGGCAGCCAGCCCTCGAGGAAGCGCGCGCCCTCGTCTCCCGCGCCGGTCTCGTAGCAGATGTGGGCGAAGCCGTGCGCCGCGTTCGCGCTGCGCGGCTGCAGGGCGAGCGCGCGCTCCATGAGCTCCCGCGCCTCGGCGGGGCGTCGCGCTTCGTTGAACGCCCAGCCGTGCGCGAAGGCGAACCACCAGTCGTCGCCATAGTGGGGCGCGAGCTCGTCGAGCAGCGCGAGGAGCGCTGCGTTGTGGTCCGGGCGCCCGCTGAACGCGATGAGGCCAAAGGCGCCGACGGCCAGGCTGAGCACCAGGGCGTCGCGCGGGAACTCGGCCACGTGCGCGCGTACCGCGGCCAGCGCCCCACGCGCGTCGCCGTCCAGCAGGGTGCCGATGGCCGCCACGTGCTGTCGCTCGCGGCGGGACAGGCCCGCGGCGAGCGTCCGCGCCCGGGCGCCCGCGGCCTGCGCCTCGGGGATGCGGCCGTGGACTTGATGCGTGCGCGCGAGCCCGATCGCGGCCAGCGCGAACCCGGGGTCGGCGGCGAGGGCGTCCTCGAAGACGCGATCGGCGCCCGGCACCGCGAGGAGGATGCGGTCCACGCCCGTGCGGTAGGCGTCCACTGCGCGCGGCGAGGCGGAGGTCAGCGGGAGGCCGTAGCGGTCTTCATTCATTTCGCGCCTTCATCGTAACTTCCCTCTTGACAGGTTTCACGACGTCGTCGAACGCTCGCTCGCAGTCGCGGAAGAGACGCCTCCAGGATCGTCCCTCCGGCCCCGTCATACCCGATTCAATCGGTGGCGAGCAAACATCATTTCCTCGTCGCAGATCGCACCTTGTCGGCCGTCCCCCGGCGCTGGAGATCTCAGCGGTATGGTGTTTCCGAGGAGATCGACCATGATCGCGGATCGGCCAGTCTACGTGCCCACTCACCCGCGCGTCGCAGAGCTCGAGCGCCTCGGCGATGAGATCGCGGAGCTCGCTGCCCATCTGAATGCAGCCAGCGCCCGGCTCTTGGCGCTCATACGGGACTTCGACATCGGGAATGGGTGGCACACCGGCTTTCGCTCCTGCGCGGAATGGTTGTCCTGGAGAATAGGACTCGACCTCGGGGCTGCCCGCGAACATGTCCGCGTGGCCCGAGCCCTCGGGACCCTTCCCCTTCTGAGTGACGCCCTGGCCCGAGGGGAGCTCTCCTATTCCAAGGTCCGCGCCCTCACGCGGGTCGCGACCCCAGAAACGCAAGGGCGCCTCCTTGCCATCGGACGCGCGGGCGCCACCTTCCACGTCGAGCGTATCGTGCGGAGCTGGCGGCGCGTGGACCGGCTCGTCGAAGCGCGCGAGGCCAAGATGCGGCATGCAGCCCGCCGGCTCCACATCCATCAGGACATCGACGGTACGTTCGTCGTTCACGGCCGGCTCGAGCCCGAAGTGGGAGCGCTTGTCCTGAAAGCGCTGACCGCGGCTCGTGCAAGGCTGTATCAATGGCGGCCGGCGTCGGAGATCACCGACAAGGCTCACGAGCTTCCGACCATGCCCCAGCAGCAAGCAGATGCCCTGGGCTTGATCGCCGAGACCGCGCTGCACCATGAACTCGACCCCGGGGCGCCAGGCGAGAGATATCAGGTCGTATTACACGTCCATGCCCCGGTGCTGGACGACCCCGATCAGCCCGGCCAGTCGGTCGTCGAGGATGGTGCGCACGTTTCAGCTGAAACGTCGCAGCGACTCACCTGTGACGCCAACCGCATAGTGATGGGGCACGATGCCGACGGGAGAGCCGTGGAGATCGGAGCGAGGACACGCACGATTCCCGCTGCTCTCCGGAGGGCACTCCGGCATCGGGATCGACACTGCCGGTTCCCCGGATGCCATGTATCCATCGGCCAAGGGCATCACATCCAGCACTGGGCGCACGGCGGTCCGACCACACTCTCGAATCTGGTGATCCTGTGCCGGCGCCATCATCGTTCGGTCCACGAGGATGGGTATCGACTCACGCGACAGGTGGATGGATCGCTCAGTTTTTGGCGGCCGGACGGACAGCCCTTGCTGGATGCCCCTGTGCTCCCTGCTGTCGCCGGAGACGTGGTCGCGGCGCTGGGAGCCATTGATGAAGCGCATGGGCTGCGCATCTCGCCTCGGACAGGACTTCCGAGCTGGACGGGGGAGAGACTCGACCTGGGCTGGGCCATCAGCGCGCTACACCCCAGGGCAAATCCCCTATCTCACGCGCCCGCCTAGCGTCGCGGCCAGCGCTGCACGATGCCGCGCGCTTCGAGATCCTTGCGCTCGGCCTCCGAGTAGCCGAGCTCCACGAGGATATCCTCGGTGTCCTGGCCCAGGATGGGCGCGGCCTTGTCCACGGCGCCGGGCGTGTCGGACAGCTTCACGGGCACACCGAGCGCCTTGATGGGGCCAGCGCCCGGATGGATCAGATCCACCACCATGCGGCGCGCGATGGTCTGCTTGTCGGCGAGCGCCTCCGCGTAGTTGTTGATGGGACCCGCGGGCACGCCTTCCTTGTCGAGACGCTCGAGCCAGAACGTCCGCGGCTCGGTGACGGTGGTCTTCTCGATCTCGACGATCAGCGCCTTGCGGTGCTTGCGCCGCCCCGCTCCGCTCGCGAAGCGCGAATCCTCGCGGAGGTCGGCGCGGCCGATGGCGCGACAGAAACCGTCGAAGAGGCGGTCGTTGTTGGCGCCCACGGTGAAGTAGCCGTCGGCGGCGCGGAGCGCCTGATAGGGCGCCGAGAGCCGGTGCGCGGAGCCTAGCGCCTTCGGGGCCTCGCCAGTCACCCAGTATTCCGTGGCCTCCCACACCGTCAGGGCCATCGCGGCCTCGAGCAGGGACGTGTCGACGAGCTGCCCCAGCCCCGTCCGCTCCCGGTACTCCAGCGCGCACAGGATGCCGTAGGCGGAGAAGAGGCCCGCCGCCAGGTCTGAGAGCGGCACGCCGGACTTGGCGGGCGGACCGTCCTCGTCGCCCGTCACGCTGATGACCCCACTCATGCCCTGGGCGATCAAATCGTAGCCACCGCGTGGCGCGTACGGTCCCGTGCCGCCAAAGCCACTTACGGCGCAGTAGATGAGGCGCGGGTTGATCTCGCTGAGGGCCTGATAACCCAGGCCCAGCCGCTCGGCCACGCCGGGCCGATAGTTCTGGACGAAGACGTCCGCCGTCTTGACCAAGCGCTTCACGAGCGCGACGCCCTCGGGCTGCTTGAGGTCCACGGCAAGATCCCGCTTGCCACGGTTCATCGTCATGAAGGTCGCGCTGTGGCCACGCTTGTGGACGGCGCCGAGGTGACGGGTCGGCTCCCCTTCGCCAGGCGGCTCGAGCTTGATGACATCGGCACCCAGGTCGGCCAGGTTCATCGTGCAGTAGGGCGCCGCCATCGCCTGAGTGAAGTCGATGACGCGTAGACCGGCCAAGGGCTTCATGGCTTCTGGTCCCTCACGTCCCACACTCCGCGGTAATCCCGGTGCCAGAGGTCCAAGTACTCGACGGCGTTTCGGCGGATGTCGGCCAGCTCGTCGTCCGACATCTTGCGGATCGGCTTGGCGGGCACGCCCATCACCAGCCAGCCTGCGGGCACCACCTTGCCCTGGGGCACCACCGCGCCGGCGCCGACCTGGGCGTTCTCCTCCACCACCGCGCCGGTCAGCACCACCGCCCCGATGCCGATCCGCACGTTGTCCATGATCGTGCACGCATGCACGACGCAGCGGTGCCCGATCGTCACGCCGGCGCCCACGATGCACGGGAACTCCGGCGTGACGTGCAGCACGGAGCTGTCCTGCACGTTGGAGTTACGACCGAGGCGCACGTAGTTATCCTGGTCGCCGCGGAGAATGCTGAACGGCCAGACGCTGGCGCCTTCCTCGATGGTGACATCCCCGATGACCTGGGCCGCGATGTCGACAAAAGCGCCGGGATGCACCCTGGGGGTGCGGCCGGGAACGGAGCGGATCATCCGCGCATGCGCCTCACACGACCTTCTTCGCCCGCAGCGACGCGATGTCGGACGCGGCATAGCCCAGGCCCCCGAGCACGGCGTCGGTGTCGGCGCCCAGCAGCGGCGCGGCCGCGTGGAGTGTGGCCGGGGACCGTGAGAGCTTGACCGGATTGCCGAGCGCCTTCACGCGGCCGGCCTGCGGGTGCACGAGCTCCTGCACCATGCCGCGCGCCTGGGCCTGGGGATCGGCCTGCGCTTCAGGAATGTTGTAGATCGGTCCCGCGGGAATGCCGGCGGCCTCGCACTTCGCCAGCCAGTGGGCGCGTGTCTCCCTGCTCGTGGCGATCTCGATCTCCTTCTCGAGGGCGGGACGATGCTTCACGCGGTCGCCCACACCCTTGAAGCGCGGGTCCTGCGTCAACTCGGGGCGGCCGATCAGCCCCGCGAACATGGGCCAGAGCTTGGGATTGGCGGCGCCTACGGTGAAATAGCCATCGCTGGCGCGAAAGGCCTGGTAGGGCGCGTTCAGCCGATGCGCGGTGCCCAGGCGCTTGGGAATCTCGCCCGTGTACCAGTACTCCGTCGCCTCCCAGGCCGACAGCGCGAGCGCCGCCTCGTACAGCGACGTGTCCACGCGCTGGCCCCGTCCGGTGATACGCCGCGCGCGGAGCGCGGCGAGGATACCCAGCAGCGCGAAGAGGCCGGCCCCGAGATCGGCGATGGGCACCCCCACCTTCACCGGGGGTCCGCCGTCGCTCCCGGTGGCGCTCATGATCCCGGCCATGCCCTGGGCGATGAGGTCGTAGCCGCCACGCGAGGCGTAGGGGCCGGTCTGGCCGAAGCCGGACACCGAGCAGTAGATCAGGCGGCGATTGACGGCGGCCAGCGTGTCGTAGTCCACGCCCAGCCGCGCCGCCACGCCGGGTCGATAATTCTCGACGAGCACGTCCGCGGTGGCGACGAGGCGCTTGAGCACCGCCACGCCGTCCGGCTGCTTGAGGTCGAGCGTCATCCCCTTCTTCCCGCGGTTGACCGCGAGGAACGAGGCGCCGACGCCGGGCGCGATCTCCAGCCCCACATGGCGCGCGTGCTCGCCCTCGGGTGGCTCGACCTTGATGACGTCCGCGCCCATGTCGGCGAGCAACATGCTGGCGAAGGGACCCGCCATCACCTGGGTCTGATCGACTACGCGAATCCCGTCGAGCGCGCCCGCCATGGCGAGGCGTAGGCTAGCACGTTTCTGATATCCTCCGCCCACCACCCGCACCCGAGGAGGCACCCGTGAGCACCTCCGCCGCCGACCAGGACGCGCTCGTCACTCGTGATGGGCCCATCATGACCCTCACGTTCAACCGGCCGCAGACCCGCAACGCGATGACATGGGCGATGTACGATCGCCTGCTGGAGACGTGCGAAGAGGTGGACGCCGACGACTCGATCCGGGTCCTCGTGCTTCGCGGCGCGGGTGGCAAGGCCTTCGTCGCCGGCACTGACATCAGCCAGTTCAAGGTGTTCGAGACCGCCGAGGACGGGCTCGCCTACGAGCGCGACGGCGCCGCGCGCTCGGCGCGCCTCGAGCGGGTGAAGAAGCCGGTAATCGCGCAGATTCAGGGGTACGCGGTGGGCGGCGGGTTCAACCTCACCGCGTGCTGCGACCTCCGCGTCGCCACCCCCGACGCGAAGTTCGGCGCCCCGATCGCGCGCACGCTGGGCAATTGCCTCTCCATGGAAACCTACACGCGCTTCGTCGATCTGCTGGGCCCCTCCCTCGTGAAGGACGTGATCTTCCGTGCCCGCTTCCTCACCGCCGCCGAGGCCCACGCCGCGGGGTACGTGCACGAAGTCGTCCCGCCCGAGGAGATCGAGGCCCGCGTGAAGGCCATCGCGCTGGAGCTGGCCGAGCACGCCCCCATCACGCTGCAGGTCACCAAGGAGGCGCTGCGCCGCATCCGTGACCACCGCGGCGTGCCCGACGGTGACGACCTGATCGCCCGCACCTACACCAGCGCCGACTTCCGCGAGGGCGCCGCCGCCTTCGTCGAGAAGCGGAAGCCGCGCTGGACGGGCAAGTGAGGATCGCGCTACCTTAGCGACGTCCCTCCATCACCCCGCTTCAGCGAGGATCCCCGCATGAAGAAGACTGCTTCCATCGAGAGCACCGCCGACGCCTATCTCGAGTTGCTCGCCGCGCGCGGCGTGGACTTTCTCTTCGCCAATGCGGGGACGGACTTCGCCCCGCTGATCGAGGCCTACGCGCGGCGCCAGGCCAGCGGGCTCGCGTGTCCGCGGCCCATCACGGTGCCACACGAGATCCCCGCGGTGGCGATGGCGCACGGCCACGCCATGGTCTCCGGCAAGCCCCAGGCGGTGATGGTCCACGTGATCGTCGGCGCGGCCAACGCGCTGGGCGGCCTGATCAACGCCGCGCGCTCGCAGGTCCCCATTCTCTTCACCGCGGGCCGCACGCCCATCACCGAGGGCGGGATGCTCGGCAGCCGGGACCGGCCGATCCACTGGGCGCAGGAGGCGTTCGACCAGGGCGGGCTCGCCCGGGAGTTCGTGAAGTGGGACTACGAGCTGCGCAACTTTCCTCAGCTTGAAACGGTGGTCGACCGGGCGCTCGCCATCGCGCGCAGCGAGCCGGCG